>NZ_BPET01000022.1 GCF_019654915.1 Shewanella sp. MBTL60-007 | reverse complement strand
AAGAGCGTTGCCTGCTTGGCGTTCTTACGAACCGCTTCAAGTGGCTAGGGCTGCGTATTCTACACTTCCCGTTGTTGGCGTCAAGCGTTTATTTTAAGAAGTTTTTCAAGCGATGATTCTTTATACAAGGCACATCAAATGAAGCTCTTAAACCGCTTGTCACCAGATTCAAATCTCTTTCGATTTTTGAATCCCTAACACTGCTGCAAGTCCCGTTCTATCTAGCGTTTACGCTGGGTAGTTAGCCTGCTGTGTCGTGTCAGTGGATGCGCATTATAGGGAGATTTAAGACGAGCGCAAGGGGCTTTCTTAATTAAATGAGAATATTCGAATCAAATGCATAGTTATCAAACGATACGTACAAAAAAGGGGCTAAAAGCCCCATTTTTATATGTTTTGTCTCTTTAGGTTAGTTACCGAAAAAGCGTGATTCTTGCTTTGCTTCAATCCCGCCGTCATCCGTAACCACTTTAAAGTTAATATGAGTCATCGTTCTAGAGAGATCGACTGGGTCAACAGCAACACTAATTGGTAGAGTCAGAACCTCTCCACCTTCGATAGTGACTTGTTGCGGACCAATCCATTCATAGTTAGCTAATCCCTCGACACTCATATTATAGATATGCGCGCTTTCAGTTTTATTGAGGATCTTCAAGGTGAAGGTGTTTTCAATCAAACCAGCATCGGTTTCTCTGAATAATTGGTTTCGATCTCGGATGATGTCGATACGAATTGGCGCTATCGTCGCAGTTGCATAGATAAAGATAAGTATCATTACTGAAAGTACGACACCATAACCAACAAGCTTAGGTCTAAGTACCTTCTCTTTAATTCCTTCTAGCTTGTTTTCTGTGGTGTAACTAATGAGGCCTTTCTCATAACCCATACGCTCCATCGTAGTATCACAGGCATCGATACAGCCACCACAGTTTATACATTCGTACTGTAAACCATTGCGAATATCGATACCCGTTGGGCATACCTGTACACATAAGTCACAATCGATACAGTCACCCAAGCCCATCGCTTTAGGGTCTGCTTTTCTCGATCTTGGTCCACGCACCTCACCACGCTGTACATCATAGCCGACTATATAAGTGTTCTTATCAAACATCGCTGACTGGAATCGCGCATAAGGACACATATGCAGACACATGATCTCACGCATCCAACCGGCATTACCGTATGTCGCAAAAGTGAAGAAGATAACCCAGAAATAGATAGCTCCGCTGGCATTTAAGCTAAATACCTCTATATAGACTTCACTCGTCGGCACAAAGTAAGAGACAAACGTCATTGCGGTCAATAAAGAGATAAACAACCAAGAGGCATGTTTCGCTGTTTTTCGCCATAGTTTGTCAAAACTCCATGGCATCTGATCTAGTTTAATACGCTTATTGCGTGAGCCTTCTAGCTTCTCTTCAAACCAGATAAAGATAAAAGTCCAAACGGTCTGCGGGCAGGTATAGCCGCACCATACTCGACCTAAATATGTAGTGATAAAAAACAGTCCAAATGCTGCAATCATCAATAATGCAGCTAATAAGGTAAAGTCTTGAGGCCAGATAGTCAGCCCAAACACATGAAACTTCTGCTCTGCAAGATTAAACCAGACAGCCTGACGATCTCCCCATGGGATCCATGGTAGAAGCAAAAAGAATAGCATTGCGATCCAACCTATACGGCGACGCAGTGTCGTCCATAGCCCTTCAACGGCCCTGACATAGATACGGTTACGCGGGTTAAAGCGGTCAGCCTTAGTCGCATCGGGTTGGTGGATCTTGATTCTTTCAGTTTTTGAGAAGTCTTTTTTATTTTGTTGAGCGTTCATTTTGCAGCCTTACAGCTTTAATATTGCAAGAAAACTAGCTTATTATAACGCTTATAATACAAGTTATTCACCTAGATAGGACTAAAAGATGAAGGGCTGGATCATATTGGCAATAATTGCAGGAATTCTTTACTACCTTTATACAGAAACAAACACCTTAGATGAGCCAATTGCTGAAGTTCAAGGGATCTACCAACAAGCGGAAGATAAGCTAGATAGCATGACGGGAACACAAATCCAACGCCTCGACGATAAAGTGGATTTATTAAAGACAGATATTGCTGACCGTCTTTCAGCTACCGAACAACAAGCATTGCAACTCATCACTCAATCTCAAGCTAAACTCGATGATTACAAGGATGAGTTTTGTGGCAATGGTGCTAGTCGCCACTCAGCATTTAGCAAGGAAAACCAAACCTACATCTGCGATAAGCTCAACTAATATGCTTAACCGCAAGCCGATAATGCAACAGATCTCAGTTAGCCTACAAACTTGATTGACCTGAGATCTGATTCAGCCTAGCCTTTAGCCATTACTGTAATTAAATGAAGTGAAAAGGCTATCAGCTCATGACACAACAAGTATCAGACATTTTTGATCCCGAACTATGGGATCTCGTTCCTGGATTTGATTTCGAAGATGTTACCTACCACAGAGCCAAAGATCAGGGCACTGTGCGTATCGCGATTAACCGCCCTGATTGCCTCAATTCATTCCGACCAAAGACTGTCGATGAGCTATATACAGCACTAGATCATGCTCGCCAATGGTCAGATGTAGGTTGCGTGCTATTAACGGGTAATGGTCCTTCGGCTAAAGGCCAATGGTCTTTCAGTGCCGGTGGTGATCAACGTATTCGTGGTAAAGATGGCTACAAATATGAAGGTGCAGAAGAAGGTACGCCAGATGTTGCTCGTATGGGTCGTCTGCATATCCTCGAAGTTCAGCGCTTAATCCGCTTTATGCCTAAGGTTGTTATCGCTGTCGTACCAGGTTGGGCTGTTGGTGGTGGCCACAGCTTGCACGTAGTGTGCGATCTAACCCTTGCCTCAAAAGAACACGCTGTGTTCAAGCAAACCGATCCAGACGTTGGCAGTTTCGATTCAGGCTACGGCAGTGCCTATCTTGCTAAGATGATAGGTCAAAAGCGTGCTCGTGAAATCTTCTTCTTAGGCTTTAACTATTCAGCAGAAGAAGCTTTCGACATGGGTATGGTAAATCGCGCCATTCCTCACCAAGAGTTAGAGACTGAAGCATTAAAGTGGGCTAAGGAGATCAACTCTAAGTCACCAACGGCGATGCGCATGTTGAAGTACGGTTTTAACCTGCCAGACGATGGCTTAGTGGGTCAGCAACTATTTGCAGGTGAAGCAACCCGTTTAGCTTACGGAACCGAGGAAGCCAGAGAAGGCCGTGACGCCTTCCTTGAGAAGCGTGACCAAGACTTCTCCTCTTTCCCATGGCACTACTAATACCTAGCACTTAACATACCTACCGAACCCCATCAGTGAATTCACCGATGGGGTTACCGCTCCCTTCTAATCGATTTATCCCATTAAATAAATCTAAGTAATCCTCTTTAAATTACAAATGAGAACCATTATCATTTAGTTAATTCAAATAGGGGGACTCACCATGATTAAGACCATGACTTTCGCAATACTTCACTTTAGCGTAGCTTTCACTATTACTTACCTATTGACCGGAAGTGTGGTCATTGGTGGCGCAGTTGCATTAATCGAGCCCGCTATCAATACAGTTGTGTTCTACTTCCATGAAAAGGTATGGAAAGGAATTGAAGCTAAAAATGCGTTAGTCACAGCAGCGGCATAAACGGTTCATTAATCTTTATCGGAACGGTTCAAACCTAGCTTATTTGCCAAAGGAGCGATAGCTCCCCCTTGAATAAAGACTGAGAACAATACGATAAAGAACACCATATGCACGATATCTAAGGCTCCAGGTACGCCAGCCGCAGCTGGAATTAATGCAAATACAATTGGTGTTGCGCCTTTTAAGCCTATCGCAGAGATAAATAAACGCTTCTTCCAGCTCGCCTTAACAAATGGCAGATAACAGAGCTGCACAGCTAAAGGTCTAGCCACCAGTATCAATAGTAGCGCCGGCAATAATGAGCTTACGAACACAGTTGCTAATGACTGTGGGAAGATCTGTAACCCTAACACGATAAACATCAGTGCCTGAGCCAACCAAGATAAGCTGTTAAAGAAGTGTAGATTAACCAACTGCCCACGCTTAATACCATTGCCTATCACCACACCTGCAATATAAGAAGCCAGCAAGATATTACCCCCTAGTAACTCGGCGCCATAGGTCGCAATAACAAAGCTGGCTAAAACAAACACAGGAATAAGCCCAAACTCAGATAGATGAATGCGATTAAGTAGCGATACAGCGATTTTAGCCACCAGCCAACCGACAACCATAGCAACACCGATTTGGGTTACCAGTTCCAGAGCTATATCTGATGCAGCTATGCTCTTACCCGTAGAGAGCGCCATATCCGTTAGAAAGATAACCAATAGCATGGCGACCGGGTCGTTGGTGGCCGACTCAAACTCCAATACCGTATCGGTCTGCTCTTTTAGCTTTAACTTTTTAGACTCGAGAATAGAAAATACGGCTGCGGCATCGGTAGATGACACGATTGCAGCAAACAGCAGACAAGTAATAAAATCAAAATCGAGTAGCCAATATAAAATGACCGCAAAAAACAGTGTGGTAAACAACACACCAAAGGAGGCCAGTACGCCGCCCTCTTTATAAGCCACTTTAATTTTATCAGTTGAGGTGTTTATGCCGCCTACAAACACAATCATGTTTAGCGCCAAACCACCTATCCACGCAGTCTTATCTAAATCATCATAGACAAAGTTAAACTCGCCATTTCCTAACATAAGCCCTACGCCCATGAAGATAAGAAGCGACGGGATCCCTAAGGTACGAGAAGGGTGATGCAACAAAATACCGACCAAGATCAAAATCGACATACCAATCATGACCATTTCAGTCGTCATAGAAGCACCTTTATTAAGTATTTATATGTGAGAGTTCATGCTTACGCATAAAGGATAGACGCCAAAAGTAACTTGGGGTTGAATACATAAGTTATTGTGACTAATTATTTGTACAAATATGTGGCAAACACATATTGTCATAAAAGTTTAATAATAAATTTATCCTGCGTTCTAATAACCGAAACATAACATATTTGCCCTCGCGAGTTGTTAATCTAAACTTAATTTGAAGTTAACTCGCAGAAGTAACAACCGCGCAATCACCATAAAAAACCTGCTCCACACCCCATAAAACCTAGAGTCGAGTACAGCTAAAGACGGCTTAATAAACCCATTCTGAATTTTTGTTCATGTAACAAAAAACGATTAGAACCTAAAAAACAGTATTTCCTAATACACATCGAGTGAGCCTTTCAAATTAACCTAACCTGTTTCTTAGTCACATAACTGTCATATAAGTCTGTCTTAATGCGCTTGCCTTCAGTGAGGCACTAACTTGGTTTTGTAAATAACTCGTATCTAAGCGACCAAACAATAGAGTGGAAATCGTAATGAAAAAAGTATTTGGCTTGTTAACCGCAGTAGGTCTAATGACGACACCTCTTGCACATGCAAGCACGGTAACAGTATCAGGTTCGACATCTGTAGCTCACGTAATGGAAGTGCTTGCAGAAAATTATCAAAACACCACTAACACTAACGTTGAAGTACAAAGTACTGGCTCATCGGCTGGCATTCGTGCAGCGAAAGATGGTACCAGCATGATTGGTATGTCTTCACGCAACGTCAAAGAAAGTGAGCTCAATAGCAATACTAAAGAAATTGTCATCGCACGTGATGGTATTGCGGCAGCTGTGAACAAGGCTAACCCTGTGAAAAATCTCACCCAAGAGCAGATATCAAAAATCTATCGTGGTGAAATTAAGAATTGGAAAGAGGTTGGCGGTGAAGCTCGCCCAATCGTCGTTGTTACCCGTGAGAATGGCTCGGGAACGCGCGGTGCATTTGAAGAAATAATGAAGCTACAACGCACGATTAACGGCCACAAGGTCACAGCTATCTCACCAACTGCCCAAGTAGGTAACGGTAACGGCATGATCAAGACCATTGTCGCCAACAACCCATATGCTATCGGCTATATATCTCTAGGCAGTGTCGATGACAGCTTACGCGCTATCGATGTAAACGGTATCGCAGCGACAGAGAAAAACATCATCGCTGGCGACTATCAAATTGCCCGTCCATTTATCGTATTAATGGACAAGCAGGCCCCCAAAAATGCCAACGACTTTATCAACTACATATTATCGAAAGATGGTCAAAGCATAGTGGCTGCAGAAGGCTATATCCCTGTTCAATAATTCAATGACAAGATACAGAGGAAACACTTTCCTCTGTATCAACCGTTCATTATAGGTAGATGTCGAGGTTAAGTGATGACAACAGCCAGTAAAGTCCAACCACAAGGGCTTAAACTCGCTCCAGCAAAGTCCTATGACTGGAAAGAGATGAGTTTTCATATACTCTTCCTTAGTTGCGCCATGGTTGGCGTGCTTTCGGTCGCAACCATAGGATGGTTTGTCTTTAGCGAAGGCTTACCCGCCTTTAAAGAGGCTGGCGTTTCGCAGATGATATTAGGCAAAGAGTGGCTACCACCAGCACTGTTTGGCTTGTTACCAATGATAGTCGCATCACTTATCTCCACCGCTGGCGCAGTGATTATTGGTGTCCCCATCGCGTTGCTTACGGCAGTGTTCTTAGCCGAATTAGCCCCAAACTGGTTAGCCAATATAATTCGCCCTGCTGTTGAGCTACTAGCTGGTATCCCTTCAGTGGTTTATGGCTTCTTTGGTTTGGTCATTATTGTTCCAGCCATCGAGACCATTTTTAATATTCCTGCAGGTAACACCATACTTGCAGGTGTAATCGTGTTGGCCATCATGATCTTGCCAACTGTGATTACGATTTCAGAAACCTCACTGCGCGCCCTACCTCCAACCTATAAAGAGGGGGCGCTCGCGTTAGGGGCTTCGCACATCTTTAGTATCTTTAAAGTTCTCATTCCTGCCGCACGCAGTGGTATTTACACAGGCATAGCCCTAGGTGTCGCACGCGCAATAGGGGAAACCATGGCAATTATTATGGTGATGGGTAACGCACCAGCAATGCCCGGCTCGATACTTGAGCCAGCTAGAACCTTAACCGCCAATATCGCCATGGAGATGTCATACGCTACCGGGATCCATGCCAACGCTCTGTACTCGACAGGCATAGTGCTACTGGCCTTTATCATATTACTAAACGGTTCACTGCTTTATCTCAACCGAAAGCGAGCTCACTAATGTTACAACTTTCACGAGACAACCAAGATAAGCTGATGCTAGCCGCTATTTGGGCCGCAGCGGCAACAACACTACTGTTTTTACTCTGGGTCGTTTGGCACATCTTAAGCAATGGCCTAGATCATGTCAGTTGGGAATTTATCACTGGCGCCTACACACGTATCGGTGAAGCCTCGGGTATTTGGGCTATGATAGTGTCGACCGTTTACATGGTCGGTCTATCACTGACCTTCGCCGCCCCTATTGGCATAATGACAGCTATCTACCTAACTGAATATGCAGCGCCGGGGAGTAAAGTCGTTAAGGTCATCCGCTTCTGCACCGAATCGTTGGCGGGTATTCCATCGATCGTTTACGGTCTATTCGGTATGACATTCTTCGTCACCACCCTAGGGCTAGGTTTCTCAATTCTTTCGGGTGCGTTGACATTAGCTATGCTGATTTTACCTGTAATAATCCGCACCACAGAGGAAGCGCTACTATCTGTGCCTATGAGTTATCGCGAGGGCGGCTATGCTCTGGGTAGCTCGAAAATTTACACCATCTGCCGCTTAGTACTTCCAAGCGCATTACCGGGTATCGTCACGTCAATCATCCTAAGTACGGGCAGAGTCATAGGTGAATCAGCCCCAGTATTTTTAACTGCGGGCATGGTGACTCAAATACCTGAATCTGTCTTAGAATCTGGCCGCACCTTAACGGTTCACCTTTATAAATTGACTCAAGAACTCTTTACTCAACACGAGTGGGATCAGGCCTATGCTACCGCCACAGTGTTGATTGTCTTGGTACTTATTTTAAATCTGGCAACCAAAGTGATTGCCTCACGCTTAAACCGCTCATCTAAGTAAGGTTATCTCCATGAATAAGCTAGAAGTGAACAACTTAAACCTATTTTACGGCGACAACCATGCGCTAAAGAATATCTCTCTAACCATACCTGCTCGCCAAGTTACCGCGTTAATTGGCCCTTCTGGTTGTGGTAAATCGACTCTGCTGCGAACACTAAACCGTATGAATGACTTAGTAGCTGGTGTGAAGATTGATGGTGACGTGATGTTTGATGGCAACAATATCTATCAAGATGTTGATGTAAAACACCTAAGAATGCGTGTGGGTATGGTGTTTCAAAAGCCTAACCCTTTCCCAATGAGTATCTATGAGAACGTTGCTTTTGGGCTCAGAGCTCAGGGAGTTAAAGACAAAAAAGTGCTCGATGATACCGTAGAGGAGTCGCTGCGTAGTGCCGCTCTATGGGAGGAAGTGAAAGATAGACTTAATACACCAGCATTTGGTTTATCTGGCGGGCAGCAACAGCGTCTGTGTATTGCACGCACCATCGCGATGAAACCTGAGGTCATTTTAATGGATGAGCCCACCAGCGCACTCGACCCTATTGCGACGCACAAGATCGAGGAGTTAATGGATGAACTACGCAAACAATTCACCATTGTCATCGTCACTCATTCAATGAATCAGGCCAAGCGGATCTCCGATAAGACCGCCTTCTTCTGGATGGGAGAGTTAGTAGAGCATGGAGAAACCACCCAGATATTCAATCAACCACGAGATCAGCGAACTCATGGCTATGTCAGCGGACAATTTGGCTAAATCAGATAACGCTCGCTATAAATAGTGAGCGTTTTTTCTTTCCATATAGTACATAAGGGCGAGATAACCGATAGTCTCCCACCTAAAATACTGACTTTAGCCTACAAGCTTGTTTAAACTAGGTTATTAAGATAGCTTCGGGGTTATTGCTGAATTGATTAAAGAGAACCTTATACATGGAAAGAATAAGAGAAGCTCAAGAATGCCTGCAAAGAGAGTTTGAAATCTATAACAACGCATCCAACAAAAAGCTCCCCGCTCTCGATATAAATTGTCCCGAAAACCTTGAGACAATGCTGGAGTTTGTCACTCGCAGAGAATCTCTGAAGCAAACAAAGAAACCAACCTACCCACCTGCGGCGAAACTCAAATCGGCTATAGCTGACACCTTATTATTACTAGATAATTTCGATATGAAAGAGTTTAAAGAGAAAGCCGCAAAAGATAAGTAAACCTTAACTAGTTAATATCAGGGTTTTACGTTATGCAGCTTAGCTAATCACTCACAGTGAAATAAAAACAAAGACGCAAGCAGGTATCAACAAAATAATAACCTTCCGTTTTTAAGAAATGATAGTTTTAATTTGAGAACTTGCTAATAAGAAATCTGTTCCTATAATGCCTAAAACCGGAGCGTCCACAAACGTTCCGGTTTTTTTGTGCCTGAAATAAACTCAGGAATTAATTTAATATCCGATAAAACTACTTTTTATCGGCGGTTTTGCTGCGCGCAAAATCCATGTGAGGAATAAACTATGCGTATTGAACAAGATCTAAAATTAGGTTTTAAAGATGTTCTTATCCGACCTAAGCGTTCAACGTTGAAGAGCCGTTCTCAAGTAGACTTAAACCGTCAATTTACTTTTAAGCATAGTGGCAAGACTTGGTCTGGAGTGCCAATTATTGCTGCCAACATGGATTCTGTAGCTAGCTTTGAAATGGCTGTTAGCCTAGCCGAGCACAATGTAATGACTGCTGTTCATAAGCATTACAGTGTCGGGCAGTGGAGCGAATTTGTAGCAAACCAAACTGCAGATGTATTGAAACACGTTATGGTTTCTAGCGGCACCTCTGATGCAGACTTTATCAAACTTAGTGAAATTCTATCGATGTCTGAAGACCTTACCTTCATCTGTATCGATATCGCTAACGGCTACTCTGAGCACCTAGTTGATTACGTGCGTAAAGTAAGACAAGCATACCCAATGAAAGTTATCAGTGCTGGTAACGTGGTTACGGGTGATATGGTCGAAGAGCTCATTATTGCTGGTGCAGATATAGTTAAGGTCGGCATTGGCCCGGGGTCTGTATGTACGACACGTGTAAAAACCGGTGTTGGCTATCCACAACTTTCAGCCATTATCGAATGCGCCGATGCAGCGCACGGTTTAGGTGGACAGATCATCGGTGACGGTGGCTGTAGTTGTGCCGGTGATGTAGCTAAAGCCTTCGGCGGTGGTGCTGACTTCGTTATGCTTGGCGGTATGTTAGCTGGCCATGAAGAGAGCGGCGGAGAAGTCGTTGAGCAAGATGGTAAGAAAATGGTTAAGTTCTATGGCATGTCGTCACAGTCGGCCATGGATAAGCATTCTGGCGGCGTAGCAAAATACCGAGCAGCTGAAGGTAAAACCGTACTACTACCATTTAAAGGCAGTGTAGATAACACCATTAACGATATTATGGGCGGCGTTCGCTCTACTTGTACTTATGTTGGTGCGGCATCTCTAAAAGAGTTAACTAAGCGTACTACGTTTATTCGTGTTCAAGAGCAAGAAAATAACGTTTACGGTAAAGAGTAAGTAATTTATGGCGCTAACGACAATATCATTCGTTAGCGTTTAAATTTATTAAATTTCAATTATAAGGCGATTTATTTAATAAGCTTTAAATAAGTATCAGCTTAATTGATTAAATATAAAAGCGGCTACCTAGGTAGCCGCTTTTTTGTTTCACTCATTGCTAATCAAATACTTACTCAACCGTAACTGACTTAGCCAAATTACGTGGTTGATCAACGTCAGTACCTTTAATCAAGGCCACATGATAAGAAAGTAATTGTAGTGGAATAGTATAGATAAGTGGTGCCATAAACTCATCACAGTGAGGTACAGGGATCACCTTCATAGTGTCATCAGATTCAAACTCGGCATCTTTATCAGCAAACACATACATCAAGCCACCACGAGCACGCACTTCTTCGACGTTAGACTTTAGCTTCTCTAACAGTTCGTTATTAGGTGCAACCACAATAACCGGCATATCGGCATCAATCAGTGCTAGTGGACCGTGCTTAAGCTCACCAGATGCATAAGCTTCTGCGTGAATATAAGAGATCTCTTTTAGCTTAAGTGCACCTTCCATCGCGATTGGATATTGATCGCCACGACCTAAAAATAGTGCATGATGCTTATCGGCAAAATCTTCTGCCAATGCAGCAATCGCATCATCTAAACCTAATGCTTGCTCTACTTTAGCTGGCATTGAAAGCAGGCTTTGGCTGATCTCAGCCTGCATCTCATCAGACATACCGTTGTAACGGCCAATAGCAGAAGTCAGCATCAACAGACCCGCTAGCTGCACGGTAAAGGCTTTAGTCGATGCAACACCAATCTCTGCGCCCGCTTTCATCATGTACGCCATATCTGATTCGCGTACTAATGAAGAGCCTGGAGCATTACAGATAGTCAATGTTGCCTTATAACCCATCTCTTTGGCTAAACGCATTGCCGCTAAGGTATCTGCAGTTTCACCAGACTGTGAAATGGTCACAAGCAAGCTGTTAGGAAACAGGTGCGACTTGCGGTAACGGAACTCTGATGCGATTTCGACGTTACAAGATACGCCAGCCCAATCTTCTAACCAGTAACGTGCTGCCATACCCGCATGGTAACTGGTACCACAAGCGATGATCTGTACGTGTTTAATATCTTTTAAGAATTCAGCAGCGTTATCACCAAAGGCTGTATCTAATACTTTGCCAGCGGCGATACGACCTTCTAGCGTACGGGCGATTGCCGTTGGCTGCTCGTAGATCTCTTTTAGCATGTAGTGACGGTATTCACCTTTATCACCGGCGTCATGAGTGACTTCCGACTCTTTAACCTCACGCTCAACTGCATTACCGTCAACATCATAGATGTTCACTTCGCGGCGAGTCACTTCGGCAACATCACCTTCTTCTAGGAAAGCAAAAGAGCGAGTAACAGGCAATAGTGCTAATTGATCAGAAGCGACAAAGTTTTCACCAAGACCATAACCGATAACTAGCGGGCTACCAGAGCGAGCCACTATCATGCGCTCGCTATCAGTGCGGTCGATAACCACAGTACCATAGGCACCTTCAAGCTGTTTTACCGTTGCTTGAACTGCAGCAAGTAGGGTCTTGTGAGTCTTTAACTCATGATGTACTAAGTGGCAGATCACCTCAGTATCTGTGTCTGACTCAAACACGTAACCTAAGCCTTTGAGCATCTCACGTAGCTTGTTATGGTTTTCAATAATACCGTTGTGTACAACCGCGATATCGCCATTTGACTGATGCGGGTGAGCATTACGCTCGCTCGGCTCACCATGGGTTGCCCAACGTGTGTGCGCGATACCCGTGCCACCAGCAAGAGGTGCAGCCTCTAAAGCTGCAGATAATTCTTGTACCTTGCCCACGCGACGAGTTCTATTTAACTCACCATTATTTAATACCGCGACACCAGCAGAATCATAACCGCGGTATTCGAGGCGTCTTAGGCCTTCAACCAGAATTTCTGCCACATCTCTTTGCGCTACAGCGCCAACGATTCCACACATATTTAGTTACCTAATCTCTCTGTATGAGAGTTAAATTGAAAGTTAAAAGTTAAATTTGAAACTAGATAATTTAAACAAGCAGCCTGCTTGTAATAGTTACCCGGCATAAGGTGCAAGAATGACCCGCACCCCATGGTTAGAAATAGTCTCTAGCGCATCTCTTGGTAACTTATCATCGGTTACCAATACGCTGATCTTGCTCCAAGGCAGCTCTAAGTTCGGTATGCGTCTACCCAGCTTTTCCGATTCAAGCATCACCACCACTTCTCGCGACACCTCGGCCATCACCTTACTCAAGCCTGTTAGCTCATTAAAGGTTGTGGTGCCGCGCTCAAGATCAATACCGTCTGCACCAATAAACAACTGATCGAAGTTGTAGGAACGTAATACTTGCTCGGCAATTTGGCCTTGAAAGGACTCAGAGTGCGGATCCCATGTCCCACCAGTCATCAATAAAGTCGGCTCGTTTTCAAGCTCATGAATTGAATTGGCAAGTGCAAGTGAATTGGTCATCACCAGTAAGCCACGCTTATTGTTGAGCTCGCCGATTAAACCTGATGTGGTACTGCCACTATCGATAATGATACGGTTATGATCTTTAATCAGTTCAGCAGCCACCTTAGCGATAGACAGCTTGTTAGGTGCTATCTTGGCGGAGAACTGCTGAGTCACCTCATCAGGCACGGCGACGGCGCCACCGTAACGGCGCAACAATAGGCCCGTTTTCTCTAAAGTGGCTAAGTCCTTACGAATAGTGACCTCAGAGGTTTCGAAACGTAAGGATAACTCCTCAACACTCACTTCGCCTTGCTGAGTAAGCAGGCTAATAATGCTATGACGTCGCTGTTGAGTGTTTCGTTTGTTCATAAAACCTTTCACTAAGTTTCGTTTCGAAAGGAGCATTATAGTGAAACGAAACTTAATTGCCAGTTTTACACCTTTATAATCGTTAAAGAGAGATATTTCAGGCAAAGAAAAGCCCCAACCCTAAGGTTGAGGCTTTTAATACGAACTAGACTTTAAGCCTATATTTACGACTTAGTTTTAGAACTTAGCTTCCAATGCAAGGCTGAAGTGACGACCTTCACCCACGGTGACATCAGTATTTGTGCCGCCGGCAAGGTAATCGGTATCGAATAGATTCTTCACGTTTACACGTACACTCACATCGCTGCCCATTACATCCATAGTGTATGCGGCGCCCATATCGAATCGCACATAGCCGTCTTTGCTAATGGTGTTACTGGTATTAGCAAAACGCTCACCTACATAGATAGCACCGAAGTTTAATGCTAAGTCATCGGTCATCTCATAACGTGTCCAAACGTTTGCCGACCACTCAGGCGCGTCGACCGGTGTCTTACCATTTAGGCTATCTGTTTCAGGACGAAGATACTCAGCATCTAGGTACATCATAGAGCCTGTCATAAACCAGCTATCGCTTATCTGGCCCTGTGCCCCCATCTCGAAACCTTTATGGCGCTGCTCACCAGACTGAGTGGTAATTGTTTGGCTGCTACCTTCAATCTCTTCAGTTACCGTCACATTCGATACCGTGATATCAAATACCGCACCGGTTAATAGTAAGCTACCGTCAAATAGCTCCCATTTGGTGCCAATTTCATACTGTTCACCGTATTCAGGATCTAGGTTTTTACCATCATTGACATCATCAATATCATTTACGATGCCTTGAGGCGTGAAACTCTTAGAGTAGTTAACGTAGATGCTACCGTTTTCAGCTGGAGAGTAAATAACACCAAACTTAGGTGACACTGCATAACTGTTGTTACCCGCGCCGTCTTTCTTCTGCTCGTCGTAACGCACGCCAGCTAGCACTTGCCATTCATCGGTAATCGTCACTAAGTCTTGAACATAGAAGCCATAATGCTTGTACTCACTCTCGTACAAAGTTTCATCACGGTTGTAATCAAGATCTGGCTTAGGAATAGGTTGGCCTGGCATCACAACTTGATTCTTATCACCCGACTCTTTTAGCTGACCATAGTAGTAGTCCAGCATGTTAGCGCCGATAAGCAGTTGATGCTCTAAGTCGCCAGTATAAAAGTTACCAGTAAAATCAACAAAACCTGTCTTATGTTGCCAGTCATCATAACGGTCAAATGGGCTGACATAGTAGCCATCGGTAAATGGATCTTCTGAACCGCTGATTAGCGATGGTGAAGAATCTAGGCGCTGGCGATTAAACTGCTGATCGTTATAGCCCGCTTTCACTTTCCAATCATCAGACAAGTGATAAGTCAGTTCTGCACCTAGGTTAGAGATAGTGTTGTCAGTGAATGCCCATGGCTGATCCCAGATAATATCACGACCACCAATTAACTCACCGTCGCTGTCTAGCCAACCACCGCGGTCGATACCCGTCTTGTCTTGAGTGTGGTCATACTTAAGCGACAACATTAGATCATCGGTAATATCAAACTCTAAGTTTAAATAACCTAACCAGCGATCACGCTCTTGATTAGTGCCATCTTGGTACTCTCTCCAATAGGTCGTATCTTGCTTCACTAACACTGTACGATAACGAATAGTCTCGGCTTCGTTTAAGCTACCGCCAGCATCGAGTTGGAAACGTGTAGAGCCGTGCTCATCGGTATCAAAGCCGATATCGAGCATGGTTTCATAAGTAGGCTTCTTAGTGACCATGTTGATCAGTCCACCAGGACCTGACTGGCCATAAAGCATACTAGATGGGCCCTTTAGCACCTCAACTTGCTGTAGTGTTTCAATAGGTTGTACGTAGTGAGACCACTGTTGCTGACCATTTATCAAGAAGCCTGAGCCTGAAGACAGCTCAAAACCACGTATGTTGAATACTTGGCGGTTCCATTTCTCAGAGCCACCAGTCACGCTCGAGTCATTAACCAGTACTTCTGAAAGGTTAGTCGCTAACTGCTCATCGGTAACGAAGTCAGGAATGACAGTGACAGATTGAGGTGTGTCTAGGATGTCGATATCGCCGCGCATAGCGCCTGAAGATGAGCCAACATTGTAATCGTTAAAGCTACGACCTGTAACGCTAATGCGCTCGATATTTGGCTCAGCCACAATAGCAGAGTCAACACTTGCATCCTCAGCCAGCGCAGATGATGAAGCCAGTGCAGCAACGATTGCCAGCCCTAAACGAGAAAACTTAAATGACGTCCCAACAGACATATCCAACCTCAAAATGACACATGAATGTATTAATTGAGTCGCAATATAAATGAGAACTATTTTTATTTAAGTTTCTTTACACTTCTTTACAATGGCTAGTGACGCACTTCAAAATTACCATTGAGAATAAACATTTGCAGCCACAAATGTATCAATAAGTATCTACAGCGATTGGCTTTATTAAGTTTAAAGACAATATGCTGAACATAGACATAACGGGCTAAATAAAAAACAAAAAAGCGGCTCTTGAGCCGCTTTTTTTGAAGCCTTTAAAATTACTTTTTCAGCTTAACTGGTCGTGGCCAACCAGTTAAATGACGCTGCTTAACACGGGTAATGACCAACTCATCTGCAGCAACATCCTTAGTAATCGTCGAACCAGCACCTAAGGTTGCGCCTTTGCCAATCGTCACAGGTGCCACTAACTGGGTATCACTGCCCACAAACACATTGTCTTCGATAATAGTCTGGAACTTGTTAGCCCCATCGTAATTACAGGTAATGGTACCCGCACCAATATTAACACCACTACCGATAGTCGCATCGCCAATATAGGCTAAGTGTCCAGCCTTAGAGCCTTTACCTAGTACGGCTTTCTTCATCTCAACGAAATTACCGATATGGGCATCTTCTTTAAGCTCTGCACCTGGGCGCAAACGCGCGAAAGGACCAGCACTCGCATCGACACCAACTTTGGCATTTTCAATAATAGAGTAAGGTTTAATTACAGCGTTATCGGCAATCTCACAATCGATAAGAATTACGCCAGCGCCAATGGTTACGTTATTACCGATAGTCACTCTACCTTCGATAACCACATTCACGTCGATCATCACATCCATGCCTACGGTAACGTCACCGCGAATATCGATACGGGCAGGATCGCGCAGGTTAGCACCTTCAAGCATCAGCTTTTCCGCTGCACGAGCTTGGAAAGCACGTTCAAGCTGTGCCAACTGTACACGGTTGTTTGCGCCTTCGACCTCAATAGCTGACTCAGGCTGTGCAGTCGTAATCGCCACGCCATCGTTGTGTGCCATGGCAACAATATCAGTCAGGTAGTATTCACCCTGGGCATTATCCGATGATAACTGACCAAGCCAAGCTTTCAACTGCTTACCCGGCGCCGCCATAATGCCAGTATTAATCTCATTAATGGCAAGCTGCTCAGCATTGGCATCTTTTTGTTCGATGATACCAACTACATTTCCACCTTTTCTAACGATGCGGCCATAACCTGTTGGGTTTGGTAGATTAACAGTTAAGATAGCTAAGCCATTCTCTTCGCGAGCAGCAAGTAGCGCCTCAAGCGTAGATGCTTGGATCAGTGGCACATCGCCATAAAGAATTAACACGGTATCATCATCGGCGATATTGGCATTCGCCTGTGCTACCGCATGCCCTGTACCCAATTGCTCAGCTTGTAGCACCCAATTTAACTGCTGTTCACCCAGTTTTGCTTGTAGCTTATCAGCACCATAGCCATAGACTAGCTGGATAGCATCACTGCCCACTTGATGTGCAGTATCGATTACATGCTGAACCATGCTCTTATGAGCGATTGGGTGAAGAACTTTTGGAAGATCTGAGCGCATGCGGGTTCCCTTGCCTGCGGCCAAAATCACTACATTCAGTGCCATTGGTTTATATCCTTGAGCTAATGCTTGCTTATAAAATAGAGAGGTCTGTATCTGAGTGCTGATTTTAAGCGATACCAGTACTAAAAGCGACTCGCTAGCCTTTAAAAGGTAATCGTTTTATCAGCCACCAGCACCCATTGTGCAAGATCATCCATAGTCGCCATCTCACAACCCTCTATCACTTCAAGCTCTGTTAGGCCGCGAGCATGCATACAAGAACCACAAAACTTTACTTGCGTCTTTTGCGCCATAACAATCTCTAGCATCTGCTGGATATTATAACCCTCGGCAGGCTTTTGATTGGGTAAAACGGCAGTGACGGCATCAGACATTAAGAATAGGCTCACTCGAACGGGTGAATAGTCTTGTTCATTGAGCTGTATGGCTAAACGAAGCGCATTGAACAACTTTTCAGAACCATAAGGGGCATCATTGACGATAATTAACACGTGCTGCATGGGAAGCTCTCAGACATAAAATTAGTGCCTGAGGGTAGCACTCAAATGAGATAAGGGTTCTTACTTAGATCACGTTCTGAAGTTATGTCGATTGCGGTAAAGAGTTCTTCAGACAGTTAAATATACCAGCTGCTAGGACGTGACTTCGTCACGGCTAGAGCGTCACTACGTTCCTGCTAGATCCTATAAGAGCAGGACCGGCTGTCCAAAGCTAGCTAATCCCAAAGCTGGTGGGCAAAGCAACCTAGGGTAGGTTGATTAGAAGGGTCACTGAAGCTTTCGCTAAACTTACCGTGAGTGAGCTTGCGAACGTTCCGTTATCCGTCAGCGTAGCGTTCCGTAAGTGACGCAGTCTCGTTCCCTAGGACGAAGGCCGTTCATCTTTGCTTTCCTAGAACCTTTCTTAGCTTTTCCTAGGGCCTTCTTTTAGATACAAAAAAGGCGCCATTAGGCGCCTTTTTTTCATCAAACAATAACCTTATCTGGCAATGTTCTTCTTGATGGTCTCGACTACGCGTAATTGAGCGATAGCTTGAGCTAACTCAATCGCTGCAGCTGCATAGTTGAAGTCTGCGCCAGCACCCGCCATAGCGGTTTCTGCACGGAGCTTAGCTTCAGCAGCGGCTTGCTCGTCAATCTCATCGGCACGCATAACGACGTCAGCCAATACTGAAATTGAAGAAGGCTGTACTTCCAGGATACCACCTGAAAGGTAAAGCACTTCTTCGCTTCCATCTTGCTTGACGATGCGCGCCATGCCAGGTTTGATACTTGTTAGCAGAGCCGCGTGACCAGGCATAATACCTAGCTCACCTTCCGTTCCGGTAACTTGTAGCTGAGCTACGCGACCAGAAAAGATATGACTTTCTGCACTTACCATATCAAGCTGTACTGTCATGGCTGCCATCCGTTCTCCTTAAACTAGTGCTCTATATTACTACAGAATACTTAGTTATTTTTTGTTAGCTTTCTCAACGGCTTCGTCGATTGAACCAACCATGTAGAACGCTTGCTCTGGAAGGTGATCGAATTCACCCTCTAGAATGCCCTTGAAGCCACGGATTGTGTCTTTAAGAGAAACGTACTTACCTGGAGAACCGGTGAATACTTCTGCTACGAAGAATGGCTGAGAAAGATATTTTTCAATCTTACGAGCACGGAATACAGTTGTCTTATCTTCATCAGATAATTCATCCATACCTAGAATCGCAATGATATCTTTCAGCTCTTTGTAGCGCTGAAGTACAGTTTGAACACCGCTAGCAACATCGTAATGCTCTTGACCAACAATTTGTGGATCTAGCTGACGTGAAGTCGAATCCAATGGGTCAACCGCTGGGTAAATACCTAGCGAAGCAATGTTACGAGACAATACAACAGTCGCGTCTAAGTGAGCGAAGGTTGTTGCTGGTGATGGATCCGTTAAGTCATCCGCAGGTACGTATACGGCTTGAACAGAGGTAATAGACCCTGTCTTAGTCGATGTAATACGCTCCTGAAGAACACCCATCTCCTCAGCCAATGTTGGCTGGTAACCTACTGCTGATGGCATACGGCCTAGCAGTGCAGATACTTCAGTACCCGCCAAGGTGTAACGGTAGATGTTATCCACGAAGAAAAGAACGTCTTTACCTTCGTCACGGAACTTCTCAGCCATTGTTAGACCAGTTAGTGCCACACGTAGACGGTTTCCTGGAGGCTCGTTCATCTGACCATATACCATGGCCACTTTATCTAGAACGCCAGAATCTTCCATCTCGTAGTAGAAGTCGTTACCCTCACGAGTACGCTCACCTACACCAGCGAAAACTGATAAACCAGAGTGTGCTTTAGCGATGTTGTTAATAAGTTCCATCATGTTAACGGTCTTACCAACACCAGCACCACCAAACAGACCAACTTTACCACCCTTAGCGAATGGACATACAAGGTCGATAACCTTGATACCAGTCTCTAAAAGTTCAGTTGTGTTTGACTGATCTTCGTATGAAGGAGCTTCACGGTGGATCACATAGCGATCTTCTTCACCGATAGGGCCCGCTTCATCAACAGGCTCACCCAATACGTTCATAATACGGCCTAGGGTCGCAGACCCAACCGGAACAGTAATTGGTGAACCAGAGTTTACAACCTCTAGGCCACGACGCAGACCATCTGAAGAACCCATAGCGATGGTACGAACTACACCACCACCAAGTTGCTGCTGAACTTCCAGCACCAAGCCTTCACTTTTGATCTCTAGAGCGTCATATACCTGAGGTACGGCATCATGTGGAAACTCTACGTCCACAACCGCGCCAATTACTTGGACAACAGTACCTGTGCTCATGATTAATCCTCTAAAACTTGTATTCGTTACCTAGCCTAAACGGCGGCAGCACCTGAAACAATTTCCGAAAGTTCTTGCGTAATCGCAGCCTGACGGGCTTTGTTATAGACCAACTGCAAGTCACCGATAAGTTCACCAGCGTTGTCTGTCGCAGCTTTCATAGCAACCATACGGGCCGCTTGCTCAGATGCGATGTTTTCAACAACACCTTGATAAACTTGAGATTCCACAAAGCGAACCAACAAAGTATCTAACAATAACTTTGGATCTGGCTCGTAGATGTAATCCCACTGATGAGTAAACTCATCTTCTTCTGACTTAGGCAAAGGTAGCAGCTGCTCGATCACCGGGGTTTGCGTCATAGTATTTACAAACTTGTTGAATACTACGTACAAACGGTCCAGCTTGCCTTCGTTGTATGCTTCTAGCATCACACGTACTGTTCCGATCAAGTCGGCTAGCTTTGGAGCATCGCCTAAACCTGAAGCAGAAGCAGATACTTGTCCACCAAAGCTGTTGAAGAATTGCGCACTACGTGCACCAATTGTACAGAATTCAACTTCTGCACCAGCTTCACGCTGCTTCTTCACGTCTGCGACAACCTTCTTGAAAAGGTTAACGTTCAGACCACCACAAAGACCACGGTCGGTTGACACTACAATGTAACCAACACGCTTAGCTTCTCGCACTTCCAAATATGGATGCTTATATTCGAGAGAACCTTGCGCCACGTGACCGATCACCTTACGCATATTTTCTGCATATGGACGACTAGAAGCCATGCGATCTTGTGCTCTACGCATTTTGCTCGCGGCAACCATTTCCATTGCAGACGTGATCTTCTGAGTGTTTTGAACACTCGCGATCTTGGTTTTAATCTCTTTAGCGTTGGCCATCTTTACTCTCCAATTCTGGACCTGAGGTGCCAGAGGCACCTCTAATATTTACCAGGTTTGGGTTTCTACGAACTTGTCCAAGCTAGCCTTCAACTCACCTTCGATATCAGCGTTATAATCGCCAGTATCGTTGATAGTCTTCATTAGGTCAGCATGTTCACTGTTCATGAAAGAGAGCAGAGACGCTTCGAAGCTACCGATTTTGCTTAGCTCAACGCTCTTCAAGTAGCCTTTTTCAGCTGCGAAAATAGACACAGACTGATCAGCGATACTCATTGGAGCATATTGCTTTTGCTTCATTAGTTCGGTAACACGCTCACCATGCTCAAGCTGAGCACGAGTTGCATCATCTAAGTCAGATGCAAACTGTGAGAACGCTGCAAGCTCTCGATACTGTGCAAGAGCGGTACGGATACCACCAGACAGTTTCTTGATGATCTTAGTCTGAGCCGCACCACCAACACGAGAAACCGAGATACCTGGGTTAACAGCTGGACGTAAGCCAGAGTTAAATAGGTCTGTTTCAAGGAAGATCTGACCATCGGTAATCGAAATTACGTTAGTCGGTACGAATGCAGAAACGTCACCAGCTTGAGTTTCAATAATTGGTAGAGCAGTCAAAGAACCTGTTTGGCCTTTAACTTCACCTTTAGTGAACTTCTCAACATACTCGGCGTTAACACGTGAAGCACGTTCCAACAGACGAGAGTGAAGATAGAATACATCACCTGGATATGCTTCACGTCCTGGTGGACGCTTAAGAAGCAATGAGATTTGACGGTAAGCAACAGCTTGCTTAGACAAATCATCATATACGATTAGTGAGTCTTCACCGCGGTCGCGGAAGTATTCACCCATTGTACAACCAGAGTATGGAGCCAAGTATTGCAGTGCAGCAGCTTCAGAAGCTGTAGCAACAACAACAATGGTGTTCGCCAAAGCGCCGTGCTCTTCTAGCTTGCGTACCACGTTAGCGATTGTAGAAGCCTTTTGGCCTACCGCTACGTACACACACTTAATGCCAGAATCTTTTTGGTTGATAATCGCGTCGATCGCTAGAGCGGTTTTACCGATCTGACGGTCACCAATGATCAATTCACGCTGTCCACGACCGATTGGGATCATAGAGTCAACGGCTTTATAACCAGTTTGTACTGGCTGATCAACTGACTTACGCTCAATTACACCAGGTGCAATTACTTCAACAGGAGAGAAACCATCGCTTTCGATAGGTCCTTTACCGTCAATTGGCTCACCTAGCGTGTTGACTACACGGCCTAGTAGACCGCGGCCAACAGGTACTTCCAAAATACGGCCTGTTGTTTTAACTTTGTCGCCTTCTGCCAAGTTGGCATAAGGGCCCATTACTACGGCACCGACAGAATCACGTTCTAAGTTCAACGCGATTGCAAAACGGTTGCCAGGCAGCTCGATCATTTCACCCTGCATCACATCGGCTAGGCCATGGATGCGGATGATGCCGTCACTTACTGCAACGATAGTACCTTCGTTGCGAGCTTCACTAACGACTTCGAACTGCTCGATCCGCTGTTTAATCAGATCGCTGATTTCAGTGGAATTCAGTTGCATGCTCAAACTCCCAATTACGACTGCAGCGTATCAGACAGACGCGAAATTTTTCCGCGGACCGAGCCATCAATGACTAAGTCTCCTGCCGTGATAATTACACCAGCAATAAGGCTGGTATCTATGCTGCAATTCAGCTTAACTTTGCGTGCTAGACGTTTCTCTAGAGAAGCGCTCAGCTCTTGTAGTTGCTCTGAGGTTAGCTCAGTAGCTGAAACGATTTGCGCTTCAACTTCTTTCGCGTACTCACGTTGCATCTCAACAAATTGTTGAGCAACAGCAGGTAGCGCAACTAAACGACCGTTTTCAGCCATTACCTTTAACAGGTTCTGAGCTTGCTCATTGATCTGCTCACCACAAACTCCAATAAAGAGTTCAGCAAGCTTATTGCTGGCCATAGCGCCAGACAGTAGTGGCTGCATAGCTTCGTTTTCACTAACTAATGCGGCGAAGTTAAGCATTTCTGCCCAACTATCTACTGCTTTCTGTTCAAGAGCGAAGTCAAAAGCTGCCTTTGCGTAAGGACGAGCGATGGTGGTTATTTCAGCCATAACTCAAGCTCCTTATTTAAAGTTCAGCAACAAGTTTATTAACTATGTCACTGTGTGCGGCTTCATCAATCGAACGTTCAAGAATCTTCTCTGCGCCCGCAATAGCTAGTACAGCTACTTGCTTACGTAGATCTTCTTTCACGCGATTACGTTCGTTTTCAATTTCAGCGTGGCCTTGAGCGATGATTTTCGCACGCTCGGCGTCAGCTTCAATTTTTGCTTCATCAACAATTTGAGCTTTGCGTTTGTTCGCTTGCTCAATGATTTCGTTTGCTGTTGCTTTAGCGTCTTTTAGCTGCTCTGTGGCTTTCACCTGAGCTAGCTCTAAATCTTTTGCAGCACGTCCTGCATCAGCTAGCCCATCAGCAATTTTCTTCTGGCGTTCTTCGATAGCGTTCATCAATGGCGGCCATACAAACTTCATGCAAAACCACACAAAGAGAAGAAAAGAAATCGCTTGGCCTAGCAGGGTAGCGTTAATACTCATAACGACAACTCCTTCTAAGGGGGACGATTAGCCTGCCAATTGACCTAAGAACGGGTTAGCGAATACGAAGAATAATGCAACACCAACTGCAATCATTGAGATCGCATCAAGTAGACCAGCTACGATGAACATTTTAGTTTGAAGTGCAGGAGCAAGTTCTGGTTGACGAGCAGAAGCTTCTAGGAATTTACCACCTAGAATAGCAAAGCCAATACCAGTACCTAGCGCTGCTAAGCCGATCATAATTGCAACAGCTATTGCTGTAAAGCTAATTACAGTTTCCATTTTATCTCCGATAAGTATCTAATTTTTAATAAATTAATGGTCTTCATGTGCCATGCTTAGATATACAATCGTCAGCATCATGAAGATAAACGCCTGCAGCACAATTACCAAAATATGGAAAATGGCCCAAGGCACTGATAATGCAAACTGAGCCCACCAAGGCATCAGTGCTATCAGAATAAAGATCAACTCACCTGCATACAGGTTACCAAACAGACGAAGCGATAATGAAATCGGCTTCGCAACCAAAGTCACTGTTTCCAAAATAAAGTTAATTGGAATTAGTGCCCAATGATTGAAAGGCTGTAAAGTTAGTTCTTTAGTGAACCCACCTACACCTTTAACCTTGATACTGTAGAAAACAATTAACGCGAACACACTTAAAGCTAAGCCCAAAGTTACGTTCAAGTCAGTTGTAGGTACAATCTTTAGGTAAGGTACGCCTAATAATCTGTTTGCGGCCTCAGGTACAAAGTCAACAGGGATCAAGTCCATCAAGTTCATCAGGAAAACCCAGACGAAAATAGTTAGACCTAATGGTGCGATAAGCGCGTTTTTCCCATGAAATGAGTCTTTAACGATTTTATCTACACCTTCCACGCACATTTCAACGAAACATTGAAGCTTGCCTGGAACACCAATTGTTGCCTTTTGTCCTACTTTGTAGAATAACCACAAAAATAGAACCCCTAGACCAACTGAAAACAAAAGTGAGTCAATGTGCCAAGTCCAAAACCCCGCATCTTGACATGCATAGTTAAAAGCAATCCCGCCATCAGCGGAACACATTTTCGCATTAGTCAGGTGATGCTGGATATAGTCGGAAGCCGTTATAGTTAACGTATCATCCCCAGTTGTCGCCATGATTAATCTCACTTAATTTTGTTTGAAGTATAAAGGGACTGTCCAAGGTACAACTAGCACAAGTAAATAACAGATGAATAACGGCATAAATGACGCTTTCATCAAACCAAATGCAAGTGAAAATAGTACAATGGTTAACAGCAACTTTACCGCTTCCCCCAGGAAAAATGATCTTACGACCTTTCCTGATGCTTGCGCCCCCGAATGGGAGAAAGCTAGGGTTGCGAACACAAAATTAGGGAATACAGCGATAGCACCACCTGCCAAAGCAGATATACCATGCTGAACTCCCCACATAGCGAAAAAGAAAAGGGAAACACATCCAGCAACCGCCGCCTGCAGTAAAACTAATCTATAGGCTGACCGCCGGCCACGACGTGCTAAAACCTTGCTCAATTTACCTTCTCCGCATTATAACTTCTTGTTTCGATGACAGGATTACAAATATCCGTATAAACCCGAGGTACAAAAAGCTTGCGAAAGTATACCGTTTCAGGCTTTCAAAGCAAGTTTAACAGCTATAAAAAGGGGACTTTTAGTGTGATCTACGCCAAAAGTCTAAAAGTGTAAGATTAACGAATGTCACAAAGTTACATAATATAGTGTTAACTTTAAGAATTTAGTGAATTTTGCTGATAATTCCCTCTAATTCAGCCAAATTTTGATAGTTTATTACCAATTTACCTTTCCCCTTCTTGTTATGGGTTAACGTAACCTTGGCACCGAGCCTTTCAATTAATTGGCTCTCTAGACGCACTACATCATGATCTTTAGCTGGCTTTTCGACGATTTCAGTTTGATTTAAGGTTTTATTAACCAATCGTTCAGTTTCACGAACTGTTAATTCTTTAGCAACAACCAATCGAGCAAGATTAGTTTGTTCATCACCATTAATCGCCAACAATGCGCGACCATGACCCATGTCGATATCGCCATATTCAAGCATACGCTTAACTGGTTCATTTAATCCATTGAGGCGTAGCAAATTTGAGACCGTTGCACGAGATTTACCTACTGCGTCAGCAATCTGCTGATGAGTTAAGTCAAATTCTTCGATTAAACGGTTTAATGCAATCGCTTCTTCCATTGCATTAAGGTCTTCGCGTTGGATGTTTTCGATTAGCGCGATAGCAACAGCAGCTTCATCGGGGACCTGCTTAACGATACAAGGGATAGCAGCTAGACCAGCTAACTGCGATGCACGCCAACGACGTTCACCCGCAATAATCTCGTAACTTTCAGGAGATACTTTACGTACAACAATAGGCTGGATAATACCTTGAGCACGAATAGACTCAGCAAGCTCCTCAAGTGCTTCAGGCGCCATATCTTTACGCGGTTGATACTTACCAGGTTGCAATCTATCGATATCTAACGTGACTAAATCATCGTTTTTAATCTCTAGCTCAACTTCTGCAGCAGGTGCGATACGCTGACTAGCCGCTTGGCTGGTACTCAATAGTGCATCTAGGCCCTTACCTAAGCCTCTTTTTTTCAGTGTCATCTTTTATCCTTAAACTAACTCGGCCTGGCTTAGTTGCTCTGCACGGCGAATAATTTCACCAGCCAATGCGAGATAGGCTTTAGCCCCTGCGCTTGATTTATCGTAATACATTGCGGGTGCACCAAAACTTGGTGCCTCAGCTAAGCGAACATTCCGTGGGATCACAGTGCGGTAAACCTTATCACCAAAGTGCTGTTTTAGCTGATCAGATACATCATTTGAGAGTCGATTACGTGGATCGTACATGGTGCGTAAGATCCCTTCGATATGTAGACCAGGGTTAACCATAGCCGCTAACTTACTAATGGTATCCATCAATGCCGTTAACCCTTCCAATGCATAGTACTCACACTGCATAGGAACCAGCACAGAGTCGGCAGCAGACATAGCGTTAACCGTTAGCATATTCAGTGAAGGTGGGCAGTCGATGAAAATAAAGTCGTAATCATCTTTAATTGGGGCGAGGGCGTTGCGTAAACGGATTTCGCGAGCAAAAAACTCCATGAGTTTAATCTCGGCAGCTGTCACGTCACCATTGCCGGCAATGAGATCGTACTTACCGTTCGTATCTCGGCAAACAACTTCTTCAAATGGTTTCTCTTCAACCAGTAGTTCATAGGCAGTATTCTCGACTTCATACTTATCGATACCGCTCCCCATGGTCGCATTCCCCTGTGGATCGAGATCGATCAACAAAACACGACGCTTAGTCGCCGCTAAAGAGGCAGCTAAATTTACACAAGTTGTTGTTTTTCCGACACCACCTTTCTGGTTGGCCACGGCAATCACTTTACCCACAATATCACCCTGTAAGTCACTTTTATTATATCCCTAAGCGACGTTTGCTTAAGAAATTAGCGCGCAAATCTAATGGTTATTTCTTAAATTGCTTGAAGCGCTGAAAGATTGCAACTTTTCAGTACGCTTTATAAGCTGTAGCTCACTTCATTAGGCCTTTATCTATCACGGCCGAAATAAAATTAGCTGGCGAGCACACTAAAATGGCGCGCGCCCAAATAATTAATCTTGTTTGATCACTCTAAGCAGATGACGCTGCTCGTCGAGTTTAGGCACTTTAAGTTCGATAGTATCGGTCACCACAAAACCAGCTGGCATCTGTGACATCTCTTCTTCACTTAATTGTCCCTTAAGCGCGTAGAAACAACCATCTTCCTTAGGTAAGTGCTGGCACCAATGCAGCATATCTTGAATCGATGCAAATGCGCGACTCAACACGCCATCGAATAGCTCTTCTGGCTGATAGGCTTCAACACGGCTTTCAATTGACGATATGTTATTGATACCTAATTCAAACTGAACCTGCTTTTGGAAACGAATACGCTTACCTAAACTATCGAGCAGTACGAACTCTTTATCTGGATTTAAGATCGCTAGTGGGATCCCTGGTAATCCGGGTCCAGTGCCGACATCAATAAAACGATCGCCTTTTAGGTGAGGCGACACTACTAAGCTGTCCATGATGTGACGAATTAACATCTGCTCAGGATCGCGAACAGAAGTCAGATTAAATGCCTTGTTCCACTTATTGAGCATGCCAACAAAGTCTACAAGCTGCTGTTTTTGCTGCTCGGTAGCAGTCAGGCCAACTTCGGCCAAATAATCATTTAATTGGGCAGATAACACAGTTTGTGTCCTCAAATAGAGCGAATTAAATATCAATCAGTATTATGAATCGCTAAAAAGATGAAAGGAAGCCTCAAAGCTTCCCTTTATCATGTAAAACTACCGAGTTTAGAGCGAACTAAGCGCTCTTTCTCAATAAACCACGTTTTTTAAGGTGTACCAACAAAATAGAGATTGCCGCTGGTGTCATTCCTGAAATTCGTGAAGCCTGCCCAATGGTTTCTGGCTTATGCTCATTTAACTTAGCAATAACCTCGTTAGATAAACCAGGAACTTCTTGATAATCAAGCTCAAGTGGTAACAGGGTCGTTTCATGGCGAATAGCCTTATCGATTTCGCCCTGCTGACGCTGGATATAACCAGAATACTTAACTTGGATCTGAACTTGCTCTGCAGCGCGTTGATCTTCAAGTCCAGGTCCAAAACCGTCAATAGACATCAGCTTTGGATAATCCATCTCTGGACGACGTAGCAGATCTTCAAATGTCGCTTCACGAGTGATCGGTGTGTTCAAGTGTGGATTCAACACATCAACCAGAGGTGAATTAGGATGGATCCATTGACCACGTAATCGCTGTAGTTCTGTTTCGATCGACTCCATCTTCTCGCTAAACAGTGCCCAACGATGATCATCAACTAAACCTAGTTCACGGCCTTTCTCGGTTAAACGTAGATCGGCGTTATCTTCACGTAGCAATAAACGGTATTCAGCACGGCTAGTGAACATACGGTATGGTTCTTTGGTGCCTAAGGTAGAAAGATCATCAACCAATACACCTAGATAGGCTTGATCTCGGCGTGGACACCAAGCTTCTTTCCCCTGCACTTGTAGTGACGCGTTCATCCCCGCTAGCAGACCTTGTGCCCCAGCTTCTTCGTAACCCGTTGTGCCGTTAATCTGTCCAGCAAAGAACAAACCGCTAATGGTCTTAGTTTCTAGCGAGTTTTTAAGATCGCGTGGATCGAAATAGTCATACTCGATGGCGTAACCTGGACGCATGATCTCAGCATGCTCCATGCCTTTGATCGAACGGACTAAGTTCAACTGCACATCAAACGGTAAACTCGTTGAGATACCATTTGGATAGATCTCAGTGGTGTTTAACCCTTCAGGCTCAATGAAGATCTGATGAGATGTTTTATCGGCAAAGCGATTAATCTTGTCTTCAATCGAAGGGCAGTAACGCGGTCCGATCCCTTCGATAATGCCTGAATACATAGGACTTCTGTCCAATCCTCCACGAATGATATCGTGGGTACGCTCGTTAGTATGCGTAATATGACAAGAAATCTGTTCAGGATGATCGTTAACATCACCGATAAATGACATAACAGGCAATGGATCATCACCTTTTTGCTCCGTCATTTTTGAAAAATCGATAGTGTTCGCATCGATACGTGGTGGCGTACCGGTTTTTAAACGGCCAACACGAATTGGTAACTCACGTAATCTATTGGCCAATGCGATTGCAGGCGGATCACCAGCGCGACCACCGCTATAGTTTTCAAGTCCGATATGGATCTTACCGCCTAGGAAGGTACCAGCGGTCAAGACAACTGCTGGTGCTTCAAAGGCTAAACCCATCTGTGTAACAACACCGATAACTCTGTCGTTTTCAACAACAAGATCATCAACAGCTTGTTGAAAAATACGTAAATTAACTTGGTGTTGCAGGATCTCTTGGATCTTATGGCGATAAAGCGCTCTATCTGCTTGTGCACGAGTAGCACGAACAGCTGGCCCTTTACTTGAGTTCAAAGTACGAAATTGAATACCTGCAAAGTCAGTAGCAACAGCCATTGCTCCACCTAACGCATCAATTTCTTTGACTAAATGTCCTTTACCTATGCCGCCGATAGCAGGGTTACAGGACATTTGCCCTAAAGTATCTATGTTATGGGTCAGTAAAAGTGTTTTAGAGCCCATTCTGGCAGAAGCTAAAGCCGCTTCTGTACCTGCATGACCACCACCAACAACGATTACATCAAACCGTTCATGAAATTGCATTCGACAGCCTTCGATTCGTAAAAGGATAAATTGTTTCTGAGCAGAGCATTTTAGCATTTGCTTTGCTTAAGGTGAACGATCTATTTAGCTTGTTTTGATCAGAGGGGATCGCCTTAATAGATCTTAAGATCTTTATATAGATCTCTTATTATGTTTACTATTAAGATCGCTGTTTTCGGTGGATAACTTTAATTGTCTTTTATATTCAATGATTAACAGCAAAATGATCTTGTGATCTGATCGCGATCTAACTGGATTAAGCTTGGGGATAGATCGGCTATTTATCCACAGGGTGGATCATTGAGCAGATCCGATGTGAATTAATGCAACTGTTGATCAGATCAAAATAATAGCTTATCCACATATTTATTAAATTAATAACTATTATGTGGATAAGTTTGATCTAATCTGTGAGTTGTTGGGAAGAATAATCGTAAAAAAGGCGAGGGATTAGATCTTAAAGTTGATCTTGCCAGCCGCAAAGCCAGGTTAATGCAGGTTCTTCAGGAATTGGATCGTATTGAACATCGATCTGGATCTTATCCACATAGACTTTTGCACCGCATTGAATAAGCTCATCAACCAGTTTTTCTGGGCCCTGACAAAATGTGTCATAACTTGAATCACCAATGGCACACAACGCGAATTTTACGCCATTGAGATCGGGTTTTTTAGCTTGGATCTCATCGAAAAATGGCACGATATTATCGGGAAGATCCCCGGCTCCATGAGTCGAAGATACGATTAACCATAGAGAATCTTTACTCAGTTCGTCTAGATTTGCAGCAAGATGCACAATCGTTTCATGACCTAAATCACCTAACTGATCGGATATTTCATCCGCTACATACTCCGCACTGCCTAGTGTGGTACCTACTAAAATGTCTACTTTTGCCATGATCGATCCTAATAATTTGTGTCAAACAGAGGGTTGTTGACTGCTACAGCTTATATATAGTGCATTATTTACAGCCAATAACCTGTATGCATCATAAGTGAAATTGTAATTATGATCTCTAAGCTCGGTCTGTTTTGTCGTTAATTTTCTATGGTGTTTTCAGTGAGATTGATTTGCAGTGGGCTAGGTTTGACAGCTGTTAATGTAGCTTATTAGCTACATTAACAGCAGATTGGCCAATTTTTCACTGAAATAGGCATTAGGTTTGAAATAGTTTATTTAGCTTAAAATCTATATCACGTTAATCAATGGCTTATAAAGGTATCTTACGGCCACCTACACTAGATAAATTGTAATGATTAGGATCCGAATAAAATGACAAATAAAATAATTCTCGATACCGATCCGGGGATTGATGATGCTATGGCTATCCTGTTTGCCGAAGGGCATCCAGCAATAGAACTGAAAGGTATTACGACAGTTTTTGGTAATGCGACTATCGAGAATGGTACTAATAATGCTCTGTTTTTAAAACAAAAGTATGGATTTAGTGCAGATGTCGCGAAGGGCGCTGATAGACCTATTGTACGTGATCCTGTGGGGCCTACAGTAGTCGTTCATGGTGAAACTGGATTTGGTGATGTTCATGCGCCTACCGATCTAACTGTGACAGCCGATCCTCGTCCTGCTTATCAATATATTATCGACTCGGTTAAAGCCGAGCCAGGTGAGATCACCTTAGTTGCCGTTGGGCCTTTAACTAACTTAGCGTTGGCGTTAGACGCTGCACCTGAGATAGCTGGCTTAGTTAAGGAGGTCGTGATTATGGGCGGGGCCTTCGGTGAGAATAATCACCGTGGTAATGTTACTCCTTATGCTGAGGCGAATATTCATGACGATCCACATGCTGCTGATAAAGTATTTACTGCAGCTTGGCCAGTGGTAATTATTGGTCTAGACGTCACAGAGGAGAGTTTCTTCAGTAAAGATTATCTCGATCACTTAAGAGACGATGCTGGTGAAGTAGGGCAGTTTATTTGGGATATTAGTCGTTATTATCTTAAATTTTACTCTGAAAAAGTAGGGTTAGAGGGATGTCATGTCCATGATCCATCTGCGATAGCCTACGTTATCGATCCTACTTTATTTACCCTGCGTGAAGGGCCTGTTCGTGTAGTTACCGATGGTCCTGCTGAAGGACTAACAATCCAGAAGTTTGACGGTCGTAAGCATCAGCACGATGATTGGGCGTCTAATACTGCCCAGCGAGTTGGTGTAAAGGTGAGAGATGAAGCGTTGTTAAAGCTCTATCGTGAAACGATTATTGAATACGGTAATCGTTAATCTTTTGCCAAAAAGCGGGGAATAATCCCCGCTTTTTTATTGTCCTTTATAAAAGAGCTTAACTGATATTTTGAACCTGAGAAGCCAGTAGCCAGATAGCCAAAACAAAGAAGATCACGCCCATAAATTTATTTTGATAGGTTCTGAATTTCTCATTTTTCAATAGTGGTTTACCTACCGTACCGACTAAAGCCACTAGCAATAGATTAAAAGCTAACCCCATCACGTTAAGTAATAAGCCCAGGGCTAACATCTGCTCACCAGAGCTGGCTGTTAGTTGAGTCGATACAAATTGGGGTAAAAATAATACAAAAAATATCAATGCTTTAGGGTTAAGTAAGTTACTGACTACCGCGCGTCGATATAATAGCTTGGCCAGATTATTCTGCTGCTCTATTTCAGGAGCTTCCGCTGCCGAGCTGCGAATACAGTCCCATCCCATCTTTAATAGGTAGGCACCACCTAGAATGCGTAATACTTCTAATGCCATCGGGTTCATGGCGATAATTGCCGATACACCCATGGCTGCCAACAGGGTTAAGATCAGTCCAGATGTCGCATTACCAAAACTGGCGTAAACACCTACTTTACGGCCATAACTTAGGCTTGAACTGGCTATCAGCAGCATGTCTGGTCCGGGGATCAGTAGAAGGGCCACTACAGTGGTTAAATAAAGTGGTAATAAGGCCAGATCGATCATCATAAATAAGCTATTTAAAAGGTGTGGAATCAAACAAGGCGCGGATTTTACCGTGATCAAAATGGAATGAAAGTGATACAGCTTGTAAAACTCATCACTGAATTGGCAGGCTTTGTTTACGCTTGAGTTGCTGAGTCAAGATGAGGTTGATATTGCTAGCTCATTTCAAGCTATCTATTCTGTGCTACATCGCTTTCTAAGGCTGAATCTCGCTAAGCATTAGTGGCAGGTTTAACCTGATAAATATGAACTGTATTCATTTTAAATTATTCAATATAATGCAGTTTCTTCTTAGTCAATAAAACGATGAATTTAATGAAAAAAAATGGATTTACACTGATTGAATTAGTTGTGGTCATTATTGTTCTCGCGATACTCAGTGTTATTGCTGCTTCTCGTTTTATTGAACTTCAGTCTGATGCCAGAATCTCTTCTTTGAAAGGCCTACAGGCTGAGATGCATGGTGCTATGAGTGTGCTTTACCCTAAATCTGTATTACAAGGACTGCAGAACAAGCCACCAGAAGATAAAAATGATCCAAGCTCTGAAGAGAATGTCATTATTATCGATGGCCAAAAAATTCATTTAGCCTATGGTTATCCAGCTGCTGATGCTGCTAATAGTTGGAGTAAGCTGATTCTTGCTAAATTTGAAGATTCACAATTTCATCCTGAGCGTTCTGCGGACTGGTACTTTCATAATAACGGCGGTGATAATTTCATTCGCTTCATGACGCAGACAAAAAAGTATAGCGGTGATAATTGTTACCTTAAATACACACAGGCTGCTAGCCCTACCACACCTCCAGTATTTGAGATTGTCGATTCTGGTTGCTAGTGCTATTCACTTTTGAAATGCCATGAGTCACTTATTTTTTTAGAAGTGAATAGGCATAGATTAGCTCTTACTTATTAGTAACTAACTGTATTACTTTATGCGTATGATTTTAAAGGTTTTTTATTTTAGTTAGTAAGGGTTTCACGTGGAACCAAAGTGCTAATTAGCGAAAGGCTAACCTCTATAAGCATCGGGTTTAGAGTAAAAGGTCAAAACAGTAGTTACAATTTTATCTGCTAATTTCGGCACATTATTCTACCTTTCAGACTGGTTAAATTTTACTTCACTCTGTTAACTACAGAGTTGAACCTATCCTATTTATGGCGTTATATCAGTAGAGAAACATGGTGGCCATCTGCCGTTATTATGTAATTAGACATCATCACTATTGTGTACAAGGCTAAATATCTGCCTAGCGGTAAATAGCTATAGTTAACTCGCTTTTGGGTCCGCAAGAGCCCACAAAAAATCCGGACACAAGCATACTCGAAGACCTAATAAATCTAGTATCGAAAAGCCTGTTGAGTCGATGGGATCTACTAACGTGAAATTGCGGAAAAAGCTGGCTCTATTTGGGAAAATTCATCGCTTTTTACTCTCAAAATGGAACAGTTATTAAATTCGGATCATGAATATAATTTTTCTGAGTATAACTTATTAATAAAGATCGATTGATTTGGAAAATAATCAGATTGAGATCTTAAATGGTATGGCTATATTTTTGTTAAAAATCAATTTGTTGCATGTTGTGTCTGTAGTTGATCTAGAACTATCCACAGATCAACTTTGCTTGTTGATATCTCTGTTGATACTTATATGAGCTTTAATGATCTCGATCATTGCTTTCAGTTGAAGTGGTTTATTTTGCGTGTCTTCTAGGAGGAATGTTCTTTTCTCCACATTCCTCACCATAATTTATTTCAATATATACACAAACAAAGATCTTATCTCTAGGTTGCTGGTGTTATTGATCCCTCCTGTTTGATGAGGGAGTAATTCATTGCTGCTAGATGAAGTGGTGTAGAGGAAAGGATTCGGTATTTTTGAGCTATAACCGATAGCTTTAACGCAAGTATATGGCTTTGCTATGACCGGGATTATTTATATTTCTCCGGTGAAAGCTGAGCGTGAAGGCCTGCTGGGTGAGGCTATGGCTGCCTGTTCCGTTGGTGAGCTGAATAATAGTGCTTAGTAGACTAAAGCTAAGGAAAAGAGCGAAAAAATGCCACTAGGGTAACTAGTGGCATTTCTTCATTAATTGAGTAGCAATCTATTGATATCAGACTATAACAATTAATATCTAAACTGGGGACTGGAGTCTAAGTTTTACTTACCGATACAAAATGAGCTAAAGATCTTACCTAACAGATCATCTGAGGTGAACTTACCAGTGATCTCTGAGAGTGCCATCTGACACATACGTAACTCTTCGGCAAGTAGTTCGCCCGCCTGATACACTTCTAACTGCTCTTTACCTAGCATTAAATGGCTGCTAGCTAAGTCTAAGGCTTCTAAGTGGCGACGACGGGCAATAAAGCCGCCTTCAAGGTTGCTCTGGTAACCCATTAGTGATTTCAGGTGTTGCTTTAGCTCTTCTACGCCTAAGCCTGTTTTCGCTGAGATCCGGTAGATGCTGTGTCCGGCTTCTTGCGTTATAGCGAGATCTTCACCAGTAAGATCGGCTTTGTTACGCACGACTGTCACACCTAAGTTATTTGGAAGGCGATCGATAAAGTCTGGCCAGATTTCGTGGGGATCAACGGCATCGGTCGTCGTACCATCGACCATAAACAGTACTCTATCGGCGGTTTTTATCTCATCCCAAGCTCGCTCGATGCCTATTTTCTCTACCGTATCGGCGGTATCACGCAGGCCTGCAGTATCGATAATATGCAATGGCATACCGTCTAAATGGATATGTTCACGCAGTACATCGCGAGTGGTACCTGCAATTTCGGTGACAATAGCAGACTCCTTACCAGCGAGGGCATTCAATAGGCTAGATTTACCAGCGTTAGGGCGACCCGCAATCACTACCTTCATGCCTTCTCGAATAATTGAGCCTTGCTTAGCGCTAGCTTGAACACCATCGAGTTTGCTAATAATCCCATTTAAAGAGGCGGCAATTTTACCGTCAGATAGGAAATCGACCTCTTCATCTGGGAAATCAATCGCAGCCTCGACGTATAAGCGTAGATTTGTGACCTTTTCTACCAGATCATGTACTTGAGTTGAGAATTCACCCTGAAGTGAGTTTAGAGCGCTTTTAGCGGCCTGTTCGCTGGTCGCATCAATTAGGTCGGCAATCGCTTCGGCCTGAGTAAGGTCAAGCTTGTCATTCATGAAAGCTTGTTCGCTGAATTCACCGGGTTTTGCAATACGCAGCCCATCGACTTCCATCACACGCTTAATGAGCATGTCGAGAACGATTTGACCGCCGTGGCCTTGCAGCTCGAGTACATCTTCACCGGTAAAGGAGTTTGGACCTTTAAAGAATAGCGCGATGCCTTGGTCAATCACTTCACCTGTTTCATCTTTAAAATCACAGTAATCTGCGTAGCGAGTTTTAGGGATATGCCCTAAAACGGCCATAGCAACATTACTCGCTAAGTCGCCAGATACGCGAATAATACCTACGCCACCACGTCCGGGAGCGGTCGCTTGTGCCACGATAGTATCTGTAGTCATTACTGTGTTTCCTAATTTGATTTTCAGGTGAAGTAAAAAATATTGTCTCTACATAGAAAGCAAAAAAGCGGTCAATACTCAGTATTAGACCGCTTTTTGTTAGTCAGAGCTAAAGGTTATTTTAACCCTTTTTTCTCCAGACCAGCATAGATAATTTTCTGCTGCGTAATCGCCACTAAGTTACCTACCAACCAGTATAGAACCAGACCTGCTGGGAACCATAGGAAGAATACGGTAAAGATCACTGGCATCCACTGCATCATCTTAACTTGCATTGGGTCCATCGTCGGTGCCATTGGCTGCATCTTCTGCATAATGAACATCGAGATACCCATTAGGATAGGTAGCACGTAGTAAGGATCTTGAACTGATAAGTCAGTAATCCATAGCATGAATGGCGCGTGACGCAATTCAACACTTTCTAGTAGTACCCAGTATAGTGCGATGAAGATTGGCATCTGTAGCAAGATTGGAAGACAGCCACCCATAGGGTTTACTTTCTCTTTCTTGTACAGTTCCATCATAGCCTGACCCATCTTTTGACGGTCATCACCAAAACGCTCTTTTAGATCTGCAAGCTTAGGCTGTAGATTACGCATTTTCGCCATAGAGGTGTATTGCGCTTTCGTTAGCGGGTATAGCAGACCACGAACAGTTAATGTGATTAGGATAATAGCGATACCCCAGTTACCAACGATTGATTGGAAGAACATCAATAGTTTGTAGATAGGTACTGCTAACCACCATAGGAAGCCATAATCAACTACTAGGTTTAGCGATGGAGAAAGCGCTGATAGTGCTTTTTGATCTTTAGGACCAACATAGAACTCAGCTGAAATCGTTTTTTCAGCGCCAGGTGCGATATCTTGTAGCTCACCACGGAAACCAATATTCGCGAGTCCATTTTTTACACTAGAGAAGATAATATTCTTCTCAGCAGCTGGTGGTATCCAAGCCGATACGAAGTAGTGCTGCAGCATTGCTACCCAGCCACCTAGTGTTGAGTCATCTAGGTTTTTATCTACCATATCGTCGAAGCTGTACTTCTCGTAGCGAACATCAGCAGTTGAGAACGCTGCGCCACGATAAGTTGGCATCATCATGCTGCTTTCGCTCTTCTTGATGCTGTGCTTGATCTGTCCATACATTTGAACTTGAAGCTGTGCATCTGAAGTGTTGTTAATTTTGTAATCAACAGCGACGTTGTATTTACCACGAGTGAAGACAAATACTTTGGTGTAAGTCACACCTTTGTCACTAACGTAAGTCAAAGGAACGTTTAGTGTGTCTTGACCATCAGTCAATTTGTACTCACGTGAAGCACTGTCAAAGTGAGCTCGACCTTTAACACTACTATCAATACCGTCACGGCCGATTAGGCCACTTTGCGCGATATAGTAGATATCATTTGTCTGCTCAAGAAGAACGAATGGATCGTCTCCATTTTCTTCAAGCTTGTGAGCAAGAAGGGCTGAGTAAACTATATCACCACCAACAGGGTCAATTTTGATCTCTAGTTGGTCAGTAATAACTGTGATTAGCTCTTTTGATGCGGTAACCGTTTCTGGTACAGCTGAATCGGCATCAGGTACGTCTGAGCTATGAGCGTCAGCAACCGTTGAAGCAGGGATTGAAGATTGAGTTTGAGCTGCTGCCACCGGTTGAGGAGCTTTATCTGCTTGCCACTGTTGCCACAGTAGGAAGCTGACAAACAGCAAACCGATCAGCAATATATTGCGTTGAGATTCCATAACCTATTTATCGCACCTATGTTTTTTGTTAGGGACGGGGTCTTCACCGCCCGGATGTAAAGGGTGACATTTTAATATGCGTTTACCTGCAAACCAACACCCTTTCACCACTCCATGCAAACGAATTGCTTCGATTGCGTAATGTGAACACGTTGGATTGAACCTACAACGAGGCCCCAGCATGGGGCTTATGAGTAGTTGGTAACCACGAATAATCGTAGTTGCTAGCCATTGTAACGGCGAGAGAGTTTTCGCCATAGCTTTTCTACTAAGTTTTTAAGTTCTGCGTTTTCCATATCAAGCACGCCATTTCTTACAAGCACAACGATATCCACAGCGGGTAGATCATGCTGGTGTAAACGGAAATTATCTCTAATTATGCGTTTAATACGGTTACGTTGGTTTGCTTTTTTGACATAACGCTTGGCAACAGTTAGTCCTAAACGAGGATGTTGTTCAGAATTAGGAATTGCAAGTAAGGTTATTTCAGCGGAGGACGCTTTGATAGGTTTGGTAAATACAGATTTAAATTGCGCGGGAGTTAACAAACGTAACTCCCGCGTAAAGGTGTAGCTAGTCACTTGCATTTCTACGATTACGCAGAAAGACGAGCGCGACCTTTAGCACGGCGACGTGCGATGACCTTACGGCCACCTACTGTAGCCATACGAGCGCGGAAGCCGTGAGAACGCTTGCGCTTCAGGTTGCTAGGTTGAAAAGTACGTTTACTCATTATGGCAATCCGTCTTTGTTAGGTTAATAATCCTTACACTCTATAAATAGAGCTAAGGGCAAAAAAGAGGCCGAATTGTAATCACTTTAGTTATCCTCGTCAACAAGGAAAGCGCACAAGTGATGAAATATTGGCATCTCCGAATATTCTTCGAAGGTTTAACGCTACTATAATGTGTGGATAACTCTGTGAGTTACCACTACATCTTGTGGTTTAGTAGATCAAAAAGCAGATCGAAGGTCATCTATTATAGATCGATCTGGATCGCTTTATAAAGCTGGATTTGCAGCTTGGCTAATTTTTTTTGATCGCAAGGGATCTTTTAAGATCGAGATCTTAATGATTAGTTGATCTATCTGGGGATAAATCTATTTAAAGGATAGCGATCAGCGTGATCTCACTATAGAATAGACCTCTTTTGTATGATCTTCTGGGGATAACTACAGTGGCGGTTTCACTTTGGCAACAATGTATCGCAAGGCTGCAAGATGAGCTATCTGCTCAGCAATTCAGTATGTGGATAAGACCGTTACAAGCAGAAATGGAAGGCGACACGCTCGTCATCTATGCGCCTAATCGTTTTGTTTTGGATTGGGTTAGGGATAAATACCTTAATATCATCAACCAATTTTTTACTGAACAAATGGGTAACGATGCGCCAAGTTTGCGTTTCGATATCGGCAGTCGCCCATCGGCGAAGCCAGTTGTTCAGGCCACAGCTGAAGTAAAGAGTAGCAAGCCTGCTAGTAGAGAAGTGGCCAAGCCTTCTTTCAATACTCCGCATGCAGAGCCTATGGCGAATGCTAATCATCGTAGTAACATTAATCCGACTTACCAGTTTGATAACTTCGTAGAAGGTAAATCAAACCAATTAGGTAAAGCGGCTGCTTTGCAGGTGGCTGAAAATCCTGGTGGTGCATATAACCCGTTGTTCCTTTATGGTGGCACCGGTTTAGGTAAGACTCACCTATTGCACGCTGTTGGTAATGGCATTATTAAGAATAAGCCAGATGCAAAAGTGGTTTACATGCATTCTGAGCGTTTTGTGCAAGATATGGTTAAGGCGTTACAAAATAACGCTATCGAAGAATTCAAGCGTTACTACCGCAGTGTTGACGCGCTGTTTATTGATGACATTCAATTCTTTGCTAACAAAGACAGATCTCAAGAAGAATTTTTCCATACCTTTAATGCCTTATTAGAGGGTAATCATCAGATCATTCTGACTTCGGATAAATATCCAAAAGAGATCGATGGTGTTGAAGATCGTCTTAAGTCACGTTTCGGTTGGGGTTTAACGGTTGCGATTGAGCCGCCAGAGTTAGAAACCCGTGTAGCGATCTTGATGCGTAAGGCACAAGAGAGTGGCATTAATTTGCCGGATGAGGTGGCGTTCTTTATTGCTAAACGTTTACGTTCAAACGTTCGTGAGCTTGAAGGCGCACTGAACCGTGTAATTGCTAATGCTAACTTTACCGGCCGTCCGATCACTATCGACTTTGTCCGTGAAGCACTACGTGACTTACTCGCTCTACAAGAGAAGTTGGTGACGATTGATAATATTCAGAAGACAGTAGCGGAATACTACAAGATTAAGATGGCGGATATGCTGTCTAAGCGTCGCTCCCGTAGCGTGGCGCGTCCAAGACAGATGGCGATGGCATTATCGAAAGAGCTAACCAACCAGAGTTTGCCTGAAATTGGCGACGCCTTTGGTGGTCGTGACCATACAACGGTTTTACATGCGTGTCGTAAAATTGCGCAGTTGCGTGAAGAAAGTCATGACATTAAAGAAGATTATGCTAACTTGATAAGAACTTTATCTTCTTAAGATCAGGGATATTGAATCAATGAAATTCTCAATTGATAGGGATGCCTTATTAAAACCGCTGCAACTTGTTAGTGGCGCGGTAGAAAGGCGACATAACTTGCCTATACTGGCAAACCTTTTAGTTGAAGTGAGTAATCACTCACTAAAGTTGACTGGAACCGATTTAGAGGTCGAATTAGTCGGCGAAGTTCAGCTAGAAGGTGAGATCCTTGAGGGGCGAACAACTGTTCCGGCGAAGAAGTTTTTAGATATTGTTAAGTCACTGCCGGATCAGGTAGAGCTTAAAATAGAACAGCAAGACAATCGCTTGTTATTACGTTCAGGCCGTAGTCGCTTTACTTTAGCGACCTTGCCAGCAGAAGAGTATCCAAACGTCGATGCCTTTGAAGCTGAGATAGAGTTTACTCTGAAGCAGGGCACTATGAAGTCCTTAATCGATGCGACACAGTTCTCTATGGCTAACCAAGACGTGCGTTACTACCTTAACGGTCTGTTATTGGAAACCGAAGGTAATGTGCTACGCGCGATTGCGACAGACGGACACCGTTTGGCACTGAGTCATCGAATGATCGAAGCGTCACTGCCTGAAAAGCAAGTGATCGTGCCGCGCAAAGGTGTGTTAGAGCTGATGCGCTCTTTTGAAGCCGACGATCTCGATGTGACCATTGCAATTGGTGACAATGCGATTAGAGCAACGACTGCGACGGCAGTATTTACCAGTAAGCTGGTGGATGGGCGTTTCCCTGATTATCGCCGGGTATTACCAAAAGGTGGTGACAAAGTCGTTATTGCCAGTCGTCAGCAGTTAAAGCAAGCGTTACTGCGTGCTTCTATTCTGTCGAATGAGAAGTTTCGTGGCGTACGCGTACAGCTGGAAAACAATTTAATTAAGATCACCGCTAATAACCCTGAACAGGAAGAAGCGGAAGAGATCTTAGATGTTGAATATGAAAATGCGCCATTAGAGATAGGCTTTAACGTCAGTTACTTACTCGACGTGCTCAATAACCTACCTTCAGATGATGTACGCATTACCTTGATAGACGGTAACTCAAGCGCACTTATCGACAATCACATAGAGCAAGACTCTATGTATGTTGTTATGCCAATGCGTTTGTAGTCCCCAACCTTCCTATCTTGACTTAAGGTCAGCCAGATAAAGGTGTTTAACATGCTTTATCTGGTTAACCTAAGTGACTCAGTAATAGAACACTCCCCGTTGTTATAAAGGTCATCAATGAGTCTTACTCGTCTCCATATCGAAGCTTTTCGTAATATCTCCTCTGCACAACTGCAGCCGGGTGACGGGCTAAACTTAATCTATGGCCACAATGGTAGTGGAAAAACCAGTATCCTCGAGGCCATTTACTTCCTCGGCATGGGGCGCTCCTTTCGTAGTCACCTCTCCCAGCGTGTCATTAAGAATGACGATGATGCTTTGACATTGTTTGCCAATATGGTTAACGGCGAAGAGCTCAGCAAGATAGGTTTACGGCGTTTTAGAAGCGGTGATATTGAAGTTAAAATCAATGGTGATAAAGTAAAGCGTTTATCGACATTAGCCGAAACTCTGCCGATCCAAGTGATCACGCCTGAGAGTTTTTCGTTGCTGTTCGAAGGTCCTAAATCTAGACGTCAGTTTATTGATTGGGGCGCGTTTCATTCCGACCCACGCTTTTATGCTGCATGGGTTAATGTTCGTCGAATTTTAAAGCAGCGAAATCAGTTACTCAGAGATGGATCGCCCTATAGTTCTATTCAGTTTTGGGATAAAGAATTTATTCGTTATGCTGAACTGGTTACCGAGATACGAAAGCAATATGTAGACTCGTTAAATGAGCTACTTAAGGGTATAATCGGAGAGTTTTTACCTCAGGTTGATGTTAAGGTTTCTTTTACTCGAGGATGGGATAATAAAACCGAGTATGCGCAGCTACTCGAGACGCAGTATCCCAGAGATTTAGCCATAGGCTATACCGTCAGTGGACCACACAAAGCAGACTTACGTTTGCGGGTAGGAACCCTACCTGCACAAGATGCTCTATCCCGTGGCCAACTGAAGTTGTTAGTCTGTGCGTTGCGTATTGCACAGGGAAAGTTGCTTAAACAACAAATAGATAAAAAAAGTATTTATCTGGTGGATGACCTTCCATCGGAATTGGATGCACAGCATAGAAAACTATTGTTACAGCAATTAGCTGATACCGGGGCACAAGTTTTTGTCACGGCTATTGAGCCTGCAGCGATAGTGGATTCGTTAATCACGCCGCCAAGTAAGACGTTCCATGTGGAACAGGGTCGTGTAACGGTAATTGAATAACCGACGAGAGAATAATATGTCAGAGAATAGTTATGATTCTTCGAGTATTAAGGTTTTAAAAGGCCTTGATGCGGTACGTAAGAGACCAGGTATGTATATCGGTGATACCGATGATGGCACAGGTCTACATCACATGGTATTCGAAGTGGTCGATAACTCTATCGATGAAGCGTTAGCGGGCCACTGTAGCGACGTCGATATTACCATTCATGCCGATGGGTCTGTATCGGTTCGAGACGACGGTCGAGGTATCCCTGTTGCTATTCACCCTGAAGAGGGAGTGTCAGCTGCTCAGGTTATTATGACGGTACTGCACGCTGGTGGTAAGTTCGATGATAACTCTTATAAAGTATCAGGCGGTCTACACGGTGTAGGTGTGTCGGTTGTAAACGCATTATCTAAAAAGCTACAGCTTACTATTCGCCGCGACGGCAAGGTGTATGAGCAGTTCTACACCATGGGTGAGCCTGATGAGCCAATTAAAGAAGTTGGTGAAGCGACTAACACTGGTACAGAAATTCGTTTCTGGCCAAGTGAAGAGACCTTCTCTGATGTTCAGTTCCATTTCGATATTCTTGCCAAGCGCGTTCGTGAGCTGTCATTCCTAAACTCTGGTGTGGGCATTCGCTTGATTGACGAGCGTGATAACCGCGATGAGTTTTTCAAGTACGAAGGCGGTATCAGCGCATTTGTTGACTTCTTAAACGTTAACAAGACACCAGTAAACAAAGAAGTTTTCCACTTTTGCCAAGAGCGTGACGATGGTATTACTGTTGAAGTCGCGATGCAGTGGAACGATGGTTTCCAGGAAAACATCTTCTGTTTTACTAACAACATTCCACAGCGCGATGGTGGTACGCACTTAGCGGGCTTCCGTGGTGCGTTGACTCGTAACCTGAATAACTACATGGAGCGTGAAGGTTTTAACAAGAAGGGTAAGACTGCTGCAACGGGTGATGATGCTCGTGAAGGTCTAACTGCGGTTATCTCTGTTAAAGTTCCCGATCCTAAGTTCAGCTCACAGACTAAAGATAAGCTAGTTTCAAGCGAAGTTAAGTCTGCGGTTGAGCAAACAATGGGTGAGCAGTTAGGTGATTACCTAATGGAACATCCAAATGAAGCTAAGCTGATCGTGGGTAAGATTATCGATGCAGCCCGCGCTCGTGAGGCGGCACGTAAAGCACGTGAAATGACTCGTCGTAAAGGCGCATTAGATTTAGGTGGTTTGCCAGGTAAGCTTGCTGACTGCCAAGAGAAGGACCCTGGTCTTTCTGAAATTTACATAGTGGAGGGTGACTCTGCGGGCGGTAGTGCTAAGCAGGGTCGTAACCGTAAGAACCAAGCGATTCTTCCACTAAAGGGTAAGATCCTAAACGTAGAGAAAGCGCGCTTCGATAAGATGTTATCTTCACAAGAAGTGGCGACATTAATTACTGCATTAGGCTGCGGTATTGGCCGTGACGAATATGATCCGGACAAGACTCGTTACCACAACATCGTTATCATGACCGATGCTGACGTCGACGGCTCGCATATTCGTACGCTGCTGTTGACCTTCTTCTTCCGTCAAATGCCTGAGCTTATTGAGCGTGGTTATGTGTATATTGCACAGCCTCCTCTCTACAAGGTTAAGAAAGGCAAGCAAGAGCAATACTTGAAAGATGATCCAGCGTTGACTGAGTACCTAACGACTCAAGCGCTAGATAACGCTAACATCTATCCGTCTCAAGGTGCACCTGGCATGTCTGGTCAGCCATTAGAACGTTTAGTTAATCAGTACCGTGAAGTTGAGGCTATCATTGCTCGCTTAGAGCAACGTTACCCAACCAATATCACTGATCTAATGCTATACCACCCAGCATTGACTAACGAAATGCTAGCTGACGAAGCACAGGTTAAAGCATGGGCTGATGTATTCGTTGCTGACTTAATTGAGAAAGAGACAGGCGGTATCTTATATAGCGCTGAGCCAGTACTTGATCCAGAGCGTCAATCTTACTTGCCTAAGATCACGATTCGTAAGCATGGTATCGATACGCACTACTTGTTCTCATATGACTTCTTCCAGTCAAATGATTATCAGCGCATCGTTAAGATGGGCGGCGAAATCAATGGTCTGATCGAAGAGGGCGGTTATGTTCAACGTGGTGAGCGTACTAAGGACGTAACAAGCTTTGTAGAGGCACTAGATTGGTTGATGAACGAGTCTAAGCGTGGCTTATACATTCAGCGATATAAGGGATTGGGTGAGATGAACCCAGAGCAGCTGTGGGAAACTACTATGGATCCTGAATCTCGCCGTATGCTACAGGTGACGATTGAAGATGCTATTGCCGCTGACCAACTATTTACCTGTTTGATGGGCGATCAAGTTGAGCCGCGTCGTGACTTCATCGAAGCCAATGCTTTGAATGTAGCTAACCTAGATGTTTAAGTTTATTCTTATCGTTAAACTTATAAGTTGATTAAAGTCGGTGCTATATGCACCGATTTTTTTGTTGATAACTTGGTGTCCGGTCATAACAATTGTTTAGTAAAGCCTTTAAAAAACTGTTTAATATCAGAGAACAGGTCGTCATAGAGAAGCCAAAGAGCTTCAGTGGGTCAATGGAGTCGTTTCAGTCTAGGCAAAGTCAATCCGCGCCTGAGACTAAGAGGGCTGTACAGCCACAAGAGAGCCCCTCGATAGTGACAATTGATCTATCCGCGTTGTTTTATAGTCTGTTGTTTCCTAGCACGCAACTTAGCGGTACGGCAAACGAGTTAGAGAAGAGTGTATTTAGGCGAGTGGAGGCTGCACTTGCATCCCCAAAAGCCATCGCCGAAAGGGTGCTGAAGCTACCAACTCAAGTAGCAGCTTTAGAGCAGCAACTTGCAGATGAGAACACCGATACTAAAACACTGTTGGCCTTAATTGAGAGAGATCCCGTACTGAGTGTTGAAGTGCTAAAACTATGTAACTCGCCACTTTTTAGACGCAGTGATAAAGAGGTGACGAGCTTACAGGTTGCACTAGTCCAACTCGGACGAGAGCAGATGAAGCGTTTCGTAACGACCGCTATGATGCGTAAAGTCATCGATATTCAGCCAATCTACTTTCGTCGTTTTGGTAGCCAAATTTGGCGCCACTCTATGCAGGTAGCCTATCTATCGAGTGAACTTACTCAAGACGATCCTGACACAGCCTTTCTACTCGGGTTGCTCCACGATGTGGGCAAGATAGCTATTTTTAAATTGTTATTAGAAGCCTTTAAACAAGCCGAGCCTGGTGAGCAACCCTGTTCTAGCCTATTCAGACAGGTGATGACGGCGAAATCCTTAAGCTTAAGCGCGCTGTTGGCGCGTTACTGGGAATTACCAAGCTTATTTGAGACAGAGCTTAGTCGTCTCGCTGTTATGGACTCTAAGCCTGCTGGTGGCCTTGCCGAGGTGATTTGGCGTGCCAACCTGATCAGTGAGTCTTCCATGTTATTGGAAGCGGGTAAGTTACAGCCAGAGCAGTTAGATAGACTGTTATTTGAAGCTGGGATAGACAGTGAAACCTTTGAGCAAATGCATCAGAAACTGGTGCTGTTTTAACTGCTAGAGCAATAATCATAAAAAAACGCGCCCAATGGCGCGTTTTTTATTTATCGATTCAGTGGTTACTGAAGCAGTGAAATATCTGCCGCATGTAAGAACTGCTCGCGTAGACTAGATAGTAGCGCTAAACGGTTGTTCTTAAGTGCTTCATCGTCAGCCATAACCATCACATCTTCAAAGAAGGTGTCTACGCTTTCACGTAGGCTAGCAAGCAGTGCAAGCGCTTCTTGGTAGTTAGCAGCAGCGAATAGCGGCGCTAGTTGTGGTTGTAATTCAGCAAGCTTTTCAGCCAGTGCTTTTTCTGCAGACTCAACGAGTAGCTTATCGTCGATTGCAGCTGGTAGCTCACCTTCAACTTTAGCTAAGATATTTGATACACGCTTGTTAGCTGCCGCTAGTGCTGAAGCTTGCTCAAGGGTTCTGAAGTGAGCAACAGCTTTAATGCGGCTTTCAAAATCAGCTGGAGCAGTAGGGCGACGAGCCAATACGGCTAGGATTACGTCTACACTCACGCCTTGATCTTGGTACCAGGCACGGAAGCGAGCCATAAAGAACTCAAGTACTTGCTCTGCAACATCTGCGTTAGTTAGATTCTCGCCATGTAGCTCTTGTGCCTTAGCAATCAGGTCAACAAGATCTAGCGGCAAGTTGTTTTCTAAACAGATACGTAGCACACCAATTGCTGCACGGCGAAGTGCGAATGGATCAGCAGCACCTTTTGGTGCTTGGCCAATACCAAAGATACCCACTAATGTATCTAGCTTTTCTGCTAGTGCCACACAGATAGAGATAGGGGCTGTTGGTACGGTATCGCCAGAGAACTTAGGCTTATATTGCTCAGATAATGCCACGGCAACGGCTTCTGTTTCACCATTTAGGCGAGCATAATGCATACCCATGGTGCCTTGAAGATCGGTAAACTCCATCACCATGTTAGTCATTAAATCAGACTTAGAAAGCAGACCTGCGCGTGCGGCTTCGTCGCTGTTGGCGTTGATGCTAGTCGCAATATAACCTGCCATCACTGAGATGCGCTCAACACGTTGCTTAATGGTGCCTAGTTGCTTCTGGAACACAACTGTTTCTAAGCTAGCAAGGCGTGCTTCAAGGGTTTCTTTCTTATCGGTCTCGAAGAAGAACTCAGCATCGGCAAGACGTGGGCGAACCACTTTCTCGTTACCTGAAATAATTTGCTGAGGATCTTTCGATTCGATGTTAGTCACGAAGATAAAGTTTGGTAGCAGCTGTCCGGCATTATCAAATACAGGGAAGTACTTTTGGTCGCCTTTCATGGTGTAAACCAAGGCTTCGGCTGGTACATCTAAGAACTTCTCTTCGAAGCTTGCTGTAAGCACTACTGGCCATTCAACCAAAGAGGTAACTTCTTCTAGCAGGTCATCTTCAAGATCCGCTACGCCACCAATCTTAGCTGCTGCAGCTTCTGCATCGGCTTTGATAATCGCCTTACGAGCTTCGTAATCGGCTAATACCTTGCCTTTCTCTTTTAGAGCAACAAGGTAGTTGTCAGCATGCTCTAACTCGAAGTTAGACTCGCCCATAAAGCGGTGGCCACGAATAACGCGATCAGACTTGATGCCTAGTAGCTCACCGTCAACCACTTCGCTTCCGAGTAGCATGGTCACGGTGTGAACTGGACGGATAAATTGTGTGGTGTTACTGCCCCAGCGCATTGGCTTAGGGATAGGTAACTTGTCTAGTGAGCGCTGCGCCATATCGGCGATAAGGCTCTTAGTTTCAACACCGACAACACGCGCTTGATGTAGTAACCATTCACCTTTGTCAGTCTTTAGGCGCTCAGCTTGCTCAACAGTAATACCATTACCACGAGCCCAGCCCATTGCGGCTTTAGTTGGGTTGCCATCAGCATCAAAAGCTTGTGCAACGGCAGGGCCGCGCTTCTCAACCACTTTGTCTGCTTGTGCTAGCGCAAGTTGGTTGATGCAAATTGCTAGGCGGCGTGGCGCTGCGTGCCAAACTGCTGACTCAAAGCTTAGCTCTGCTTTAGTTAACTCTTCAGTAAAGTTGGCAAGAAATGACTCTGCCAGTTTACGTAGTGATTTTGGTGGTAACTCTTCTGTGCCTACTTCAATTAGTAAGTTTTCAAAATTCATCTGTTATTCCTCTACTTACACATTGGGAAGCCTAGTGCTTCACGGGCCTGATAGTAAGATTCAGCTACACCTTTAGCCATGGTACGAACGCGTAAGATATAACGCTGGCGCTCAGTAACAGAGATAGCGTGGCGAGCATCAAGCAAGTTAAATGCATGAGAGGCTTTCATGACTTGTTCGTAAGCAGGTAGTGGCAATGGTTTTTCAAGCGCTAATAAACGCTGACAAGCTTGCTCACAGTCGTCAAACATCTTGAATAGCACGTCAACATCGGCATGTTCGAAGTTGTAAGTTGATTGCTCAACTTCGTTTTGATGGAAAATATCACCGTACATGACTTTGCCCATTGGGCCGTCGGTCCAAACAAGATCGTAAACGCTGTCTACTTCTTGGATGTACATTGCAAGACGCTCAAGACCGTAAGTAATTTCACCTGTAACAGGCTTACACTCAAGACCACCCACTTGCTGGAAGTAAGTAAATTGAGAAACTTCCATCCCGTTAAGCCAAACTTCCCAACCAAGACCCCAAGCACCTAGAGTAGGTGATTCCCAGTTGTCTTCAACGAAGCGAACATCATGAACATTCATGTCTACGCCTAGCGCTTCAAGTGAGCCTAGGTAAAGTTCCTGAATATTGCTTGGCGATGGCTTAAGTACTACTTGATATTGGTAGTAGTGCTGAAGACGGTTAGGGTTTTCACCGTAACGGCCATCAGTCGGACGGCGACATGGTTGAACATAGGCACTGCTCATCGGCTCTGGGCCTAATGAACGTAAGAATGTCATAGGGTGGAATGTACCAGCACCTACTTCCATGTCCAATGGTTGAACGATTGCGCAACCTTGCTGCGCCCAGTATTCCTGCAGGGTCATAATGAAGCCCTGGAATGTTTTCACATCGTGTTTCGTCGTCATATCCGCTTGTCTACTGCCTGGAAGCCTTAATAGAAAATGGTTTCGATTATACCTTGTAGAATAACGCTTATGTAGGTTATTTTTTATCTGGTTGGTTAAAAATTTAGGGATCGGACTATGGAAGTGACGCGTTGCGGTTGGGTAGGCAGTGATCCCATCTATCAGGAATATCATGACAAGGTGTGGGGAAGGCCTGTTTTCGATAGCCAAGAGTTATTTGCCAAGCTTTGTCTCGATGGCCAACAGGCCGGCTTATCTTGGATCACCATACTTAAAAAACAGCAAAACTATGAGGACGCATTCGCTAATTTTGATCCTAAAGTCATTGCGACATTTGATGAAGCAAAAGTTGAAGAACTGCTGCAAAACCCTGGAATTGTACGAAATCGACTTAAGGTTAACTCGATCATTAAAAATGCCAAAGGCTATATGGCCTATGTAGAGCAGGGTAATGATTTTTCAGCGTTTTTATGGAGTTTTGTTGGTGGTTCTCCAAAGGTGAACCACTTTGATTCAATGAGTGAACTACCCGCACAGACTCCAGAATCAGAAGCCATGTCTAAGGCGTTAAAGAAGTTAGGTTTTAACTTTGTTGGCCCTACTATTTGCTATGCCTTTATGCAGGCTGTAGGCATGGTTAATGACCACACCACGGACTGTTTTTGTTATCAAAGATAATACTTATGAGTATAAAGAGTCGTACACTCGCCTTTATGTGGCAGTAGTGGACTCTTTATACCGATTGCTTCATTAATGCTGAGTCATAACCAGTTGTGACGGGTCTTCGGTATAGATATAGATAGCTTTAAACTCCAACTCACCCGTTGCATTCTCTGATGTATTTACAAAGCTAAGATTGCTGTCGAAGTTTTGTATTAACTTTTTGTTGGCTTCGGTCAGTTCATTGGTGGTTATCGAGAGTGCACAAATTCGGCCTGCACACCCAATATTTTGTTCATACAAGGCCATATTATTAAGCTGCAGTAATTGTTGGTTAAGCTTATTTTGTCGCTCGATAGCAAATTCACTATTTGCAGGTAAGTTGGAAACCTGTTCTATAAAGTCATTCATTCCTCTAGTTAATACATCGACTAGAGCTTTACGTTCAATTGCGCCGGCTTCATTGACGAAGAGTGTATTTATTGCTGTTTCATCGTTTAGTTCGAAGTATAGGTTAGGGCTGTTATCGGACTCAACATTGGTGATCGTTGGGGAGTCATCTGAAGTTTGTTTAAGTTTTACATCGGCTTTTGTAGCTTGTTGATTTTTTTTGGCGGCGGGCATTGCAACATCTTCTTGTATTGTCGCAGCGATTTGTACCTGTGGTTTAAAAAATAGTTGGCTAGCTAATATTGATAATGTGATGCTAATAATGACTAAAGCAATTATTCTAGATGTGGACATGCTCAACTTCCTTGATTTTGATAAAGATTTCCATTCACTATGCACATCAAGATAAAGCATTAGCTTGAGTTAATAAAGTCATTAAAAAAGGATGTTCCACGTGGAACATCCTTTTTTATTTAGAGGACTTCTAAAATAATGAAGTCTTGTTTTTGGCATTTTAAAACCGAAAAATAATTTTTCTGAAATTTAAAAATTGCAGCTAAGTTAGCCAGATTTTAAATTAAAAAATGAAATCTATTTTTCAAAAAAGAACGGTTTTCTCTGTTGGCCTCTGTTTTTCGAACCACCATTGAGTTGGTCCATAGTTTCTGCATTAAACAGCTTACCGTTCACCATGGTGTAAGTTACGCGATCGGTAACCCGAATATCATCAAGTGGATTACCATCGATAACGATTAGGTCGGCTAGTTTACCCTCCTTGATTGAACCGATTTGGTGATCCATGGCAAAGTGCTTAGCAGGGTTAATGGTTGCGGTTTTTAGCACTTCCATATTACTCATACCACCTTGAGCAAACATCCACATTTCCCAGTGAGCCGCTAAACCTTCACGTTGACCGTGAGCACCAATATTGGCTTTGATACCCACTTCATTTAGCTCATTAGCAACACGGGCAACATTGAAGTGGTTGTAGTGTTCATCAGGTGCAGTAGGGCGGCGCATCGAACGAGCATCTAAAATATCAGATGGTACATACATGGAAAGGCGGGGGTGTGCCCAAACATCTGTTTTATCGTACCAGTAGTTCTCACCTGAAATACCGCCATAGGCAACAACCAGTGTTGGCGTATAACCTACATCGGTTTGCCCCCAGAACTGCTTAATGTCGCTGTAGATATTGGCTGCCGGTAATGAGTGTTCAATACCTGTGTGACCATCGGCAATCATGGTGAGGTTATGCTGCAGTAAGCTGCCGCCTTCTGGCACAACCATCATTTCAAGTTCACGAGCGGCTGCGATAACTTGTTGGCGCTGGTTACGGCGAGGTTGGTTATAGCTCTTAACACTGAAAGCACCGACTTTCTTTAAGCGCTCCAAGTGGAACTTGGCATCGTCTAGTGAGTCGATATGAGAAGTATAACCTGGGGCATTAGCGCCATATAAAATGGTACCAGTTGAAAAGATGCGCGGCCCTGCAATATTACCGGCTTTCTGTTGCTCTGAAGCAGCGAAGATCTCTGTGGTATCATTTGATGGATCATGAATAGCGGTCACACCTAGTGATAGGTTAGAGTAAAGTTCCCAGTTTTGCTGCGGGATGATCTCGTTCTCGCCTTGAGCACCGTGAGCATGTGCATCGAATAAGCCTGGCATTAAGGTTTTACCCTTGATGTCGATAACCTTAGCATCGCTTGGAATATCGATAACAGATGAAGAACCGACGCTGACAATATGATTGTCTTTAATGATTACCGTACCATTTTCGATAACTTTATCGTTTTCCATGGTAATGATATTGCCACCAACAAATGCGATTGTTCCACGTGGAACATCAGCTTTTTGGCTGAAACCAAGATCGGTAATTGTTGGTTTAGACTTATCTTCTTCAGCAGTTTGATATTGCGTATCGACATTGACTTGATAAAGCTCAGGACCAAGCGTCCAATACAGTTGGTCGCTATCTGTATTCCAGCTGATACTTTCACCTGCGCGAACACTTAATTGCTCAACAGGTAGGTTATTGGCCTTTGGGCCGATCTGAATTGTTTCACCATGCTTAGCAAATGGCGTGACGAAAACTTTGAAGCGTTCGGCAAAAGCAAGTTGTTTACCGTCTGGCGAGACTCTGAATTCAGTAGCATGCTTGCTAGTGTAGTGTACTCGTTTTTCGAAACCATTGAGGCCAATAGATGCTAGCTGCGGCGTTTCGCCACTTTCCATAAAGTAGACACGATCATTGTCGGCACCAAACTGTGGTTGGTAACCTGAAGCCGTTATCTTGGTATTTTTGTCACCATCGATATCGACTTGGTAAAGCCCGGTTTCTTGAGACCAAGTGCGTGGAGTGATGTAGCCACCTTTGGCCTTACGGTAAACTACGGTTTCACCATCGGGTGAAAAGGTCGGTTCTACATATTTACCCGGCTCATCGGTCAGAATCTTTACACGCTTATTACGTACAGTTGCTAAGCTAACTGTACCTTGCTGTTGATCATCCCAGGTGGTGAAAACAATACGTTTGCCATCGCGAGACCATTGTGGAAATAGTTCTCGCAGTTCGCTATCGAGCTTAGTAAGGCGAGACATCTTGCCATCGGGCAGGTTCTTAACCCAAATCTTACCAAGAGCTTCGAATGCTACTTTCTTACCGTCAGGCGATACTTGTGCCATACGCAGCATTTTTACATCGAAGACATCTTTATCGAGATCTTGTTGGAAACGAACGGCGGGTTGAACGGCTAGTTCAGTCCTAACCGTAAATGGAATTTGCTCTACAGACTTAGATTCAACATCGAGTTTATTGATTTTACCATTGGCCCAGAACAGGATTTCATCATTATCGGCTGTCCAGCTCATGGTTGGGTAAACGCCGTGAATAGCCCATGTTTCTTGCATGTCTCGGTCTAGATCACCATACAACTTTTCAGTTTCGCCAGACTTAAGATCGAGTAAATAAAGTGATGACTGGAAACCATCACGCTTAATGTAGGCTAGCTTATTTCCATCAGGACTAGGGGTTGGTCTAATCGCACCGCCAGTCCCCTGGATCAATACTTCGATATCACCCGTCTGGGTGTCGTAACGTTTGATCTTATAAATGCCTTTTACTGAGTCTTTTGAGTAGTGGAATGTCTTACCTGGAGTCGCATCTTGGCTGAAGTAGATATAGCGACCATCAGGAGAGTAGGCTGGTTCACCTAAATCTTTTTGTTCATTTGGTCGCTCGGTAAGCTTTACCCCATCACCACCGGCAACGTGATACATCCATACTTCTCCAGCACCTAAGCTGCGGCTACCAGTAAAGTGCTTACGCGCAACTAGATATTGTCCATCAGGACTCCAGGCTGGACTGTTCAATAGGCGGAAAGTTTCTTTGGTGACAGGACGAGGGTTACTGCCATCTGCGTCCATTATCCAGATATTGTCACCGCCATCTTCATCTGAGGTGAAAGCGATATATTTTCCATCTGGACTGTAAACTGGCTGCATCTGCCATGCGATACCTTTAGCTAATGGCTTAGCTTCTCCACCAGCGATAGGCATTTGATAAATATCGCCTAGAAGATCAAACACTACATGTTTACCGTCAGGGCTCACGCTGACATTCATCCAGGTGCCTTCGTTTACTTCAATTTTTATCTGTTCAAGTGGGGCATTTGCTGGCGCGTTAACTTGCCATGATTGAGCCTCTTCGGCCAATGATGGCGTACTGATACTTAGAGCAATGGCGGCGTATAGGGGAGTTAATTTATTCTTTAGCATGATAATCCTATGATTATTGTTATCGTTTTAAAGGAGTGATTTTTAGTTCTATTATTGATAGTTATCCGTGGCACTTAACTGGAGCTTTAATTGTGCAACAGTTATCGCACAATTTGATTAACAGTAAAACAAAAAATCTGTTTCAATTAGTTAAATGCAATTAAGCAGGAAAGGTATTGTTGAGAGGGGAAATAGCCGAGTTGTGACTGAGAGTATCTATCTTTGACCAAACGCAGAAAACGCTACAACCTTAATGGAGTTATTTGCTTTGTATTAGTTGGACTTTTGAGGGGCTTTAGCTTTTAAAAAGAGTTAAAAGCTAACACTAGCATTAAGCTGGATATGGGAACCATGGATAACCCGGCAAGTGACGCCACCTCGCCAATCGGGTTGCAGCGCTTTTTCCAGTGCAGGGCAAGCGAGTTCCATCTTGTTGCAGGGATCGGTTTCGCCTGTTACTTCCAACACTAACTCGCCAATAGCTAGACGTTTACCAAGATCTTGTTGGGAGAAACTTAAACCATCGATAAGTAGGTTGGCGCGGCGGGTAAGCCAAGAAAGATCTTTACCAATATCATTACAGGCTAGCTGCCACTGTTGAAGTGACATAACCGTAACTTGGCGCTTGCCAGGGCGGCCATAAACATCGTCTTCGACGCCTTTAGCTTGAGTGACCTCGGCTTGTGAAGCCGAGATCATTGGTCCACCTTTCTCGGTCTTGAACGCTATACCGATTAATTTGGCCATGATAATTCCCTTTATCTATTTCGTTTGTTAGCGACTACAGACCCTTTTTTATAAGGTACTGGTATGGCGTTGACTCTGTTTGGCTGGCAATTAAGGTGTGATCCATAAACTCACAAAAACTTGGGATGTCACGAGTCGTTGCTGGATCGTCTGCAATAATCAAAAGAGTTTCACCATCGTTCATGCGTCTTACTGACTTACGAACCATCATTACAGGCTCTGGGCAGCGAAGGCCTAAAGCGTCGAGTTGATGTTGTGCAGCATTAAATTGGTCGTTCATATTACCTCGGCAGAACGATTAAACAGAAGTGGCTAATATTACTCCAGCGTCTTAGTTTATCCAAGCTGCTTAGCATAATTTGTGAGCCTAAAATCATTTACTATTTAGCGGTGTTCCACGTGGAACACTACAATAATTGATGTTTCCTTAAGCCGTCATTGGGGCAAAATTAGCTTTAAGGAGTTGTTTGATATCCTCTGGGGCTAAGGCAATATCCAAGCCACGACGTCCACCACTAACATACATCTGCTCGAGTTGAGATGCAGAGTCATCTATAACAGTAAGTAGTAATCGCTTTTGTCCTAAAGGACTGACGCCACCAAGAACATAGCCGGTGCTGCGTTGTACCTCGGCAGCTTCAGCCATCACAGCCTTTTTGGCTTTCGCTGCTTTCGCCATGGCCTTCAGACTAAGCTTTTCGGCTACAGGAATAATCGCGACGGCGAGTTGTTTGCCATCTAACTTGACTACTAAGGTTTTAAAGACGAACTCTGCTGGCACGCCCATTTTTTCTGCCGCTTCTAATCCATAAGCCTGACAACTGGGGTCATGTTGATACTCGTGAACTTGATGAGCAATCTTATGTTTTACGAGCAGATCGATAGCGGGGGTCATTATGTTTACCTATATTTATCGCGTTGGCTTATTGAGTTGAATAGCGCTGTTAGCTAATTTCTATCAAAGCCATTTTTCCATAACCAGCACTTTAATACCGTGATAGGTGACCTGTTCTACTGGTTGCCAGCCGAGGGGCTTATATATACCGCCAGAGAGATCTTCAGTCTGTAAGTTAATACTGTTTACTCCAAGCACTTTGGCCTTATCTATAATTGCGTTAACTAGGGATTTGCCTATGCCTTTTCCTCTATGTTTTGAGGCAACATAAACCCCGCCTAACCAATGTTTGCGTTCGGGATAGATATCCATTTCATGGAAACGAAGTTGCGCCGCACCGAGCAGTTCATCGCCATCTTGGGCTAAGATTATCAAAGGCAACTTGTCGTGATTAAGGTAATCACTAAGCTTTTGTTCTAGTTCTGTAGCACTGCGTCCCTCACCAATATAACCCCATTCATCGCTGTACCACTTTGCGATAATTGGTAGTGCTGACTCATTGTTGGCAAGTAATACAATCTCCATTCCGTGTCCTTGTTTCAATCACATGTGTTACTTAAATGGGAGGCTAACTTTAGATTACTGTAGCGATGTGATCTTGGCCAGTAGCTCGCGAGAGTTGTGATAAGTATTGCTGTGCCGGATTAAAAGCAGAATAAGAAAAATAAAAAAGCCAGCTTAGGCTGGCTTTTGTTTCTTTACGAATGCGCCCTTATGGGCGCTCGAAAATAGTCGCGATGCCTTGGCCTAAACCAATACACATGGTCGCTAGACCGAACTTAGCATCTTTCGCTTCCATCAGATTTATCAGAGTGGTGGAAATACGCGTGCCTGAACAGCCTAGTGGATGACCTAATGCTATGGCACCACCATTTAGGTTAACCTTTTCATCGACAACATCCATCAAGCCTAGATCTTTTACGCAAGGTAGAGATTGTGCTGCAAAGGCTTCGTTAAGCTCGATTACGTCTAAGTCATCAATGGTTAGTCCAGCGCGCTTAAGCGCTTTTTGGGTTGCAGGTACTGGACCATAACCCATAATCGCTGCGTCACAACCGGCAATCGCCATTGAACGAATACGTGCACGAATCGGTAGACCTAACTCTTTCGCTTTCTCCTCTTCCATCACTAGCATGGCAGATGCACCATCTGATAGTGCTGATGACGTACCCGCTGTAACGGTGCCGTTTGCAGGATCAAAAGCAGGGCGTAGGCCTGACAATGACTCCATTGATGTCTCTGGGCGGATAACTTCGTCATAGTCCACTTTAATCAATGCACCATCGGCGTCATGGCCTTCGATAGCTACAATCTCGTTAGCGAAGCGACCTTCAACAGTTGCAGCGTGAGCACGCTGGTGTGAACGTACGGCAAAGGCATCTTGTTGTTCTCGGGTGATGCCGTGCATCTTACCTAGCATCTCAGCCGTAAGACCCATCATGCCTGAAGCTTTAGCAACGTTGTTGGCAAGACCGGGGTGGAAGTCAACGCCATGGTTCATCGGTACATGACCCATATGTTCTACGCCGCCTACGATAAAAGTATCACCTTGGCCTGTCATAATGGCGCGGGCAGCTTGATGTAATGCATCCATAGATGAACCACATAAACGGTTTACAGTAACTGCGCCAACTTGCTTTGGAATACCGGCTAGTAGGGCAGCATTACGGGCAATATTAAATCCTTGCTCTAGTGTTTGTTGTACACAACCCCACATCACATCTTCGATGGTGTTTGGGTCAAGCTTAGGATTGCGCTCTAGTAGCGACTTCATGAGTTCTGCAGACAGAGTTTCTGCGCGCACATTTCTAAATACTCCAGCTTTTGAGCGGCCCATTGGAGTACGAATGCAATCTACGATAACGGCATTTTTCATTGTTCTAATCCTTCCTGCTTAAGCCTGCTGGTAGTAGCTGCCATTGTTGGCGGCAAGTTCACGCATAGTGTCGGTTACTTGGTATAGACCACCTAGGTGTGCATATTTGTCGGCAAGTGCCACAAAGTTAGCGACGCCCATGGTATCTAGATAACGGAATACACCGCCTCTAAATGGTGGGAAACCAAGTCCGTAAACTAGGCCCATATCCGCTTCAGCAGGCGAAGCGATAATGCCTTCTTCAAGACAGCGAACCGTCTCAATAATCATTGGGATCATGGTACGGGCAATGATTTCATCTGCTTCAAATGGTTTTTGCTCACCAAACTCTGCATGCAGCAGTTCATAGCTAGTTGGGTCTAAATCTTTCTTTGGCTTACCGCGACGGTCAACTGAATACTGGTAGAAGCCCTTACTGTTTTTCTGACCAAAACGCTCGGCTTCAAACATGATATCAATAGCATCTTTGCCAGATTTACCCATGCGGTCAGGGAAACCTTCAGCCATTACTGCTTGGGCGTGGTGACCCGTATCTAGGCCAACCACATCAAGCAGGTAAGCTGGACCCATAGGCCAACCAAACTGTTTCTCCATCACCTTGTCGATAGCCGCAAAATCGGCGCCATCGGCAAGTAGTCCACTAAAGCCGGCAAAGTAAGGGAAGAGTACGCGGTTCACAAAGAAGCCCGGGCAGTCATTTACTACGATAGGTGTCTTGCCCATCTTGCTGGCGTAAGCCACAACAGAAGCAATGGTTTCATCAGAGCTGTGTTCACCGCGAATGACTTCAACTAATGGCATCTTGTGCACCGGATTGAAGAAATGCATGCCACAGAATCGTTCAGGCTTTTTAAGACTCTTAGCTAATAGATTGATTGAGATAGTCGAAGTGTTAGACGTAATGATGGCATCTTCACTGACATGCTCTTCAACCTCGGCAAGTACCATAGACTTCACTTTTGGATGCTCAACAACCGCTTCAACCACGACGTCGGCATCTTTTACTGGCGCGTAATCGAGTGCCGGAGTGATGTTATTGAGTACCGTAGCCATTTTCGCAGGGGTCGAACGGCCGCGCTTAACTTGTGCCGTCAGCAGTTTAGCCGCTTCACCTAAACCTAAATCTAGTGCAGGTTGGGCGATATCTTTCATTACGATTGGTGTACCTTTGCTGGCACTTTGGTAGGCTATACCGCCACCCATGATGCCTGCGCCAAGTACAGCTGCAGAGTCTACTTTCTTAGCAAGTTTCGCGGCTTTCTTAGCCTTGCCTTTTACTAGCTGATCATTAAGGAAGATACCAATCAGTGCTTGTGCCACTTCGGTTTTCGCGAGCTTTACGAAAGCTTGGTGTTCAACTTGTAGTGCGCCGGCACGATTACATTGTGCGGCTTGCTCAATAACGCTAATAACAGTCATTGGTGCTGGGTAGTGTTTACCCGCAACCTTAAATACCATGCCTTTAGCTGTTGCGAAAGACATCATGGCTTCAAGTTTTGGTAGTGCCAGTGGTGCTTGCTTCTTAGCGCGTCGAGTCTGCCAATCTAGCTTTTCTGCAAGGGCATCTTTTAGCATTTTTAGCGCGGCAGACTGTAACTGTTCAGGAGCAACAACAGCATCAATTGCACCGACTTTAAGTGCAGCCTCTGGGCGTTGGTCTTTACCTGTTGTGATCCACTCCAGTGCATTGTCAGCACCTATTAGTCGAGGTAAACGAACTGTGCCGCCGAAGCCAGGAATAATACCTAGCTTAGTCTCTGGTAGGCCAATACGGGCTGTGGTGTCTGCTATACGGAAGTCTGTAGCAAGAATCGTTTCGCAACCGCCACCCAGCGCAAAGCCATTAATGGCTGAAAGTGTTGGGAAAGGCAGATCTTCAAGTTTATTGAAAACATCGTTGGCTTGTTCAATCCAAGACTGTAAAACCGCATCATCTTCAGCGAACAACCCTAAAAATTCGGTGATGTCTGCGCCAACGATAAAGGCGTCTTTTGCTGAGCTGAGCATTAATGCCTTGATACTTGAATCTTGCTTGATGCTGTCGAGTGCAGCATTTAACGAGTTGATGGTTTCTCTGTCTAACTTGTTAACCGAACCTTGCGCCTTAAAGCACAGGTGAGCGATATTATCTTCGAGTAACTCAACCTCAATTGTAGGGCTTTGGTAGATCATTGCTTGCTTCCTTATAGCTTAAGTTCACGCTTCAGATCATTAGTGATTTTATTGTCTGAATGTGACCTTCTTTGTCACGGCAGCCTAGGCCATCATTTGACCAGTTACTACTCAGTGTGCGACTAATCACAAAAAAATACAACACCCAATTTAAACGGTCGTTTGGTTTTTGCTGTTTTTGAAATTCTAACTAATATAAATCAGTATGTTACCTACATTATTGGTTAAGGTTTATTTTGAAATTATAGCTGAGTGGGTCACTAAAAACGGGAATGATATGTTTGAAGAAAAATTTAATTAACGATGTGATAGACTGAGGTGATGTCCAAAATTTGGCTAAACAATAACAATAGGGTAACCCTCATGGAACAGTTAGCGCGCCTCTATCATGACCATCTTCGAGTGTTAAATCAGCGTGTCAGCGAAATCATCTCTCGTGAAAACCTATCGGGACTTGTCATACACTCCGGCCAGCCTCACAGGCAGTTTTTAGATGACATGGATTATCCTTTTAAGGTGAATCCCCACTTTAAGGCTTGGTTACCTGTTACCGACAACCCTAACTCTTGGTTGGTGCTTAACGGCAGAGACAAACCACTATTAATTTTTTACCGCCCAGTTGATTTTTGGCATAAGGTCGCCGATGAACCGGACGATTTTTGGGCTGACCATGTCGATATTAAGTTTCTAAGCAAGGCTGATAAGGTTGCCGAATATCTTCCAGCTGATATCGATAGCTGGGCCTATATTGGTGAGCACTTAGATGTTGCCGAAGTACTGGGCTTCTCGCGACGCAACCCCGATTCTGTATTGAGTTATCTTAATTATCACCGCGCAACAAAAACTGAGTATGAGTTGGCTTGCATGCGTAAGGCTAATGAAATAGCGGTGACCGGGCATCAGGCAGCAAAAGTTGCGTTTTATAATGGTGCTAGCGAGTTTGAGATCTTGCAGGTCTATCTGTCGGCTATCTCACAAGGTGAGAATCAGGTGCCCTATAGCAGTATCATCGCGCTTAATGAAAACTCGGCCATCTTGCATTACACCGCTCTCGAACACGCAAGTCCTGCTCAGCGCCGCTCATTCCTAATCGATGCGGGTGCTAGCTATAATGGTTATGCCTCCGATATTACCCGTAGCTACTCATTTGAGAAAAACATCTTCGATGAACTAATCACCGCGATGGATAATATGCAGCTACAGATCATAAGCATGATGAAGCCCGGTGTGAGCTATGCGGAATTACACATACAAACTCACTATAAGCTAGCGCAGATCTTGCTGGATTTTGATATTGTCCGCGGCGAGGTTCAGGGGCTGGTCGAACAGGGAATAACCCGTGCCTTCTTCCCCCATGGATTAGGACATATGCTTGGCATTCAGGTGCATGATATGGGCGGTTTCCTTTGCGATGAAAAAGGCACGCATGTCGCGGCACCAGAGGCTCATCCTTTCCTACGTTGTACTCGAGAACTTGATATCAACCAAGTACTGACGATTGAGCCGGGCGTTTATATTATTGATTCACTGTTGACAGAGCTAAAGCAAGACCAGCGTCAATCACAGATCAATTGGAATACGGTTGATCGCTTAAGGCCGTTTGGTGGGATCCGTATTGAGGATAATGTGATAGTTCATGGTGATCGTATCGAAAATATGACCCGTAATTTAGGTCTGAATCGTTAACCGAATGAGAGAAATGTTTTGAGTGAGAGTTATCTCATCCCTGCGGCGGAGTTGTTGTTCGAAGAGGAGATAAAGCATAGTCGCTTTATCTCTTTTCTGTTTCACTGCCAGTCGGCAGAAGAGTTGAAGTGTGTACTTACTAACTTAAGGGTTGAATACCCAGGCGCTAACCATTACTGCTATGCCTTTGTTGGTGGCTCGCCTACCGATAGTGTCAATATTGGCTCAAGTGATGATGGTGAACCTTCGGGGAGTGCTGGACGACCAATGCTGGCAGCCTTACAGGGGGCTAATATTGGTGAAATAGGTGCCGTTGTGATCCGTTATTTCGGCGGCACCAAGCTGGGAGTTGGTGGCTTGGTTAGAGCGTATAGCTCTGGCATTAAACAAGCGATTCCTCAACTTGAGACGCAGTTAAAGCAGATCCGTTATCCCGGCAAGCTGGTGTGTGAGTATCATCAGTTAAAAGATGTGGAACACCTATTCGCTCAATTAGATGTCTTGATTGAAGACAAACTGTTTGCAGAGCATATTGAGATCCGATTTGCTATCCCTAAGGCTTTTAAACAGCAGTTGAATCTAGATTTGGCGACAATGAGTAAAGGTCAGCTTAAAGCAGTATTTGAAGAGTAAGCCATAACTTAGCTTTAGCTTGTTGGGTTTATTAAAAGCGATTGATACTCGCTTGGCGTTTTTATTGATGAGTAGCAAGATTGCTATTCGAATGTGAACATTAATTAATAAGTGTGCGAGAATGCGCTAAGCATAAGCGCTAGTGATGGGAATCAATGCAATATCGAACAATTATAAGAATTACAGGCCTGTTGATGGGGTTGTTTTCTTTATCTTTACTTCCACCCGCTCTGGTCGCTGTTATCTATAAAGATGGCGGAGGCATGGCTTTTATTCAGGCGTTTGTGTTGTGCCTGATCTTGGGTTTTGGACTCTGGTATCCTAATCGCTCTCACCATAAGGACCTACGTACCCGAGAAGGCTTCCTGCTGGTGGTACTATTTTGGGTGGTACTCGGATCTATTGGTGCGGTGCCATTTATCTTCTCTGGCCAGCCCTCTCTGAGTTTAACCGACAGCTTCTTCGAGTCTTTCTCGGCATTGACGACCACGGGAGCTACAGTGATTGTAGGCTTAGATAGCCTGCCTAAGGCGATTCTATTCTACCGACATCTACTACAGTGGCTCGGCGGTATGGGGATAATCGTACTGGCGGTGGCTATTCTTCCCGTACTCGGTGTCGGAGGAATGCAACTGTATCGAGCAGAGATGCCGGGGCCAGTAAAAGACAGCAAGATGACGCCGAGAATTGCCGAAACCGCCAAGGCGCTCTGGTATATCTATTTAGCACTGACAGTTGCTTGTGCTGTTGCATATTGGCTGGCGGGGATGGATGTTTTCGATGCTATCTGTCACTCATTTTCCACTATTGCGATTGGTGGCTTCTCTACCCATGATGCCAGCATGGGTTACTTCAATAGCCCTACTATCAACATGATCTGCGTGGTGTTTTTACTTATTGCCGCACTGAACTTTAGCCTCCACTTTGCTGCATTCTCTCGCCGTGGCATTAATTTACGAGTCTATTTCCGTGATGCAGAGTTCAAGGTGTTGATTGCCATTCAATTGGTTCTAACCGCCATCTGTTTTGTTACGCTTTATGGCTCAGGCATCTATGACTCTGCTGAAGAAACCTTTGACTATGCACTGTTTCAGGCGGTATCTATCTCTACTACGGCAGGTTTTGGTACCGAGAGCTTCCACGCCTGGCCTTTGTTCTTACCGATCCTATTAATCTTTTCTAGCTTTATTGGTGGTAGTGGGGGCTCTACTGCAGGTGGTATTAAAGTGATCCGAGTGATCTTACTTTTGCTACAAGGCTCCCGTGAACTGAAGCGTCTAGTTCATCCCCGTGGCATGTTTTCTATCCGAATCAGCGGTAACGCGCTACCGGATAGGGTGATTGATGCGGTCTGGGGGTTCTTCTCTGCTTACGCCTTAGTTTTTGTTATCTGTATGCTTATTCTGATGGCGCTAGGTATGGACGCCATTACCGCTTTTAGTGCTACAGCGGCCTGCTTAAACAACTTAGGTCCAGGGTTAGGTGAGGTGGCGAGTAACTACGCCAGTATTGGTGATGGTGAGAAATGGGTGCTGCTGTTTGCGATGTTATTCGGTCGTTTAGAGGTATTCACCTTGCTAATTTTGTTTACTCCGACATTCTGGAAGAACTAAATCAGCGTAACAATATCTGGTGTAAGAAAGACTCAGTTAGTGTTAATTGTTGCCCGATATACTGAACATAAGATCGGCCTTTGGCCATTGTTTGAAATTAGTTTGAACCGAAAATAGTGAGACGTTAATGAACAATACACTAATCATTTATTCGACAGTCGATGGCCAAACCAAAGCGATTTGTGAACAGATAAAGAAGATAAACCAAGAGCAAGGGGCTAAGGTAATATTGGCCTCTCTCGAAGAGGCTGAAACCATAGGCTTGGCACAGTTTGACAAGATCTTAATTGCTGCGAGCATTCGCTATGGTAAGCATCGTCCCGAGCTGTACCAGTTTATTAACCGTCACCATGCGGTGCTGGATGCCAAGCAAAATGCATTCTTCACTGTCAATGTAGTGGCTCGCAAGCCTGAGAAAAACACCCCAGAAACCAACCCCTACATGAAGAAGTTTTTGGCGCTGTCATTGTGGCAACCGCAGCAGTTAGCCGTGTTTGCCGGTAAGATTGATTATCCTAAATATCGCCTGTTCGATAAGGTGATGATCCGTTTTATTATGTGGATGACTAAAGGTCCAACCGATACCAGTGGTACTTTTGAATTTACAGATTGGAATAAGGTTGATGAGTTTGCCTTAGCATTTGCTAAGCGCTAGATTTGAGCCGACAAAAAGCCTGCTATTTAGCAGGCTTATTTCTATCTTAAATTGGCTCTAAAAATTATCTCTTAGGCAGCGCAATACTTGCGGTGCAATATGGAAATAACCTCGGTGACCTGCTCATTTTTAAGGGTGTAGTAAACCACTTGTGAGCTCTTTCGGGTTGCGACTAAATCTTCAGAGCGTAACACGGCGAGATGTTGTGATAGCGCCGATTGGCTAAGTGGAACCGTTTTATTTAATTCGGTTACGCTTAACTCTTTATCTAATAATAAGCACAGAATCATTAACCTATATGGGTTCGCGATAGCCTTAAGCCATTTTGCTGCGCTCTCTGCATTGGTGACCATTGCGCTGGCATCGATTTCTTTTTGCATACGGTTACTTACTCCATCGCCTTTAATTAGTTTATTCTAATTGAGATGTTATGATAAGACAATATACTCATGGTTTCTAATTATCACAATTTTTGATGTCGATAATATGAGCTACACCTAATTTGTGATCCATTCTTCTTTAAAAACTACGATTTGCTGTAACAATGGATTTAATAGCAAATCCTCAATTGGAATACAGATGAAATCAGTTTTGGTACTTTATTATTCTCGTGGTGGTCATACTGCCAGAATCAGCCGCGCTATCGCTGACCACTTAGTTAGCCAAGGTCACCAGTGCGATATGATGCATATTAGTGAGGCTAAGGCTGAAGGTGTCGATTGGGCTAAGTATGATGTTGTCGCTCTCGGCGCATGTGTACTTTACGGCAGTTATCATAAGTCGGTATTTGAATTCGCAGCCACACATCAAGCCCAATTAAGTGCAAAAGCCTCAAGCTTCTTTAGTGTTAATGTGGTTGCGCGTAAGCCAGAAAAACGTGTGCCTGAAAATAATAAGTATCTACAGAAGTTCATTGAGTTATCAGCGTGGAAGCCTAACGATGTGAAGGTGATTGCTGGTAAGGTCGACTATCCATCTTGGCGCTGGTACGACAGAATGATGATCCAACTGATCATGAAAATCACCGATGGCCCAACCGATCCTAAAGCAGTCATTGATTATACCGATTGGGATGATGTGAAGGTTTATGCTGATCACTTAGTGAGCCTAGCTAAATAAGCGCCCTAATCAAAAAGCCGCAATTAATGCGGCTTTTTTGTGTCTAACGTTTATCTAATACTTCCAGAAGCTTGGGTGGAACAAGACCGCGACAGTTAAGATCTCTAATCGCCCCAATAGCATACCTATTGCTAGCGCCCATTTGGCAACATCGGGTAGAGATGAGAAGTTGCCTGCTGGGCCAATGGTATCGCCTAATCCTGGACCGACATTGGTAACGGCGGTTATGGCGCCGGTAAAGCTGGTGACTGGATCGAGCCCCGTGAGTACCAGCACCACAGATAGCAGCACTATCACCAATACAAACAGCAGAATAAAAGTGACCAGTGAGCGGACAATATCCTCTTTAATGATGCGTTTATTGTAACGCTCTTTAAATACGCCATTTGGGTGAAACTGCTGCTTAAGCTGCTCACGCATGATCACTCCAGCTATTTGAAATCTGAAGATTTTTATCCCGCCAGAGGTTGAGCCCGAGCAGCTGCCGACAAACATCAAGAACAGGAAGGCGATATTGGCCAGTGCGCCCCATGCGGAGTAATCGGTAAGGCCATATCCAGTCGTTGTAACCACTGAGACCACATTAAAGCTGGCTAAGCGTAGGGCATCGAGTGGGTTAATTTCTCTGGTACTCCATAGCCATAGGGCAAGTGAGCAAGAAACAAAAATGACAAACTTTAAGAAGCCTTTGACTTGGGCGTCGTCCCATACGCTGACGGAGCGTTGTTGCACCATGTGGACGAACATCAGCAAGGGCAATCCACCGGCAAGCATAAAGATGGTGCCAATCCAATGGGCCTCGTTAGAAAACGCTGCCATGGATTGGTCTGAGGTGGAGTAGCCGCCAGTTGATAGGGTCGTCATGGCATGGTTAATGGCTTGAAACCAGTTCATCCCGCTGCTGTGGTAGGCTAGGAAGCACAGAAAGGTGAGTAGGCTATAAACAATAAATAGGTTCTTTGCCATATGCTGGGTGCGCGGGGTGGTCTTATCACTCCAGTCTGAAGACTCGGTTCTAAACAGTCGCATACCACCGACGTTCAAGAAGGGCAGCACGGCTACGGCCATCACGATAAAGCCTATTCCGCCTAACCATTGTAGCAGTGAGCGCCAGATCAGAATGCTGTGATCCATGCTGTCCAGCCCCGACAACACGGTAGAGCCTGTGGTGGTGATCCCCGACATGGTTTCGAAGAAGGCATCGGTATAGTTGATACCGTGATACAGAGTGAAGGGCATTGCGGCAAATAGGCTTACGATAAGCCATGTGAGGCAGGTCAGCAGAAACATATCTCGAATGTTGAGATGGAGTTTATGGCTCTGGCCTTGGTGCATACAAAAGCTGGCTGCGCTGCCCGCAACCAGAGAGGAGATCATAAATGCACCTACTGTTTCCTCGCCATAATAGAGCGCGAAGGCGCCGGGAATTAACATAAACGCGGTAAGCGTTGACAGGAAAACTCCCAGAATAAACAGTAAAGGACGATAGTTCAGCACTATTACGCTCCTGAACGTTTTTAAAAGAAAAAGGCACTCGGTTGGAAAAGCTTCTCAACTTCACCAATAAACTTCTTATTTACTAAGAAGAGAATAACGTGATCGCCTTGTTCGATGACGGTTTTGTCGTGAGCCATCAATACTTCTTCATCGCGCACGATAGCACCAATGGTCGTGCCGGGTGGTAATTTGATTTCGCTGATCTGTTTACCTACGACCTTGGAGGTGTTGGAGTCACCGTGAGCAATCGCTTCGATAGCTTCGGCTGCACCGCGTCGCAGTGAGTAAACGTTACAAATATCACCTTGGCGAATGTGGGTCAGTAGCGCCGAAATGGTGGCTTGCTGTGGTGAGATGGCGATATCGATATTGGCTTCCTGCACGATATCAACATAGGCCTCACGCTGGATCAGCACCATGACTTTCTTGGCGCCCATGCGCTTAGCGAGCAGGGCGGCCATGATATTGGCCTCATCGTCGTTGGTAACCGCAATAAATACATCGGTTTGATCGATATGCTCTTCGAGTAGCAGTTCTTGATCCGATGCATCGCCACAAAATACTGTGGTGTTCTCAAGCTTTTCTGATAACTCTTCGGCGCGCTCTTGCTTACGCTCAATCAGCTTGACCGAATGGTTACGCTGTAACTGCTTAGCCAAGCCTAAACCGATATTACCACCGCCAGCAATCATGATGTTGCGGTAGGAGTTATCCAGCTTTTGCATTTCACTCATTACTGCGCGGACGTGGCGACTGTCAGCTACAAAGAAGACTTCATCATCGGCCTCAATAATGGTGGTGCCGCGGGGCATAATCGGGCGACCTTGTCTAAAGATTGCTGCCACTCGGGTATCAATATTGGGCATATGCTCGCGCAGTGCGGCCAATGCATTACCCACGAGAGGGCCGCCATAGTAGGCACGTACGGCAACGAGACTGAGTCTGCCTTCGGCAAACTCAAGTACCTGCAGTGCGCCTGGGTATTCAACTAAGCGGCCAATATAGGCGGTAACCAGTTGTTCTGGCGCAATAAGCTCATCGATAATAAAGCCACCACGAGGGCGATTTTCTGCGTGTTTAGTTTCACTATCGATAAACAGTTTGTCACGAAGACCTAAATACTGCTCAGAACGAATACGGGCAATTTTTGTTGGTGTGCCATAGAGCGAATAGGCAATCTGGCAGGCAGCCATATTACATTCATCGCTATTGGTTACCGCAATCAGCATGTCTGCGTCTTCGGCTCCAGCCTCTTTTAATACACTTGGGTGAGCACCATGACCCACAACCACCCTTAAGTCGTACTTATCTTGCAAGGTACGCAGGCGGTTTTTGTCGTTATCGACAATGGTGATGTCATTGTTTTCGCCTACTAAGTTTTCGGCTAACGTGCCGCCAACTTGTCCTGCACCCAAAATGATAATTTTCATTGCCGTACTAATCCTTCACTAGGCGAGCGTAATAAAAGCCGTCCATGTTGTCTTGTCCGGGAACAATCTGCCAACCGATATCATCAGGGTTAGCTTGCTCTTCGATAGGTACTAAAGTCGCATCAGGTGTTCTGGCTAAGAAGGCACTGACTTGATCTTTATTTTCCTGTGGCAAAATCGAACATGTGGCATACAAGAGTGTGCCACCAGGCTTTAACCACTTCCAGCAGTGATCGAATATTTGCGACTGTAACTGCGCCAATTCTTCGATGTCATTGTTCTTTCTTAGCCACTTAATATCTGGATGACGGCGGATAACACCTGTTGCCGAGCAGGGCGCATCGAGCAGAATACGGTCAAACTTTTCACCTTGCCACCATGAATCAATATTGGCGGCATCGCCATGAACTAATTTGGCTTTGAGTGACAATCTATCAAGATTTTGCTGCACACGCTCTAGACGTTTAGCATCGAAATCTACTGCAACCAGCTTGATGTTTGGCGCCTGCTCCAATAGATGACAGCTTTTACCGCCCGGTGCTGCGCAAGCATCTAGCACTAGCTCATCACCTTGTGGTGCCAGTAATGTGGCAGCCCATTGCGCCGCACCATCTTGCACGGAAGCTGCACCTGTTTCAAAACCCGGTAGATGCATCACATCTCGTGGGCTACTTAATAGGATTGAATCGGGGCTATTACCTGCTTGCGCTTCGATCTCCAGACCGGCCAACGCTTGTAGATAGGTCTCTCGTGTTTGAGATAGCTGATTGTTACGCAGCCACATGGGGGGGCGTTCATGGCTTTGCTCAATGACTGTTTGCCAGTTTTCTGGGTAAGCCTCTTTTAAGCGCTTAATGATCCAGGCTGGAGTGTTATAGGCTAAGGTGTCGTTTTCAGTCGATAACGGCTTTTCTTGGCGTTGAATATTACGTAGGACACCATTAACGACTTTCACTAAGCCTTCGAACTTTAGCTGACGACAGGCTTCGGCAGTTTCAGAAATTGCTGCATGACTCGGGATACGGGTGAAGTATAGCTGGTAGCAGCCAACGAGTAATAGCTGGTGGACGATGCGCTGCTTACCCTTCATCTGCTTGCTCATGCAATCACTGACTTGCTTGTCGAGTTGTGGCAAATGACGCATCACGCCGTAGCATAACTCGGCAAGCAGTGCCTTATCTTTACCACTGTCTAAATGCTTTTGCTGATCCGGCAGCGCCACGGAAAGTGACACGCCTTTTTCTAGCACTTGGAAAACGACCTTGGCGGCCAAAGCTCTTAAATTCATTAGCGATTAAGCCTCTAAGTTATCTGTGCCAGCAAGTAGGGTTCCTGGAGTAAACCAGTCTGCTCTTGCATTTAGGATGTCAGCAACGCTTAAAGGTTTCTTACCTGGAAGTTGCATTTGGGTAATGGTTAATACCCCTTCGCCGGTTGCGATGCTAATGCCATTTTTATCGGCAGATAGAATCGTACCAGGCTGCTTTGAACTGGTTTCATCACTGACATGGCTTTGCCATACCTTAATGGTATTGCCTTCGTGCTCGTAGTGACTGACTGGCCACGGATTAAAGGCTCGGATTTCTCGCCATAGTGCGATAGCCGATTTAGACCAGTCTAAACGCGCTTCCTCTTTCGAGAGTTTCTCTGCGTAGTTGGCTAGGCTTTCATCTTGCTTCTCGGCAGGTAAACGATTTTCAGCTATGCCTGCAAGCGCTTCAACCAATGCAGTAGGCCCCTGCTCAGCAAGCTTTTCATAAAGGGTGGCAGAGGTGTCACTGTCTTCAATTTTTAGCTGGGTTTTTAGCAGCATATCACCGGTATCGAGACCTATGTCCATCTGCATGATGGTTACGCCAGTTTCACTGTCGCCAGCCCACAATGCGCGTTGAATTGGTGCCGCACCACGCCAGCGTGGCAAAATTGAGCCATGAACATTGATGCAACCTAGGCGGGGAGTATCGAGTACCACTTTAGGTAAGATAAGCCCGTATGCTACAACGACCATGATGTCGGCGTTTAGCGAAGCAAGTTCTGCTTGAGCATCTTCGTCACGTAGCGACTTAGGCTGAAAAACTGCGATGTCATTTTCAAGGGCTAACGCTTTAACTGGACTCGCTTGTAGTTTCTTACCACGGCCTGCGGGTCTATCCGGCTGGGTATATACTGCAATTACGTTGTGCTCTGAGTCGATTAGCGCTTGAAGATGGCGTGCAGCAAAGTCAGGAGTTCCTGCAAAAATGACATTTAATGGTTTCAACGATTTATCCTTGTTTTGCTTCAAGACGAGCCGCTTTTTCTAGCTTTTGTTTGATACGCTGGCGCTTAAGTGGTGACAGGTAGTCAACAAACAGTTTGCCTGCTAGATGATCTAATTCATGCTGTAGGCAGATAGCAAACAACCCATCAGCTTCCAAGGTAAACTCTTTACCGTCACGATCGAGTGCCTTGATGGTAACAAATTCTGCTCGATCTACTTTAGCGTAAATACCTGGAACAGATAGGCAGCCTTCTTCGTTCGAAAACTCACCGCTTTTGGCGATAATTTCTAAATTGATGAACACTTTTGGGCGTTCAACTTCATCTTGAAGGTCCATAACAATAAGTTGATGGTGGTAATCGACCTGTGTTGCAGCAAGACCAATTCCCTTTTCTTCGTACATTGTTTCGAACATATCATCGATCTGTGTTTGAAGAGCAGGGTTAAACTCTGTTATCGGCTTAGCAACAGTGCGTAATCTCTCATCGGGAAACTGTAAAACTTTTAATAAACTCATACCTAAACTCTTAACAAGTCTGTCAAATCTGAGTCAGTTGGTTATACTGACTTTGGCTAATGGCTCAATTTTAGTCGTTAGCGGCATTCAATAACAGCAAAAGCTCTACTTATTACTCTAATAAAAGAGCAAATAGCATGGATACCCAGATGAAACGGTTAATATTACTTGCTTCACTCATAATTGGTTGCACCTCCGTATTTGCCGATACGCTAACCCTAAAGTCGGGGCATCCCGATTCTTACGTGGTTAAGAAAGGCGATACCCTTTGGGATATTTCGGCCGCATTTCTCAATGATCCTTGGCGTTGGCCCAAGCTTTGGGGCGCAAACCCACAGGTGGCTAATCCGCACCTTATTTATCCTGGTGACAGACTTACCTTGGTCTTTATTGATGGTCAGCCCCGTCTAGTGGTTAAGCCTCATATTCGAAAGAGCCCACAGGGGCGTATTTCCCCTAAAGATGGCGCTATCCCAGCAATTGACCTCTCGTTAATTCGTCCTTATTTATTACAAAATCGCGTGGTCGATGAGCAGTGGTATGAGTCACAGCCGAAAGTCATGGGAGGAGAGAGTCCCTCAAAGTTCCATGTGGTTTCAGACATTATCTATGTTCAAGGCGAGCTTACTGTGGGTGAAAAGTTAGGTGTTTACACTTATGGCCGCACCTTTAAGAATAGCGATGGCGAAGATTTAGGTTTAGAGGTGATCTTGTCTGCCAGTGGTCGAGTGGTAGAGTCGGGGGCGATTTCCAAAGTTGAGTTGCTTAGTAGCTTGCAGGAAACATCCGCTGGATATCGAGTCTTACCGATCGAAGATGATTCACTCATGTCAGCCTATTTTATGCCTAAGGCTGCGGAGGTCGATGCACCAACGACAGTATTAGCATCGGGTAAAGATATTCGTGAGATGGGTAAGCTTGATGTGGTCTATTTAGACAGAGGGGCAACAGATGGCCTTGAGCCTGGGCATGTGTTCTCTATCTTTAAAGACGGAAAGGTCGTAGTTATCGATGGCGATGGCATACCTGTACAGCCTCATGAGCGTAACCGTTATGAGAAGATGCTAGCTAATATCTCTTCCGACAGCGCCGTTAAGATGCCGGATCTTTATCGTGGCAAGTTGATGGTGTTTAAAGTATTCGATAAAACGAGTATGGGGATTATTTTAGTTAATGAGCGGCCGGTAAGAGTGGCTGACAAATTGGCAATTCCCGATTCGCTGATCAGCAGTGAGTAGACTAGAGTTAGTTATAGTGTTTCTTTCGATGCAACTTTATACCTATCAGTATAAGAAGTTGATCTACTCAGAGCGTTTTTGGCAAACTAATTCAAGGCGAATAGCTGAAAGAATAGTTATTCCCTTGTGAAGTTGTTCAACACAGAATTAGGAAGCCAAAACGCTCCAAAATGGCGAGTTTTATCGCTTATGATGCTGTGTTAACGAGTTTAACCGTAGAACTACTATGTTCTTCACTCGTTGCCTTGTCTCATAACCGCTAAACTCTCGCTGAGCGACCAAATCTTTAGACTGATTGGTATTAATGGTTGCATCGCACTTTTAAAGGGACGAACTATTAACGATACACTGGTCGATTGGCTAGTTGTTTCTGCTGTATCTGGGCTAGGACCAGCTCGGATTAAACAATTAATAAATTACATGGATGTAGCCGAATTAAGGCAAAGGTTAACGCATGAGCCACAAGCGCTGCCTTTACCAGAGTCGTTACTACAATCTCATCTTTCTCCCGATTATGCTTTAGTTGATGCGGCTTTGGCGTGGCAGCAAGCTGAAGATAACCATCACCTTATCAGCTTTGATGACCCAGATTACCCTCCACTGCTAAAGCAGATTAGCGATCCGCCACCACTGTTGTTTTTAAAAGGTAACCGGAATGCTTTATTGTTTCCCAGTCTTGCCATTGTCGGAAGTCGGCGGGCAACACCAGGTGGCTTAAAGGTGGCTTACCAATTAGCAACACAATTAGCGATGAATGGTATTGGTATAATCAGTGGTATGGCCTTAGGTATTGATGGTTCAGCCCATAAAGCAGCTATCGATATCGATAAACCCAGTATTGCCGTTCTGGGGACTGGAGTCGATGTAATCTACCCTAAGAGGCATAGTCACATTTACAATGGTATTCAAAAGGATGGCTGTGTTATTAGTGAATTTTGGCCCAGCGTTAAGCCATATTCTGGTAATTTTCCGAAACGAAATCGCATTATTAGCGGTCTAACTATAGGAACCTTGGTGGTTGAGGCAACCCTGAAAAGTGGCTCACTGATCACGGCTAGGTTGGCGAATGAACAGGGGAGAGAAGTGTTTGCTGTTCCGGGGAGTGTGCTCAGTGAGCAAAGTGAGGGATGTCATCAATTGTTGCGTGACGGCGCTAAGTTAGTCGAGTCTGTTAGTGACATTTTGGAAGAAGTTACCGCTTTATCGCATTTTCACCTTGAAGAACTTAAGGCTCGTCACCATATAGGGGGAGAGAACGCTTCTGATTTGCCATTTTCCTCGCTGTTAGCTAGTGTAGGCTATGAGGCTACAACAATAGATGATGTAGTCGAGCATAGTGGAAAAACCATAGAGCTAGTATTAGAGCAATTGCTTGAACTCGAGCTGCAGGGTTGGATTTCTGCAGTCCCTGGTGGTTACATAAGACTAAAGAGGAGCTAGCCATGTTTGATATCCTCATGTATTTATTTGAAAACTATGTTCATAGTGAAGTCGAACTCTTGGTAGATGAAGACGAACTCACAAAAGAACTTACTCGCGCCGGATTTCACCAGAGCGAAATTATCAAAGCACTTTCTTGGTTAGAGCGTTTAGCTGAACTTCAAGAAGCTGGCACGCCTTATCTTTGTAATCATGATCAGCACTCATTCCGCATTTATACCGATGCCGAAATGGAAAAGATTGATGTTGAGAGTCGTGGCTTTTTACTCTTTTTAGAGCAGATTAAAGTGCTCAGCGTCGAGACCCGTGAGATGGTTATCGACCGAGTGATGGAGATTGATGAGCCAACTCTGAATCTTGATGATCTTAAGTGGGTGATCCTGATGGTGCTATTTAATGCGCCGGGTCATGAGTCTGCATATGAGCAGATGGAAGATCTTATCTTTGAACAGCCTGACGGGCGTCTGCACTCGTAGTCTATATAGAATCTAAAGCAAAGGAGGCCTAAGCCTCCTTTTTTGTGTTTGGCGATAAATGTTCCATACATTTATTCGCATTTCCTCAATCCATAGAGGTCAGAACACTTATGCCAATTTGCCCAGAGATGGATACAAATTGGCGTTGTGCCTAGAATGTTAGGTGATTCTCACCATGAGCTAAGTGCTTTGGTTGCAAGTAGTCACGATAATCATAGCGCCCCTGTTTGTGTAACCTAGGTTTGGCATCTTCTTCGCTATCATCAAACTCGCTGACTTGGGTATTTAACCAGTCGGCGAATTGGGGTTGATGCTTAGTCAATGATGCCATCAATTGCTCGTAACCCTCAAAGTAATCGGTTTTAAGGTATTTGCTTAGCTGTACAAAGTCGGCGTGATGATTTTCCACTAGGAAGCGAATCGCCATATAGCTCCACTTATAGGTTCTGTCTTGGCCATCTTTATATTCGGTGGCGAAGATCTCTTCTAGTGTAGGTGCTTCTTCTATATCGCGTTTAATAACGCGAAGGGCTGAAGGGTTCTCGTTACCCTTGGAAACATACTCAGCTAAGCCTTCTGACCACCACACCATTTTTGATGGGAAGTGCCCAAAACCAGCATATTTTACAAAGTGACCATCAAGGTAGTGTACATATTCATGGTTGAGGTTCCAGACTCTAAACTCTGGTTCGATCCACCATTGGCGATAGGCAAAGAAGGTCGCCTGATTACCAGGTTTGGATGGTGTGCCTTCTATGTACATTCCGCCATTATCGGTATTAATATCAAAGATCAGCTGACCATAGAGGTGGTATTGGCTCCAATTCTTAAAGGCGACAACTCTTAGTGCGGTATTAAAGTCATTAGGTGTGGGTTTTAGCCCAGTCTCTAACACACTATGGAAATTAGACTCTTGAGATGTCAGCTTGGTACAGCTCTCTGCCAACTCTTGCTCGTTTAGATCTTGAGTCAGTATGAACAAACTATCGGAGCAGTGATGCTCGATTGGTAGAGCCGTTTTAAGATCCGGAATGCGGCATATTTCGCTATTCTCTTCACACAACTCCTGACCACCAAATACGTTGACGTGAAAACCCGCGGTGTAAGCATCTCTTGCTGCATCACCACGTTGAGCAACGTCGGCTTTCGCAATTGCCGCTACAGCTTCGTCTACGGCAAGCTCTTGCTCGGTTTCTTTACCATCTTCCGATGAAGGAAGGGCGAGACGGTAGAGGGCGAGTGCCCAATATGCATTGGTGCGAGGCCAGTCACTATCGGAGCGGATACTGGCAGGGCTAGCTGCAAATGCCAATAGTGGCGTATTTAGCTCGGCAGCTAGCAGTACTTTGTTTAGCTCGCCATCGACATCCTTACGGCTTTTATTGAATAGGAAACCATAAGCTTTAAGTGTTTCTAGCAAGCCATAGTCGTTAGCTTTATTGGGTGTCGATGTGGCGAGTTGCTGTAGCTGCGTTTCTAGTTGAGAAAGTAGGGGGGCCAAGGCTGGTGCGGCATCGTTATTGGCGAAGTAACGATATACCGTCACCGCATACTGTTCTTGCAGACGGGCTTGGTTGTCGAGTAAGCCTGAATCACTTAGGTTTTCAAGTGCTATCGCTAAAGCAGAGATGTCTGCGGCGCTAAGCTCATCCACTGGACCGTAATAGCTAAAGGCACGGAAATAGTAGAGTAGTTGATTAGCCGAGTCGATATTTTGAGTCGTACTCAGAGCCGCACTGGCCTGTAAAAAGGTATCTCTTGTTAAGAGTGGGTTTTGGGCATTAAACAGGTCTGTTTCGGAAGCCGCAGCGATTTGGCTAATGGTTTGTGGGTTGACAGCTTGTTGTTCGACACTAGTACAACCTGAGAGAGAGGTGAGTAGACCCGCTATAATAGTCATAGCTAGCTTTGAGGGTGTATTCATTTTTTATCCCTTTATTTTAATCCCTTTGCTTTTATTGAATACAATATATCATTGCTTTTCACGAAATTCTAACACTGGAATACAAAACTTAATCGATTCCTTGGTAGAATAGCGGCATAGAGATGAATTGAGACAATCATGACCAAAATAGATCAGCAACTGTTTACTACGCATGAGCACGCTCTTGAGAAAGAGTTTGAGCTTTGCCCTAAATGTGGCTGCGAGTTGTCGGTAAAGCACAGTAAGCACGGTGGTTTTATTGGGTGTAATAACTATCCAAGTTGTGATTACACAAGACCGCTGGTGCAGCACGAGTCGATTGAGACACAAATTATTGAGGGTTCTGTTTGCCCTGATTGCGGTAATGAGCTGGCGGTTAAGTCTGGCCGTTTTGGTATTTTTATTGGTTGCACCAATTATCCTGAGTGTAGCCACATCGAAAAGCATGATCAGGCCGATAGCCAAGATGAGATCCCTTGCCCTAAATGCAAAAAAGGTCATATAGAACATAGAACAAGTCGATTTGGTAAGTCGTTTTATGCTTGTAGTGCTTATCCAAAGTGTAAGTTCTTAGTCAACTATCCACCTAGGGCGGAACCTTGTCCTGAGTGTGGCTTTGGGATCTTAGTTGAGCGCAAGGGAGCCGCTGGAATGCGCTTAGAGTGCCCTGAAAAGACATGCAAATATAAGCGTCCTGTTTAAGTATTTATATTATCTTCCCGCTAATATCACTTTTGAGTAGTCATAGGGATATTGAACTGCGCGGATTACATAAGGTTAAGAGATAAATGTTAGAAGTATTGCCGGCGGACGTAGCCGAATTGGTCGAGCAAGGTGGAGTGATAGCTTACCCAACTGAAGCTGTGTACGGCTTAGGTTGCGATCCCGATAATGATAATGCCATCAATCAGTTACTGCAAATAAAGCAGCGTCCTTGGCAGAAGGGGCTTATTTTGGTTGCGGGTGACTATCGACAGTTGTTGCCGTATATCGATGAATCCCAACTTACTGCAGAGCAATTAGCTTATGTTAAGAGTAAGTGGCCGGGTCCGTTTACTTTTATTATGCCGATTAAGCCAGGGCTATCTAAGTTACTCAGTGGCACCTTTGACTCTATTGCAGTACGCGTGACAGCGCATGAGGATGTTAAAGCCCTATGTGCAGCTATCAATAAACCAGTTGTATCGACCAGCGCCAATTTGTCAGGGCAAGAGCCAGCGTTATCAGCTGAAAGTATTAAAAAGCAGTTTACTGGCAAGATTGCTGGATTAGTAAAAGGTGAGCTAGGAACTCAAGTATCACCATCCACCATTATCGATGCCAAAACAGGCGCCATTCTGAGACAAGGTTAATTAGCCACAATAAAAGGAATAATATGAGCACACCAGATCCAGCAGTAGTAAAAGCCTTCTTACTCGATCTTCAAAACCGTATTTGTAATGGATTAGAAGCCCTAGATGGCGTGGCAACATTTGCAGAAGACTCTTGGAAACGTGAAGAGGGGGGCGGTGGGCAAAGCCGCGTACTGACTGGTGGTGCCGTATTTGAACAAGCCGGCGTTAACTTTTCCCATGTGATGGGCGCATCTATGCCTGCCTCGGCAACAGCACATCGTCCAGAGCTAGCGGGTCGCAGTTTCGAAGCGATGGGGGTGTCTTTAGTTATTCATCCAAACAATCCACATATTCCTACGACACATGCCAACGTACGTTTCTTCATTGCCCATAAAGAGGGGGCCGACCCTGTATGGTGGTTTGGTGGTGGTTTTGACTTAACCCCTTACTACCCATATTTAGAAGATGTGCTCGAATGGCACTTAACAGCTAAGTCTTTATGTGAACCATTTGGCGAAGAGGTTTACCCTAAATATAAGCAGTGGTGTGATGAATACTTTTGGTTACCACACCGCAATGAGACGCGCGGCGTTGGTGGACTTTTCTTTGATGATCTCAATAAACAGGGCTTCGATCAGAGTTTTGCCTTTATGCAGGCGGTAGGTAATGGGTTCTTAACGGCGTACGCCCCAATCGTTGAGCGTCGTAAAGAGACTGAATATGGTGAGCATGAACGGCAGTTCCAGTTATACCGTCGCGGGAGATATGTTGAATTTAACTTGGTTTATGACCGTGGCACCTTGTTTGGTCTACAAACTGGTGGTCGCACAGAGTCTATTCTCATGTCGATGCCACCACTAGTACGTTGGGAATATGCCTATACACCAGAAGAGGGCAGCCCAGAAGCACAGCTTTATAGTGATTATCTAAAGCCAAGAGATTGGTTAAACCTTTAACGGGCTTTATCACAAGCATCACTATAGCAGCGAAACCAATCATGTTCTTAAACGTTATTGGTTTCGCATATGATCCGCTAGCGTAGCGATTGCACTATAGATAGCTTGTTGATGCTGTGGCTCAGTCACTTCTATCTCTATCGCCGCTTTCATACAGAGTAACCACTGATCTCGCATGGCCTCGTCGACTTTAAATGGCATGTGTCTAGCCCGCAATGCTGGGTGCCCATGTTTCTGCTGATAAAGTTGAGGCCCACCAAGCCAGCCGCTTAGAAATTCAAATAGCTTTTGTTCTGACTCATCGATTGGTGCTCTATGGATCGACAATAACGCTTGTGTTGCTTCATTGCTCTGCATCTGCAGATAAAACTGATGGGCAATCGCGCGAATGACCTTTTCTCCACCGATGCGATCATAGGCATTGGATTGGCTTGGGTCTCTGTCTTGATTAGGTTGGGTTTTGCCAACTAGCTTCTTTAACCAGTTCATATTGCTTCTTCTACCGCTTCTTATTACGACTTTGGCGAACAGTGTAGCAAGCCCATGAGTAAATTTATCTAGCAATTTAAGTGAGTCACAGTAGAAAACAGAGCTGAAAATAACTCGGGTAGAATAGATTGCCTAAGAGTTAATCCGCGTTACACTAGTGTTTTAACCCGCATAGAGTTGCAAGCATGACTGAACGATACGCAGTATTTGGTAACCCCATCGCACACAGTAAGTCCCCTAAGATACATAGCATGTTTGCCAAAGAAATGGCTCAGTCACTAAGTTATGAGGCTATCTTAGCGCCGATTGATGCATTTGAAGAGACATTCAAACAGTTTGTTGCTAACAAGGGCTATGGAGCCAATGTTACAGTGCCTTTTAAAGAGCAAGCATTTGCTCTGTGCAACGAGCTTAGTGAGCTGGCGCAGCTAGCAGGAGCGGTGAATACTTTATCGGTGCAAGCTGATGGTAAGGTCAGAGGTGATAATACAGATGGTTTAGGCTTAGTTGCTGATCTCGAAAGAAACCTTGGCAGCCTTACGGGTCTAAATGTTCTATTAGTAGGAGCGGGTGGTGCGGCACGAGGCTGTATTTTGCCACTACTGAATGCAGGAATTGAAAAGCTGACGATAGTAAACAGAACACAAGCTAAGGCCGAAGCTCTGGTAGAACTATTTGCTAACTACGGAACGGTTAATGCCTTACCGATATCACATACAGGTCAAAGCTACGACCTTGTTATTAACTCGACTTCTTCCAGCTTAAGCGGTGAGGTGCCGAATATAAGTGGCGATACGATTACAGATAAGACAGTTTGCTACGATATGATGTATGGCAAAGAAGCAACGGCATTTAATGTGTGGGCCCAAGCGCAAGGGGCCAACCAAACCATAGATGGCTTAGGCATGCTGGTGGGCCAAGCTGCCGAAAGTTTCTTTATCTGGCGTAAGGTTAAACCTAGCGTAGAACCTGTTCTCGCCCAGCTACGAGCCGAACTCTAATTTGAGGTATGTTTGAGATAGTTATGAACCAGAGTATTTTATTTCCCGATCTACAAGATTGGGACGCACAAACACAAAGCATTGTTTTCCCTGTACAGGTTCAGGGAGCCAATATTGAATGCCGAATTAGTTTAAATAAGCTGATTTCTTTGTCATCGACAACAATGGATATCGGTGAGCAGGATATTGCTAATAAAGCACTAGAGCTATTTGATGATTATCGGTTTGATATAGAGGAAGAGGTTGAAGCGCTCATCGAACAGGAGATATTCGATGAGCAGGGAAGAGTCGTTATAGCATAAGCTCGAGGCTACTTGTCTTCTTGTAGATATTCGTTCTTTAGTCTGACATAGTTGTCAGCTGACTGAGGCAGGAAGGCAAGCTCTGCCTCGGTAAGTGGTCGAGCTTGTTTCGCCGGGCTGCCAACATAAAGAAAACCACTCTTTAGTACTTTTCCTGGCGGCACTAACGAGCCTGCACCTAAAATCACATCATCTTCTAATATGGCTCCATCTAAAATGATAGCCCCCATGCCGACTAAAATACGATTGCCGACTTTGCATCCATGTAGCATAGCTTTGTGACCAACTGTCACATCATCACCAATAATTAAAGGGTGACCTTCGGGTAAAGATGGTGACTTACGAGTGACATGTAGCACAGTACCATCTTGGATATTTGAACGTTTACCGATATAGATACTGTTTACATCGCCCCGAGCAGCGACTAAAGGCCAAACGCTAGAGTCATCATCTAGCGTAATATCACCGACTAGAACGCAGTCTTGGTCGATATATACATTACTCTTTAGCTCAGGAACAATGCCCTTATATGAGCGCAGTGACTTATTGTTTCTGGAGTTAGTCATCTAAAAGTCCTTAAAATGGCGTTTTATGGCATTATAAAGCCTAAAAAGTAGCTAGTCAGGGGGTTTTATAAGCAAACAGTAATGAAACTAGAGATTTATTCATTTTTACTCTTGCGCTCGTCTTAAATCTCCCTATAATGCGCATCCACTGACACGGCACAGCAGGCTAGCTACCCAGCGTAAACGCTAGATAGCACGGGACTTGCAGCAGTGTTAGGAATTCAAAAATCGAAAGAGATTTGAATCTGGTGACAAGCGGTTTAAGAGCTTCATTTGATGTGCCTTGTATAAAGAATCATCGCTTGAAAAACTTCTTAAAATAAACGCTTGACGCCAACAACGGGAAGTGTAGAATACGCAGCCCTAGCCACTTGAAGCGGTTCGTAAGAACGCCAAGCAGGCAACGCTCTT
>NZ_BPET01000021.1 GCF_019654915.1 Shewanella sp. MBTL60-007 | reverse complement strand
AAACTAAAGTCCCCTCATCACCAACTAACCCACGTAAAAAACTTATTATAACAACAGGATTAACATCGAAAGATTTAAGCTCATCATAACTAGAATGCACTATTAATATATCTCCCTTTTTTATTCCTAGCGAAAGCAAATAATTTTTTAATAAAGAAAAATCGGCTTTTACCCGTATATTACTCTTTGTCGCATTTTTATCACCATTAAATAAACCTCTTTCTTTTACAAAGTAATAAATTCGCCTAATAAAAACTTCTAACCAGGGTGACTTCTCTAATATTACTTTAAGAATAGCCATATTAATAACGCCTTTTAAATATGTAAAAAACAAAATATAGGATAATGACATTAGCAAACATAAACGTAGAGAAAACAACATTAGAAAATCGTTCCTCCCAAGCATTCATAAACACAGGAAACAAGAGCATGCAGTATAAGGCAATACTAAAGTCATTTTTTCTGTTTATCTGAATGCTTTTGTATAGAACTCCATAAAAAACACCTAAGATAAAAAAGTAAATATAAGAACCAAATAGACTAAAGTCCGAAATAACCCTTCTTATAGCTGTGTAAACATTTGAAGAACGCCCGTTTTCAAATTCGGCAAAGCTAAGATTTGCCCTCATCCAATTTTCAACGAAACCAAACCTAAATAGAGTAGCTCTAAGCCCATAAAATGTTTCTGGACCAATCGGGCTACAGAATTTATTACATTCATCATCAAGATAAAGGTCTAATGCAAAATTTTGGTAGCCCGTATATCCAATCAGCATGTCAGCTATACTCAAGTCATTTGATTTAGAAGTGAAATAGCCTAAAGCGTAAAAAATAAGACAGGAAAACAAAAAGACTTTTACTGCTTTTTTTAAAATCACTTTAACTGCTTTTTTCCTCACACGCTCTGATTTGTATTGAAAAAAAGCCCACATTGCAAAGACATATATTAAAAAATAAATAAACCCTGTTCTAGCTGTTGATAAAAGCAATTGAATGCAAAACAAAGTTAATATCAAATAAAAAGCGAATCGAGAAGCCTTTCTTTTTAAGTGTTGGTCACCCCTTTTAAATATAAGCAGAAACACAATAAAATACGATATACACTTAGTTGTTAACAGCCCTAATTTAAGTGCCATAGAAAATGGAACACTTTCACAAGCAATAGGTTCAATGGTACAAATTCTAGATGCTGCAATCAGCTCCAAAGTCCCTCCATCTTTTGAGAACAAACGCCCTGATTCTAAAATATATTCATATTGACCAAGACATGTATAAAGAGCAACTACGACAATTAAATATAGGAATGATTGCGGAACATGATAATCTATATTCGTCTCTTTTGTGTTTATATTGCCGCACCTTGTTACTGACTTGCTTATAGAGTTAACAAAAACCTTTGCCAGCCCTTCTCCACAAAGGAAAAACATTATGCTAGTAACAATAACCAAGTATGTAACCATACTGATTGACATGTCGCTGATAATATTTACATATAAACTTGAAACGGACGTAATAAGGAAGCCTATAATTAACACAATACTTGGCGATAACACATCATACTTTGTAAGATACATCGCCATAACAAGCATGATAAATAAAGTGAAAACGAGTAAAACCAACATATAATCACATTCTTTGTCTAAGCTTGACATTTGCAATAAATAGCAAAGCAAACATATCAAAACCCACACGAGCTACCCATGAACACGCTGCGCCAATCAGGCCAAACTCGACTATAGAATAATACATAATCGGTAAATACAGTGTACACTCAAAGACATGAAGTTTAGCGGTTGTTTTGGAATCACCACAAGACTGAACAAGTGCGAACGGTACTCTTGCAACACAATTAAAATAAACACCTATCATTAAAACCAAGCCCACAAGATGAGCTTTTTCTGAGAATTCTTTATCTATCCATAATGATAGAAAATCCTTACTAAAGATGCCCATAAAAACACAAATAATAAGCATACCAATCATTACTAGTTTCAAAGTGCTATAATACAACTCTCTGAGTTCATTAAGATCTTGGCACCATAACTCTGAAAATTTTGGGAAAACAACAGAAGTAATAGCTGTTGGCAAAATGAACAGCCTAGAAAGTAAATCAAAAGGAACTGTATAAAATAAAACGTTCGAAGCTCCTACCTTTGCAGAAATAATAAATTTATCAAGCGCATCCATCATTGGGTTTACTACATTAGATAAGGTCATCCAAGAACCAAACCCCAACAAGACCTTCAATTCATCTTTTGAAAAATCGGTTTTCCTTTTGTATGCGGTATTTTTTACTACGCATCTATATGTAACAAATGCAATAACTAATCTTAATAGACAAAGTGATAAAGTAATAAAGACTAAGTTTGGTCCCGAAACAAGATACACAATTAAAGGTAAAATGAAATTCAACGCCCCATGAAACAAACGTATTACATTAATAACTTTAAAAAGACCATATGCCTCAAGAACACCTCTTAATCCATTAGAGCTAGTTGTAACAGGAGTGATTAACGCAACAAGTACCAAAGAATAAAATGCTGCCGTTTGATTATCTATTGTAATGCTTAGCCAACTACTGGACAAAACACCCGTTAGAGAAAGAAATACCGCTCCAATTACGACTCCAATTGTCGCAGTAAAGATAAGCCCTGTATAGATGGTACTTTCTAGACTTTCAAAGTCATTTTCACCAATCTTTGTTGCGACTCTTTGAGTTAGTGCCCGTCCTATACCTAAATCAAATATGCTTAGATAGCCAATAATGATCCATATTAAAGATAAAAGCCCAAATAATTCGTTCCCAATCCCTTTTATCAAAATGGGAATAGTTACGAGGCCAAGTAAAAGTGGTAATATTGAACCTGCTAAATTCCAGAGTGCATTTGTCCTAATCTTTAGGTTAATACTTTTCATCATTTAGCGATCTACCATGCTGGTCTTTTAGTGACAAAGTTGGAAATAAGTCTATAGGCCAGCTGATATTTATATCCGGATCGTTCCAGGCAATTGATACTTCGGACTGAGGATGGTAATAATTTGTACATTTATAAACAAATTCAGCTTCTTCACTCGTCACATAAAAGCCATGGGCAAAACCTTCAGGTATCCAAAGTTGGCGCTTGTTGTCAGCTGAAAGATATTCTCCGACCCATTGACCGAATGTTGATGAACCTTTTCGAATATCCACAGCAACATCATATACTTCACCAGAAACGACTCGAACTAACTTTCCTTGAGTATTTTCAGTTTGGTAATGTAAACCTCGTAAAATCCCTTTCTTGGATTTTGAATGGTTATCTTGCACAAACTGTGTAGGTTTTCCTGTCACTAATTCTTCGAATTTTTTTTGATTCCAGGTTTCCATAAAAAAACCGCGTTCGTCACCAAATACGCTTGGCTCTATAATTTTTACATCAGGAATACGGGTATCTATTACTTTCATTATCTTATCCTGTATATGCTTGAATATTATTTAATGCAGTCTTCCAGTTACTCGCTTCTATAGCGAATGCATTATTAATTTTTTCAGTACTGAGACGAGAGTTACTAGGACGCTTTGCTGGTGTTGGGTATTGCTCTGTAGTAATACTATTAAGACCTGGCTTTTTTTGAATTAGCCCTTGGCCGACTGCTGTATCAAAAATAGTTTCTGCAAACTCGTACCAGCTTACATGTGGTAAACCAGAAAAGTGATATATACCAAACTCAATAACATCACCTTGATCAATCCGTTTAGCGATTTGTATTAACGCGTTAGCAATATCACCTGCGTAGGTTGGTCCACCAAACTGATCGCCAACAATATTCAATGCATCACGAGTTGAACCTAAACGCAGCATTGTTTTTACAAAGTTGTTTCCTTTTTCACCAAACACCCAAGCGGTACGAAGAATGATATGTTTGTCGCACATTTCAGCTACTGCTGTTTCACCTGCAAGCTTACTTTTGCCATAAATCCCTTGTGGGTTTGTGATGTCACTTTCTACATACTCACCAACTTTATCCCCTTCAAAGACATAATCCGTTGATATATGTAATATTGCAGCCCCCACAACTTGCGCGGCTTTTGCAAGATATTTAGGTCCATCACGATTAATGGCATAAGAAAGCTCAACTTCTTCTTCTGCTCTATCAACAGCGGTATGTGCTGCGGCATTAATAATGATAGTAGGTTTAAACTCGGTAACCACTGCATTAACAACATCTTGATTAGTAATATCAAGGCTGTCTCTATCAAGCGCCAATACTGTTGCATTAGCGTCCTTAGCTAATTGATCCGTAAGGCTACAGCCTACTTGTCCATAACATCCTGTAATTAGTACTCGCATTAACTTACAGCCTTTTTTTGGTTTTCATTTACTAAACGAGTCAAATACTGACCGTATTCATTCTTCATCATCGGCTTGGCCAGCGTTAGCACCTGCTCATCGCTTAACCAACCATTACGCCATGCAATTTCTTCTAAACATGCAACTTTCAGTCCTTGAACATTTTCAATGGTTTGAACAAAAGAAGAGGCTTCATGAAGACTTTCATGAGTGCCTGTATCTAACCAAGCGAAGCCACGACCTAATAATTCGACGTTCAACAAGCCGTCATTAAGATACATTTCATTTAACGTGGTAATTTCAAGTTCACCTCGATGAGAAGGTTTTACTTGTTTTGCCATTTCAACAACACGGTTATCGTAGAAATAAAGACCGGTAACCGCATAGTTAGATTTTGGTGTTTCTGGCTTTTCTTCAATCGATATAGCTTTCATATCTTCATCAAATTCAACCACACCAAAGCGCTCAGGGTCTTTAACTTGATAACCGAAAACAGTTGCTCCAGACTCACGCGAAGCTGCGTTTCTCAGTGTATTTGAGAAAGATTGACCGTAAAAGATATTGTCGCCAAGGACCAAACAAACACTGTCATCACCAATAAACTCTTCACCAATGATGAAAGCTTGGGCTAAGCCGTCAGGACTTGGTTGAATCGCATACTCAAGATTAACTCCAAAATCAGCACCATCACCTAATAATCGCTTAAAGCCTGCGTTGTCTTCAGGAGTAGTGATGATTAAGATATCTTTAATGCCTGCAAGCATCAGAGTTGAAATAGGATAAAACACCATTGGCTTATCGTAGATTGGCAGTAGTTGCTTTGATACACCACGAGTTAATGGATATAAACGAGTGCCACTACCTCCGGCTAATACTATACCCTTCATTATACTTCTTCCCTTGATGTCGTTGCTTCTACACCTAGACGTTCACGCTGATAACTGCCATCTTGCACGTGTTGACACCACTCTTGATTGGTCAAATACCACTCAACCGTCTTTTTAAGACCTGTATCAAACGTTTCTACTGGCGTCCAGCTAAGCTCACGCTGCATTTTGCTAGAATCAATTGCGTAACGCCTGTCGTGCCCCGGCCTATCGGTAACATAAGTAATTTGTTCGCTATATTTAGTTTCTTTTGGCACTAAAATGTCTAAAATTGAGCAAATTGTTTGCACAACTTCTAGGTTTTGTTTTTCGTTATGACCACCAATGTTATAGGTTTCGCCAACAACACCTTCAGTAACAACTTTATAAAGTGCCCTTGCGTGATCTTCAACATATAGCCAATCTCGAATTTGATCGCCTTTACCGTAAATAGGTAATGGTTTTCCTTCTAATGCATTTAAAATAACCAGTGGGATCAATTTTTCAGGAAAGTGGTAAGGACCATAGTTATTTGAACAGTTTGTTACTATCGTTGGTAAGCCGTAGGTTCTTAGCCAAGCGCGAACAAGATGGTCTGAACTAGCCTTAGATGCAGAGTACGGACTTGATGGCTCGTATGATGTCGTTTCAGTAAATAACGGTAACTTTTTATTCGCTAAAGGCTTATTTTCCGCTGAAGGCTCTTTACCTGCTGAGGGCTCTGTTCCCCCCTCAATATCATCAGGGTGTGGTAAATCGCCATAGACTTCATCGGTTGATATGTGATGGAAACGAAATGCTTGCTTAGCATCTTCGGATAATGTGTTCCAATACGCTCTTGTCGCCTCAAGAAGCGTATAGGTGCCCACAATATTTGTTTGAATGAAATCTGCAGGGCCTGTGATAGAACGATCAACATGTGACTCTGCAGCTAAATGCATAACAGCATCAGGCTGACATTCAGCAAAGACTCTGTCTAATTCAGCACGGTCGCAAATATCAACTTGCTCGAAGACATATCGTTCACTAGACTCAATACTCGCTAACGATTCGAGGTTACCGGCGTAAGTTAATTTATCGACATTGGTAACACTATCTTGTGTATTATTAATGATATGACGCACTACCGCTGAGCCAATAAAACCTGCTCCCCCTGTAACTAAAATTTTCATTTTTATATTTCCAAGATGTATTACTTGTCTAAAACAAGTTTAATTTAAACGCTGTGAATTGAATAATCACACTTCTCAATCTCAACCTGTAGAACCAAACTGAGACACTTTTAATCCATTTTGAGACTGTCACTCTTATTTCTAAGTAAATGCTATCTCTTGTAAGCCTTGGGATTCGAGTTTTAAAGAAGACTCTAGAGCGCTTCGCTGCTAGAAACTATAAAAGAAAGAACCCTATGCTTCTTTTCTAACAAAATGCCTGATTAAAACAATCATCACAGCCAACATGCCGCCCAACATAGTACCAAGTACACATATCAATGCTCGTTTGGGGCCTGCTTTTTCTTCAGGAACTAACGCTGGGTCAATCGTTTTAAAAACATATTCATCTCGCACTTCAGCAAACATAATTGTCTTAGCCTGTTCTTCAATTAACTTATATAGAATCGAGCGAATATCGGCGACGTTTGTCAGTGCGATTTGTTTATTTAAGAATTCACTACTGCGAATGGCTTCGGCAACATCACGCTCTTTCATCACCTGGTTAATATCTTCAACTAACCAGGTTACCCATTGCTGGGCAATACTAGGTGATAGATGTTCAATAGATATTGTAACCATGCCAGTATCTTTGGAAGAGTTAACCTTAAAAACTTCACTAAACTCTTTATAAGCTTCTTGCATTGAGGGTTCTGGCTTAAACGGCGCTTTAACCTCACGCACCCAGATTTTAGTTTCGGGGATATATAGCTCGTCATCGTAGGAGATTGTGTTATGGGCCATGTTCCACTTATCTGCAGCCATCAAGTCTGGCAAAATGCTGTGTTTTTGAATAAACTGGCTCGCGAATTGGCGAGATTTGAGCACCTCTATCGCCATTTGCGTTTTATCAACGCCACCGCCCGCGCCTAAGTTAATGCCCGCCATACTGGCTAAGCCACCAAACTGGCTAGCTAATGCACTAAGTCCACCGCCTTGCTCTTCACTTGCAGGGGCAAGTAATGCTTCAGATTTATAGATGTTAGGCTGCATTAAAGCGAAGATCACAGAGCTAATTGCGAAGACTACTGTGATTGCGATGATGAGCCATTTTCCTTGCCAGATGACGGAGAAGAGTTCTCGAAGGTCGATTTCGTCGTCTTGCGGGCTATGAACGGAGTTCATATGTGGGAACTGTGCGTCAGTGTTGGTTTGTTGTATGTCTTTATTCATTATATTCTTCAGATTCTAGATTCTAGGACGCTTCGCGGATAGAGCGCTACGCTGCTATAAAGGCTGTTACTCAATGTTGTAATCAGCGTTTTCTTCTTTAATCTGTGATTCCTTATTTCTAATTAGAGAACCTATGATTTTTGCTAGCTCTTTAGCTTCTTTTATCATTTCCATTGAGCGTTCTTTATTTAAGTAACCAACCTCAATGCCTATATATAATTGTGTAACCAACTCGCCAAGTGAGCCTTTTGCATAATACAAAAAACGTACTTTCTCTTTGTTGGTTTCTCGCTCTTCACCTTCGGCTATATTCGAAGGAACTGATAAGCCCGAGCGTGTTATTTGATCTTTAAAGCCCCAATTTTGTACTGCTTCTGTCGCTTTATATATATCGCAAGACAGTCTTGAAGCTCTTTTCCAAACATCCAGTTGTTCGAATCTCATTAGCTACTCCTTAGCTTTGTAGCAGAGCGCTCCGCTTCTAGTTCGTGACTTTGTCACGGCGAGAGCGTCGCTACGCTCCTGCTAGATTCTATAAAAGCAAAAGATAGCACTGACGTAGTATATAACGCTGGCTCTTAAGCTTTTGCTTTTATAGCAGAGCGAAGCCCGTTCTAGCAGCTTAGCATTCTAGCATCTAGATTCTCGGCCGCCCTCTCTAGCAGCGTAGCGTTCTAGCCGTGAGCTTGCGAACGTTCTAGCAAGCCAACGGCGTTCTAAGACTAAAGATTTGCGACTGTGGCGAATGCGACTGCAGTGTTGTAGATGATGCTTGTGACTTGCGTCCAAAGAGTTAAGTTGTCTTTGTACTCGGTATCAAGCGGTACAATGATGGTGTCACCTGGTTGTAGGCTGGTTTCACTGCTAAACCACATTGAACGGCTTGGAAGCATTACAGAGCCATCAGCTTTGATAACATAGGTTCTATCGTCATCGGCACGTTCACGTACACCACCAGACATCGCAAGGTACTGCTCGACAGTTTGGCCCTCTTTAAAGCGATGAGTTGCTGCATGTTGAACTTCACCCATTACTGCAATCGTTTGCTTAGTTGATGGAATATAAAGTACGTCTTTATCCTCTAACTGAAGATCCGCTTGCTTTATACCCACCGAGATTGCAGATAGATCGACGACTAAACGACCAACTGCTTTGATGGTTTCCAAATCAGTTAGCATCATTTGCGCATCTGAGTAATTAACTACATTACCGTCTTTCGATACGCCACGAGTTGCAATATCCCTGCGCAGTTGGTCCGCAAGCTTTTTGATTTCTAACTGCTCTTGCTGACGTACTGATTCACGCACAAATACAGAAGAAGGCAAATATGCATATTCTGTAAACCCGCCGGCGCGCTGTAATACATCAGCAAGGGTTTCACCACGTCGAATGTTGTAAGTACCAGGGAATTTAACCTCACCGCGGATCTCAACTGACTTATTATCTTGCCAATCAGGCGTTGTCATTACAGTTAAGATATCACGACCTTTTAAAGCGATATTTTGCGTTGCATCACCTTGAAGGGCAGACTCTAAAGCAATGTTCGTATGCTTAATTGCTGAACCATCCGCTGTTGTATACGTACTTGTTAGTTCTGCACGTAGTGTATATGCGCCCTCTTCTAGACCGCCTGCGGCCATAACCAAGTCTTTAATGCGCGCATTTACAGATAATGGATAGATGCCAGGGTTGTTCACTCGCCCGTTGATAGCAACAGCTTGAACGCCCTTACCAGCACGCCCTTGGCTGTTAAGCTTCATCACTACAGGGTAAAGCAATTCACCGCGGTTCATTTCGCCGCTGAGCTTTATTAAATCGCTGTCTTCAAAAAGGTTAACCAACATCTTGTTGACTTCACCTTTTATCGCTTTGGCTGTTGGGTCCTGTTCTTGAACTTGGCTATTAATGGCTACGCCACCAAGCTCAGAACGGTCAGCAAATTTTTGTTGGTTTAACTGTGAGAAACCTGCGCTAAATAGGTCATTACCAATTAATGAGTTACCAGCAAGTGATTGAACCTTTTTAACTCGTTCTTTTACCAGTTTGTTTAGCTCGTAACGGCTTTGTGTTAGATCGCTAAAGTTAAAGAAGATCACTTTATCGCGCGCTTGCAGCGATAAGTCTTGTGAAGCAACTTTGCCGTTAATCGCCTGAACTGGAGAGAATTGATAAACCTGAATGTCACCTTGCTTATTGATTTCACGTACGATGATTGCGTATTCAAGATCAGCAGAAACAGATAGGTCGCCCCAGATAGACGGTACTAGGTCACTGACTTTTTGACCTTGATACCACTGATATTTACCTGGGCGTACTACTGCGCCTACAACGGTAATGGCATCTTCATATTGTGTGGTAGCGCTTTTAACGCGGATAACGTCACCGGCAACCGCTTTAGTTGCTTTGCCTTTAGCTGATGTTAAATCGACATTCAAAATTGATTTTAGGCTGTTTGCATTGAAACGCTCAACGCTACTGCGTTTTGGATAAGCACCAGGTTTTAACCCTGCTGCCATCTCGATCACTTCAGCCATGGTTTCATGCTTTTTAAGCTCATAGATAGCTGGGCGGCGCACTTCACCCGTTACACTAACTAAGCCGCCAACTGATGGAATAAATACTACATCGCCAGAGCGTAGGCTTATATCACCCGATGCATCGCCACGAAGCAGCAGGTCATATAGATCCATGCTACCTACAAGCTTGCCGTTGCGCTTTACTTGAATATTACGTAGTGAGCCGATTTCATTTACGCCGCCGGCCACAAATAGAGCCTGAGTAATAGTAGAAAGACTTGAAACCGTGTAAGAACCTGGGTTGTAAGCATCGCCCGCGACAAAAATGCGAATCGAGCGTAACTCGCCCATGGTGATATTTGACTGAATACCAATCATCTGTTGGCTGATACGCTCAGATAAGGTTTCACGCAACTCACTGAAGGTTAACCCAGCGACGGTAATAGGACCAAGTTCAGGGAACTGAATAACACCTTCACGATTGATGACAAGGTCATACTCTTTATTGTCTTTACCATAAAGCTGCACTTTAATGTTGTCACCGGGACCCACTAAATATTCACTCGGTACGGGCACATCTGATACCGGTGCAAAAGTGGTTGGCTCACCAGCAAACATATCATAGCCAAAGCGCTGAAGTTCTTGCTTGTTATTGTCTTGCTCGAAGTTCAGCTCATTGTTGGCGTTAGAGGACTGATCGACAACAGCATTAGTATTAACACGCTCATTTACCACTTGAGGGTTTTCAAGTTGCGGCTGAGCGTTGCTTCCGCCTAGCATCGATGGGTCGATACCATACTGCTTTGCTAAGCGTTGCTGCTCAGATGCTGGAAGATTTTTAAATTGCTCTATCATTTGCGGAGAAGGCGTAATTGCGCTCGCCTGCCCTGACAGTAGTATCAGCGCTGACATGCCAGCTATGATGAGGTTTTTAGTCTTGTTAAGCACCAGTGATCTCCGAGAGAGGGTTAAAAATAGGTTAAAAGCTGAGACGGTAAAAACAAAGAAGGACGCTACGCTGCTAGGACGTGACTGTTATTTCAACTGAATGTCACTTCGAGAGCGTCGCGTTGCTCCTTCTAGAATCTATAAAAATTAGGTTCTAGCAAAGCATAAAATCAATATCAAAGGCCAAGTGGTGTTTCTGTTGATTTTTCCTTTGATTTTCCTAGTAGGACGAAGTCCGTCCTCGAAGTGACGAAGTCACGCCCTAGCAGCGCAGCGTCCTTCTTCGCTTTCAGGCACGCTACCGACCCGCGTGGCGGCCAGAGGCCTTCGGCTAGCGCTTAACGAATGAAACTTTTCATTCGATGCCCTGCGGGCACGCTACCGCCCATGGATTGCGGCTTCCAAATTGCCCATCCGCAATGCGGACTTGTCTGATTTTGCGTTATTTTTTCAAATTAACTTAAGGTAAATTCAGCAGCGGACTGTAACAGTTGCCCCTGAGTTCTACATTAAACCAACTCAATCTTGCTTGTTTCTTGCGCTTTTTTGCCCTGTTATCTATACCTGTATCAAGGGCATTCTGTTACTGACTGCGTAACAATCACGTTTATTACGGACAATCAGTTTCAGCTTTTAGTCAAAGCTTTGTGCTCCACTTAGCCTCACTTGCCGTAACTTGCTGTAACTTTTTTTGTAAAACAACGCAGCTGGTTACATTTAACCGTCGGCTAAGGTTTCCATATAAAGTTGCTATATAAAATGACTTTTAAAGCCCTCTTATAGAGCAGCGCGGAATTATACACTAACTCATCCATTTGAGCAGTAACTCTATGGCTGCTTATGGTTCAGATGGCGATAGTTTGTGCACACACCAGTTATGTAAAAACACTGTTTTTGCAGCATAAGTCAATGCTACCTTTGGTTACCATATTCCCGCATTTTTGCTTTACTCAAAATCGCTTTTTACCGCGATATCACACACTACTAAGCGCCTTAACGATGAGACATTTGTCACGCAAATATTAAATTATTCGACTTACATTCCAAGCAGGTCAGTGTTCAACTATCACTTAGTTACTTTTTATAAAAGTTAACACCTATGGCGAATGTCTTACACGGAAAATACGAATAAGCTTACTTTACTCTTTTGACTTGGGCACCTTTAGGTCATCAAACCTCAATCGAAGTTATCAACGCATTAAACATTAATATCAATATCATACACTGTTAATGTTAGTCATTTTGCTTATACGAACTTCAGCAACCCAAGCGGCATACTTAGCCTTGAGTTGTTTAGATACATCTCTTGATTGATTTTATCTGGTGTTAGAAGTTATCTCTTCAACTGGCACATATCTGCCAACAGTTTGCAGAAACTACATTAATCACGAACATAAGAGGTGAGCACTACCTAACCTCCATATTTGTATTCGTAAAGTGCAAGTTAAACATTCCCAGTTCTACACTATAACTAGTGATATACCACCCCAAGCTGTAAAGCGGTAACTTATTGGGAAGTTGATATTCACCAACTGACAAATGACCAATTCGAACAAGCTCTGCAAGCGGACTATAATTTGCTGAGCCTTTCATCACGCCCCCGTTTGCTATCTCTACAAGTCTATTGCTGTAAGCATCGCCTGACGAACCGCAAACCATTGTCGAGCCGTGGGCATTATAAAAACGTATTCCAACATCCTCTATGTCAGGTAGTAAACAAACTGTAGGGTCATTGCCCCACGCTGGTAAGTTAGTCGTATCTAAGCCCAGATACCAATTCCCGGTATTCGGAAAAGCTGGATATAAAAAATCTTGGCCACAGTGAAAATCCCAAGTCCCGTTAACCATTTCGATAGTTGTAAGCACATCGCCCACAGCGGTTGTACTTGAAACCTTGTTATTTTCAACCTTTCCTACAAGTGTGTATTCACCATTTGGACTACTCGAAGTGCAGCGGTATACCCCCATTCTTCCGGGGCTTGAAGGCTCTGCGTTCGCCAGCATGCTGGCGTACAATTGACTCACAATAAATACTAATACAAGGCATAAACATGCACTTGCTATCCCTAGTCGTATTACAAATTTCTTAATGGCTTGCATAGTCCCTATTCCATGGAAGCTAACTCATACCTCCACAAAACATAACTTCTTTACTTCGACCACTTAAATGAAAAGCCATTAAAAATTATTAAGTGCTACAAAACCTATTCAAAAAAATATTAAATTTATAAACAACATCTAATAATAGAAAAACTTATCTTAATAACGAGTTGTTGAGCAGACTCAAACATATTAGCCTTTATAGAATCTAGTGGCCTTTATAGGCCAGCTCTCGAAGATAAATGCTGAATACATATTAGAGATATTAACTTTCAACCTTAAGCTTTTTGCTACTCAACTCCTTACACCAATCAATATCAGGGACGGCTTTACTCAGAGCGTTAGCCTTATATATTAGCCATTGAGCATTAAAATGAGGTCTAATCGTGTTTTTTTACAGATTTGATTGTGTTTCGGTCTACAAGCACTCGTTGTTGTTTTCCCATTAACTCAAACAACACAAAACAGCGTTTTTCGCCATTGGCCTCATCAAAAATCCCTTCCAGCTCAGCAAAGGGGCCTTCGGTAAAGCACACTTTATCTCCTGATTCCATCGCAGGTAATGCTTGAGACTCTTCCGGCATTAATGTTGAGAGTAACTTATGCTCACGCATTTTAATTGCATGAATAACGCTATCATCGATAGGCGTCATAAGCTCTTTACAGCCAACAATCCTGATAACGCCGCGGGTATTATGTATTTTGGCAACACTGGTAACTTCAGGATCGAAGTTAATAAACAGGTAACTGGGGAACAGCGATACTCGCCGTACGGTTACTTGTCCTTTTACTAACTTCTCTTCTGGATAGGTGGGCAGATAAGTATCAATTTGCTGAAGAGCCAGATTTTGCTGTGCTCGGGCCTCGCCACGAGATTTGCAATATAATAGATACCAAGCCTTCATTTAATTCTCTCACCTTTGATTCACTACAGCGCTTTTACAAGCGGTGACGTCCCATTCACGGTCAACGATACTAACAAAGATGCCCCCCCTATTGGAAGTCAAACACCAATCAAAGATAACCTACCGCTCACTTTTCCGCTCTCCTACCTGTATCAGCTTTCGATAGGTCAATATGTGGGCAGTTACATTTTCAAAATTGACTTTTACCGCTTATAAAGGGTATATAAGGTAGGCTTTATCGCATTTGGCGCTATTTTCAACGTCAAATAATAAAAATTAGAATACAAGCCCACAATAAAACAGCGAAATTCGCTACAGATACAGCAAAAAGTTAACACTCTCAACTGCATCTGTTCTTGGATAGCTGGAATAATTTAAGCAAATCAAATTTCTGTAGTGAAATTTTGGCTACAGGCAATCACAAGCGAAGGTGGAAGAATACATGAGCGCAGCAAAACCCCAGGGGACGATGCTCGGGCATCCTAAGGGACTGTTCCTGTTGTTTACAACAGAATTATGGGAACGTTTCAGTTACTACGCAATGCGTGCGATTTTGGTTTTATACCTAGTTGATGCAGTGCAATCTCAAGGTGGTCATGGATTGGGCTGGACTCAAGCCGACGCACTTTCTCTATATGGTACCTTTACCGGATTAGTCTATTTAACACCACTCATCGGTGGTTGGTTAGCAGATACTTACCTAGGTCAGCGTAAAGCGATTATTATCGGCGGCGCATTAATGGCTGCGGGCCAATTTATTCTGGGTACACCCCATGCATGGGTTCAAGGCATGGAAACCGAAGTGTTTTATATCGGTTTAGGCGTGCTTATTCTTGGTAACGGTCTATTCAAGCCAAACATCTCTACCATGGTTGGTGACCTTTATGAAGAAGGCGATCACCGCCGTGATGGTGCATTCACCATCTTCTATATGGGTATCAACGTTGGTGCTTTCCTTTCTGGTATTATTGTAGGTTCTGTCGTTGCTTACTTCGACGGTAACTTCCAAGCTGGCTTTATCTGTGCTGGTATCGGTATGGTACTTTCACTGATTATTCAGTTTGTCTTCGCTCAAAAGCTACTTGGCGACATCGGTCGTACTCCTGCTGCACAGCTTGAAAAAGAGAAAGCGGCAGAGAAAGGTGAAGTACGTAAAGAGCCACTTACTAAGATTGAACGCGACCGCATCAAAGTAATTATGATCATGGGTCTGTTCACTATCATCTTCTGGGCTGGCTTTGAACAAGCTGGCGGCTTGATGAACCTTTTCACCAACGACTTTACTGACCGTATGATTGGCGGCTGGGAAGTGCCAACTACTTGGTTCCAGTCTCTTAACGCTATGTTTATCGTTATCTTCGCACCAGTAGTTGCTTCTATCTGGATCCGCTTAGGTAAGAATGAGCCAAACTCGCCAGTAAAATTTGCCTTAGGTCTAATCCTACTTGGTATTGGTTTCCTATTCATGATCGGTGCAGTTTTAGAGATGGGCGGTGACGCTAACGCTAAATCAAGCATGTGGTGGTTAGTAGGTGCATACTTCTTCCATACTATGGGTGAGCTATGTTTATCTCCAATCGGCCTATCTATGGTGACTAAGCTTGCTCCACTGCGTATTGCCTCTCTAATGATGGGTGCATGGTTCCTATTTGTTGCTGCGGCTAACAAGATTGGCGGTATCGTTGGTTCGTTCATCGGTCACGGCGGAGAGAAAGAAGAGCAACTAGCTAACGCTATGTCTATCTTCGCTGGTATCGCTATCACAGCTGCTGTGTCTGGTATCATTCTGTACTTCATGGCTGACAAGCTAGTTGACTGGATGCACGGTGCTGAAGACAGCACTCACCACACTGAAGAAGAAGCTCTAGAAGAAGAAATAGCTGTAACTGCAGAGCATGAGGCTATTAGAAGATAGGTTCTAGGTTCTAGGTTCTAGGTTCTAGGTTCTAGGTTCTAGGTTCTAGGTTCTAGGTTCTAGGTTCTAGGTTCTAGGTTCTAGCAAAAAAATAAAAATGCTTCGTAGTAATACGAAGCATTTTTTGTTTATGGCATCGTTAGTTTATACAGAATCTTTTCTTATCAAAATTAATGCCGCTAGCATTGATGATATTTGCTTGGCTTCATCTATCAAAACTAAAGCTTTTTTCTTATCCACTAATCCTACCTCTATTGCTATGTATAGTTGAGTAACTAACTCAGCCGCGGATCCCTTGGAATAATACATAAAGCGTGCAGACTCTTTGTCTGTTTGCCTTTCTTCACCTTCTGCAATATTTGAAGGGATCGAAATGGCTGCTCTTGTTACTTGATCTTTAAATCCGAAATCATTACAGCTTTTAAATAAATGGTAAATATTGCAGCTAAGCCTCGATGCCCTCTTCCAAACATCCAAGTTTTCAAAATTCAGTGTTTTCATGTATTCATCCTTGAATAAACAAAGTCATTACTCATTATAGTTAATGTTCACACTTTGTTTTAACGCACTTCCTAGGACCTATCACCTGTTTTTTCTAGTGCCTATTTCAATGACAACTGCATATACCCGCCGGGTGTAGAGTCTGGGTCATAAACTAAGCCATGAAACTGGTCTTTAACAAGCTGCTGCTTATGTTCATTAACCAAGGTTGAGATGCATAATTTTTCACCGAGTTGTAAGGTTCTAAACTGCAAACTCGGCTTGCTCCAATCTGCCATGCCTAGCTGCAGAGAACTGGAAAGAGCAATAGGAGACAAGCCTTCACTATTTTTTAGATAACAACGAAACTCGCTTCCTGCCTGCGCAATTGCAGCTCTATAATGGGTTAACTCGACCACGATATAGGTCATATCTGCAACAATACCTAGCCCAGATTTACTCATACGATCATTAAGGTAAACCAACATATTATATGGTTCGGTGATTGCCTGAGATATCCCATTTCGATAACGTTTGAGCTTGTGATTAACGAAGCTCTTTAATAACACCGACGCAAAAGCCGCACGGTTATCGTGGGGATGAAAGTGTGCCATATACATCATCACATGATTTTCATCTATCATGGCGGTATCAATGAAGTGGGCACTCACCTCGTCGGTATTAAATAGGCTATAGTCGATAACGACACCGTTATACTCAATACAACTTGGCGGAAATAGCTGTTGTTGAACACTCTTGGCCGCTTCACCGCATTGCTCTAACAGCGCAAGGTTCTCATTAAGCTCTAGATAAGATAACGACTCCTGTTCGTCTAAGTTCAAAGAGTTCTCTAGAGAGTCATTTAAGCTTTCTCGGATTGCATTTTCGATTAGGTAGAGATCGGTTACAGGCTTAACCAGATAATCACAGGCGCCATGGCGTAATGCTTCAATCACATCAGCCATAGCTTGATTACCGGAAATGATGATGGAGGGGGTCCCTGGACGAAATTGATTCATCGCCTTAAGCATATCTAAACCTCCCAGCTTAGGCATGCTCAAGTCGGCGATCACAAGATCAAAACGTTCTGCTTTAAAGCTGTTCAGTCCCTGTTCGCCGTCATCTGCCTCAACAACCTTTGCACCGCGACTGGTAAGGTAAGACGTAACTAATTTGCGAAATACGGGATCGTCTTCCACAAATAGTATGGTTAATTCATTTAGCGCCATAAGCTGCCCTTTGACAACAGCGTAAACAAACATCCTTGTTACTTCTGTTTACGCTCTAAGCGGAGCTCTTATTCTTATCTGTCCACTTAATCAATGCTACTCTAATTCCTGCATGTACTCATCAAGCAACTCATCATCGTCATCACGTTGAGGAATGTCTCCATCATATACCTTGTAGTCCATATGCTGAAAGTATGCATCCTTCACAAAAGTATATGGGTCAAGCGCATTATCAACCAATCGTTCCTGATCGATTGCAGCTGCTCGACTATGCAAGTTCTTAAGACCCCATTTTAAAACTGTCTGCCAGAAAGTCAGTTCAGACAGAGGGAAGTATAGATCATCAACCCAATCAGATGCGAGTTCACGAGTAACATAGGGACCGAAAAATGGTGCCATAAAGTAAGGGCCATTTGGCACACCGTAATAGCCAAGCACTTCGTTGAACGCATCTTGCTTGCGCTCCATCCCCATCATCTCGGCTACATCAATCACCCCGAGTAAGCCAAGTGTGGTGTTGACCGTAAACCGTCCGCCAGCATTGGCAGCCCAGCCCCATTTTCCTTGCAACGTATTGTTTACTAGGCTTGATGGCTCTTCAAGATTGAGCACAAAGTTATTAATGCCACTTTTAACAGGATGTGGAATGTAGTCATTGTAACCATGAGCAACTGGACGATAGAAATACCGATCCAGAAATAAGTAGTTAAAATCCCACATCGCACGGTTAAAGCCCTCAATAGGATCACGGGGATCGTTATAGGTTACCGTTATTTGTTGTTCACCATCCGTAGTCGTATCTTCTGCTGCTTCAATTGAAGGCATTCCAAATATCGCCAGAGAAAGCACAATCCATTTAAACTTCATAATTGTCTCTTTGAAAAAGGTATTACTCTATTACTTATAAACACTTAACCTTCCTTGATTAACCGCTGTTGCTAAAACCAACTCTCGCTAGAACAAGTTCAAGATTGCTCCAACTTTAGGTAATTATCAACTTGTTTATCTTGCAAAAAACCATTCGATTCAATGCTATGGATAAACGTAGGCATATAAATCTTTATTCACGCTAAAGTCATACACTCCCGCTGTCGATACAGTAGATATGACCGTAGATTTAACCAAAAAACAACACTCTTAGCTAAATATATGAATTTTTATGTGAAGGATGGCTTAGGATACTGTGTTGTCACACAAGATCAATTTTAAATTTGTTAAGAAGTATATAAGTTTAGTCGTTTAAACCATTTAACAGTCACACTTAACAGTCATACATTGCAGCCAAAAATAAAGAGTTAAAATTTGGAACCTTTAACTAGCCAAAACATAATAAAGCCGCCCCTTAAAGAGACCAGCCTCTCTTCAGGAAAAAGTGCTAATGCACTCGTGCCGATTTCTGTTATTGCCACTAAAGATGGTGTAAAGCTTAGCCTTTCTGGTAAGCAGTACGGCATAAAAAGCGCTGTACCACTGCCTTTAACACAGCTTGTTAAAGCCCAAGGTTTCCTGTTAAATATAGTTCAAATTAATAGCACTATTGCACAAAGCACTTTAATTGCTCTCGGCTCCTCCTATAACCAAGCCTTACCGCAAGCATTACTTTCGGTAATTAGTCGTCACCCAAATCAAGAAAAAAAGCTACAACAGCTAGCAAGGCGCAAAGAAGGTTATCCACTGCCAAACGCCACTATTGATGCCAATAAAATCCAGTTCGACAATACGCCGGCAATAAGGCTCGAGCAATCTAACTCGCTTGCAAAAGGTGAGTATGCTGCCTGTATAAAGGCTCAAGGTGATAAACTACAACTTTGCCTCTCACCGATCCAATTTAAGGCGCAAATATCATTAACTGACTTAGATACGGGAGCAGTGGCTCTGCAAGCAGCTGAAGCAGCTTCGCCCGAAGATGAACAGCGTCAACCTAAGATAGAGGTTAACGCTGAGTATCAAACGTTTTTAAATCGTTTAGGAGCGGTATCGACAGCGCACATTTCAAAGAATGGCGAACTCCCTAATGGATCTCAAGCAACTCCCTCTCCAATTGAAAGTCCAGAGAGGAGAACTGAGGTAAACAGGCATTATCTTGCCGGAGCATTACGTAAAGCGGGGGGATTGCCAACAAGCTTCGCTAAAAAAGCCCCTGCCGAAGAAAGCTTAGCGACGGCGCTACAGCGACTCCTACCCAACCTGATGCCTGAACCTTTAGCCGAGCTAACTCAGCCTCAGCGATTAAAACAGGCGATAGAAGCCATGTTACAGCTATCCATTTCATCATCAATTGGAATATCAAACGCCGCGCATACGCATATTGACATCATTCAGCTGTTATTTCTGCAGCTATTAGGCCGAAATAGCACTAAAACAGTGACGCCAGAGTTGGCTAGCAGGCTAAAAAGCCTGCAACAACAGCTTGGATTACCCGAGCAGATAATGAAGTTACTCGAGGGCTCGGCCAGTCTATCGTCTCTTTGCAAACTCATAAATAACTTAAATTTATATCAACAAGCTTGCAGTAAAAACGAGCAAACCACGGATTACTTCTTTGCCCTTCCCTACTCAATTAATCACTATCAAGAGCAAGTAGAAGGCCATATACAAAAACAATCTTCTAGTAGTGAATACAAATCGAGTTACTGGAACCTAAGATTAAAGTTCAATTTGGCCAGTGGTGCAGTTTTAGTGACGGCTAAGATGCAACAGCATGCTAAGTCACGGTCTAGCTATCCGCAAACTGACTCACTCACTCTTAAACTTTCAAGCAATAATGAGTCACTGCTCAATAAAATTAAGCTTTTACAGCCTGCCCTGACTCAAAAAATTGAAGCCATTGGCTTTTCAGCAGTATCAATTAATACCGAACTAGAGAGTATTCCTGCGAGCCTGCTGCCCGGAGAGCATTATCTGGTAAAAGTTGAGGTTTAATTCTGTATTCGCCGTTACAGCCAAGAGAGTTACCCAAAGAGAAAGCCAATGCCTGATGAAGAAAAACGAAGTAAAGCGGTCGCGATAAGTTACCAACAAGGTCATGCGCCTAAGATCACCGCAAAAGGCGAAGCAGCACTAGCAGATGAAATCATAGCCTTGGCGCAGGAGTCCGGGGTTTATATTCATCAAGATAAACACCTGTGTGACTTTTTACAGCGACTTGAGATTGGCGATGAGATCCCTAAAGAGCTTTACCTGCTCATTGCAGAGCTAATTGCTTTTGTTTATGTACTCGATGGTAAGTTTCCTGAGAAGTGGAACAATATGCATCAGAAGATTATGGAAGAGGTTTAGAGCTGAGAAGGACGCTACGCTGCTAGGACGTGACTGCGTCACTTCGAGGGCGTCGCGTTGCGACTTCTAGGGGCTAGGCGAAAGCAAAGACGATGACAGCTAAGACGGGAAAAGCTGGGACGAACAAGCGAAGATGAACGGCCTACGGCCTTACGGAAAAATAAGATCAAAAGCGACGGCATAAATGCCGACCTACAAAACTTAACTTTTACACTCTTTTTCCTTTGCTTATACCGTAAGCGAAGCGTTCTGTGAGTGAGCCTGCGAACGTTCCGTCTTCCGTAAGCGTAGCGTTCGTCTCAGCCTTTGATTGTATAGCAGGACGAAGTCCGTCCTAGAAGCGAAGCGCCCTCGCAGTGAGCCTTCGGCCTTACAGCACGTGGCTTTGCTTACGGAAAAATAAGATCAAAAGCGACGGCATAAATGCCGACCTACAAAACTTAACTTTTACACTCTTTTTCCTTTGCTTATACCGTAAGCGTAGCGTTCTGTGAGTGAGCTTGCGAACGTTCCGTCTTCCGTAAGCGTAGCGTTCGTCTCAGCCTTTGATTGTATAGCAGGACGAAGTCCGCCCTAGAAGCGAAGCGCCCTCGCAGTGAGCCTGCGAACGCCCTAGAACCTTCTATTTCCCATGTAATCGAATCAATAATTCCGCTTCGGCTTTCGGTAGCTCACACTCTTCAATAAGCTCTGCAACACCAGCTCCTAAGGCGACCATCTTCATTGCTCGGGAATACAGTCTAGCCTGAGGATCTTGCTGGCTACTCTCTTCGAGCTTAGCATCTTGCTGAGACAGCTTGTTTTCTAACTCTAGCATGCGGCGGCCAACACCTATGGTGCCGCTGCGCAATTCTTGTAGTTCACGCTTTACCGCTTCGCGCTGCTTATCTCCCTCTTTCACGAGTAGAGTTAACGCATCGACTTTTGCACGTAGCTTGCCAGTTTGCTTTTGCAAATAGAGCACTAAGCCTAAACAGGCAACAACAAACACTAACGCAGCTGCAATTAAAATCTCTTCGGCTATCATTGATGACTCTTCTTGAAAAAGGTTCTAAGTTAAAGCTAAGAAGGACGCTACGCTGCTAGGGCTTCGCGCTGCGACTTCTAGGGTCTAGGTTCTAGGTGAAAGCAAAGACGAACGGCCTGCGGCCTTACAGCACGTGGCTTCGCCACTACGGAACGCTTCGCTTACGGAAAAGAAAAGGCCAAAGCTGACGGCATAAATGCCGACCTACAAAAAATAAACCAATAGTAGCTTGTGCCTTTGCTTATGCTTTTTCTATAACCTAGAAGCGAAGCGCCCTAGCAGTGAGCTTGCGAACGCTCTAGTAGGACGAAGTCCGTCCTCGCAGTGTCCTCGCAGTGAGCCTGCGAACGCCCTAGTAGCACGAAGTCCGTCCTAACCTAAAAGACTAGATCTGCGTTAGTTCCATCCACTCTTCGTCTGATAGTAACTTATCTAAGTCGACCAAAATAAGTAGCTCACTATCGCGATTGCTTACGCCTTGAATAAACTTAGCGCTCTCTTCTGTACCAACGTTTGGCGCATTATCGATCTCTGAGCCGCGTAGGTAAACCACTTCGGCTACGCTATCAACTAAAATACCAATAACCTGCTTTTCTGCTTCGATAATAACAACACGTGTCGAGTCATTCACCTCAGCTGATGCTAAGCCAAAACGCGAGCGAGTATCGATAACCGTTACCACATTGCCACGCAAGTTAATAATACCTAACACGTAATGAGGCGCTCCAGGAACAGGAGCTATCTCGGTATAACGCAGCACTTCTTGAACCTGCATTACATTAATACCGTAGGTTTCGTTATCAAGCTTAAATGTTACCCACTGTAATACTGCATCTTCGCTACCTGCAGCAACGGTCACACTGTTTGAACTTGTCATAATCGCCTCAATCCATAGCACATTGGCTTTTCTGTTAAACTATTCTTTTAATGTTTATTTTCTATTTTACTTAGTGCACTAAGCATAGCTTTCAATGCTAGTAGATCCAATAGAGTTTTGCTGTCTACTCGCTATATCGGCTAATCGGCCACTTTCTTTACAAGACTTACCACGACTCGACCCTTGTACGATTACAAAACGGTGTCTTGGCAGCCCATGCCCGCGCCCAGCATTTGCACTAAGGCTTCGACATTTAAAATACCGCACATCTGCTCTTTTACCACGCCTGCAAGCCAAGGGCGCTTACCCGCTTGGCTACGCCAATTCACCTCAGATTTTTTAATATTTATCGTATTGATTAGCGACTCACAACCTAGCCCCCAATGACTGTCTTCAAGTACAACCACATATTGGTAATTCACTTTTTCTGCCAGTGCTGCATCATATTTTTCTGGCATCACCCAAGCACAAGTATCGACAACATTTAGCTGTGCGTCACGGTATTGCTGCACCCCTAAATACCAATCGGGGCGCCCGATCAAAGAGGTTACTTTCTCTAAATTGACTATGCCACCTAGACTGACCAAGGGAACAGCAAGAGTGAGTCCTGCCACATTAAAGAACAGCACTTGAAACTCTTCATCAAGCTTATCGAGTAACGTTTGCGTTGAAGTAATCTGAGCCTTTACCTGTTCAGAAGCTATCGGTGCGGCAGTTATCTGCGCCTGACTTGCTGCATCAAGGTTATCGGCCCCCCTCTGCGTTGCCTCTCCACGACTATCATTGTCAATTGGTTCAATAACTGGCTGTAAAAGCGCGCTAGAGCCCTGCTCTATGACTTCAGCCATGTCGGTTTGAGATGTGGACGCCTTAACAGCCAAACTAGACACAGATTCAGCAGTGGCGTCTTTGGTCTGAGCTTTAGCAAACAGCTGCTCTAATGCTTGTCGACTAAAAGCTTCATCATGAACGGGCTCTTTTTCAGGTCTGCTGGCTTTAGCTGTCTCTACTTTAGAGAGTTCAACGGCTGGCTCGTTTAATAGCAGCGAAAAGTAATCACATACCGCATCATCAACTGATTTTGACATGGCACAGATCCTTCGCAAGCAGATCATCGAGTAATCGATTATAGGCCTTCACACCACGGCTACTTGGCGCATAATGTGAAGCGGGTAAATGGCTCAAACTGGCGTCTCTAAATTTAGTATCAACAGGAATAACCTCCTGCCATAACTCTTGGTTATAATCTTCATTAAGCTGCTTTAACGCTGCCGAGGCAGCGCGAGTGCGTTTATCATACATGGTTGGCACTATGGTGTAGCTGTAATTTATTTTTTTAGACCGTCCCATAAGCAACATGGTTTTCACCATACGATCTAGCCCTTTTATGGCGAGGAACTCTGTCTGTACGGGCACAATAATATGTTCACTAGCGGCTAACGCATTGACCATCAACACGCCAAGCACAGGAGGGCAATCGATAAGTACGACATCGTACTCTTCCTCGATAAGCTTTAATGCCTTCTTTAAGATCAGTCCCATCCCCTCTTCATGGCCTAGGCTGCGATCCAGTGTCGCAAGCGCCATGGTTGAAGGCATCAGATCTAACCCTTGTACATTAGTTGGTACGATATGTGTCTTCACTGTCTCCAATGTTAGGCTCTTATGGCCTAAAAATAGATCATACAGTGAACAAGGCAGTTGTTCGCAGTCTATCCCTAGGTAATAACCCAAGGATGCATGAGGATCCGTATCAACCATTAATACCCGCTGACCACGTTTTACAAACGCACCAGCAAGACTGGCAACAGTAGTTGTTTTACCCACTCCGCCTTTTTGGTTTGCTATGGTCCAGATTTTCAAAAAACCTCCTCAGGCTTTCACTGCTAATTAAATGGCGCCAACGATTATCATAGGAATGATATACCTGTTCACCAAGGAGCTAGAAGCATAATTAGTTATCAGGCTCTCTAGTTGTTACTCGGATCCCACCGTGAGGTAAACTGATGAGCTTTACACCTTCAGCAGTTTCGGTCAGTGTTATTTGCTTCTGCGGGCGATGATTACTCATATTTACGTCCACTTTAGAAGTGGTTTTTTCCTGCTCAGGTGTCGCTGTCGATGTCACCTTGTTATTTTTAGAAGGCTTTATCAACTCCTGTTTTGCTGTGCTATTCGAGGCTCCCCCCCCACTTGAGGCTGGATTAGCATTAGTCGCGATAAGCTTATTACGGGTTTCAGACTCTTGTTTATGCTCTTGAGCCTGTCCAGATTCAGGTATCATCAAGCCATTAGACTTAGCGCGCAATTCCTGATTTAAAGGCTTTTGCTCAACCCCAGGACCAATAGGTAAAACCGTCGACTCCCCCTGCTTAGCCTTATCGACAAAAGACTGCACAAAGTGAGGGTTATTCGCCATCCAATTAGCCATCACCTCAGCTTGTTCATCTGGCACCATGAGTAAAACTTGGCTCTGTTTTAACTGTTTTACCTCAGCAGATAGCGACTTAACCTTGTGTACCTGCTCAAAATACAGCGAACCAAAAACAAATGTGGCAACACTTAACAGAAACATCAACAGTAAAGACAGCGTACTCATACCGCCACGCTGCCAAATCAACCTCTGTTTAAGCTGGCCATTAGCCATTAGCCGTCTCTTTTAGAATCGACTCAGCCATATGCTCAAGGGCAATCGACTTTGTGGCGATTCCTGCCGCCGCTACAGCTTGTGGCATTCCATAAACCACACAGCTAGCTTCATCTTGTGCCCAGATTGTCGCGCCAATACTCTTAAGCATCCTAGCTCCTTCTCGGCCATCGGCTCCCATGCCAGTTAAAACAACGGCTAATACATCACCACCGATCACTTTAGAAGCCGAAGCGAATGAGATATCGACACAGGGTTTGTAATTCATATCAGGCTTACCCGCAATGACTTTGATTTTGCCATAAGCGCCGCCACGCTCTAACATCATCTGCATGCCACCCGGTGCGAGATAAGCACAACCCGGACGCAATAACTCTCCAGTCTCGGCCTCTTTCACCTCGATTCTACATAAACCATTCAATCTTGCCGCAAATGTAGGCGTAAACGCTGCAGGCATATGCTGGATAAGTAAAATAGGATGTGGGTAATTAGCAGGAAATTGCGTGAGCACCTTTTGCAGCGCAACCGGGCCACCTGTAGAGGTGCCGATCATTAACGCTTTATATTTCTTACCGCTGCTACGGGTTACCACACTACTACGAGCCGCGGGCTTGTCACTTGCCTCTGCAGCGTGATTCGTTGCGGTAGCTGTATTAACTGCACTTCGAGAGAAGCTAGAAATAGGACGAGTACGTTCACCACTCACTTGCGCTTTATCATTCGCAGGTACTGCCCTCGCTATCGGTCTAAACAGACGTCGACGCCCCAAGGCTCTAATTCGCTGCTGCAGCAGTGCTATCGCGTCATCTTTATTGCTAGCGATATCCTCAAAACGCTTAGGTAAAAAGTCTAACGCTCCGGCATCTAACGCTTCGAGCGTGGCTTTAGCACCATCGTGAGTCAATGACGAAAACATCAAGATCGGAATAGGCTTGCTCGCCATGATCTCTCTAACAGCTGTGATCCCATCCATGACTGGCATCTCAATATCCATGGTGATCACTTGGGGATTAAGCTCAGCCGCCATCTTAACGGCCTCTGCACCATTTGCTGCGGTGCCTATCACTTCAAGCTCAGGATCCCGATTGACAATCTCACTCACCCGTCGTCTAAAAAAGCTCGAATCGTCAACAACTAAAACTTTTATGGCCATTCAAATTCCTATACTGCATCTCAGGCTGGTTCAATGCCGTATTAAAAAAGGGAATAACAGAACGCTTTCCTGCTATTCCCTCGCTAATCCTGTTAGCTCTTATTACGTGCGTAATATTTCAATAGACCTGGTACATCTAAAATCAATGCGATACCACCATCAGAAGTAATGGTTGCACCGGCCATTCCTGGCGTACCGTGTAAAAGCGTGCCTAGTGGCTTAATGACCACCTCTTCTTGTCCAATAAGTGAGTCAACCACAAAGCCTATCTGCATGGTACCCAATTGGACAATCACCACGTGACCATGTTGTTTGTCTCCGTGACTAAAGCCTAACTCTTTACGAGATAACCACTTCTCTAGATAGAACAAGGGGACTGCCTTATCACGTACAATCACAGTTAACTGACCATCGACCACATTGGTCTTAGTCAAATCGAGATGGAAAATTTCGTTCACACTCGACAGTGGTAAAGCAAATACTTGCTCTGCAACCTCAACCATCAAGGTTGGCATAATCGCTAGCGTCAGTGGCACCTTAATCTCAAGACGAGTGCCTTTTCCTTGCTGGGAGTCGATATGCACCGAACCATTTAACTGAGTAATACGGGTTTTAACGACATCCATGCCGACACCACGGCCGGATATATCTGAGATCTCGACTTTAGTTGAGAAGCCCGGAGCAAAAATCAGGTTATAAGCCTCTTCATCGCTCATGCGTGCGGCAGCGTCCTCATCGAGTACACCGCGACTAATCGCGATTCCCTTTAGCTTTTCTGGATCCATTCCTGCGCCATCATCCTCAATTTTAAGCAGGATGTGGTCGCCCTCTTGGCTTGCAGATAGCGTGATGGTTCCGGTGCGCTCTTTACCGTTAGCTTCGCGATCATCAGGCATCTCAATACCATGGTCGACCGAGTTTCTAACTAGATGCACTAGAGGGTCGGCGAGCGCTTCGACTAAGTTTTTATCTAGGTCGGTATCTTCACCCACCATCACAAGATCGATCTCTTTATTGAGACTACGAGCCAGATCTCGAACCACCCGTGGGAAACGGCCAAAGACTTTCTTAATTGGCTGCATACGCGTCTTCATCACCGCACCTTGAAGATCGGCGGTGACCAAGTCTAAATTAGCTAATGCCTTAGACATCTCTTCATCATCACGAGAGATCCCAAGACTTAGTAAACGGTTTCGCACCAATACCAGCTCGCCCACCATATTCATGATCTGGTCGAGTCTTGAAGTATCAACCCTAACTGTCGTTTCGGCTTGCGGCATATTGTTGCCGCCCGCTTTTGGCGCTGCTTTAGAGGCAGGCTTCAACTCTGGCTTTGGTTCTGGTTTAACTTCTGGTATTGGGGAAGTTTTAGCTTCCGCTTGAACATCGACAGCCTGCTGTGAGGTCGTGATTGCCTGTACGACTGGAGTCGATTGACTCGCCTGCTCAGTCGACACATTTGCACTAGATTGGTTACCTGGGCCAGCACCTGATCCATGTAGCTCATCGAGTAGTCGCTCAAACTCATCATCGGTAATTTCGTCAGAGTCGACATCAGAAGAACTGGGTTCTATTTTAGCTGGAGTTGCCGATGGCGCCTTAAACTGGCCCGAACCGTGAAGCTCATCGAGCAAAGATTCAAATTCATCATCGGTAATATCATCTGACGCTGGCTGCTCAAGTGTCGAAGCTGGCTGCTCGCTGACACCTGGCCCCTTACCTGAGCCGTGTAAGGCATCTAATAAGGCTTCAAACTCGGCATCGTCGATATCATCTATACTGCCTGCCACTTCTTCTGTCGCTTGCTCGACAGCGCAGCTTTCTTGAACCTCATGCTCTACTAGGACTTGCTCAACAACCTCTTCGGCGACGGGCGCGGGTTCCGAGACTTGAGAATCTGCCATTTCTGATGGGAGCAACTCACCTGCGCTTAATTTTTTTAGCTGCGTGAGCAATGCAGGCTCAGCTGGAGATTGAGGCTGGCCAGCTTGAGTTTCTGCGAACATTGAGTTGATGGAGTCGACCGCTTGTAGGATAACATCCATTAAGCTTGCAGAGACGCCACGCTTACCTGTGCGCAGTAGATCGAAGGTGTTCTCCGCTTCATGACAGACATCCACCATCGGGGATAAGCCAAGAAATCCTGCACCACCTTTAACGGTGTGGAAGCCTCGAAATATGGCGTTAAGCAGATCAGTATCGTCAGGGTTATTTTCTAACGCTACCAGCTGTTCCTGTAGAAGCTCTAATATTTCTCCAGCTTCAATCAAAAAGTCCTGCAGTATCTCTTCATCAACATCAAAGGACATTCTTTGACTCCCTTAAAAACCTAGACTCGAAAGCAGATCGTCAACTTCATCTTGACCTGTCACCACATCCTGGCGGTGCTCGGCGTTCATTATAGGACCTTCCGCTTCAACATTTCGTTTTGGATTGTCATTCGTCGCTGTTGCTGGTTGCTCACCAAATGCGGTCAACATCGACACCAGACTATTTTCAACTTCCCTAACGAGCTCGATGACTCTACGGATCATTTGTCCGGTTAAGTCTTGAAAGTCTTGTGCCAGTAGAATTTGGTTCAGAAGTTCTTTAACCCGACTCGCATCCGACTCACTTCTTTCGACAAACTGCTGGATGTCATGACATAGCGTTTTAAATTCAGTTAGCGGTAATTCTCGGCGCATGAGTTTATCCCACGCCGGTTTTACTGCTTGAATATTGTCGCTAAGTGCGCTTGCCAGAGGTAAACACTCCTCGACCGCATCCATCGTCTTGTTTGCTGCTTGCTCCGTCATATCAATGACGTAGGTTAAGCGCTCTTTTGCATCTGGGATCTCGGTATTGGCTAGCTCGATTAAGCGCGTATCGAACTGAAAATCAGAAATCGCGCTATGGAGTTGGCGAGTTAAACGTCCAACTTCATCGAAGAGATCCTTTTGAATTGGCGCGGCAATTTCTCTGACCAATTCATCTGCACTTTCTTGCTCTCCTTGACTTAGGAGCGCAACTAGCCTCTCAGCTTGCTCAAGAGTAATCAGCGCTGAAGATTGTTGCTGCATAGCTCATCCTTGCTTAGCCGAGTCTCTCGAAGATTTTGTCCAACTTCTCTTTTAGTGTGGCGGCAGTAAAAGGTTTAACCACATAGCCATTCACACCAGCTTGTGCTGCGGCAATGATCTGCTCACGCTTCGCTTCTGCTGTCACCATCAATACGGGTAGGTGCTTGAGGTTATCATCGGCACGAATAGCCTTTAATAAATCAATACCTTGCATACCTGGCATGTTCCAATCGGTAACGACGAAATCAAAATCGCCCTTTTGTAACATAGGTAAGGCTGTTGAACCGTCATCGGCTTCTTGGGTATTGTTAAATCCCAAGTCACGTAACAAGTTCTTAATGATACGTCTCATTGTTGAAAAGTCGTCAACAACAAGAATCTTCATATTCTTGTCCAAGGTTTCCTCCGCTGGGCGCGCTTTTATTGCTCGTGTAATGTGGTATCAAGTATTGTTGATATTATTCTTGTGTCCAGTGCTTGAGTTTTCCTTTGAGTCTTAGCATCGCCTGACTGTGGATCTGGCTGACTCTAGACTCGCTGACCTCAAGAATGGCCCCAATCTCTTTTAAATTTAATGCTTCATCGTAATATAGCGACAATACCAGCGCATCTCTTTCTGGCAATTGCTTGATCGCATCGACTAACGCTGAATGAAACTCGACTTCGGCGAGTGATTCAAAAGCATTATCTTGGTGGCAGTCTTCAGGATTAGTACTTTCAACTGCCACGCCTAAATCTTCTATACCGACAACTTTTCCAACTGAAACGTCGTTTAAAATTGTGTGGTACTCTTCGAGTGAGATCTCAAGCCGCTCGGCGATTTCGCCATCGCGAGCATCACGACCTAGCTCTTGCTCAAGTTCATCGATTACCTGAGCCACCCGGCGCTGGTTACGATGTACTGAACGCGGTACCCAATCGCCTCGGCGGATCTCATCTAACATGGAGCCACGAATTCGAATACCTGCGAAGGTTTCGAACTTGGCGCCTTTACTACCATCAAAATTCGATGACGCTTCTAACAGCCCCATCATGCCCGCCTGCAACAAGTCATCTAACTGCACTGATGCGGGTAAACGAGCTAAAAGATGGTGAGCTATTCTTTTTACAAGCGGTGCATACTGTTCAACGATAGACGTCTTATTATCAAAACGAGTATACGCGGCCGCTTTATTCACCCGACTTATCCTCTTGATAATCAGGGCGTTGAACTAGACGTTCAACGAAAAACTCTAAATGTCCACCAGGTTGCGATGGTACTGGCCAGCTCATGATTTTATTCGCCAGTCCCTGATAGGCAATCGCGGCTGGAGACTTTGGAAACGCCTCAACAATCAGCTTTTGCTTGCGCACAGACTTACGTAAGTTCTCATCATATGGCACGGTTGCAACTAACTCTAACGCGACATCAAGGAATCTGTCGGTTACCTTGCTAAGCTTGGCAAACAGCTCCATTCCTTCACGGAGACTGCGTACCATATTCGCCACAATCTTAAAGCGGAACACACCGTGTTCACGACTTAAAATCTTAATCAGCGCGTAAGCATCGGTAATTGATGTCGGTTCGTCGCACACCACAATCAATACGTCTTGTGAAGCACGAGAAAAGCTTAGCACCATATCCGATATACCTGCCGCAGTATCGACAATAAGAATATCGAATTGAGTTCTCATCTCACTAAACGCACGAATAAGACCTGCATGTTGAGCCTGTGTCAGTTCCACCATCGCCTGAGTGCCAGAAGTGGCCGGAATAATACCTATTCCTTTAGGGCCTCTTAAGATCACATCATCTAATTCGGCATCTCCGGATAAAACATGAGATAAATTTCGCTCGGCACGTAAGCCTAGCATCACATCAACGTTAGCTAGACCTAAGTCAGCGTCCAACACTAATACTCGCTTGCCTTTTTCTGCCAAGGCTACAGCCGTATTAATTGACACGCTGGTTTTACCAACACCACCTTTACCACCTGATACGGCGATTACTTTTACTTTTTCATTATTTGGCTGATTCATCATACGTAAACCGCTTGCTTGATCCGGAGTCATGGCTTCACTCAAATGCATAGGTCATCTCATGTGACCCTTCACTATTCTGTAATGGTTCTATAGGTTTGTTATCTAATGCTGCTAACGCGTGCTTAGCAAGGGAAAGAGTATCTGCCACCTGCATATCTTCTGGCACTCTTTGTCCGTCTGTTACATAACTTAAAGGCAACCCATTTTGAATCAAAACACTTAACGCTGGCGCTAGTGAAATTGATTCATCTAATTTTGTCAGTACCGCGCCTGAAAGCGGGATACGTGTAAACTGTTTGACAGCATCTTCTAATACTCGGCGCTGTCCTGTTGCAGACATTACCAGATAACTACGAATAGGTAATCTGCTATTTGCCGCTAAGCTGTCGAGTTGCTGGAATAATCGCTGATCGCGCTGCCCCATACCTGCTGTATCAATGAGTACCAACTTACGGTTTCTAAATTGATAAAGTATTTGCTCTAACTCATTAAAATCATGAGCCTGTTTTACAGGGCATCCCATTATCTTGCCATAAGTTGCCAATTGCTCAAAGGCTCCAATGCGATAATGGTCCGTAGTAATGAGCGCAACTTGATCTGAGCCGTGATATGCGGCAAAACGTGCGGCTAATTTCGCCACTGTTGTTGTCTTACCAACGCCTGTTGGCCCAACAAAAGCGACCACACCACCTTGACGTACGATATCGTCGCCTTGATTATCAAGCATATTGGCTAAACAACGTGGCAGAGAAGCGACCAGTTCAGCTGGCGAGTAATGTTCAGTCAAACCTGACAGCTTTTGCGCTATCTCAGGGGAAAACTCTGCTTCGAGCAATTTGCTTTCTAACATGGCACCCACAGGATCGAGACGCTTCTTCTGCTCGGCCATTAAGGTGTTAACTTGATGAGTGAGCAAGCTTCTAATCGAGGCTAACTCCTCTTTCATAGCATCCATCTCGGCGCTACTGTTCTGTTTGCTTGCATTAAAGTTATCTGGTGCGCGATTAGGGGTAAACTCTGCTTTTACAGGCTCATGTTTGCTCTGTTGTGCTTGCAGCCCTTTTGCCCACTCAGGCATATCAAGCTCGTCGCTTCGCGTGGGTTGTGCCTGTTGATTAATGCGGCTCTGCTGACGTTCTAATAATGCCTGCAATGAGTCTGGAGCGGGCGTCGGTGCGGCGCGAGTTTCGGCTTTCACATTAGCTTTCGCATTGAGACGTGCACCAAGAGTGACCTTCTCTTCGGCTAAATCGGTGAACATAGCAGCCGATGGCGTTGCCGCCGTAATTTTTGGCTTTGGCTCATCGTAGTCTACGGCTGCCACAATCTCTATGCCGCCAGTGACCTTCTTATTCGACATGATCACAGCATCTGAACCCAATGTTTCTTTGACTTGGGCTAAGGCCGAGCGCATATCTTTTGCTAAAAACCTTTTAATCTTCAATTATTCGACCTCTACTGACCCACTGCCGAGACGATGCGGATCTGCTTCTCATCGGGCACTTCCTGATAGGAAATGACTCGCAAATTTGGGATCGTATGCTTAACAAATCGCGACAAGGTTGAACGTAACATGCCCGATGTCAATAAAATTGCGGGCTGTCCCACCATCTCCTGTCGCTGCGTGGCATCGACAAGTGACTTCTGCATACGCTCTGCAAGACTTGGTTCGATATTCGGACCATCGCCTCCGGTTGCCTGCATAGACTGATGCAACATCTGTTCCAACTCTGGCGCCAAAGTTATGACAGGGATTTCGAGCTCTGGGCCACTGATCTCCTGAACAATCATACGTTTTAGTGCAATACGTACCGCTGCGGTTAACACTTCGGTATCGCCGCTCTTAGGACCATATTCCAATAAGGTTTGAACTATGGTCTTCATGTCTCGGATTGAGACACCTTCATTCAGCAGGTTCTGCATTACTTTCACCACAGTACCTAGTGGCATCACATCTGGAATAAAGCCATCTACCAACTTAGGTGAGTGTTTACCTAGCATTTCAAGTAGCTGCTGTACTTCTTCATAACCCAGTAGTTTAGCTGCATTATTGGTCAACAACTGACTGATGTGAGTGGCCACTACCGTTGAGGCATCGACTACCGTATAACCTAAGGTTTGGGCATGCTCTCGCATTTCAGGAGCGATCCAAACCGCATCTAAGCCAAAGGCTGGATCTTTTGTCTCGATACCATCGAGTTTGCCATAGACTTGGCCTGGGTTAATCGCAAGTTCACAATCGTGACGGATCTCCGCCTCGCCCGATGCCACCCCCATCAATGAGATCCGATAGGCATTGGGTGATAGATCTAAGTTATCGCGAATATGTACCGCTGGTACCAAGAAACCTAGCTCTTGAGACAACTTCTTACGTACGCCCTTAATGCGTCCAAGTAGCTCTCCGCCTTGGCCTTTATCCACTAAAGGAATTAAACGGTAACCCACTTCCAAGCCGATAGTGTCAACGTGCTGAACATCGTCCCAACTTAGCTCTTTTGGCTGTGCATCTTTTGGCTCTGCAGGCCCTGACTTAGCAAGCTCAAGTGCACGCTCACGATCTGTATCTTGCTTTTTCTTAATGAAGTAAGCCGCACCACCCGCGATAGCTGCGAATGAGAGGAACACAAAATGTGGCATACCAGGAACAATACCCATCACAAACATAACCGCTGCGGCGATGGCTAGTGACTTAGGGCTGTCAAACATCTGGCTCATGACCATTTCGCCCATGTCACCAGATTCGTTTTGGCGGGTCACCATCAAGGCCGCTGCTATAGACAATAGTAAGCCTGGGATCTGTGCCACTAGGCCGTCACCTATCGTCAACAGGGTGTAGATCTCTGCCGCCGTAGCGAAATCGAGATCGTGCTGCGCCATACCAATAATAAAGCCGCCGACGATGTTGATAATAAGAATTAAGATACCGGCGACCGCATCACCTTTTACAAACTTGGAAGCACCGTCCATCGCCCCATAAAAGTCGGCCTCGCGGGTAACTTCGGCGCGGCGAGCACGCGCTTCTTCTTGGGTCAACAAGCCAGCATTTAAATCGGCATCGATAGCCATCTGCTTACCTGGCATGGCGTCTAGGGTAAAGCGAGCACTCACCTCTGAAATTCGCCCTGCGCCTTTGGTAACAACGGCAAAGTTAATAATGATAAGGATTAAGAAAACCACGAGACCCACGGCATAGTTACCACCAATAACTACGGAGCCAAAGGCTTCAATAACCTTACCCGCAGCGTCACCACCGTTATGGCCTTCTAGCAGCACCACTCGCGTTGAAGCAACGTTTAGTGCAAGCCTAAGTAGGGTGGCAACCAGCAATACGGTAGGAAATGCAGCAAAATCTAGGGGGCGGTCACTATAGATAGCCACCAATAAAACGACTAACGCCAGTGCGATATTGAATGAAAAAAGGATATCGAGCAGGAATGCAGGCATTGGCAAGATGATCATAGCCAGAGCGGCTAAGACCAATAATGGTGTACCAATACCTTTTAGTTGTGCGGGCTTTATCTGTTTTAATTGCCCTAGACTTGCTTTAAATTCCATTCACCCTGAGTCCGATCTTTGACGTCTAACGACCTACAAAGCAAGTATCGTACCAACTTCAATCTGATACTGGCGGTATAACTATAACCTGAAAGGCTTTCGCAAAGAACAGCTTAGCTCTTGAGTGACGGATTTTTACGCTAATGCTTCAATTCGTCAGGGATAGGTTGCTTTAAAGGAATAGGATTAGGACGTCTGCCCTTGCCTTTTTGATATTGCCGTAACTGGAATACATAGGCTAAGACTTGGGCTACAGCGGTAAACAAGCCCTCAGGGATCTCCTGATCAATTTTAGTGGTATGGTAAATAGCACGGGCAAGTGGCGGCGCCGACACAATAGCGACATCATGCTCACGTGCTATCTCACGAATTTTAAAGGCCACCTCGTCTACCCCTTTAGCCACCACGAAAGGAGCAGTAGAGCGAGCCGCATCATATTTAACCGCTACGGCGTAATGTTCAGGGTTCACCACTATCACATCGGCATTAGGCACTTCGCCCATCATACGCCTTTGAGCCATTTCACGCTGTAACTGACGAATGCGTCCCTTTACCTCAGGCTTACCCTCGGTATCTTTATATTCATCTTTGACCTCCTGTTTGGTCATCTTCAACTGCTTGGCGTGATTCCAAATTTGAAAGGGCACATCGATTACCACAATCAGAAACGTCGAAGCACATAACAAAATGAAGATCCAAACAATAAGATCTAGAGCATGATAGATATTGCCCGGTAGATGGTCTTGGGACAGCATCAATATACGGTCAAGATAGATACTGAGCAGCAGGTAGGCAGTGATCGCTACCACAGAAAATTTTGCTATACCTTTTGTCAGTTCAACCACCGCCTGAACACCAAACATCCGCTTAAAACCTGCGACTGGGCTCATCTTACTCGCCTTTGGCATAAAAGCTTTTACTGAGAAAGACATACCACCGAGAGCGATATTACCGGCAAAGGCTATCAATGCTAAAAAAGTAATAAATCCCAAAAGCGGCACGGCCAGCTCAGTACCCACCAAGCCCCAGACATTGGTCATCTGACTGGTATCGAAGATCTCATCTCGACTCATGGTGAATAGCTTGCTCATTATGTTGTGCATCGCCTGAGCAATATTAGGCCCTGTCATCAGCAGGCCTACCGATGAAGCGATAAGCACAGCCGATGTGCCTAGCTCTTTAGAACGTGCAACCTGCCCTTTATCTTTGGCCTGTTGCAACTTTCTGGAGGTTGCTTCCTCTGTTTTTTCTTGGCTACTATCATTTTCTGCCATCTAAAGTAGCCCTCCTCTTAAACAAGAGCGTAGACAAATAGTGGGGTTAGTTACATGACGGAAAGTCATCAATTAAGCCCTCCATCGACACGACATTGCAGCTCGAGCACATTACAGAGCAAAATTTGGGTTTCACTCCATACCTCATCGAAATGAGACATAATAGGCGACAGCGTTAGCCAGAGAATGAATAGTCCTGCCACCATGGTGACCGGAAAACCGATGGCAAAAATGTTTAGCTGGGGCGATGCTCGTGTCATCACGCCAAAAGAGAGGTTGATAGTCAGCAGTGCCACAATGGCAGAAATAGACATAGTTAAAGCCGCACCAAACATATAACCGACAAATTCGGTGAATAGACGATAACTTGCCAAGCTTAACCCCTGCATTGACACGGGGATCGACTCAAAACTGGCGATGACCATTTTAATCAGCAGTAGATGACCATCTACAGCCAAGAAGATCACCGTGGTCAATAGCAAGAAGAAGTTACCAATAACTGGCGTCTGTTGTCCCGAGCTAGGGTCAACCATAGATGCAAAACCAAGGCTGGTCTGCATGCCGATGATCTGACCGGTCAATACGAAAGTTTGCATCAATAGCAGAGTCGCAAACCCCATGGCCACGCCAATAATAATCTGCTGAGCGGTGACAAATGCTGCGCTTAAAGAAAATAGGTCGATAGTCGGCATGGGGGGCAAAACTGGCGCAACCGCCGCAGTAACTGTGACCGATAATAGTAGTCGCACTCGAGTCGGTGTTGTGGTGGCGCCAAATACCGCCATCACCATAAACATGCTAGAAATTCGCGTTAACGGCCACAGATAACCTGCGATGCCGTCCATGATGGTATCGAGTAAGATCTCCATCTATTTAAATCTATGGGTAATAGAATAAATACGCATATCTAACCTATCACCAGAGGGATCATGTCTACCATCTGCATAAAGAAATCCATCATTATCTGGATCAGCAGGTGCCCCATTAGCATGAGTGCTAATAAGGTAGTCAGTAGACGGGGAAGAAAACTCAATGTTTGTTCGTTAATTGAGGTCGCAGCCTGAAAAACTGCCACCACAAGACCTATGATAAGACCTGGCACAATGATCATCGACACGATCGTCACGATAACGGCCAGTGCTTCTCGAAAGATATCAACCAGTGACTCAGGACTCATGGCTCACCTATAATCCGAAACTGTTAGCTAAGGTGCCCATGACTAGGCTCCAACCATCAACCATTACAAACAACATGATCTTAAACGGCAATGACACGATCATCGGTGATAGCATCATCATACCCATGGCCATCAAAATACTCGCAACGACTAAGTCCAGTACAAGGAATGGCACAAACAGCATAAAACCAATCTGAAATGCGGTTTTAAGCTCACTGGTGATAAAAGCCGGAATAATGACTGTCATAGGCGCATCTTCAGGCTCATTGATATTTTGATAGCCTGAGATTTCGATGAAGGTATTGAGATCGGTCAAGCGTGTCTGAGCCAGCATAAAGTCTTTAAGCGGGCCTTGCCCCGATTTAAAGGCATCTTGCAGTGGCATTCCTTGTTCAATATATGGCTGCACAGCCTGATCATAGATCTTGTCGAACACTGGCGACATAATAAAAAAGGTCAGGAACATACTGATGCCGATCAACACCTGATTAGACGGGGTCTGCTGTAAACCAATCGCTTGGCGAAGAATCGATAACACTACGATAATGCGGGTAAATGAGGTCAACATGATGACCATTGCCGGGATGAAGCTTAACGCCGTCATCAATAGCAAGATCTGCATGGTGACCGAGTATTGGGTAGAGCCATCGGCTCCAGTTGACACGGTTACCGCAGGTAAAATACCACTTTCAGCCAGAGCTGTGGGCGCGGTTAACGACAGTGCCACAGCGACTATAAGTAAAATCCGTTTCATCATTGTGATGTCTTCATTGTGAGGTCTTGGCTTGACGTAGGCGGGTGGCAAAAGACTCAGGCGAGATCTCCACTGGGCTTGTTAGCTTATCGACGAGACTGACCTGCTGCGGCGTCACACCAAGCAGGTATTGCTGCCCATCGACCTCAACCAGTACTAACTTCTCTTTCTGCCCTAATGGGGTAACGGCAAGGGTTTTTAATACCCCTTGGCTACTCGGCACCAAATTAAAGCGCTTAACCAGATAAGCCAGAAAGAAGATTAATAGTAAAACGACTATCAAGCCGCCAACCATACTCGACAGTGTTGCTATGCTCGAGGGAGAGGCTGGCGTTTCAGCTTGAGTAGCTGCACTTCCCACGCTGGCTAAAACCAATTGAAAACTCATCTAACGTCCCTATTACTTGAGCTTTTTAATCCGCTCAGTTTGGCTAATCACATCCGTTAGACGAATACCGAATTTATCGTTTACCACAACCACCTCACCATGGGCGATTAAGGTACCGTTAACCATTACATCCAACGGCTCGCCTGCGACACGGTCTAACTCAACCACAGACCCTTGGTTTAACTGTAGTAAGTTACGAATATTGATAAAACTGCGACCCACTTCCATCGAGATAGTGACCGGAATATCCATAATCGCATCAAGCTTAGATGCTTCATCTTCAGTTAATGGCGCTGCATCACTGCTAAACTCGTCTAGCTCAACCGCTTTGGCTTCTTCAATCGCTTGCTCGGCCATCGCCGCAGCCCAATCATCACCGCTATCTGTACTCATTTACTTTTCACCTTATATCTCGGAACGTTCGCGAGCACGGCCCTTGTGGGTCACCAGCTGCAACTCTGTCTTAACCGTTTCTGGTCTTGGAATTTGTTCGCAAATTTTTAATGCTAAATTATCTTTGGCTTTGCCCATCTTACAGCGGTAGGTCGGCAAATCTTCAACCTTTAAAATGATATGCTCTGGCAGCTCAACTGGAATAACATCACCCGCTTTGAACTCTAGTACTTCTCTTAGCGTTACCTTGTGCTCAACGATAGTGGCATCGATACCGACATCAACATCCATGATCTCGTCACGCAGTGCCTGAGACCAACGCATATCGGTGTCTTGAGTATCACTCTGTACACCCGCATCAAGCAGTTCACGAATGGGTTCAATCATGGAGTACGGCATAGTGATATGGAAATCACCACCACCGCCATCGACTTCAATATGAAATGAACTCACCACCACCACTTCTGTGGGGCTAACAATATTTGCCATTGCCGGGTTAACTTCGGAGTCTAAGTAATCGAACTGCACTTCCATCACTGGCGCCCAAGCGTCTTTATAATCTTCGAAGATAATCTTGAGTAGTAGTTGCACAATACGGCGTTCGGTAGGGGTAAACTCTCGCCCCTCAATCTTAGCGTGGAAACGGCCGTCACCACCGAAGAAGTTATCCACCAAAATAAATACTAGGCGAGCTTCCATAGTGATCAGCGCCGTACCTTTTAACGGGCTAAAGCGCACCATATTCAAGCTGGTCGGTACAAACAAGGTATGTACGTACTCACCAAACTTAAGCATCTGAACACCGTTAATTGATACCTCCGCAGCGCGGCGCATCATATTAAACATGCTGATCCGTAAGTGGCGAGCAAAACGCTCATTGACGATCTCAAGCGTTGGCATACGACCACGTACAATTCTGTCTTGAGACGAGAAATCATATGAACGTGCGTCAAGCTCGTTGTCGTCAATCATGTCCTCTTCGACATCATCGACTCCGTGGAGCAGTGCATCAATTTCGTCTTGGCTTAATAAATCACTCACGATATCGCCTTTACTTATAAAAAATAATCGCTTTCATTACTAGCATTAGCTCCCCTTGAGCAGGGTAGCCTTACTGCATAACAAAACCGGTAAACAATACTTTTTCAACCACAGTGCGCCCCGTTACAGGCTGTAGAGTGTTTTGCACATTGCGCAGCGCTAACTGGCGTAATTCATCTTTTCCTGCAGGAGAGCTTAGCTTTTGAATATCCGCTCCACTGAAGGTGGTGAGCAGCGCATCTTCGATCAGCGGTATATGTTTGCGGATCAGCGTGTCATCATCGTTACCGCGTACCATCAACTGCACCTTGATCTCAACCAAACGAGTGCGACCGTTATCTGACAGGTTGAAAAGGAAAGGTCTTGGCATTGCCGCGTAATAGGCTTCCCCAGTTCTAGGCGCTTGCTCTGTCACTGCCCCTTCTGCTGCATTGTTTGACTCTGAGGCCTCATCCGTCCCCAACAAGATCCACGCCGTAATTGCGATAGCAATCAGCAGGACAACACCGCCCGCACCGAATATAATCAGCTTCTTTTTACTTTTTGGTTTGACGCTGTCTTCTAACTCTAAAGCTGCTTCTTCTGCCATTTTCCATCCCTAGCTGGAGTGCTAAATGGGTTCAACACTCTTTATCAATATTCTACTGCCACTATAGGTTACCTGCTTATGCGTAATAATCTATACCTGAAGCTGAACTTGTTGATAAATTTGACCTTGCAAGCATATCTTCTGCTGAAATTTCATCCGTTTCAGACTCACCGCGACCATTCCCATTGCCTAGACCTTGCTCACCTTGACTATTTCCACCGTTCCCTTGTGATACTTGACCATCGGTCAACTGCATTCCCTGCTCAGCCAACATTTCCCGTAGTCTAGGCATCGCCTGTTCAACGAGCTCCCGTGTCTGATGCTGGCTCACTTGAAACTGCACCTGTGTAGTGTCACCCTGAACTTGAATGCGCACCATCATGTGACCTAACTCTGGTGGGTCGAGTCGGATCTCAGCCTGCTGGATCCCCTTGCTAACCATGGTGATTAACTGCTGATTCATCACCGGGGAGAAACGCTGGATCATCTGCTGCATTTGCGGTGCCTGTTCGCCAACAGATTTTAACGACAAGTTAAACTGAGGCAGTTCTTGGCGGCTCGCTCCCTGCTGATGAAGTTGTTGACTCTGCAATCCAGTAAAAGACTTCAGCTCCTGCGCCCCAGAATCTGTCATAGCCGATGAACCTACTTCAAGTGCGGCTTGGCTGGCTGTTGTGCGTACCGAAAGCTCCGCGCCTTTTAACTGTTCCAGCGAGGTTGGCATGTTATTAGTTGCATTATTTGCGTTCGCCCCATCAGCATTCTGGGCGGCTTTAGCTTGGTCTGCATTGACTTGATTTGCAGCTTGCCCTGCTACCTCTTTACCGAAAATATCGCGACCAGTATGTATCCCTTTTACATCGACTGCGTTAGGGCTCTTGCTGTCTGTCACCGTACTGCTGATTGCCGCTTTATCGGCCATGGTTGTCCCTTCAGCTTTATTCGCACCATCGCTCATTTCTCCGGTGCTAGGCTGTAAGGTCGAAACCGCCGCGAATTCAGGCTTTAAGCCACCGCTTGCATCAAGCATTTGACCTTGCTGTAACAGGGCTTTTAATTCTGAGGATGAAAGCTTGCTAAGTTCTTGCTCTGACAGCCCAGATTGCAGACTCAAGGCGATGAGCGCCTCATCAGATAAATCACGAACAGCTAGCTCATCGCTGGCTTGCTCTAACTTCGATGAGTCGGATTCAAGCTGCTCAGCTGATAACGGCAAACTTTCGCCGTTAACGGCAAGCTTTGAATCGCCGCCAAGGTTATTCGCTCGGTTATTCGCTAAGTTATTTGCTAAGTTAATCTGCGCAAAAATCTGACTGACATCGTCAGAGCCTGATGCTAATTCACTTGTCTCATCTTTTAATACGTCATTTGATGCTTGGCTCACTACCCCGTTTGAGGTTTGTCCACCAATAGTCTCGGGATCATCTACAGCGTCCTTCTGACTAGATGATTGAGCCTTATCGGTTTGCTGTTCGGTTTTTTGCCGTTCAGCTGCAGAGGCATAACTTGTTTTATCGACAGGCTTTTTATCGAATGCATTGTCGCTCGCCCTGTCTAGCGCAGCTGAAAAACTTCCACTATGAGAACTTGTCTTAGGTTCAGTAGACTTACTTTGACTATCAGCTACCTTTCTACTCGAATCAGGACTACTGAGTAAAACATTGGTCATCTGCTGCATTCCATCTCCATTCACTCATCAATATACATTTGGCTAGCCAACCAAATGTCAAAAATACCGCTTAATTTCGCCAATCATGGTTAGATAAAGCAATAATAATGCCAAGAATCACCACTGAAATATAAGGGGCAATGACACCTGCTCTGAGTGTAAAAAAGGAGGGACTTAGCGCAGTTTCTTACGGTAAAACTGCTGGGAGGCGAACTCGTCGACCATCTTTTGCTCGACACGTAACTCTGCAAGCCGGGCTTTTTCGGCTTTGTTTGCTAAAAGCAGTTCGACCGCTTTGCGCTTTTGCTGCTTCTCTTGCCAATGCACCTGCCTGTGCTGACGCTGATTATCTGCATCTTGCACAGCGGCAACCTGCTGTACAATGGCGGCGTCCACTTGGCGAACAAATTGATGAAACTGATGATAGTTACTGGCACTAATGCTCTGTCCCTGTTGCTGCTCCATCTGCTTCATGTAATCGAGACGATAGTTTTGCAGTGCTTCTAGCTGATTCTGGCGCTTTTGCCACTCAAGTTGAGCCGAGCGAAGCTGCAATGAAGCCTGCTCCTCCGCTTCTTGGCTAAGCTTAAGCACCATCAATAAAGGCTCGGTTCTAGCCATAGTAGATAACTTCCTTAATAGGCATTAATCCGAGGGACATTATGCTTGGCATTGAGCTCCTAACTGCGTCAGCATCAAGGTGCTGCTTTCAAAGGTCACGGAGTCTTTCATGGTTTGTCTTAAAAAGGCGTTCATAGCAGGCTGCAAACGAATCGCATTGTCGATGCGTGGATCACTGCCTTGGCTATAGGCACCAATGGAGATCAAATCCTTATTTTGTTGATACAGGGAATAAACCTGTTTCACCTTACGCATCGCCTCTAAATGCTCAGGACTTATCACCATAGGCGCGACACGACTGATTGACGCTTCGATGTCGATGGCCGGATAATGCCCTGAGTCGGCAAGACTTCGTGACAACACGATATGGCCATCGAGAATTGCCCGGGAAGCATCGGCAATTGGATCTTGCAGGTCGTCCCCTTCGGTTAATACGGTATAGAAGGCGGTAATCGAACCTTGCTTGCCACCGCCATTACCCGCACGTTCAACGAGCTTAGGTAACTTGGCAAACACCGATGGCGGATAGCCTTTAGTTGCTGGCGGCTCACCTACAGCTAGCGCAATTTCACGCTGCGCCTGAGCATAACGGGTTAAGCTGTCCATTAGTAACAACACGTTATATCCGAGATCGCGAAAGTATTCGGCGATGCGGGTTGACGTTTCACAGGCGCGAAGCCGCATCAAAGGTGAAGTATCGGCTGGCGCGGCGACAACAACCGAGCGCGCACGCCCCTCTGGGCCTAAGATCTCTTCGATAAATTCTTTTACCTCTCGGCCACGCTCGCCGACGAGTCCCACAACGATGATGTCGGCGGTGGTTCCTCGGGTCATCATGCCGAGCAGCACACTCTTACCAACCCCCGAACCGGCGAACAAGCCCATACGCTGGCCTTTACCCACTGTCAGCATAGAGTTGATGGCTCGAACGCCCACATCGAGTGGTTCACTGATAGCACGTCTTGCGAGGGGGTTAATGGCTGGGGCATGACTAGAGGCTTTCTGCTCGGTCTTTAAATTGCCTAAACCATCGATAGGTAAACCACTGCCATCGAGTACTCGTCCAAGCAGAGACAGGCCAACGTTTAAACCCGACTGCTCACCTAATGGCGTCACTTTAGCTCCCGGCAGAACGCCACGAAGCTCTTCGATAGGCATCAGATAGAGCAGCTGATCATCAAACCCGATAACTTCGGCAATCAGATCGCCCGACATGGTTTCGATGGCGCAGAGGCTACCCACGGCGGCGCGGCAACCCGTTGCCTCGAGGGTCAAGCCCACGACTCGAACCAATTGGCCGCTTGCCTCAGCCACAAATGGATGCACTTTTTGCTGATGCTGGGCTAACTTATTACGGAGTTGGTGCTGACGGGTCTGCATGCTCACCTTCATTAGCCTTAATAGCTGCGGTTGGTTGGCCACTGTCTACAGCGTTAGACTCAGGCTGCTGAACATCTAATCTTGGCTCGACAGTAGCCGCTTGTTCCTGAGCCTTAGTTTGTCTTTGCGCAAGCAAGGCGTCCTCTTGCTGCTCCTTTAACTGCTGTAGATCTTGTTGATGCTTATCTAACTCTAAAAAGACATGCTGCATACGCGTTTCGAGCGTCATATCGATATGGCTGCGACCGCTGGTAATAACGCAATCTCCGGCAGTTAAGCTGGGGTCGGCTTCGATCTCCCAACGGTTACGCTCTAGCTGGGTTTGAGAGTACAACTCAGAGATCAGCGCGTCGTCACTGGGAGTGACTCTGATGTTGACCTTCTGCTCCTTTATCGGCAAAGAGTCAACGCCCTGACGCAAGGCCGCTAAGATATGCTCAGGATAGGTTTTCAATTCATGACCAATAACCGCTTTTGCCAACGCCATTGAGGTATTGAGCAGTTCTTTCTCTATTTCGGTATCTAAAATTGATAAGGGAGCTTCAAACTGGCTCAACAGGTTCTCGAAACGTTGCAGTGCCTCGGATGCCGCCTGTAGTCCCTCTTGATAACCTTGCTGCTGGCCCTGGGAGAAACCTTCGTTATGTCCCTGTTCGAGTCCCTCTAAGCGCCCTTTTTCAAGGCCTTCGTTGTAGCCTTTTTCTTGCCCCTCAGCAAAGCCCTCTTGCTCAGCATGAGCACGAATATCCTCAATTTCACTTAATGTAGGCGGTAAGATTGATTCAACCTCAGCTTGCTCCTCAACTTGCAGTTGCAAGCTCTGACGACCGAACATATTCTGTGAGGAGGGCGCACGCTGCTGAGCAATATCTGGCAGGTCCCAATGTTCAAACTCATCACTTGTATTGATACTGGCGCCTTGTGGCTTTTTAGGGTCAGTCATTATAGAAACTCTTCACCGCCTCCACCGCCAAGCATAATCTCACCACTGTCGCTTAGGCGGCGAGCAATAGATAAGATCTCTTTCTGAGCGACTTCAACTTCACTAATTCTAATCGGCCCCATTGCTTCTAGGTCATCTCTTAGTAACTCTGCTGCACGCTTAGACATATTACTGAGTAACTTATCTTTGAGTTGATCATCGGCGCCTTTTAACGCCTTCATCAATACGTCTTGTTGAACTTCACGCAGTAGAACCTGAATGCCCATGTCATCGACATCAATGAGATTTTCAAACACAAACATCAAGTCTTGGATCTGCTGCGCCATCTCTTCATCGGATTCGCGCATCGTCTCCATCAGGTGACTCTCAACTCCAGTATCTAGATAGTTCATGATGTTTGCCGCAGCTTTTAGGCCGCCCATCTTAGCCGCCTGAGCACCACCTTGACCAGCAAACTGTTTCTCCATGATATCGTTAAGCTCTTGCAATGCGGCAGGCTGAACTTCTTCGAGGTTAGCGATCCGCATCATCAAATCTAAACGGGTATTTTCAGGGAACTGGCCAAAAATCTCTGCGGCCTGATCTGGCTCGAGGTAAGACAGAACGATAGTTTGGATCTGTGGGTGTTCATTCTGGATAATCGTCGCCACCTGACGAGCATCCATCCATTTAAGTGAATCCAAGCCTTTGGCGCCGCCGCCCATAATGATCTGCTCAATCAGGTTGCCAGCTTTGTCTTCACCTAATGCCGCCGTAAGCGCTTTGCGGACAAATTCTTCACTGTTAAAACCAATAGATGAATACTTTTGGATCTCATCGAGGAATAGCTTATGAACGCCAATGACCTTCTCTTGGCCAAAGTCCTGCATAGCCGCCATCGCCATTCCCACCTTCTGTACCTGCTTAGGCTCTAGGTGCTTTAAGATAGAGGCTGCATCACTCTCACTCAAACTTAACAGCAAAATTGCCGTTTTCTCGATGCCGCTTAAATCACTTGTCTTAAAGCCTTCTGCTTCTGACTTAGCTTCTAAATTAGTATTATTTGTCATCTTCAAGTAACCAGTTTTTCACGACTTGGGTCGATAGTTCAGGCTCATTAGCAACCAGTGCACGGATCGCTTTAATCATGTCATCATCTTTATGTAGATCTGGGATTAAAATCGAGCCATCATCGGCATAACTATATTCTGCTTCGGGGCGCTGTAACATGCCTAGCGTATCGGCTGCATATTGATCTTCGATTTCTGCAAGCTCTCCCCCCGTCTGCGGTTCATCTGGCATATTAACGCTATCTGGATAAACTAACTTCTTGAGCATTGGGCGAACAACAAACACGATTAATACGATAACCACTAACGCACCGAGTGCCAACTTAACCGCACGCCAGAACCAAGGCTCTTCCCACATTTCAAGCGCTGGCGCTTCTTCGATAAGCTGATCCATAAATGGCACTGAGACCACTTCAATAATGTCGCCACGCTGAGTGTTAAACCCCACTGCGCCCTCGAGTAAACGACGAATATTGGCTAGCTCTTGCTCGGTACGTGGTACGCGATTCACACTGCCGTCTTCCGAGACTGGACCATTCTTATAGTCAACGGCAACCGACACGCTCACGCGCCTTAAGGTGCCAACTTGCTGACGGGTATGACTAATCGTGGTGTTTAGCTCAAAATTACGAGTTGCTTCTTTGTGACTGCTACCTGAAACCTGCTTTGTAGCCTCCTCAGCATTCACCTCTTGAGGAATATCAGACTCCATTGGAGGCTGATTAGAAAGCGCACCAGGGATCCCACCACTTGAGCCCCCGGCAGAATTATTCTCAACCACCATCTCGCTGCGTAGTGCGGGCAAGTCAGGGTTATAGCGCTTAGCCGTTTGCTCTACCGCGGTAAAGTCCATGCTGACATCAACCTGAGAAGTAAAGTTTTCAGGCCCCAAGATTGGCATAAGAATCGATTCGACCTTAGTGCGGTACTCAGACTCTTTCTGCTGTACAATTTCTAGCTCGCGACGCGCTATAGCCGAACTGCCATCTTGTGTACCTGAGTTAAGCAGGCGACCATTGGCATCAGTCACGGTCACTTTATTGGGTTCAAGGTTATGTACCGCAGAGGCAACAATATCGACTATTGAGTCAATTTCTTCTTGGCTGAGGCCACTTCGACGAGTACTAACAACCACGGTAGCACTGGGCTTAGAGCGGTTGCGAGCGAAGACATTCTCTTTCGGCAAGGCTAAAATCACTTTAGCGCGAGTAACACTTTTTAACTCTTCAATGGTACGAGCGAGGTTTTGCTCTTGACTATGTTTCAGACGAGCCTGCTCCATGCGCTGACTCACGCCAAAACCACTGTCTTTATTTAGGAAGTCATTATTGGCTTCTTGGTTATCGAGCCCTTCTCGGCTTAATAACATTCTTACATCTTGAAACTTGTCTTCTGGAACTTTGACGACATCGCCTTGGATTTCATACTTAACTTTATTTTTATCTAGTACGTCCAGTACTTGCACCATCTCTGCGGTGCTCATCTGTCCAAGCGGGCGATACTCAGGCTCTTGCGCCCAAATCATCACAAAAACGGCGACAGCCAAACAGATAGCGAGGGCTAAGATCATCGTCACTTGACGTAGTAGATCGACCCCACCCAGCGCGCCCATAAAGCCCGGCTTATGTTCCTCTTGAACACCTGATGTTTGTGGGCTCGTTGCTAAACCTGAGCCTGTTCCTACAACCATTTCTGTACTCACTCTTGTACCCTGCTTTTATCTAATAAAGGCCTAAACAGGCATACTCATAATTTCTTTATAAGCTTCAACCAGCTTATTTCGCACTTGCACGGTTGCCTCGAAAGCAACGCTAGATTTTTCTCTGGCGATCACGGTATCAGATAATGTCACCGTGGTATCTCCCATATCGAGTCGAGTGGCGAGATTAGAAGCATTTGCTTGAAGTTCGCTTACATTTCCAACAGCTTGGGAGAGTAACTGACCAAAATCACTGCCAGAGGTATTTTGTACCTGACGCGTGATCCCAGTTTGAATGCTTGAAGTGCCGATCTGACCATTAAGTGACTGCATCTCTTGCAGTAAAGAATTCGCACCAATTTGCATACTTATCTCCCATGTCGATTTCTTGACGAAATATAGATATAGCTAGATAAAGCAAATAGCTTGCCAGTTTGTCAAAGGAAGGGAAAAGCTAAGAAAGGACGCTACGCTGTTAGGAAAGGCAAAGAAAGGTCCTAGGTAAAAGCAAAGACGGACAAAAATAAAAGACGAACGGCTGCGGCCTTACGGCACGTGGCTTCGCCACTACGGAACGCTGCGCTTACGGAAAAGAAAGGTTAAAGCTGAGAAGGACGCTACGCTGCTAGGACGTGACTGCGTCACTTCGAGGGCGTCGCGTTGCGACTTCTAGGGGCTAGGTGAAAGCAAAGACGATGACAGCTGAGACGAACAAGCGAAGATGAACGGCCTGCGGCCTTACGGAAAAAATAAGATCAAAAGCGACGGCATAAATGCCGACCTACAAAACTTAACTATTACACTCTTTTCCTTTGCTTATACCGTAAGCGTAGCGTTCTGTGAGTGAGCCTGCGAACGTTCCGTCTTCCGTCAGCGAAGCGTTCGTCTTAGCCTTTGATTGTATAGCAGGACGAAGTCCGCCCTAGAAGCGAAGCGCTCTCGCAGTGAGCCAGCGAACGTCCTCGAAGTGAGCCTGCGAACGTCCTCGAAGTGAGCCTGCGAACGCCCTCGCAGTGAGCCTGCGAACGTTCCGTCTTCCGTCAGCGAAGCGTTCGTCTTAGCCTTTGATTGTATAGCAGGACGAAGTCCGCCCTAGAAGCGAAGCGCTCTCGCAGTGAGCCTGCGAACGCCCTCAACTAACATCCTTCTCGGCTTTTAAGCCGGTATTTGAATACCTTGATCTCGCATTTTAGCCATCTTGTAGCGCAGGGTTCTGGCACTGATCCCCAGCTTCTCAGCCACAAGCTTACGACTGCCGCCACATTGAGAAAGAGTCTCTAAGATGATCACATGCTCTTGCGCCTTTAACTCATCGCCTAAACCGTCCAGTTCAGCGGGCTTATTACCCGCCAACGCTGGGGCGACTTCGCCAGCTAAGTCCAACTCTTGAGAGTCGATAATTATATCTGCCGCCGTCACCTTAGCCGACATAGATAAAATCAGTGCCCGCTGCACCACATTATCCAGTTCGCGCACATTACCCGGCCAGCGGTGCGCCAATAAGCGCCGTGATGCACATTCACTAAATTCTGGCACTTCATTACGGTTAGCAATCGCTGCATGGCGTTGTAGCAAGTGTCTTGCAAGAGGAAGGATATCGGCTGGACGTTGATTCAGCGCAGGCCAAGTCAGCGGAAAAACGTTAATTCTATAATACAGATCTTCTCTAAATTCACCCGATGCCGCCATCGATTTCAAGTCTCGGTTTGAGGTGGCTAACACCCGCACATCGAGCTTAATGGTTTTACGGCCGCCTAAACGCTCCACTTCACGCTCCTGCAATACTCTAAGCAACTTAGCCTGCAGCCCGACTTCCATCTCTGATATTTCATCGAGCAGCAAAGTACCGCCTTGTGCCTGTTCAAACTTGCCTGGACAGGCTTGATAAGCGCCTGTAAATGCACCTTTCTCGTAGCCAAAGAGTGTTGCTTCTAGCATGTTTTCAGGAATTGCCGCGCAGTTAATGGCAATAAACGGCTGCTCTGCGCGTTGACTGTTCTGATGGATATAACGAGCCAATACCTCTTTACCACTGCCGCTGGGTCCCAGGATCATCACCGAGGCATCGGATGCCGCGACCCTCTGAGCAAGCGCTAGCAGCGCAATACTCTTTTCATCGGCAACTATCGGCGTTCCTTCTGCCGCTTTTGCTGGCATATAACGTGAGACTTGGTTGAGTAATACCTCGGGCGAAAATGGTTTTGCTAAATAATCCACTGCACCGAGTTTCATCGCGTTAACGGCGTTATCTATGGTGGCGTACGCCGTCATCAATAATACCGGGATCTTAGGATGATGTTGCTGCATATAGTTGAGCAGACCTATACCACCTATCCCCTCCATCTGTACATCGCTAATGACCAGATCAAATGTGTTAGCTTTAAGAGACAAAATCGCCTCTTCCGCCGATGCCACATCGACACAATCGTAATGGGCCAGCATCAAGGTATCGAGTAGCGCCTCACGCAGTGAAGCATCATCCTCAACCAGTAATAACCTACCTTCAGACATGCTCATTCTCTCCTTGAGCTTCAATGTGAGCTTTATTTAGCGAAAGCAACGGGAACTTCAATGACGCAGTACAACCTTTACCTAAGTGACAAGTAAACTGCATCTTGCCACCATGATTGTTCACCACAGCTTGTACCACTGCGAGCCCTAAGCCTGTGCCTTGTGATTTAGTGGTAAAGAAAGGTTCCAGTACTTTTTGCTGCATATTGGCATCGAGCCCTTTGCCGTTATCGATAACATCAATATGTAACGCCGTTTGCGTATCATAAGCATGCAAAGTCACTTCACTGGCATCCGCTTCTAAACTGTTCATCACTAAATTGTTGATAGCGGAACAAAGCGCCGCATCATTCGCTCGAATTTTTTGCTTAGACTCATTATTAAAATGCAACCGGCAGCCTTTTTGCTCAGCAATCGGCTGGCAGTTACTCAGCACATTATCGACCACCTCTTCGATAACCAAAATCGAGTCGAGCTCTTGCTGCCGCCCCTTCGCCATTAACAGCATGTCATTGACTTGATGCTCTAGCTCATTGAGCCTGTCGACTAGCTTGCCTTGAAAGCGTTTACGCGAGTCATCAGATATCTTTGGACTGGCAAGGTTTGAGGCATATAACAGTGCAGCACTTAATGGCGTTCTCACTTGATGTGCTAATGTCGCTACCATCTTGCCTAGCGCCGATAGCCTTTGCAGGTGTGATAAGTTCTTTTGCAGTAAACGGGTTTCGGTTAGATCGGTTAATACAATTAGCTGGCCTGGCTCAGGTGTAAGCGGGGTAATTGCCAGCTTTACTCGGCGACCGTTACGCAGGGACACTTCATGACCATCATCATCCTGTGGTGAGAATGCACGATTAATGATCTGCAACCAACGCTGCCCTTCTAGAGGGGTGCCTAGAAGCTCCACCGCGACGGGGTTAGCCTCGGTAACGATACCATCACCACTGATAATCACCACGCCAGAGGGCATCGCCTGCAGGATATGATCCATACGATTAGACATATTCGCGGCTTGTTGTACATCAACCACTTGCGGGCGCTTCGGTGCTCTTGTACTAGCAAGATTCCCATCGAGTTGAGACTGTGGAATAGCGGACATGGTGACCCCGTCAAAAAAACTGCATTTGCAGGGGTTAAAGCAGGATTTGTGCCAGTTGTTTTTAAAAGAAGGACGCTTCGCTGCTAGGACGTGACTGCGTCACTGCGAGGGCGTCGCGTTGCTCCTTCTAGATTCTAGGGGAAAGCTAAGACGATACAAGCTAAAGATGAACGGCCTGCGGCCTGACGGAACGTTCGCAAGCTCACTCACAGATAAGGCTCTAGGGCGTTCGCAAGCTCACTGCGAGGACGCTTCGCTTACGGAAAACATTAAAGCAAAGAAACTGGGTCACTTATAAATCCTACAGAGTAAGTTTTGTAGGTTGGGCTTTAGCCCATCAAAATATAAGGAACACTCAAAAAGTGACGGCATAAATGCCGACCTACGTTAAAAGAAGGTTCTAGGTTCTAGGAAAAGCAGGTTCTGTTAAAACAAAGGCGAACAAGCTAAGACGAACGGCCTGCGGCCTGACGGAACGCTTCGCTTACGGAAAAGCTTAAAAGATTAAAGTGAAGGCAGTAAAAAGCCAGAAGACTCAGCTTCTGGCTTATTCACGAAAAATCTTAGCTTAAATCGTCTTTGCTTGACCGTCTCAGCTTTAACCGTCTCAGCTTTAACCGTCTTAGCTTTAACCGTCTTAGCTTTAACCATCTTAGCTTTAACCGTCTTTGCTTAAACCGTCCCAGCTTTAACCGTCTCAGCTTTAACCGTCTCAGCTTTAACCGTCTCAGCTTTAACCGTCTCAGCTTTAACCATCTTAGCTTGAACCGTCTTCGCTTGACCGTCTCAGCTTGAACCGTCTTAGCTTGAACCATCTTAGCTTTAACCGTCTTAGCTTTAACCGTCTTTGCTTAAACCGTCCCAGCTTTAACCATCTCAGCTTTAACCGTCTCAGCTTTAACCGTCTCAGCTTTAACCGTCTCAGCTTTAACCGTCTCAGCTTTAACCGTCTCAGCTTTAACCGTCTTAGCTTGTGCTTTTCCTAGAATCTAGAAGCGCAGCGCCCTCGAAGTGAGCCTGCGAACGCCCTAGAACCTATCTTTTAGCCCTAATCTTTACTCAAGCCGTATTTACGCATTTTTTCAACTAAGGTGGTACGACGGATACCGAGCATCTCTGCGGCGCGAGCGACTACGCTGTCTTGCTGATCGAGCGCTTGTCTTATCATATCGATTTCAAGCTCTGCCAGTAAGTCCTTAAGGTTTACCCCTTCAGGTGGCAGTTCACTTGGGAATCGCGTTTCTGGGATCTCAATTGGCTCTTCATCATTAAAGATAGAAGCTAAAGCATCACGCTCCTGCTGCTCTTCACTGATCTCGACACAATACTCAGGCACATCGATATGGCGATACTTTATAGGCAAATCATTGACATCGACTAAGCCGCCAGGATAAAGAATCGTTAAACGTTCAACCAGATTCGACAGCTCACGCACGTTACCGGACCAAGCATGCTCCTTCAGCGACTCGATTGCGCGCTGAGTAAAACGAACACGACCTCGTCCTTCGTTATACACTCGGCTGACTAACTCTTGTAACAACAGCGGAATATCTTCTTTGCGCTCACACAAAGCGGGCATTTCGACTGGAAACACATTCAGGCGATAATAGAGATCTTCTCGAAAATCCCCTTTCTCAATCATGGTTTCTAAATTTCTATGGGTCGCAGCGACCACTCGCACATCGGCAGAGATAGACTTACTGCCACCGACACGCTCGAACATACGCTCTTGCAGAACACGTAATAACTTAACTTGCATCTGCAGTGGCATATCGCCAATTTCATCGAGAAACAGTGTGCCTTTCTCTGCAAGCTCGAAGCGGCCTTTGCGGGCACTAATGGCACCGGTAAACGAGCCTTTTTCATGGCCGAAGAGTTCACTTTCCAATAGTTCTGGGGGAATAGCCCCACAGTTAACCGGAATAAACGGCCCATCACGGCGATCTGAAATATAGTGAATATTGCGAGCGACAACCTCTTTACCTGTACCGGACTGGCCAAGTATGAGCACTGTGGCATCAGAACCTGCCACCTGATTAATCAGGTGACGAACATTAGCTATGCCTTCGCTACGTCCCACTAAACTTCTAAATAATTTAGTCTGATTCGCACTAGTTGGGATCTCTGGGCGCTTAACCTGCCCATAAACCTGACAAAAGTGGAGTAGTTCAGTTAATTGAGGATAATTTAAAGGTTCTTCGATGCAGCCGAGAATATTCGACGCTTTAATGTCGTCTCTTTCCCCTAGCATCAAAAAAGGTTGCCAAGGGAGCATACCAGTCAAAGACTGAATAAGTTCTTTAGGTTGGTTCTCAGAAGGTAAAACAATCGCGCGAAAGCGAGTTTGTTTAGTATGCATCTCAAGTTTATCGAAATCGATCAACTCGACCTGCTCTCCTAAAAACTCAAATACGCACGACAAGCGATTAATTCGCTCAGACTGGTTACCTACAAGTAGAATTCGTTGATCTGTTTGCATCATTCCGAAGGCCGTTAGGCTCAAATATTTCAGCGCATTAATTATTGGTGTTCGTTGCTTTTCTAAAGCTAATTTTTCAAGCCAGTAGTTATCTAATGCTGATTATCAAATATCTACCAAATAGAATAGTGTATTATCAGCCCGTTATTAGCAAGCCCCTGATGAATTTTATGAGGAGCAGACTAAGTTTTAGGTTAAAAACTCTACTTTACAATCAGTAGTTAGACGTATTTTTGACGGGTGACAAAAAGGAGTGCATTAACACTCCTATTAAACAACGAACGAAAATCTAAGCCAACGTCTAAATAAAACAATTAGTTCTGTGAAGTTAACTCATGCAGATCGCTAGGGATTGTATCCCACGCTTCCTTGATAGTGCGCAAGATATCGCTTGCATCATCGATCGCTTTGACATCATTATTCACATTTGCATCGCTGATCCTCTGCAACATGAAGTCATAAAGAGCACTTAAATTGCCAGCAACATCACCTTCGGCTTCCATATTCAAACTACTATTTAAGCCAGCGACAATACTTATCGCTTTGCCTAAACTCACGCCTTTAAGCTCAAGGTTATTCTGCTCAATGGCATAGCGCCCCTGAGCTAAGCGCTCTAAAGCTCCGGCAAACATCATCTGAATGACCTTATGCGGTGAAGCCACAGCAATACTGCTATCTAACGAGACCTTACGATATGATTGAAGCGAACCTCTCATAAATACCTACCTATTTGAACCAATTGTCTTGTAAAGATTTGTTTGACGTCTGCCCTTACGTAATGCCCCTAATAAAGCTTCTCGATCGGCAAGGACTTTGCGTGCTCTCGACTCGATACTTTGCGTATGCTCTGCAAGTTGTTGTAGATAAGACCTATCTTGAAATTGGTCATCTTTCACTATTTGAGCAATCAAAATTTGACGGGCACCGATACTTTCCTGCAATTTAGATACCAAGGTGTCACTTTCATCATCCTCAAACAGCGTTTTTTCTAAATTACCTAAAAGCTCTGATAACGCACTATCGATTTTTGATAACTCAATCGGGAGGGTTTGCGTGTTTAATTGTGAGCTAAACTCTGGTGAATCTTTCTGTGAATTTGTCATCGAGTGACTCTCATCTGGCTAGGTCTGATAGGCAACAAAGGCGTAGCCTAGCTAACGCCTTTGACCATACAAGTGTAAACGGGCAAAAGATACTGAACAATATCCGACAGAACGCCTAATCCTGTGGCACCATTCCAGGCAGAGAATTGAGACGATTGAACAGATCACTAGACTGTTGGTTCAGACTCGCGACCATTAAGTCCATAGCATTAAACTGAGCAAACAAACGAGTTTCATACGCCGCCATCTTGCGTGCTAATTGCTCACGGCTATCAGTGATACGGTCGACTTGATTATCTAAAGTTTCGTCGCGACTATCTAAGGTTCCACCCGACTGCACATAAGTTTCAACCAAACCGTCCAGTTTGGCAGCAAGCCCAGTGTCTTCTGCGCTAAACATCTCGCGAATTTGCGACATATCAGAATCTAATGCTTTATCTAAAATATCTTCATCGATTTCAAGTGTGCCTTGCTGAGTGGTTTTAACACCAATATTTGCCAGCATAGTAGTGCCATCAGCGGTATCGAAGCTACTCGATAACACACCGCGTAGCTGACTCTGAATACTACGGATCATCGAGTCACCCTGTAAAATACCGGCAGTTTCTGTTTCAGCATCATAACTCGACAAGTCTGAAATCGTGCCCATCAGGTCATTATAAGACTCAACAAAGCCCTCTACGCTCTTCTTTACTGAATCGGTATCGGGGGAGATGGTTAGCGTAGTACTTTTAGATAGGTCTTCATCTTTAAGGGTTAAACTCACACCGGTAATCACGTTCTCGACTTCATTACTGCCCGACGTCACCTTTAAACCATCGACATACAACACTGCATCTTTCGCCGCGCTAAGCTCTGTCATGGTAAAAGTGTCACTCAAGCCTGTACCGCCATCAGTGTCAGTTGCAGTGACGGTAATGTTATTAGCCGTACCGGTTTCATCTGATGTCATTACTAATTGAGGGCCATTATCACCATTGATGATAGTCGCGGTAACACCAACGTTATCTTCGGCATCATTGATTTTTTGCATTACGGTTTCGAGGGAATCACCGGCTTCAACGCTAATAGTAAAATCTTTACCGTCAACACCCAAAGTCAACGAGCCTTCACCTAAGGCCGCTGTCGCATCTGCCACTGCTGCAGAGCCAATTTTTTGACTTTCAGCTAATTGTTCAACTTCAATTTTATAGCTACCGGCGACAGCAGTTTCATCCGCTGTTGCACTGATAAAATCTTTATTAGATAACTCAACCTTACGGGCAATAAAGGTATCTGGATCCGTAAGCTTTTCGAGGCTATCTTGAAACTCTGTTAACGCACTTTTTAGTGAGCCAATTCCTGATATTTGAGCGTTAAGTCTGCCCTCATCGGCATCAAACTTGGCAACCTTTGGATCGTTCTCAGCCCCAACCAGCGCCGACACAATGCCATTGATATCCATTCCAGAACCAATACCAACCGATGTTAATCCCATGACAACCTCAACTTAAAACTATAAATTCTGATTAATTTGAACGTTAGTGCTCGACTACACTTGAGTCGACATCAACAAGCCATCCATTTCAGCTATTTTTTCATGCAATTTTACAGCCAATTCTAACGCTTCTTCGTTAGGGATCTGTCTAATGAGTTCGCCAGTGTCGATATCAACCACACTAACAACCTGCTCTCCTAAAGACTCATCAAGCTTAAAAGCCAGCCCTTTTCGCAGCATAGACATCATATCAGATAACTCGATCACGACAGACTCCATCTGTTCAACTGACTCACTCTGTGATGACTCTTCTGATTTATCGCCCTTATCGGCAGCATTTATCTCATTGACATGAGTAACAGAGCGAACACCACTTAATTCACTCGCTTTATTTGCGCTATCTCTCTGCGCGGAAACGGCAACGTCAACTGCTACAGGTGGGATAGTGGCTACAGGGTTATTAGTTACATTGACATCCATCTCTTCACTCCTGTGTTTTAGATTTCCTATGACTTTTAGTCACTGCTTTTAGTCATTTAATTAGTGACTTATCTCGTGACCTAATAAATGTGAGCCGATACTAAACAATAAAGGGAGAGCCGATTACGACCCTCCCTTATAACATCAGCAATACTGAGTCATCATCCTACTTAAAAACAAAGCTTTCACTTTGAACCTTATAGTAGTGATAGTGCTGCTTGCGGTAACTGGTTAGCCTGTGCAAGCATTGCAGAAGAGGTTTGCGATAGAATTTGCTGCTTAGTCAGCTCGGCAGTTTCTTTGGCAAAGTCGACATCCTGAATACGGCTACGTGCATCAGATACGTTAGACTGAATGTTGCTTAGGTTGTTGATGGTAAAGTTCATACGGTTTTGCACCGCACCTAAGTCTGCACGTTGACTATCGATTTGTGAGATTGCCGCATCGATAGTTGAGATCGCGCTTTGAGCACCCGCTTCAGTGGTTAAGTCGATATCATTAACTGTTACGCTACCAGAATCATCAGCACCTAGCGCTAACGGTGTAGTAGGTGCAGTCGTTGTACCATCATCGATTTTTCTCGTCATGGTCAAGGTGTCACCGTTATTCGCAACACCACCAAAGGTCACATCAGTACCGTCAGAGGTTGCAATAACACCAGTGCTCGTACTTGCTCCGCCTAGCGCTGTGTTAATTGCAGCAGCCATAGTGTCAGCATCCGTTACACCAGTTAAGTCAACTGTAATTGCTTCTGCACTCCCGCCAGCAGGCGTATATGAGAATGCAATCTCACCGCTACCTGTACCACCAGTAACTGTTGCTGTAATTTCTGCAGCCGTTAATGCACCAGCTACTGTTTTACCCGATGTACCTAACTGATCTGCTGAGATGTCAGACAGAGATAATGAGATGGTCTCATTAGCGTTGGCACCTACTTGGAAGTTCTGCGTGCCATAAGTACCGTCAAGTAACTTCTGACCACCGAATGAGGTGGTATCAGAAATACGGGTCAATTCAGCATTAAGTGATGTAATCTCTTTTTGCATCGCTGCACGGTCATCGGCAGAGTTTGAACCGTTAGCCGACTGTAGAGAAAGGTCACGCATACGCTGCAGGATATTAGTTGACTCTTGCATCGCACCTTCAGCAGTTTGTGCGATAGAGATACCGTCGTTAGCATTACGCATTGCAACGCCGATACCGTTAATTTGGCTGGTCATACGGTTCGAGATCTGTAGACCCGCCGCATCGTCTTTCGCGCTGTTAATGCGCAGACCTGATGATAAACGCTCCATTGAGGTTTGTACGTTAGAGTTGGCACTGTTTAGGTTGCCCTGTGCCCGCATTGATGTCACGTTAGTGTTTACTGAAATAGCCATTATTAATTCCCTCTTACCTTACTCTAGACTGCACTAAAACAATGGTTTAATTACAGTGCTTTAATTAATGCCTGTCTTGGTAAAGTCAGGCGAATCATCTTGGTTACAATATATATAACGGCAGAGGGATTTTAAGCTTTAGACTTTTTTTTGTTTTTTTTTGCTAAATGGAAAAGGTTGACAATTAAAGCATTTAAATCAACAACTTACAACTCACCAGCGTGTCATGTGTTAGATGCTAGAGCGCTTCGCTGCTAGGACGCGGCTTCGCCACGGCGAGAGCGGGCTCCGCCCTGCGATACAAGCAAAACTGTAGGTTCCCCCTAGCAATAAAGGCTATTGAATGCACTTCCACTACGTGCCCTTCGTGAAGGCAAAGCGCTCCGTGGTTAAGATTAACTCTTAAACAAAAAGCCTATTCACCACGAAGGACACAGAGGGTTGCGCTACACGAAGAAAAGCAGTCACAAATCTAGAAAAATGCTCTAGTCTTTCGCTCCCCACACTTCTTCGTGTCCTCCGTGAAAGCAAAACGCTCCGTGGTAAAAATTAGCTCTTAAACAAAAAGCCTATTCACCACGAAGGGCACAGAGGGCTCCGCTACACGAAGAAAAGCAGTCACGAATTCTAGAAAAATGCCCTAGTCTTTCGCTTCCCACACTTCTTCGTGTCCTCCGTGAAAGCGAAGCCTTTGTGGTAACAAATCTCTCTTAAACGCTGTAAACCAAAAAGCTAAAGCCTATTCACCACAGAGGGCACAGTCGGCTGCGCAGCCCCAAGAAAGGCAGTAGCAAGATTAAGTCAACTAAGGGGGAGGTGTTAATAGGTAAAAGAGATAAAAACTAGAGCTGAACTGTTGCCATGGAAAGAAAAAAGCAACAGCTAAACCCACTAAGGGTCTTGCTGTTGCTTTTATAGCATCTAGCAGGAGCGGAGTGACGCTCTCGCCGTGGCGAAGTCACGCCCTAGAGTCTTCTCAACCCTTACCATGCAGCGACAAAGTCGCGCTAGACTTGCTTTACGTAAGCGCAGCGTTCCGTCATCCGCAGGCCGTTCCTCTTTAAGTCTTTGCCTTAATCTATTCAGTATTAACCTAGAAGTGACAAGGCTGTTTGCGGCAACTGGTTAGCCTGTGCAAGCATTGCTGAAGAGGTTTGCGATAGAATCTGCTGCTTAGTCAGCTCGGCAGTTTCTTTGGCAAAGTCGACATCCTGAATACGGCTACGTGCATCAGATACGTTAGACTGAATGTTACTGAGGTTATTGATGGTAAAACTCATACGATTTTGCACCGCACCTAAGTCAGCTCGTTGACTATCAATCTGAGTAATTGCCGCATCAATCGTTGCTATGGCACTCTGTGCACCCGCCTCAGTGGTCAAGTTGATACCATCGATTGTCGTCTGTTGTGAGTCATCTGCACCTAACGCTAACGGTGTAGTAGGTGCAGTCGTTGTACCATCATCGATTTTTCTCGTCATGGTCAAGGTGTCACCGTTATTCGCAACACCACCAAAGGTCACATCAGTACCGTCAGAGGTTGCAATAACACCAGTGCTCGTACTTGCTCCGCCTAGCGCTGTGTTAATTGCAGCAGCCATAGTGTCAGCATCCGTTACACCAGTTAAGTCAACTGTAATTGCTTCTGCACTCCCGCCAGCAGGCGTATATGAGAATGCAATTTCACCGCTACCTGTACCACCAGTAACTGTTGCTGTAATTTCTGCAGCCGTTAATGCACCAGCTACTGTTTTACCCGATGTACCCAACTGATCTGCTGAGATGTCAGACAGAGTTAATGAGATGGTCTCATTGGCATTTGCACCAACCTGGAAGTTCTGTGTGCCGTAACTGCCATCTAACAATTTCTGTCCACCAAAAGAGGTGGTATCTGAGATACGGGTTAATTCAGCTTGCAGTGACGTCATCTCTTTTTGCATCGCTTCACGATCTTCTACAGAGTTTGATCCGTTTGCCGATTGCAGTGATAAGTCACGCATACGCTGCAAAATGTTAGTCGACTCTTGCATCGCACCTTCTGCAGTTTGCGCAATAGAGATACCGTCGTTGGCGTTACGCATTGCCACACCGATACCGTTAATTTGGCTGGTCATACGGTTAGAGATCTGTAGACCAGCAGCATCGTCTTTCGCACTGTTGATGCGTAGACCTGAAGACAACCGCTCCATCGAGGTTTGCGTGCTCGAGTTGGCGCTATTTAGGTTGTTCTGCGTTCTCATCGATGTGACGTTAGTATTAACGCTAATAGCCATCTTGTAATCCTCTTCTTAGTTGGTCGCCAAGACTAGATACTTGGCTAAAATTGTTAATAGTAAAACTTGTATGGCTTACTGCTGTTTAAAATGAATCCGACTCCCTTGTCTCATCATTAAGCATTTAGCTGTGCAGTAATTCCAATAAACTGCAGGCTAAATTTAGGCTTGCAGTGTCAAATAATTTATAACGACAAATTATCAATGCTTTTTTCGTGCCAACTTTGTTAAAAACTCGAAAAATGAGACGTTAAAGGCTAAGTCGGTGCTCTAGGTCCTGGCCCTATATATAGTCAAACAGCGAAGTCGAGCCCACCTTGCTAAACACACTAGAGACCGCATTTAGCGCCAGTTGTTGCTTCTCAAACTCAGTGATCGCTTCGGCATAATCTAAGTCTTCAAGTAGTGATAAAGCCGACTGGTTAATCAATTGGTCTTCTTTGTGGCTACTGGTATAGCTTTCTAAGCTCTTTAGACTATTACCCGCAACACTGCGACTGTTTGCCATCAGTTCTTGCCCGCTATTGACATTATTTAATAACTGCGCCATTTCAGACTGCCCCTGAGGGCTATTAAGCTTTGCACCATCTTCAAGTAGAGAAATGGCACTGTTTAAGGTGTCGAATATGTTTGATTGGGTTTCTGGCGACATTGAAAAAGTATCACCGGCAATTGGTGTCCCTTTAAACTGCAATTCAATGCCGTCGACAGTCACGGGCTGACTTGGGTCAAAATTTGGAATGGTCGTGACAACACCTAGAGAGTCGGTCACATTCAACTCTAGTCCGCCTGCGCCGTCATCAGCAAAGGCAAAGCTATAGTCACCCGCCACTGGTAACGTGGCATCAATGACGTTGGCACTTTCAACGGTAAAACTACCTTGTTGAGCCGCCGAATAATTGACACTGTAATCCCCTAATGCATTGGCTGCGTTCATAAAAACACTGTCACCGGGGATATTACTGCCTACAGTTACGCCAGAGGCCACTATGGTATCTCTGATTCCTGAGTCACCGCTGTACACCACTTTGCCATTGTTATCAAAAGAGAATGGGTCACCTTGTGTGTTAAAGCCACCAAACAGATTGTTACCTGATTCATCTTTACTATTGGCAATAGACATCAACTCTTCTAGGCTGCTACGCATCTCATCGGCAATAGTTTGCCGATCGGCATCTGTCAATGTGCCGTTTACAGAACGAAGCATTCCCTCTTGCATACTTTGTATTAACGTTTCGGCGCTGCCGATTTTGCTTTCGCTCACCGCAAGGCTGCCTGTAGCGTAATCAATATTCTTTAAAAATTGACTGGTTAACGCGCTTTGCTGATTTAGATTATTAATTCCAGCTGCAGCAACAGGGTCATCGCCAGCGGTATTGACTTTTTTACCTGATGCTAATTGCTCTAAGATCTGACTGGTAGCAGACTGGCCTTTTAACACATTACTGCTAGTTTGATGAAACATTTGCGCGGTAGAAATTCGCATAATTCTAATTCCTAAATCCTGAGTCCAAGTTTTGTCTCAAACCTTTAAGCGTTCAGTGTTAACGCAGTGAGCTAAATAGTGTGTTAAATATTTCATTGGCGGTGGTCATGATCCTCGCCGATGCCTGGTAAGACTGTTGAAAGCGCATCAGATTTGCCGCTTCTTCATCAAGATTAACTCCGGAAACGCTTTGAACCCGCGTATAGGCTTGATTGTAAATAGCTTCGGCGGAGCCCATCGACATTTCAGCCGACTTAGTCTTACTCCCCACATTCACAGTTGTATTTTCAAATACATCGGTAAGTGTTGTTTTACCGCCATTCATCAACTTGGCCTCATTTAACTTGGCCATGTTCACTAGGTTAGTGTTATCACCTTCGGCGAATGACAAATCGAAAGTAAACTTCTGTGCAGTGGTCGCAGTAGAGTCAATTTCAAAAGTGAAACCATGAGCGCTGATATTGGGCGGGGTGTATGGCGCAGCGGCGCCAAGTGATGTACCTGCGGCATCAAATACTTCAAATGTGGGTGGCGTAGCAGCCGGATCGATTTCAAAGGTAAGCTCAGAGCCCGTAACAGGGAAGTTCGCAGCGGTTCTGTCATCGATACTCACGAGGCTAACTTGGCTATTGCCTGTGTTTGCCGCATCAGCAGTAATCTTAGAGCCTGCCGCAGCAATGCCTTTAGGATCAGTCATCTCAACCGATATGGAAGATGCTGCGCCAGATGTAGGACGAATTTCAAAGGTATCACCGGATGCTAATGTGCCCGCATCGATATTGATACTAAAACCATCAGCCCCTTCAAGCTTAGTGCCATTTAACGTCAGCGGCGTAATATTGCCGCTAGCGGCATCTTTTAGCTCATAGGTCGATGGTGCTGTAAACTTAAGCTCATAACTGCTGCCAGTTAAGTTACCCACATCATCAATATTAACGCTCAAATTGGCAGTGCCAGTATTACTTGATAACGCGCCAACTCGACCAATCTGCATTGAGGGATCGTTAATGTCGGTAAAGATGTTAGCCCCAACTTGACCATTAAGATCGAAACCTTGAGCTTGGGCTTGGTTAAATGCATCACTAACACCTAAGGCAAATTGCCCTAGCTCCATCTGCGATGGAATAAGTGTTTCGTCCCGATAATTAACCAGAGCACCTAATTGACCACCTAACTTGCTGGCATCAACGATCATACTCTTGTTGCCAGATTGTGCGGTGATCTGTAGCTCGTTGGGATATGGATCGCCCTGTACTGTCCCCATTTGCATCGACATCTCACCGGAGACCAACATGATAGAACCGCCTAACATAACGCTCTTAGCACCAGACTCTAGCGGTACAACGTTGACAGAGGCATACTCACTCAGCTCTAAGATCAGTGCATCTTGCTTGTCTAGCAATTGCATATCTTGACCTTGAGACTTCATCAGCTCTCGGTTAATACTGCCAAGTTCATTACTGATCTCGTTAATTCGATCGGTAACGGCTGCAATTTGATCATTAGTCTGCGTCATTTGGCTATCAAGATGACTCTGCATCTGATTAACGCTATTAGCCAATTGATTAGCACTGGTTAACATCGAACCACGCAGTCCCAAATCATTAGGGATATCAGCCAGAGCGTTCATGCTAGCAAAGAAATCATTTAGCCCCTGCGGAACCGCTTTGCCGATTTGTGAGAACAGTTGATCAAGCTCACTCATTTTACCAAAAGTAGTTTGCGATTCACTGACAGCCGTGGAGCCAATGCGAAGTTCCCGCGTGGCATAATCGTTATAGACTCTTTTTACATCAGAGACATAGGTACCGGCGCCGTAAAAGTCATTACCCATGCGCTGCGAATCTAGCGCAGACTGTGATACCACCTGGCGGTTATAACCGGCAGTATTGGCATTGGCGATATTATTACTGGTTATCGCCAGCTGTGACTGAGAGGCCAGTACGCCCGTACGGGCTATATTCATTAAGTCTAAAGACATGAGTACTGGCTCCCTGTTGCAAGAGATTGAACAAATCTATACTTCATTGCTTAACCCCTTGTAAGACATCTTTAAAGTCTCGAGTAATGGTTTTCATGACCTGTATAACCTTATCGGCATATTTAGGGTCGGTTGCGTAACCTGCATCCTGCAAAGAACGGATAAAGGCTTGAGGGTTGGCCGCCTGCTTCATTGCGTCTTGATAGCGCTCACCATTCGCAATAAAGGAGACAAAATCACTAAAGCTTTGGCCGATATCATCGTACACTCGAAAGTTCGCTTGCTGCTTAACCGCTATACCTTGCTCATATTCCAATGTACTGACTGACGCTTTATCACCTTGCCAGCGGTTGTCGGCTTTAATGTTAAACAGGTTGTTGCTCTGCTGGCCTTGATAGCCCTTCACCATTTTCTGACCCCAACCCGTTTCTAACGCCGATTGCGCTATCAACACTTCAGGTGTGGTACCCAGTTTTTGCGCCGCCTCTTGTGCATGAGGATATAAACGTGCCACGAACTCATCTTGGCTGGTAAAGTTTGCTTGAGACTTATCGGCATTGACTGCCGCAGACGGCAATACTTTGCCACTCAAAACTGAATCTAATGTTTGTGTCTTGGCACTAAAAGTAGGTGCAGACGTTGCTTGAACTGCATTAGCAGCTTGAGCTGCATGACCCTGAGTCTGTCCTAGTTGGTTCGGTAAAGCTTGAGCTGCCATAGCGTCAGAAGTTACAACACGAGAAGTCGGCATCTGCAGTGTGCCTAGTCTATCCATGGTGAGTGCTGCGGCCTTTGAATCGCCGTTGATATCACCGCGTAGCACTGAGGCTGGGGTCATAGGACTATTAGCAGGATCTAACTGCTGCACCATCAAGTCGGCCAACCCCAACATACCTTCACCTGAAAGATTGAGCGACATCTGCTGATCATGCATCTGCTCATAAAACTTGGTGTATTGGCTGTTCATTGGGCTGTCAGATTCAAACACAGCATTGGCGTCACGCATACTTTGCATCAGCATCTGTACGAAGATCCCTTCAAATTGCTGAGCAACCTCTTTTAACGCACTGGTTTCATCATTTTGAGCCTTGGATCTTAATGAGTCCAAGCCCCCAAGATCCAGAAATTGCGATGCGTTCGACAGCTTTTCCATGACACCTTTCCAATCAAACCGACAATATTTAGATAATTATCAGTTCACCATGCAAAGCTCCTGCCATCTTTAACGCTTCAAGGATAGCAAGTACATCAGAGGGGGCAGCACCGACCAAGTTAACCGCACGAACCAGCTCATCTAGCGTAGTGCCGGGGTTAAACATAAACATGCGGCTATCCTCTTCGGCCACATCAATAGTACTGTCAGTCGTTACGACTGTCTGACCATTGCCGAACGCATTTGGCTGTGAAACCTGTGTTGCCTCGGCAATAGTCACGGTAAGGCCACCATGGGTTACCGCCGCTGGCAATAATTTGACGTTTTGGCCGACAACGATCGTACCGGTACGTGAGTTAACGATCACCTTGGCAGACTCTGAAGCAGGTTCAACTTCAATGTTTTCCAATGTTGCCAAAAAGGATACTCGCTGAGAGACATCTCGTGGAGCACTAACCTGCACCGATGTCGCATCTAGGGGTCTTGCCATACCTGGGCCTAACAGATCATTAATTGCATCGGCTAAACGCTTCGCCGTTGAAAAATCCGCACGGCGCAGGTTAAAGGTTAAGTGATCGCCAGTTGAAAACGGTGTTGCCACCGTACGCTCTATAATCGCGCCGTTGGGAATACGTCCAACTGTTGGTGTGTTTTGCACAACCTTAGAGCCATCCATCCCCTCAGCACTAAAGCCACTGACAACCAAACTACCTTGAGCGATGGCATAAACATTCCCATCAACACCCTTTAGGAAAGTTTGCAGTAGCATGCCCCCTCGCAGGCTTTTTGCCTCGCCCAAACTTGAAACGGTCACATCTAAGGTTTGGCCCGGCTTAATAAACGGCGGCATATCAGCACTCACCGCCACCACGGCAATGTTCTTGATCTTAGGTCTGAAATTGTCCGGCAAATTAATGCCGAAGTTTTTTAGCATGGTTTTAAAGGTCTGCTCAGTGTAGCGCGTCTTTTCACCTGTCCCCGGTAAACCCACCACTAAACCGTAACCAATCAACTGGTTACTACGAACACCTTGCACGTTGGCGATGTCCTTAACCCGCTGCGCCTGTACCGGTGCACTCAAGGCTAAGATGGCACAAAGCAAAACCAATTTTAATTTCATCATACTGAATCCTTACCCAGATCTAAGTTACGATCTCAGCCTAAAATGGCCACCAGCTGCCCATGAAGAACGAAGCTAACCAACCCACTTTTTGCACCTCGGCAAACGTACCGGTTCCGCTGTACTGAATACGCGCGTTTGCCACTCGCTGCGAATCGATAGTATTGTCTGGTCGAATATCTTGAGCGCGCACAATCCCGGTGATCCGAACGAACTCATCACCATTGTTGATGCTTATCCACTTTTCACCACGAATAACCAAGTTACCGTTATTGAGTACCTGCATCACATTCGCCGAAATGCTGCCCGATAGGCTGTTACTTTGGTCGGCATCGGATTCACGCTTGGTGTTCATGCTATCTTTGTAACGAAGGTCGATGGGGTTGCCACCAATAGTGACATTACCGCCACCCGCATAGATGGGATCGAGAGAGAGATCGGTTCCCTTCTTAATCTCATTATTGGCACTCTTTTTCGCCTGAGTCTGCTCCATTAACATCACAGTAATGATGTCACCCACCTTAAGGGCTTTAATGTCAGAATAGAGACTAGATGCCTGACTATCTTGATACATAGAGCCAGTCGCGGCGATTTTAGTCGGCGGGGCTTCAGGATAAACTGGCGCATAATATGGATCGTCAGCAATCGGCTTCTCGTTGGTTGCGCTACAGCCCGACATCGCCGCCATAAGGATAAAAATCCACAAACGATTCATAGTTAATGCCTCTTAAAATGCTTTAAAGATTCTGGTTAACGTAAGACAGCATCTGATCGACCGCAGAGATCACTTTCGAGTTCATCTCATAGATACGCTGACTCTCAATCAAGTTCACCAACTCTTCGGTCACGTTCACGTTTGAAGTTTCAAGTGCCCCTTGGCGAATAGCTCCCATACCATCGAGCGATGCCGTGCCCTGAATAGGTGTGCCACTCGCACCGGTTTCTAAATACAAGTTTTGCCCCATAGGATCTAACCCCGATGGATTAATAAAATCCGACATAGCGAGCTGACCCACCACTTGGTTCTCGGCATTGCCGGGGGTCTTTACTGAAACTTCACCTTCTGCAGATACCGTAATGCTGGTTGCATCATCGGGAATAGTAATGGATGGCTGCACCACATAACCCGAACCCGGTGTCACAATCTGGCCAGTGTCGTCTAAACTGAACTGACCATTACGGGTATAAGCCGCAGTACCATCAGGCAACTGCACTTCGAAAAAGCCGGGGCCTTCAACCATTAAATCCAATGAGTTATCAGTGGTTAGCATGTTACCTTGGGTAAACATCTCTTGGGTCGCCACAACCTTGGTACCCGCACCGATACTCAAACCGTTAGGCAACTTAGTGTTTGAAGCGCTGATACCACCAGCTTGATTGACGTTTTGGTAGAGCAAGTCTTCAAATACCGCACGACTCTTTTTAAAACCTACGGTGCTGGCATTCGCCACGTTATTTGAGATAACAGAAATATCTGTTTGCTGAGCGTCTAAACCAGTCTTACTTATCCATAAAGCGGGATGCATAGTTTATCTCCTAGCTTATGCGCATTAAGGAAGAGGACGCGCGATCGTTCTCTTCTGCTGTTTTCATCATTTTCACTTGCATCTCGAACTGACGCTGTAGGTCAATCATAGATACCATCTCATGAACTGCATTGACGTTACTGCCTTCGACAGCGCCACTTAGCAGGCCTACGCTAGGATCGGCAGGTGCGTTTTCACCAGACATCAGGCGAAACAGACCATCCTCCCCACGCATTAAATTCTCATTGCCCGGATTAACCAGTTTGATTCGAGCAACCTCTTCAATCACTTCTGCCGTTGCACCCGATGGACGCACAGATACGATACCGTCTTGGGAGATCTCAACTTTTTCAATCGGCAGCGGCAACACAATTGGACCATTATCGCCCATCACCGCCGTGCCTCTGTCGTTACGCAGAACGCCGGTAGTATCAAAACGCAAACTGCCAGAACGGGTATAGGCTTCACCGCCATTTTCAGCTTGCACCGCAATCCAACCATCACCTTTTACGGCAATGTCTAAATCACGACCGGTTGTTTTTATTGGCCCACTTGCAAAGTTAGCTGACGGAGTTTCGGTCATGGAGAACACACGCGTAGGCAAGCCCTCGCCAAACGCCTGCATCGAGCGCGCCTGCGAAAGTGAGGCTTTAAAGCCATCGGTATTGGCGTTGGCTAAATTGTTGGCACTGACAGCCAACGAATTCATATTCTGTTTAGCGCCGCTCATCGCGACATAGAGCAATTTGTCCACTTAATACTCCGTCAAACTTCCGTCTAAGGAAATAAAAAGCAAACATCGTGCCAAAGTAGATAAAGAAGGTACTAGGTGCTAGGAAAGGCAAAGAAAGGTTCTAGAAAAAGCTGAGACGGAAAAACAAGAACGGGGGAACGGCCTGCGGCCTTACGGAACGCTTCGCTTTCGGAAAAGACTTAATAGATTAAAGCGACGGCAACAATGCCGACCTACTTTTAAAGAAGGTTCTAGGACCTAGGACGTTCGCAAGCTCACGGCTAGAGCGCTTCGCTTCGAGAACGGCCTTCGGCCTGCTAGGAAGTCAAAAGCAAAAAACAACAGCGTATTTGCTTTTATAGCATCTAGAAGTCGCAGCGCGACGCTCTCGCAGTGACGAAGTCACCTCCTAGCAGCGTAGCGCCCTCGAAGGACGAAGTCCGCCCTAGGATCTAGAAGGGCGCTCTCGCAGCGAGGCGCCCTTCTTAGCTTTTAAAGATTAACGAATTTGCAGAACAGTTTGCTGTAGCGTGTTGTTCACTTCTAGGGTTCTTGAGTTAGCCTGGAAGTTACGCTGCGCCGAGATCAAATCCACTAGCTCAGTGGTCAAATCAACGTTTGATTGCTCAAGCGCCGATGAACGGATGCTACCAAAAGTACCACTGTTTGCTTCACCCGCTAACGCTGGACCTGAATCTAAGCTCGCCTTCCAAGAGGTATTACCCGCCTGTGACAGTCCCTGCTCGTTGGCAAAGCTCACTAAGGCAACACGTGCTAATGGCACGGTAGAGCCGTTACTGTAGCTCGCATTGATCAGGCCATCTGCGCCCACTTCCACGTTAGTTAAACGGCCAACCGTTGTACCGTCTTGAGTTAGCTCGGTAACCTCAAATGGTGAGGCGTACTGCGTCGGGTTATTAAAATTCAGGGTCAATGTCTGACTACCGTCGGCACCAGGCCCCAGTACGTTAGCGCCCCCCACACCTAGAGGCACAGTTGAGATAACCGCAGGGTTACTGCCTGTGTACGCTCCAGTATCGTTAAACGAAATTGCGGCGCCTTTCCAACCAGCGGCGTTTTCAGCACTCGCTTGACCATCAACCGTACCATCGCCATTGGTATCGACATCATACTCACCAGCAGCTGGGTCTAAGTCTACAGGCTTGCCATCGACTGCATAGAATGCCACCCAGTTACTCTCGCCTGTATGCGCTGCATTTGGTGGACGAACAAAGTAAGAAGTCAGAATATGTGGCTCACCTAGCGAGTCGTAAATTGTCACCGAAGTTGAGTTGTTAAACGTATCTGGATCATCGGGATCAAAAGCGGCAGGATCAAGCGTTGACTCTCCCGCATTGAGGTTCATCTGAATACCGACATTATCGGTCTTAACTGGGCTACCGGCAGTATCTGGGATCTGCACTGGCTTAGTGGTCGTTAAACTTACCGATGTTGAATTACCATCTTTATCTACAGGGAATGTTTGTAAAAAGTTACCTGCTGAATCAACAATGTAATTATTTGAGTCAAACTTGAACGCGCCAGCTCGAGTGTATGAGTGATCTTGTGAGCCCACTTCTGATGAGGTCACAAAGAAGCCACCACCATTAATCGCCATGTCGAGCGAGTTATTGGTGAATTGCATGCTGCCCTGATGGAACTGCTGCGCCACTTGGCTAGTTGCCACACCACCACCAACTGTGGTTTTGCTGTTGGCAAAAATTGAACTTGCATACACATCCGCAAATTCCGCACGGGATTCTTTAAAGCCTGTGGTGTTAACGTTTGCGATGTTGTTTGCCGTTGTATTTAGATCTTTTTGCGCAGACGATATACCGCTCAATGCAATGTTAAATGACATGATTCACCTCAATCCTTATAAAATTCGATTTCAAGACGTTTGTTGCTTATTGAGTAAAAAAACGCCCCTGAAAATATCTGTCTAGCAATTAAGTCTCTGACACCGCTAATACATCACTTATCTTAATGCCGCCAACACCACGTAGGTTTAAGATGGCGCCTGTTGCGGCTGTTCCCAGTGAAACACTGGTAACGTGGGCATAAGTCGATACCGGCAACTCTTCACTGGTGCCATCAACCTTGCCACTGGCCTTGAAGGTATAATTACCTTCAGCGACTGGCTCGCCATTCTTATCTAGACCATCCCAGCTGACATCAATGTTGCCGCCAGCACTTCCATCCACATTGTAAGTCGTGATCAACTGACCTTTCTCATCTTCAATGCGAACAGTGATGGACTCGATTGGCGAAGGGGTACTGATAATGCCCTTCATAGTCGGATCTTCGGCTGAGATATGAGCCGTGTCAGACGGAATCAGTACCTTCTGACCAACAAGACCAGAAGCCTGCAGCGCCTGACTCGAGCTGGTTAGCGCATTCAGATTGATAATCTCTTCATTAAGCTTACTGATCCCATCTACTGTTGAGAAAGAAGCCATCTGCTGGATCATTTGATCATTCTCAACAGGCTTAAAGGGATCTTGCATCGACAACTGTTGACTCAATAACGAAAAGAAATCCTCTTGCGTCAACTCTTGGTTATTAGGCTCAGGGATAGAGCTCTCTTCAGGTAAACGAAGACCATCAAGAAACGGATTCCCCGTTGATGTCTGTTCAGTGTTGGTCGCCGATGCCACCGAACTCTGAGTCGCTGCCTGTGCAGTTTGCGGCGAAATAGCATTAGCCTGTTGAGGCTGCCCTGGTGCCGTCTGCGTTGCGGTGAGCGGATTAATAAGGCTCAAAATTTACCTCCAGCTTTCACTGAGTTTATTTGCCCATTCTAAGTGTCTGCTGAAGCATTGATTTCGCAGCTTCAGTGACTTGTACGTTCATTTGGTAAGAGCGAGAGGCGGAAATCATGTTAGCCATCTCCTCCATCACATTCACATTTGGCTTATAGATAAAGCCATCGGTATCCGCCATTGGGTGATCTGGCGCAAACTCTTTATTTAGGGGTAAATCACTCTCTACAATCCCTTTTACCGCAACAGATTGTGCAGCACCCTGTTGCTGCTGAGCTTTACTCATCTCAGCCTCAAAAATGGGATGACGGGCGCGATAAGTTTCTCCAACACTACTCGACACTGAGTCTGCATTGGCGATATTACTGGCTGTAGTGTTAAGTCTGACTGACTGAGCCGACATGCCAGAACCCGCTACATTGAAAATATTGAATAAGCTCATAATTAATCGCCTCTAATCGCTTTTTTCATACCTGAGAACTTACCGTCAAGAAAACCCAGTGACATCTGATATTCAAGTGCGTTTTGCATAAAAGCAGACTGCTCCTGCTGAATATCCACAGTGTTGCCGTCGCCAGTATCTGGCTGATTTGGCACTCTATAGCCAAGATGCTGTTGAGTTAATGCAGCCATATCGAAATGCTTACTGTCACTTTTCGCCATAGCAAGACCAGATTGCTGAGATTGAGCAGCGCTCATTGCTTTAGAAAAGTCGACATCACGAGCCTTATAGCCTGGCGTATCGGCGTTGGCGATATTTGAAGATAGGACCTCTGCACGTTGGGAACGAACACCCAAAGTGTATTGATGAACTCCTAATGCTTTATCGAAACTAATCGCCATAAAATTGCCTCCTCAGATCTATGCCTGAATCAAAGCAATAGTTATGCCAAATCACTATGACAGTGAGAGATTTTGTAGAGAAATAAGATTAGAGAGAAAATTCAACCATAAAAAAACGCGCCATACTCGGCGCGTTTAGTTTGCTGGTGCGGTAAAAAGCGGGGCTAAACTCGCTTTTGATAATAGATCCCAGGATTACAACGGATCATATCGAATTCATCAGAAAGGCCAGCTATAGACTCGGATGCACCAAGAAACAGTATGCCGTTAGGATTCAATGCGGCAGCAAATTGCCGCAGTATTTTCCGCTTTGCCTCAGGTGAAAAGTAGATCAATACATTACGGCAAAAAATGATATCGAACTTACCCAGTAAGCTATAACTCTCAAGTAAGTTATGCGCTCGAAAATTGACTAAGCGCTTAACGTTATCTTTAATCACCATGTTACCCGAGGGCAAAAGATCAAAAAACTGACGCTTACGCTCATCCGACAGACCTCGTCCTAGGGCAAGATTATCATACTCGCCACTTTTACAACGTTCGAGCATCGATGGCGACAGATCCGTAGCCAAAATACTGGCATTACCTGGTAGGCCACCAGGTTTACGTTGCTGATGCTCTATGATACTCATGGCTAGAGAATATGGCTCTTGGCCTGATGAACAAGCCGCAGACCATATCTTTACCGGACGCCCTAAGCGCCCAAAAGACGGCAAAATGCTGTTAGACAATAACTCGAAAGGATAACGGTCACGAAACCATAGGGTTTCATTGGTGGTCATGGCATCGATAACCTCTGTACGCAACTGGCGCTCAGTAGGTTTCATCGATTGTTTTACGACTTCAGATAAGGAAGGCAAGTTGTACTTGCCCATTAGAGGCGCTAATCGGCTTCGCACCAAATACTGCTTATTTTCTCCCAGCACAATACCACTGTGCTGTTCTAAGAATAATCTAAATTGCTTGTACTCAGTCTCAGCAAGAGATTTATTCGTCACTCTATTATCCTAATATCAATAAAACAAACCGCACAGGCTCAAAGGTGTTAACCACAGCCAAAAAGCGAACGCAGCGTTATACCTTAGCATCAACGCAAACACAAGCAAGAGATGTTTGTGTTCCGACTCAACACTGCAGATTAAAGGCTTAGGTGTTTATTTACCGCTGCCGCTAATTCATCAGGATTAAATTTTGCGATAAAGTCATTGGCACCGACTTTTTCGACCATTGCCTGGTTAAACACCCCACTTAAGGACGTGTGCAGTACCACTTTAATATTCTTAAGCTTAGGGTCATCACGGATCTCTGCAGTTAATGTATAACCATCCATCTCAGGCATTTCGATGTCGGAAATAATTAATGGGATCTCAGTGGAGACATCTTCAATGTCAGCAGAGATGGTTCTCAGCTTTTCAAGCGCCTCTTTACCATCTTTAGCGGTATCAATCTGCAGATCAAGTGACGTAAGCGCCCGAATAATCTGTTTACGGGCAACCGATGAGTCATCGATCACCATGATATGATAATGCTGCTCTCTATCGATAGTTAACGCGTCATTGAGTTCTTGGCTGATATTGGTATTAACCGGAGAGATCTCATCAAGAATTTTTTCGACATCAAGGATTTCAACTAATTCGTTTTCTATCTCTGTCACCGCAGTTAAATAAGAGAACTTTCCTGCGCCTTTAGGGGGCGGCATAATCGCTTCCCAATTCATGTTGATGATACGTTCAACTGAGCTCACTAAAAAGCCTTGTACGCTACGGTTATACTCAGAAATGATAATGAAACAGTTGCTGATGTCTTCAATCGGACGACCACCTGTCGCTGCGCTCAAATCAATCACTGAAATAGTCATGCCACGCACATGAGCGACACCACGCACTTTAGAGTTTAACTTAGGCAGGCTAGTTAAAGGAGGACACTGTAAAACCTCCTTCACTTTAAACACGTTAATTCCGAATCGTTGACGTCCATTTAATTTGAATAACAACAACTCAAGTCGATTTTGGCCCACCAACTGAGTCCGTTTGTTTACTGATTCAAGAATATTCGACATATAATTTTTGCCCTGTGCCTACTTACTCATAGGCTTATATCTGATTTAATTTAAGAGATCCGTGCAAATAAACACTAGCCACTATCGCTTTATTTCACACTACATACTATTTTAGGCATACAACTTGCTTTGCTAAACCTATCTGAGTTTAGCGACACAATATCAGTCAAACTAATGACGCTCACCGACGTAAAAGGATAGAGATGACTGCGGTCCAAAAAATTACAAAATATCAGCACATTCTAACGAATCAAGCTACTGCATTCATTATGAAAATCTTTTTTGGCTCGCTTTTCATCACACTTCTGATGCCAACTCTAGCACTTGCTACAGAATCTGCCAGTATTCCTTCTATATCGACCATATCTCGATTAGCTATAGCGGCTGTTGAACAAAAAGTTGAAGCACCTGAAAAAGCACGGATTAATATTACGCCCCAGAGCTTAGATACTCGGGTCAACCTACCTAACTGCTACCAGCCAATTAAGGCCGAAATAGCCAGTGACCGTGCCATTCGACGTAATAACACCGTAAAAATTAGCTGCAATAGCCCCGACTTAAGCTACCCATGGCAAATTTTTCTCTCTGTGCGAGTCGACATCCTCTACCCCATCGTCGTTGCAAAATCTACCATGGGGCCAGGTGACCTACTCTCTCCGAACGATATTGAAATCGAATATATCGAGCAAACCAGTATTCGAGGTCATCAGTTTGAAGAGTTATCTCAAGTGATTGGTGCAAGGCTGAAACGCCGCGTTGCTCCCGGTCAGCCCATCTTTGCTAACCAGTTGTGCATCGTCTGTAAAGGTGACAGTGTGTCGATATTTGCCCGTTCAGAAAACTTTGAGATAAAGACTGTGGGAGAGGCACTACAGGATGGTAATGTTGGCGATAAAATTCGGATCAAAAACAGTCATTCTCACAAAAAACTTGATGCACGCGTCACTGGCGTTGGCCAAGTCGAAGTAAGAATGTAACAATATAAGAAAGTAAAAACTTAAAAAGTCCTAAAGTAATGAGTCATGCTGCCGATAGCATGTGTAAGAAACTCTCTTTATTAACTGTTGGATCTCAAAATGGCTATTGATATTAAACAAGTAACCCCTCACGCCAATACGCGTGTCGGCACAGGTAGTAACCTAAAAGGTGCGCCTGCACAAACAGCAGCTGCCGCAGTTGCACCAACGCCACAAAAAAGTGACTCGGTGTCCATTACCGCGCAGGCTCAACAAATTCAAAATGTACAGACAAAGATGGCCGACATGCCTGAAATTGATCAGAAGAAAGTCGATGAAATTAAAGCGGCGATTGCTGAAGGTCGATACAAAATCGATCCTGAAAAGCTTGCTACTAACATCGCTAGCTTTGAAAATGAATTAAAAGACCTAAATTAAGCCTCTATTGCCCGTTGTCACTTCCTGAGTAACGGTATTAGAGCTTAGCATTGCGAATAATAACGAACTCAATTGAGTGGGAAAAAACAGGCTATTATGACAAATTTATCTCAACTGCTTAGCGCTCAACACCAAGTGTTGTGTGAACTAAAAGAATTAATTAGCCAAGAGAAACAAGCCTTACATGCGCAGCAGGCCGATACCTTATTATCGCTAGCGAGTACTAAGGCAAATCTACTGGCAAACCTTAAACAAAATGATGAGATAATTGCCCAGCAGCCAGATCTAGCCTTATTAAAATCGGATCCCGAACTATCGCAGCTAGTTGCTAATACCAAGCAGCTATTAGCCGAGTGCCAGCAGCTCAACGCAGAGAATGAGTCATTAATCGAATTAAGTTTAGCCAGCTTAAACCGATTTTCGCAGGCACTTCAGGTTAGCCGCAACGCCTCCAGTCTTACCTATGACGGTAAAGGTAAAACCTCAAGCATCTCCACTCTAGGTAATAATTTAAAAGCTTAAAGCAGAGAAGGTTCTAGGACGCTTCGCTACGAGGACGGCCTTCGGCCTGCTAGGATAAGCAAAGAACAAAGCACCATAGCGTCCAATTCTTTGCTTCCTTCTTTCCCAGCCGTTAAGCTCTTTCAGCCTTTAACCGTTAGCGCAGCGTTCTGTGAGTGAGCCTGCGAACGTTCCGTACTCAGTGAGCGAAGCGTTCGTCTTTATCTTTGCTTGTGCTTTTCCTAGAAGCGCAGCGCCCTAGATTCTTCTTCGCTTTACCGGCTTTTCCTGCTTCTAACCCGTCTTAGCTTCTCCGGCCTTTAACCGTTAGCGCAGCGTTCTGTGAGTGAGTCTGCGAACGTTCCGTACTCAGTAAGCGAAGCGTTCGTCTTTATCTTTGCTTGTGCTTTTCCTAGAAGCGAAGCGCCCTAGATTCTTCTTCGCTTTACCGACTTTTCCTGCTTTTAACCCGTCTTAGCTTTTCCGGCCTTTAACCATTAGCGCAGCGTTCTGTGAGTGAGCCTGCGAACGTTCCGTACTCAGTGAGCGAAGCGTTCGTCTTTATCTTTGCTTGTGCTTTTCCTAGAAGCGCAGCGCCCTAGATTCTTCTTCGCTTTACCGGCTTTTAACCCGTCTTAGCTTCTCCGGCCTTTAACCGTTAGCACAGCGTTCTGTGAGTGAGCCTGCGAACGTTCCGTACTCAGTGAGCGAAGCGTTCGTCTTTATCTTTGCTTGTGCTTTTCCTAGAAGCGCAGCGCCCTCGAAGTGAGCCTGCGAACGTCCTAAAAGCGAAGCGCCCTTCTTAGCCTTAAAAATACGTGATCTCTTTGACTCGTAGCGAGCGATGTTGTTGCTGATACAGCGCCCAGACTTGCTCGAAGTCTAACTCAAGCTCAGTTACATAATGCTCGCCTGCGGGGTAACTCTTCACCACTTTAGCGCCACGTATCACCCCTGAAACCGACGCTTGAATTTCATCACCCGATAACATCCAATCTCTTACCTGGCTATTCGCACTCAACTGCTGACCATAAACCTGCTCGGCAAGCTCACGATAGGCAGCAATCTTTGATGCCTGCATAGCCATTAACACCCGCTGCGACTGCTCTGTCGCGGGCTGAGTATCGAGGGGCGCGTAACCAATGGCGGTCAACTTAGGAAAAGTGCTCGGCGCTTCGGCTTCATACTGCACATACCTGTCTTGTGCAGAGCAAGCAGACAGCAGCAATGCTGCACATAAGATAACGGCTTTCATCTATTTATCTCCTACAATTTTGACTCTATATTGGCCAGCCTGGGCATCTCGATAGAGTAAGCCATTTTCTGATACGACCTTCTCCGATGGACGAACGTAATCAGGCATTGCACTCGCATTAACAAAGCCCTGAGCCGCCGACACTACACGGTTATTAGTGACATTGACGATACGGCTATTGATTGCTACGCCTTGGGTCGAAAAGCTCATGGTCGACACCACAACATTCTCAACGGATATGTCAGTGGGGAGTTGTTGCCAGTCTCGGGTCAAAATAAACTCACCATCTGGCGTCACCTTAAGCGCATCGCTGACATTAATATCAACTAGGTTAAATTGATGATCATGCAAGCTGGCAATCAAGCCTTGCTGAAACTGAAGCCCCAATGCATTCGTGGTCTTCATATCCGACAACAGCACAGGTGTTGCCACCAGCAGCGGCTGGTCTGGACGCAGACTATCATTTTGGCGTATTAATTCATTGGTCATCTGCTGTGACAGGTGATTAACCGCCTCAGTATGAGGCAAACCATGGCCGTTCATCATCTGCGGCTCGACCTGATTATTTGTACTCGCACAGCCTAAAGCGAACAAAACAGGCAATAAAGTAATTAGCTTATACATTTCTTAAATTCCGATTGGACGAATATGGCCATACGTCTTCTAAACCACACCCAATGTTGTTACCACGAATTTAGTGCTATTAACCTCTATCGGCAAATAAGCTAGAAACTTTACCGTTTTTCATCCTAATAAAGCTCCCACCGTCCCTAGGAAAGGCACGTTAATTGCTTAACACTATGCTAGGCATTCAAGTACGTCAGATATCCGGCATACAAAGCCATAGGCTATTAATTTCTCAAAACTGGAAAGGTGCGATGAAACCAGCGCAATATTTTACAACTGCACTCATGTGCTTAATGTCATCTGTACTGACTTTACCGGTACAGGCCAAGTGGATCATCGCTAGCGGCCAGGCAAAAATCACAGATAACAATGTCACACAAGCTAGAGAAAATGCCATTCATCAAGCTGTTAGCTATGCGACCTTGCAGTCTGGTGCTAGGTTTAGCAGTCAGCAGACAGTAAAAAATGGTCAGCTCGTCGATGACTCTTTTACTATGGAACAGGAGCTACAAAGCCAGAATATTGAGCTTATTAGCGAGCGCATCGAAAATGGTCAGATCACAGTTAATGTGCGTATCGATATCATTGAGCCACTTAACGATACTTGTCAGGGAAGCCAGCTTAAAGCGGCAATTTTAGTCCCTCAGGCATTGATTAAAGATAGAACCCAGCTAAGGTATGGCAATATAGGGCTGTTTGAACAAAACCTATCTGAGCGACTCGCCCGTGTGCTGGAACAAAACTCCAGTAGCAGCTTTGCTCAAACTCATGCAAATGAACGTTTAGACATAGACCAAGCCCTAGTTGATATTCGCGGCTATCGTTTGCCTAGCTGGTTAAGCGAGATAACCGACAGCCAGTATATTCTTCTGCCGGAAATCATCGATATATCCACAGAGCCTTTCACCAGCACCTTAGGTCTTTGGGACAACGATCCCATGCGTACCTTTCAAATTCGTGTGTCTTTATTCCATGGTATAAGCGGAGAGAAAGTTTGGAGCCAGCAGTATAGCCAAGCCGCCGAATGGGAGTTTAAGCGCCAGCAAACGGTCAACTCCAATAGTGAGGCCTTTTGGCGTTCTGAGTACGGCCAAGCCATCGATCTTGTGTTAGCCGAGGTTAGTCACGATATTGATAACACACTAAACTGCCGCCCTTTGCTCGGGCAAGTCGTTTCTAGGCAAGTCGATAGGATCATTATCAACCTAGGTAGACGTCACGGTATTCGAGTTGGAGACACCCTGCAGCTAGTTTTACAACAAAATATACCTGACAGACTCGACAATATGCGCGCCGTAGCAGGAAAAAGCAAAGCAACTATCACCATAGACCAAGTGACAGAAGAGAGCGCGACAGCAGTATTAGATGGCATCGCCGCATCGCTCAATATTCAGATAAATGATCTGGCGATAAAACTATAGTGAAGCGCTAAACATTCTCTTGAGCAACTTCGCCAACTAAGCGACTCGATTTTAAGTGGGCGAATGGCTACAACTAGTAGCCATTCTTGCTAAAATACCCTAATTACGTGCATTTAATAAACAACTAAATTTAAAGACTTTTCATCCCCCCTTTTCATCGAGATGAAAACCAGTATAATCACTGACGTCTCCCTATAGCTCAACAGGATAGAGCAGTCGCCTCCTAAGCGATCGATCGGGGTTCGAGTCCCTGTGGGGAGACCAGATAAGCCTTTTTACCCAAACTTATCAGCCACTTATAAATTTAGTCAGTTTCTGTGCCGCCTATGTGCCGCCATAGGAACACGGTTTTTTCGAAATTAATTTTCTACCGTTTTTTATAACCTTTTAGAATAACCTCCATTTTACTGCGTTAACCTCAGTTGTAGACTTTCCACTTCATTTCTAATAGTTTTCTCTATACGAGATAACATGGAAGTCACGCATCATGGATGAACAAGAAAGCACCTTAATCTTTCCCTTACCCATTAAAACTGCCGAAAATGGGAAGCAATATTTTACAACTCCACAAAGTGATAAAAATCCTAACCTTCTTCTATTTGCTCAATTTATACATACTGTAAAATGTTTTAATTGGATAGATTTAATCATTCAAGAATTCGTTCCGCACCTATCAGGTTGTGACTTCGAAGATAGAGATGTGGAAGAACTTATAGAGTCACTTTCAAACATCGACGATATATTTTTAAAAATCGAAAACTTAAGTAAGTCAGTATTAAAACAAAACCTTCATTTTGCAGACACACTACCAGTGGTCGAAGAGGAAGAGGATCTAGAGGTCATAAAAAAATTTGCATCTGCAAATAGTCTTCACGAAGCTTTTGAAGGGCATGAAGGGTTAGATCTAGTCAGCAGTGTGTTTGACCTACTTGAACCCAAACAAGCTGACATAATTCAATCCTCAATAGCTTGCCATATGGCGGGGTTAACAAAGCCAGCTCAAACTTTACTTGAAGAGTTTGTATCAAATGAGTTCCTTCAGGGTAATGAGCTGTATTATTGGTTAACCCTCCATTTAGCTGCTGAGATAACGAAAAAAGACTCAGTAAAACAAGCAGGAAAGAATGGTAATGATTCTAAGCATAGAATCAATCGGCAAGTTCGAACAAAAGCAGTTGAATTATACTTAGATGGGAGTTTTCATAATCCGCGCCACGCAACCAAACAGCTTCTACCTACAGTAGCTAAAATCTCATCAGAACTAGGTTCAGCACTTGAATGGGAAAACAATGGTTTTGACCGCTTATATGGCTGGCTCAGAGCCGCAAAAAAAGCTGAGAATGTATAGGCCTCACTGCGAGCCACACCTTTTTCGCTGCGAGAAACATACTTCTCGCAGCTAACCCCACATACACACTAATCATCTGATCATATTGTTCACTCCGACGAATACAAACAAATCGGAGCTAACATGAATACACTGCTTACCCCCTCTCAGGTTTCAGACTTCTTAGGAGTCACGATAGGAACCTTATCAGTATGGCGCTGTACTGGCCGCTATCCACTTAGCTTTATTAAAGTTGGTCGCCGTGTGATGTACCGCCAAAGCGATGTTGAAAGCTTTATTGAAGGGAGGGTTTATGAGCACACTCTTTAATTTTTTAAACGTTATTGTCTTGCCAATAATTATCCTTATTCAGCTTGGTTATATCTGGGGGTCACTAGAAGCGACTAACAGCATGCTTCAAGCTGCAGTAAAAAAACCGTTAACGGGTACAAAAGGCAAATCAGAACCAATGTCCCCGTTAACGGGTACAGAACTCGTTAACGAAGCTAGTACCGTTAACACGACTCAGCCCGTTAACGTAACGCAAACTTCGACTAAAAGAGAAGGAGGCAAATAATGGCCGCCTTCACTAAAGAGCAAATTGAGTTAATAAACTGGTTAGCCCATGGCAACAGTATTGAGGTTTGCATTGAGGTCTGTGCCGATCTTGGAAAAATGACGGGCTATGAAAGCTATAACGAAAGCTGTAATGGGCACTTTCAAAAGCGAAGCCTGTTTAAATTAAAAGCACGGGGCTTTATTGCCGAACAATCCCGTTATGTAATGGGGATACATTGGCAACGAGTAACACTCAATCAAAAGGGACAAACATGGCTTGCCAATAATGGAGGCCGTGCCAATGCCTGAAATACATGAGCACGACAAAAAGTGGTTAAAAGGGAGGCTTTATGGGCTTCCCTCCCCTCACAAAAAAGCGATACTCCAACAATACAAAAAATGGCCGACAAGACGAGAGGCAAACTTGTCGGTGTTATCGCTTACAAAATCAATAGCGAAGATCCTTGGCAAAGATAGCCGTTTTTATAGCGTCAATGTTGAAGACAAGGATCATAAAGCCAATGCCAAGCGCCATGCTCGTAGCTGCGTTAAGATTTCAGCCAACGAGCGCACACAAGGTCTAAAAAGAACTTACCGCGCTATTGTGCACTATATGCAGTGTTATCAAATTCCGCCGCCAAAGCTCACAGCAACGATACTCAACAATCTTGAAAATGATACCTTAACGGAGATTGAACACGCCAAAGTGCGTGGCGTGCTGTTACGGGCAAATGATGAGTCTTGGTGGAAACCAAAACTACGCAAACTGCATAACAGACAAATAGAGACCATTTCTCGCTTGCTTAACCAAGTGAATAAACATAAGGGAATTTATGCCAGCAACGTAACGGTAGAGGCATTTAAGAAGCAATGGCAAAGCAATCAGGAGTTATTGGAGCGCACCATCGCCACCAATGAAGATGAGTTCAGCATGAGCCTTGCTGAACTCTCAAAGCTCAATGTTTCAAACCCAGCCATACGCAAAGCCGAACTTATGGTTCGTATACGTGGTTTTGAAGACTACGCCAAAGATAAGGGGTATTCAGCCCTCTTTCTTACCATGACAACACCATCTAAGTATCACAGGAGCTATTCAAAATCTGGCGATGCTAACTCTAATTGGAACGGCGCTACGCCACTCGATGCACAAGATTATCTCAATCGTACCTTTCAACGTATACGCGCTTCACTCAATCGAGACAAGATCACCCCATTTGGTTTCCGAATTGCCGAACCACACCATGACGGCACACCCCATTGGCATCTATTGCTGTTCATCCCAACTGAGCAGCAACAAGCCTTAGTCGACACATTTGAGCAATATTGCCTAGAGGAAGACGGAGACGAACACGGCGCTAAAGAGCGCCGTTTTAAGGTTGAATATATTGACCCCAATAAAGGCTCGGCAACGGGCTATGTGGTTAAGTACGTTTCAAAGAACATTGACGGTGAAGGCATAGATCACGACTCATACGGTAAAGAAGCCGTAACCTCAGCAGTTCGCATTAAAGTGTGGGCTTCCTGCTGGGGTATACGTCAGTTTCAGCAGATTGGCGGCGTTGGTGTTACCCAATGGCGAGAGCTTAGGCGCTTGCCTCCACAAACAGACCAATCCCTTGATGTACTAGAAGCAATAAGACAGGCCGCTGACAACTCTGATTGGAATGAATACACCTCTCTTATGGGAGGTGTGTTTTGTAAACGCAATGATCAGACGCTAAGACCGCTTTACCTTCAAAAACGAAATCGACAACCTGCAAGTAACCAGTGCTCTAATTTCAGCAATTCCCAGAGCGAATCTAGGGTTGCACTACCTAATGACCCTGAAAACGTCCAGCAAACTGATGTAGCCGTTTCCAGCACTAATCCCGAAACCAATTTCGGAACCATAGCCCGAACTCCAGAAACGGTTAAATCAAGCAAGTCCACGCCAGTTGTAGGAATTGTCGAAATGAATCCAGATATAAAGGCAAGTAAAGAGTACAAGACCAACCGCTATGGCGATGAACTAGTAACACAGCTCAAAGGGATTATCTACTTAGGTGTAGAGATCATCACACGCCATCACGAATGGTCTATCTCATTGGCAAAGAGCCAAAAGCAGTTAACTTGGAGTTCTGTCAATAACTGTACAACGCTTGTAACCGAATCCAAGAGTATTGCAAATTTGGTTACAATCAACCTCCGACCTAAAGATGGTGAAAGGCCAAAAAGAGTAAATGAAATAGATGTATCTAAGAGCTATATGAGGCAAAAGGCGATTAGATATTAATTTTGACGACATCATTTTCGAACAAGTTGAGGTAGATCATGCTGGAAGACAATACCAAGGGGATTTTATTATTCGCTGGGTATTAATCATTCAATAAAGATAGTAATATCCAAACAACAAATGCACATAATTAGATATGTAACAGATACTTAAGGAAGAGTGAATGGATCCACTATCACAGCTATTCACAGCCTACCTTCAAGCAGCTAGCAATAACATAGCCGATCATTATATGGATTCGATGAACACCACTGTTACGACTCAAAGCCTCGTTTATAACGACACTGCCGTTCTTTTTCTAAATCAACTATTGAGAAACAGCTAAACAGCATGCGCTTTAATCTTGAAAAGTACCCCGAATTCCTGAAGGAGATAATATGACAATTAGAGTTCGTTTACTGCGTGCGAATCATGGTGATTGCATTCTAGTTTCCCATGAAAGCGTAGATGGAACTTTTAATCTCTTAATTGATGGAGGGAATCCAGCGACCTTCAAGCATGGTCCTCGCCTCAGATATGATGGTGAGCTATGCGTAGTCTTAGATGAAATCAAGAATAAGAATCAAGTTATTGATCTGGCGATTCTAACTCACATTGACGATGATCATATAGGTGGACTGATACGAGCTTTTGAAGCATCTGGTTATCTACAAGATTTAGTCAAAGCGATATGGTTTAACTCTTCAAAATATGTGACAAATTATTTTGATCATGCCGAAATACCTGAAAATGATGTGAGGTTGAGCGATGTATCTCCCGATACAAGTGCACAACAGGGTAAGGCACTAGAGGATATACTTGAAGATATGGGGTGCGAGAGAAGAGCAATTGTAAAGGCTGGTCAGGTTATTTCCCAAGGCCCCTTTACGTTTAAGATTCTATCGCCAAACGAAAGTGATCTTCGAAAATTACTTCGCGTCTGGCCGTATGATGGAGAACCCCCTGAAACTTCAGGAAATAAGACAGATCACTCATTAAGTTTTGACGAAATTTGGGCTGATGATAAATTTAAAGAAGATGCCTCTTTTACCAACGGAAGTTCGATAGCTTTTATCGCTGAAGCCGATGGAAAGTCTATGTTGTTCTTGGGGGATGCTCACGACAAAACGGTAGTTGAGAGCTTGAAGTCTCTTGATTTTAGCAGTGAAAAAAAACTAAGAGTGGATTTGGTAAAGGTTTCACATCATGGCAGTCAACATAATACAAGTACAGAGTTCTTAGAAATGATTGAAGCAGAGAAGTTTCTAATCTCCACTGATGGCTCACGTCATGGATTACCAGATAAAAGAACTATTGCAAGAATTCTCTCTTACAGCGAAAAAGGTTTAATTTGTTTTAATTATAACTCTGTCATTGAAAGTTTACTCTTACCAAGTGAAATTTCGTTGTATTCATGCCGTCTACATGCATTAACCGAAAAGATTGAATATTAATATGACTATGTATGAACTTATGTCAGCTCATTGTGTAATGGTCAATGATGGTAGTGGCGTAATCGTCGATGCTATGACAGATAAGTACTCTTATGTTCTGACAGCTAAACACGTTTTAAAAGAGCAAAACACAATAACCAATTATCTTGGTGAACCGATAAAGATTATTAACATACATAAACATGACAGCATTGATTGTGCAATTGTCCTTATTGAGCCCCTTTCGGATATTCAGCAACATGCTTGGCCTGCTAGCTCAATTGAGCACCACTCGCCCTTGATGGTCACTGGATTTCCCAAAACACGAAGAGAGAGTCAAGAAAAGATTAAACAACAGGATGGCAAGTTTACTACCATCACTGATGAAAGCTTTGTTTTTACTGCAGAGGGAATCCCACCTAAAGAACTAATTAATGGTATGTCAGGTAGTGGGGTATATTATCTTTACAATCAAAAATCCTATTTGATTGGTATTGAACATAGCATGGATGGTGATAAAGATATTGAAATGTATGGTCGTCTTAAATGTGTTAGCTTATTGCGTTTTAACGAAATAATTTCATCCAAAACACTAGCACCAATGGCGCCCTACTTTTTGGAAAGCTTTTCCCGTATTAAAGATAAAGTATTTGGTTTTAATGTCATCAAACCTGATAACGTAAAAAAACTAAAAGAAAAACTAGAACAAGTAGTTCACGTAGTTCAAGGTCATTTACCCGCTCCATATGACTTAATGCTGAAATATGACAAGACCCTATTACTTGCCAATGAAAACCCAAGTGTGTTGCAAGATAAAGAACTTTGGGTGGCATACTTTGAATTCGTCATAATTTGTGCCCTTATTGACGAGGTTAAAGTTGTCGATAATGCCTATCTAAAAAGATTGGAGAGGAAGAGAAGAATTATACACTCTAGCACTGATAAACATTGGGTACGTGAATTGGCAGATATTTTGAAAGCGGCTAAACAAATGCTAGATAGAAAGGGAGTTATTGTAGTGAATTCATTCCAAGAAAATGCGCCGCTGCAACCGCCTTTAGAACACTTGGCAGAAGTAATTGATGATATTAGCTCTATTCCAAGCCACGGGGATATTTTGCAAATAGATAATGTTAATGAAGATACATATAAAACCTTTACCGTAACTCATCTTAAGGGACTACGTAACTATTGTGTCGTGGAGAAAGAATGGGAGTATGGAAAAGCTCTACCTAGTGAGCAGCTCGCTATTTTTAAGAGGTATTACAGTGAAATTATTAAGTAAGCCAGATGAGCTCAATTTTTTAAAGACGGAGTTCGAAGGCATGGAGTTCAGGCTGTTTGCTACAGAGGGCTCATTATTTCTAAATTGTATCGTTTGCTGGTGTAAGACTTCCGACGATGTAATCTCAAACTGGAAAGCAATACAAAGCCTTATATCTGCATATTTTAAAACGCCTGGACAAATTGCAAAGTGGAACACCTACTTAGTTATTTTTTGCGCAGAAAAGTTACCACTGAAAGAAAAGTATATCATCCAAAATGATAAATACGCAGTTAGAAAGGTTGTATTAGATAGTTCAGATGTGCAAGCCAATTCCGCTGAAGTAGAACATGTCATAAACGGTGAGTTGTTAGGCTCTGACTTATCCTTGAGGCATATAGAGCATGCTACTAATCAAGAAATAGACCCTATTATAGCTAGTTTAATTTGTGGGACACCCTTGGATATGTCACAAAAATCCAAAGAGAAACGTGTATCCATGATCAACAACATTATTGAGTTTTTAAATAAAAATGAAAATAAAAAAAGTTGAGATAGAAGGCTTTAGAGCTTATAAATTCAAAAAAGATGCTACTTTTGATTTTACAACTGATGACCAAGTGCCATCTAATTTTATTGCTATTTATGCTCCAAATGGATTTGGAAAAAGTTCATTTTATGATGCTGTGGAATGGGCATTTACAGCAAATTTAGAACGCTATGTTACAGATCATAACCGGAAAAATAATGAACTTGCTGCTCGCTGCACTAAACAAGCAGGTATCGCACAGTGTATCCTGAGAAATAAAGACGTCCCAGATGAAATCCAAACTACGGTCAGTGTACAAACTACTCAGAAGCAATACACTAGAACATTACCGAAAACAAAAACTAACTCACGCGACCTTAAATTTAATAAAAATGAAACAGAAAAAGGTACTGAATTTTTTCAGCATATAATTCTTTCTCAGGATGCTATTGACCGTTTTTTGAGAGAAGTTAAGCCGCAAGAAAGATACAACATTTTCATGGAACATTTTGGAGGTGAGAACGAGGGTTTACGCCAAGAAATAACAGCTTTACTTAATGACAACAAAAATATTCTACTTAGTCTACGAAAGCAACGCGATGAATTATCTGATCAATTAATAGAGCCTATAGATGAAACTATATTCTCAGAGTTT
>NZ_BPET01000020.1 GCF_019654915.1 Shewanella sp. MBTL60-007 | reverse complement strand
AGCAAAGACGGTAACAGCGGAACGGCCTGTGGCCTAGGGAACGTGACTGCGTCACTCACGGTACGCTGCGCTTACGGAAAAGCGGTGTTTTGTTGTAGGTCGGGCTTTAGCCCGTCATGCTTTTGATGTTCCTAGCAGGACGAAGTCCGTCCTCGCAGCGAAGCGTCCTAGAATCTAGCCCCTTCTTAGACCGGAAGGAGAGGTGAACCGCAACACTAATGGCTGCGGTTCTCATAAGAATGTATTAACTAGGATGTCGGCTGGCTCGGTACTTGTGTCTTAGCGCCGGCAGAGCTTCTAATGAACATAACAAGAGTCCCGTCCAGATCAGGGCGAAACTTACCGCTTTAACTTGATCAAACACTTCATTGAATACAATCACAGCCAGCAAGAACTGCAAACTAGGCTCGATATATTGCATCAGTCCTATCATAGATAAGCTGGTGGCTCTAATGGCCAATGCAAAGAAGACTAAAGGCATTAAGGTTACGGGCGCCGAGCCGATATAGAGCAGTAATACCGATGTTTGTCCTGATAATGCAGCCGATATCGCTACACTCTGATCAGAGCTCCACAGCCATAATAAATAGATCGCGGCAATCGGCATCAATAAAAGTGCCTCTATTGTTACAGAGGTGAGCGAGTCGAAGCGAATAAACTTCTTACATAAGCCGTAGAGAGCAAAAAAACTGCCCATGCTGAGTGCAAGCCAAGGCAGTTCGCCGTAGCTGTAGACCATGTAACTTATGCCACAAGTACCCAATACCACAGCCATTTTTTGCGCTGCAGTTAGTTTGTCCCCAAGAAACAGTACACCTAAACCAATCGCAAAGAGCGGGTTAATGAAAAAGCCTAAGCTGGCCGCAAGCACTTGCCCATGGGTAATCGCCCAAGTAAAGCTATACCAAGAGACACACATGATAAGGGATGCAAGTCCACAGAGTAGTACCGACCTCTTGTCGGCTTTAAGCTGTGAAATAGTGGGCAAGCTACGGCCCATGAGCAGAAATACGAGTACCATAAAGGGGACAGAGAACAAGATCCTAAACGCCAATAACTCGTTAATATTCGCATTAGGAAGAAAGTGATAATAGAGTGGCATCAAGCCCCATAACAGAAATGAGAAAGCAGCGAGTGCGTTGCCTTTAAATGAAGAGGCAGCGTTGTTTGATATTGTGGATTGCATAAGAATTTAGCTGGAATGGGTTAGGCTATGAAAGGCCGCTATTTTCTCATTAGCTGGGAGTAAAGAGTGTGACTTGAATCACCTTGCGTAATTGATTTATATGTAGTTAAGGGGACTGCTGTAGATAAGGATTTAGTTTAATACCTTTTATTTATCGCCTAAGCATTCGTAATCAATGGTCTCATTAACAAGAGGGTAGAGCGCTTTTGGACAAAAGTCATTTAGTGCTAAAGGTCTATAGGTAGGTCATGGAATTAGTAAATTTATGGTGTTTAAATAAAGTTTACACTGACCCCACATATCGTTGGTGAATCTTAATTCAGAGGCTTGTTATGTTTACAGTCGACCAATAACTATCGGGGTAATAAATGCAAATAAAGCTACCAAATGTCCGCCAATTAACAAAACTCTTAGTAAATTCCCCTTCCTTGATAAGGTATCATCATTAAGCGATCTATAGTCAGCTTTTAGTATAAATACCATAAACTTAAAAGAATTACTGATGGTGTTGTTTCTGATAAGTTGAAGCTTTCCCAGTTCAAGCCAAACCTGTGGGTGACTGGACTTGATGAGATTCAAAACACTTTTTGCTTCCACCAAATACCATATAGCTAAAGGGAACATTGAAAGGCAGAGTAACGGCCAAATTGCGGTAATAAATTCGCTCAAACTATTCCATCCTTAGAAACATAACGCCGCAATAAGCGGAAAATTACTGTTGGCTAAAATGTTTGAGGAACGAAAAACAGCCAACTGTAAATTTTCCGTTTAATTGCCTTGTTAGCAATATGTTTAATCCTATGAGAACGTTTTTATATGTTTCATGTTTTTTATTGAATCATTAAACTCTTGTAGTGATGAGTCAAGTTTATACATACCAAGTGTTTTAAGGTTATATCCTGCTTCAAATTGTTTAGGGCTAGGAAACTCAAACTCCATCTTAAAAGCATCATCATTTTCTGATATGTAAAAAAACTTTAAGTCATCAAAGGAGTAAACAGCACCATCAATAATTAAACTGTTTGAAGTTAAATCAAATACAAATAATTTTGGGTGTTTAATTACCTTATAAATACGATCAACTAGCCAAATTAATAGGAACGGTATACCTCCTATAAGAAAAATAGCTTTTCCCCAGAGATTATCAGGAATGCTTTCTCTAAAAAACAAAAATGGAATACATAAAAGAAGACATAAAAGTGGTTCACTTAAGGGACTAATATAATAATGCTTTTTAAATTGATATCTACCCAACTATGCCTCCTGCAATATTGCTAACGCCTCACTAAGAGGCAAATAATTGTTGGCTAAAATAAGCGACGAAGGAGCAAAAGCCAACTGTTATTTGTCCTTTTGAGTGACTTGTTAGGTATTGCTCAACTTTAACTCGTCCAAGAGAATTTAACTGTGTTTTCTGAAAAACTCGAGAACCGAACGATTAAATGTTTCAGGCTGTTCCCACTGGACAGCGTGCCCAGCTTCTGGAACCACAAGTGTCTCGCTATGGGGTATTTCTCGAGCGGCAGCTCGCATCATAGAAGGCGGTTGATATAAGTCAGCCCCACCTGCAATAAAAAAAGTAGGAACATTAGCAGCTCTAATTTTGTCCCATGTAATATTACTTTTCGCTTTTTGTCCGTGCCTAACCCCATCACCTTTAGACTTTTTCTCCATTTCAATCCAATCCTTTACCCCTTCAGGGTGCGCCCAACGATAGGAGGGGCCAAGCTCTTTAAACTCGGGCGGTAAATCACCAAAAGCTTTAGGAAGAATAAAGTCTAGTCGTTCATCGATACTTTTATCCCATAAGCCAAAGAGGCTACAGACGATAGTCATACTAAGTAGTTTTTCGGGATAAGAAACTACATAATCAGAAACAGCAAAACCTCCCGCTGCCAGACCCAGAATATGGAATTTATCTACACCTAAATGCTCAACTAAAGCATTAAGATCATCAGCATAATTACCGGTGTCATTTTTTGAACCGGCTGGAGAGCCAAAATATCCGCGTCTTGAATATGCAATTGTTCTAAACCCTGCTTTAGCAAAAGCAGGTTGTTGATAAGGCCAAGTTAATGCGCTACCTCTACCTGGATGTGAAAGTACAATTGCTGGACCCTCACCGCCTGTATCCCAGTAATAAAGCCCTGCACCACCTGAGAGTGGCAAAACACCTTCAGTTGCAGGAACCTGTTTTGGAGTTGGTAAATATTTGGGTTCCACTTTACTCGAATTAGCAACAGCATTTTGTGCTTGTGCCTGAACATTACCTGTGAGGCCACTAGTCGCGACAATGGTTACCATTGCAGTGGCTTTTTTTAGCATATCTCTTCGGCTGTCGCTGATCTTCTCTACTTGTTTTTCCATCCTGCTTCCCTGAATACAAACTAAACCATATTTTGTTTATTGATAAATTTACTTACGAGTATTTATCTTGAAAATGAGTAAAATGGTCAAATAAATACCTAACGCTCCACTTAGCGGGAGCCGGCCTGTCTGGAATCCGCCTATAGTGCATTGTTAGGAGCACCATTCAGAAAGGCTGGCATGGTGTTCCTTGGTGATAGCACATTTGCCAGCTACCTGAGTTCATAGCCCAAATAGAACAACGCTTTGAATACGATGGTTCAGTGTCGCCTCTTCTTTTAAGTGTTGCTCGGTAAAGCAGCTGAACACACTCGTCGCTCAATCTTCTCAACTCATAGTTATCTGCCGTAATTTCAGGAGCATCTTCACTAGGAAGACGAGACAAAACCTCGGATTTACCAAATTGATTTCCAGCCGCACCGATTTCAATAAAATCGTCCGCTATCAGTTTTTGAAGCTCTGCTGCTGAAGCGCGAGTACTAGAACGAAACAAATATTCTTCTAAGGTGATTATTGCCGTGCCTAATTCGTCCATTGAACCCTCGGGTGCTTCCTAACATCTATGGACGCTCCGTTTTGTGCAAGCTAAATTGTCATTGAATTCAAAGTTGGTATTGCAGCCATCTATTCGGATTCTAGTTAAGGCTTAAGCCTTGATCCCTGATGAGTTCCGCTAGCTCATGACTAATCATTTGGACGTATTCTTACATACGATGTTAGGGTCAGTTTTAATGAGCTACGGTCTTACCTATTTTGTCTTCAATTCTCTTTATGCCTACGCAAACCTTTGAGTGTCTTTACTTAATTTATTACCAACTAACTAGATGAATGACTCATCGTAATCAGTTCCATTTGCTAGCATTGACCACGCTATCCTTGCCAATTTGTTGGCTAGCGCGACAATGACAACATTTTTGTGTGCTCTGCATTCTAAATCTCGCAGCCACACTGTGACTTTCCGTTTTGGGTTCATGTGCCGTATTACCGCTCTAGCACCATGAATAAATAAACGCCTTAAATAACCATCACCACGCTTACTGATCCCTAATAATCGTGGCTTACCTCCGCTAGAGCTTTGTTTGGGGACTAGCCCTAGCCAAGCCGAAAGCTGTCTCCCAGATTTGAACTCTTTGCCTGTACCAATACTGGCAACTAATGCTGAAGCCGTGAGTCGACCTATACCCGGTACAGCCTCTAAGCGCTGACATTGTGGATTGCCTTTACTTGATTGAGCTATTTCTTTTTCCAGCACATCTAGATCAGACTCTAATTGATTAAGCCTTCTCTTCATTCTCAGCACATGACAAACCATTAGTTGAGGCAATAACTGTTCAGCACTTGAAAAATCATCTCTAAACCAGCTATGCAGCCTTCTTGGCCCTACTGGAATGGCAATACCAAATTCAGCTAAGGAGGCACGAATACGATTGATCAATGATGTCCGTTCTTTCACTATGCCATCTCGTTCTCTATGAACTAATAGCAGAGCTTGTTGCTCTTCATCTTTCACCGTGACGAAGCGCATGTTGGGTCGAGTTACAGCTTCGCAAACGGCTTCTGCATCATTCGCATCATTTTTGTTTGTTTTCACATATGGCTTCACATACTGTGTAGCCATAAGTTTGACCGTATGGCCTAGTCTTTCTATTTCTCTAGCCCAATAGTGAGAACTTGAACATGCCTCCATACCGATCAAGCAATGAGGTATATTGCCAAAAAAATTCAAAAACTTTGCTCTACGAAGCATTTTCCGGACAAGAGTTCTGCCTTTAGCATCTACAGCATGGATTTGAAAAACGTTTTTCGCTAGATCGACTCCAACAACTGAAATGTTATTCATAATCTTCTCCACTTACGTAAAATCATTTAGACAACGTAAAAGGGAGGAGCGTCCATCTCATTATTTGTATAGTGCGCATGCGCGTTTATTAAACCTGTTATTTAAATAAACACCAATATAAGGCATTGATGTTACAGGACAAATATTTTCTCCTCAAGTATAAGTGCGCATCATTTGTACAATATTTTTCTGGAAAAATGAGCAAAGCAGATAATACTGTATAAATAAACAGTTTAAGAGTGACTTCCCATGACAGCTAAAAAAAGCCCTTTTTTGACTCAAGTGAGTCAAGGTATGCGTATGCGCGGTTATAGTATCAAAACTGAAAAAGCATATTTATATTGGATTAAAGCCTTTATCAACTTTCAAAGAAAGCGCCACCCAGAAGTCATGGGGCATGCTGAAGTGACGCAATTCTTAAGCTTTTTATCTAACTCGCGTAATGTCGCAATTAATACACAGAAGGTTGCGCTTAATGCACTTGTGTATCTTTATCATAAGCACTTAAAACAAGAGTTAGGTGACTTGGGCTTTAGATATGCAACCAAGCAAAGGCAGTTACCTATTGTACTTTCAACAGACGAAGTTGCAGAGGTTCTTTGCCAGCTCAATGGGCGAGACCAGCTTATTGTCCAGTTACTCTATGGCAGCGGGCTACGTATCTCAGAATGTTTGAGATTGCGTATTCAGGATATCGATCTTGCACGTTGCTCACTCACTGTCAGAAATGGAAAAGGCCACAAAGATAGACAAACCATTCTCAGTCAAAAATGTGCTAATAAACTCCCTGCTTATATTGATGCTGCGCGTGCTATTCAAATTAAAGACAATACCAATGGTATTGGGCCATCTTTACCCAATGCATTAGAACGTAAATACCCCAATGCATTTAGGCAAGCAGGATGGATGTTTGTTTTCCCATCAAGTACCACAAGTGATAACCCTTATACTAAAACCTACTGTCGACACCATTTACATCAGAGTGTTATTCGAAAAGCGCTTGCGGCAGCGGTGCGAAAAACTAATATCATCAAGCGTGTTACATGCCATACCTTTAGGCATAGCTTTGCTACACATTTACTTCTTGCAGGGAGAGATATAAGAAGCATTCAGGAGCTACTCGGTCACAATGATGTTAATACCACTCAAATCTATACTCATGTGCTTGGTCAACATTATGCTGGAACCGTTAGCCCGCTAGATAATCTTTAATCTACTTAAACGAGAGTCTTCTAGATTGACTTGTAACAATGTCCATATCTAACGGCCAGTTCAGAATCCTTGCTTCTCGTCTGTCACACAAAGTTTCGCTTTACTCACCGTGCTGCAGCAGTGTCAGCACATAAGCACGCTGCAGGCGATTGATATCCATGAAGTTAAAATGCAGTACACACTTCCCCGTAGCTACAGCTCAAAGAAAATGTAATCAGCCTTCATTCGAAGGCTAAACTAATTAGTTGTAAGCTTCTAAACACTCAACAATTAAGTCTACAAATCCTTGTCTATCAAGTTTGCACAATACTTGGGTGTTGTGTGGATTATTGGTTAACTGATAACGGTCAACCACCGTCATTCCTTGGGTGTATTCGCCTTTGGTTTCAACACCGACCCAGCAATTATATGAGGTAAATAGCTCAGGCTTGAGTAACCATGCGATGGTGCAAGGGTCGTGCAGCGGCGCACCTTCAAATCCCCATTTTGGATCTCTGTGGTAGATCATAAAGAAATCCAAAAGTTCGGCGACGCACTTGGCGACTGGGTTGTTAATGGTACGAATACGCTCAATATCTTCATCCATGATCTGTGCTTGGTGAGTGATATCTAGGCCGCACATGGTGATAGGTATACCCGACTTAAACACCATATCAGCCGCTTCAGGATCGACGAAGATGTTAAATTCAGCTGCAGGTGTCCAGTTACCAGCTTCGGCTGCGCCGCCCATCAGTACGATACGCTCAATCTTGTTATGCAGCTCTGGGTAAGTAGCTAAAAACAGTGCGATATTGGTCAGTGGGCCAGATGGCACAAGAGTGACAGCTTCATCGCTTTCACGGACTTTCTGCGCCATTAATTCGATACCTGAAATCGATAGTGGCTCAAAAGCCGGATCGGGTAGTTTTGGGCCATCTAGGCCACTCTCACCATGAACGTTATCGGCAATGATCAGCTCACGAGCTAAAGGCTTAGGTGCTCCCGCAGCAACTGGGACATCGTGACGCTCTAGTAGCGTTAGAATACGTAGTGCGTTGTTTAAGGTTTTATCTGGGGTTTGGTTGCCCGCACTGGTGGTGACGGCTAACGGCTTTAATGCGCTGCTGCTCATGGCCAAAATTAGGGAAATGGCATCGTCATGGCCTGGATCGCAGTCGAGGATAATGGGGGTTACTTTTTGGGATTGTTGGTTTGCTTGTGTAGGGCTCATTGTTTGGCTCCGCAAAATGAGTGACTATTTAAATGGCTGTTTTAGCTTTGTTTAGCATCCTAGTGAGTTATAGAATCGAAAACTGTGACTGAGTAATCGCTTTGGGCTGCTACGCAGATGTTTTGCTTAATGTTTACGTGTTTGTCTAGCTTTTGCACAACTCATAAAAACGGCCCTTACTATCGCGATATTAGTAAGGGCCGAGTGTCGCTCTTATGTTTTAGTGGCTTAATTGCAAAGCTTCAGTAAATAAATAGCTCTCTAGAAATCACTATTAGTAACCAGCTGTCTGACTACCTGCGCGGCGGGGATCACTGGCGCCAAATATGCCTTGCTCTGTCAGCATAATCGACTGAGTAGAGCCTATGGCATTGTTGACTTTCACCTCGTGACCTTTAGCTTTTAGCAAGCTTTGGGTATCGCGGTTAAGAGAGTGCTCAACCCGCAGTACGTCCGGTAGCCATTGATGGTGAACACGAGGGGCATAGGTCGCCTCGGCAATATTCAAGTCGTGATCGATGACGTTCATGATGATCTGCATGGTTGTAGTGATAATGCGCGACCCGCCTGGGCTACCCGTGACAATATAGGGCTTGCCGTCTTTCATCACTATGGTTGGGCTCATTGAGCTCAATGGGCGCTTATTGCCTTCAACGGCGTTGGCTTCGCCGCCCACTAAACCATAACCGTTCGGGGTGCCAGGCTTGGCTGAAAAGTCATCCATTTCATTATTGAGCAAAATCCCCGTGCCTTTTGCCACGAGACCCGAGCCATAACTGAAGTTGAGGGTATAAGTGTTAGAGACGGCGTTACCCCACTTATCAACCACAGAGTAGTGTGTGGTTTGATTGCTCTCATAGGGGGCAAGTTTGCCGGGCTTAATTTCGCTGCTAGGTGTCGCCTTGTCGGGTGAGATCTGTTTGGCGAGTTGCTTGGCGTAATCTTTACTGAGCAGTGCGTTGACAGGCACATCATAAAAGTCTGGATCGCCTAAGTATTCGCTACGGTCGGCATAGGCGCGTTTCATGGATTCGGTCATTAAGTGCAATGTGGCGGCGGTGTTGTGACCTAACTCCTTAATCGGATAACCCTCTAACATATTGAGCATCTCAATAATATGGATGCCACCAGAAGAGGGAGGTGGCATAGATACTACCTGATAGCCTCTATATTCTCCGACCACAGGCTCGCGCTCAATCACTTTATAGTTTTTGAGATCGGCTAAGGTCATGATCCCACCAGCCTCTTGAATGGCTTTAACCAGCTTGTCTGCGGTTTCGCCTTGATAGAAGCCTTTACTGCCGTGTTTGGCAATGAGTGACAAGGAGTGTGCAAGTTCGGGCTGTTTTAATAACTCACCGCTTTGATAATCGCTGCCATCGGCTTTGTAAAAAATTTCGGCAGAACTGGGCCATTGTGCGATGCGCCTCTTAAGTCCCGATAATGAGGCTTGTAGATCAGGGGTCACGATAATGCCATCTTTAGCCATTTTAATCGCAGTATCGGTTACTTGTTTCATGGTCATGGTGCCGTATTTTTCGAGAGCCAGCTCCATGCCCATCACAGTGCCGGGAACGCCGACAGCTAAACCGTGCTCGCGGCTGAGTTTGTTAACGGGGTTGCCATCCTTATCGAGAAAAATATCGCGGTGGGCCTTAGCGGGCGCCATTTCGCGGTAATCGATGGCGATGGTTTTGTTAGGCTCGCTTAAGTGAACCAGCATAAATCCGCCACCGCCGATATTGCCGGCTCTTGGCAGGGTTACCGCTAAACTAAAGCCAACGGCTACCGCCGCATCGACGGCATTTCCCCCCTGTTTTAAGATTTCAACCCCCGCTTGCGTGGCAAGGGCTTCTTGACTCGACACCATGCCGTGTTTGGCCCAGATAGGCTGAGCGGTGGCAATATGGCTATAGATAGAGGTTTCTTTGGCCATCGCTGGCAGGGGAGTTGTGGCCGTAAGCGCTAAGGGGATAGCCATTGAAATGGTGAAGGCCAATGCTTTAATCGAATAAGCTTTAAGGGAATCAGATTTAAGCGAGCGTGGTGTAAACATGAGAGTCTTAAAGGCGCACATTTTCAATCCTTTGTATTTATTGTTATCGCTAAACGCTAGTCGTTGTCTATGAAGGCTTGAATACAATTAGTGATGACATTGTTATTTCAAACCTTATGACAGCAATGTGACGTTAATAGAAAACAAATGCAAGTGTGCAGCGTTAGCCTATGAGTATTCGCAGTGCTATTTTTTACTCGTGTTTGCCAACGCTCTATTTCGACAATGCCTTTAGTCTTGCCGATTCGGCTTTCGCTTCTTGTAGCCCTTCGATGAGTTTATCTACCTGCGCTTCATTTAGGCAGTAGAGCGAGACAATATCGACAGCATACTCGCCAACGGCAGTTAGTTTTATGCCACCTTTTGAGCACAGCACGGGGGCCATGTAGGCTGATACATAGATAGTTGCGTCATTGGCGATGACCGATACTTTCTTGCCTTCGATGGTCATTGCACCTGAGGTGGTTGAGGTGAGTAAACCCATAGTCATGATTAAGGCATTAATAGTGTAAGTGAAACTTAGGATTAATTTTCTGGGCATATCGCAGTTCTCTGTAAGTTGTATTCAGGTGATTATACAGGTGTGTAACCCATCATGGTAATACACCTGTATAACCAACTGTCTGCTTGGCGAGCTCTGTCATAGCTCAGTCGATATTCACTACTTGTTTCTGATAGCCTTGCCTTGTTTATTACCCAATGATGACGGCTGTAAATGGTGGGGTAGCCGAAAAAGATAAATAAAAATGCCAAGCATTGGCTTGGCATTATTGGAGTAAACTTACGTCTCGCGCTTAAATTAGGATTAGCCCAGCGCTAACCAGATACCAACGGCGAGCATTAAGCTACCAGCGATGCGATTCATCCATTTGATATTGTCGCCACGACTTAGGAATATTCTCAGGCTCTTACCACCAGCGGCATAGGCCATCATGCTAATGAGCTCAGTGAATAGAATGATGCTGACCAGCGCGATAAGCTGCGGAGCAACATCTCGCTCGACACTGATAAAAGGCGGCAGTAGTGACACCATAAACGCCCAGCCTTTAGGGTTGGCGATAGCGGTGAAAAAGCCCTGTGAGATCAATTCTACATTACTGACGCTAGGCGTTTGCTGACCTTCAATGATGGCCATCTTGCCTCTTGAACGCCACATATTGACGCCGATATAACACAGGTACAGCCCGCCTACCCATTTCAATATGGCAAAAAGTTCAGGGTAGTTAAGCATGATGCTAGCAACGCCCATCACCGCAGCAACGGCAACTAAGGCGACACCAACCAGCTCACCAACCATCATCCATAGGGTGCGGCGAAAGCCAATACTCATGCCAAGTGTCATGGCTAAGGTCATGCACATACCTGGGGTAATAGAAACAAAGAAGAAGGTCGGTAAAAACACCGCTAATAAAGTTAAGTCTGGCATTATTTAGTTTAAATTGAGATTAATCGAGCATAGATAGAAAAGGGGCATAGTGTAGAGAATAAACCTAACTTAGGGTAGAGCTGATATTACTAAAAATCTGCCGAGAGGCAGGTTTTTAGTAATATCAAGCACGCTGGAAGCAAAGCTATGGTTAACCCAGTCAATATCGCTCTAGCGAGCTTTTCTAAAGTGCAGAATTTCACCACGAATGATCATGAGGTGCTGTCACATTAGAAGGCCAATTCTCACGGTGAAATTGAGCTGATGATAGGGCCGTTGTTTATGCTGGTGGTTGGTTAATAGCTTGAAACACTTAAGGATTGATTATGTATCGTGGTAATAACTTGGCTAATCGATTGTATCAATAATAATGATTTCACAATCGGTTGTAGCGCTTAATAAAATGGATTTTGACTGAGTGACCTCCGCGCCATCACCTTTATTCATGGAGGTTTTGTCTATTTGCCTCCCCGAGGTATCTACAATGTCGAACATACCGCTAGAGGCTAAAATGTAAGCCTGATTGTTAATATGATGCTCTATCATTGTCCCTTGGGCTAATCGGCCACCATAGATACGTGCTTCTTGGTTGATAAAAAGCGGCTCGCTCTCTCCCTTGCTTTTGTCCTCATTATACCCTGATACCAACAGCGTTAGTGATTCTTGCTGCAGCGTAGGGAATTTTTGACTTTCCCAGCGAGGCTCAACGTTTTGCTTATTAGTCTCAATCCAAATTTGATAAAGGGTTAATGGGTCTTTGGTGCGATTATATTCCGAGTGCATAATGCCTGAGCCTGCACTCATTACTTGCACTTCACCCGCTGCAGTGATGCCTTTGTTTCCGCTACTGTCTTGATGGGTGATCGCGCCTGAGCGAATGAAGCTGATAATCTCCATATTCCTGTGTGGGTGAGATGGAAATCCCATGCCAGCTTCAACCCAGTCATCATTGACAACACGTAGTTTACCAAAGCCCATACGGTCAGGGTTATAGTAATGAGCAAAGCTAAAGTGATGTTTAGTTTTGAGCCAGCCGTGGTTAGCATAGCCTAAACCGTTATAGGGATAATGTTTGATCATAAGATCTCCTTGCGCTTTAAATATAAATCTCATTGATAAACAGAGCGGTAATTCTTGTTATCAATGAGCTATACGAGCATCAAATATTATATTGGGTGACATATCTGCGTTTGCTCGTATGTTTTAGCTAAATTGCTCATCTCTAGCATGAGGAACTGTCCAATCTTGTTTATGGGCTATTGGTACAATACCGTAGGGGTTTATAGCTAAATGGCTGGCATAGTAATGACGTTTTATATGTGCTTGATTAACAGTTTTAGCAATATTAGGTATTTGGTATAGCTCTAACATAAAGCGGTAAAGATTGTTGTATTGCTCGATTAGCTTTAGGTTACACTTAAAGTGCGTGTGATAAACCGAATCAAAACGTACTAAGGTAACCCACAAGCGCCAGTCTGCTTCTGTCAGCTCATCCCCTGTTAAATATCGCTGTGTCGATAGTTTGCTCTCAAGCTGTTCAAGTACTGAAAATAAGGCGCTAACATTTTTATCGTAGGCTTCTTGTGTCGTTGCAAAACCTGTTTTGTACACACCATTATTAATGTTGTGATAAATCCGCTCGTTCTCAATATCAATTTTTTCCCGTAAATGCTCTGGATAAAAATCAAGTGTATTGCCGGTAATGTCATTAAAGGCACTATTGAACATGCGAATGATTTCTGATGATTCATTGTTAACGATGACGTTGTTTTTCTTGTCCCATAAAATTGGTACGCTATTCACGCCACTATAATTGGGGTCTTGAGAGAGATACTTGTCAGCAATATAGCGATCTCCGTATAACTCATCACCCGTTGTGCCATAAAGCTGTGCAGATGATTCATCATGCTTAAAGCTCCAGCCTTTATCATGCATATCTGGATGCACAACACTTACGGTAATTAAATCCTCTAAGCCTTTTAGCTGGCGGAAAACTAAGGTTCGATGCGCCCACGGGCAAGCAAGTGATACGTATAAATGATAACGGTCAGCTTCTGCTTTAAATCCTCCATGCCCGCTAATGCCGGCACTGCCATCTGGGGTTATCCAATGCCTAAATTGTGACTCTTTACGCTGATACTCGCCATTTTTGATACTGCTGTTCCAGCTGTTCTTTACTGATGTCATGGTAGGAGCCTCGAGTGATAAGTTGGTTTCTGTTTTTACGATTGATTAAGCTAAACGCTGCGCGACTGCGTTATCAACAGACAACTTACCTGCGCCACTAAACACTAATGAGATTGATATAGCGAGCAATGTCAGCGCGAACTCGTAACCATTGTTTGCCATGAATAAGCCGTTATCAATATGGGCACTAACAATAGCGACGATCATAGTGATAGCTAAAACAAAGCTGGTTGGTCTGGTCAGCAACCCGACTATTAATAATATACCGCCGAAAAACTCTACGCTACCAGCCATTAATGCCATTAAGTAACCGGGGGCAAGTCCAATTGATTCCATCCATTGCCCCGTTCCTTCTAAGCCATAACCACCAAACCAAGCAAATAGTTTTTGTGCGCCATGAGCCATAAAAATTATTCCAGCAATTAAACGTAGTGGTAGTGTTGATGCTGATTGTTCAGTTTTAGTGATGATGCGAGCAATGCTTTTAATGTTCATGATTTTCACCTTAATAGTAATTCAACGTCATTATTAGTGACGTCTTAATAATGGGTTCTTGTTAATATGTCGCTATTGTATAAGTTGAATGATCATTGAATAACCCTTAATATTTGTTTTGTTTGTTCAAAAAAATTGAACATTTAATGAGGGGGAGTGGCTCACTCATTGTCGACATAAAACTTGGCTAAAAAACAATGAAGGTTAAACAATGAATACGCCTCCGCTTAGCATTGAAGCATTAATGGTCTTAGATGCGATTGAACATCGCGGCAGTTATGCCGCAGCAGCAGAGCAATTAAATAAAGTCCCTTCAGCACTTTCTTATATAGTGCAAAAACTAGAAGAACAATTAGGCGTAACTTTGTTTGTACGACAAGGAAGGCGAGCAGTGCTTACACCTGCTGGTAAGCATTTATTAGCGGAAGGCCGTAAGCTCTTATCTGCAATCAATACTTTGTCAGAGCAAACGCAAACCATCGCCAATGGCTGGGAGCCTAAAATTCGCATCGCTTGCGACTCCATTATTGATATCAAGCCTGTATTTACTGTCATACAAGAATTTTTATCTGAACATCAAAACATTGAAGTTGATGTGCAAGAAGAGGTTATGAATGGCACTTGGGAAGCATTAATTGAAGATAAAGTGGATTTAGTGATTGGCGCGCCAGCTCCCGTACCTAATCAAAAAGGGATCAGAGCAATAAAGACTGGGGAGTTAAACAGTGTATTGGTTGTTAGCAAATCGCATGAGCTTGCTGTCAAAGTATTGCACGCTATAGAGCCGATTCAAGCAAGTGAATTAAGTCAATATCGAAACATTATTGTGCATGATACGGCGAAACATGAAATTCCATGGTCAGCTAACTTGCTCCAAGGCAGTCAACATTTTTATGTGAGTTCTATTATGCAAAAGATTGCTGCGATTCTTGCTGGGATAGGTATTGGTCACTTACCACTATCTATGGCTCACCCCTACCTTGCATCTGGAGAGTTGGTTGCAATTGAATTAGAAGACAAACCAGCACCTCAAGAGTTGTTTATGGCGTGGAAAATAACAAATAAAGGCAAAGGGCTGAATAGGCTAAAAGCGATGTTACTAGAGGAAAAAAATAATCCAAATGCTTAAATGAGCAAATTTATATGAAAGCTCATGTGGTAAAAGTGCTAGCAACACAAGGTTAAAAGCAGCCCTAGCGCTTTAGCGATTGGGCTGCTGCCAGTTTGCGTACTCTCTGCCTTTTAGTGTTGAGTCGCTTTAGTACTAAATCATTTTTGAGTTAAAGCACACCGCGACGTTTTTGATCACGCTCAATCGACTCAAATAGGGCGGTAAAGTTACCTTCACCGAAGCCTAGGTTATTCTTGCGTTGGATGATCTCAATAAAGATGGGACCAAATAGGTTCTTGGTAAAGATCTGCAGTAGGTAACCACTCTCGTCACCGTCGACCAAAATCTGATGATGCTTAATACGATCACGGTCTTCGGTTACCTGCGGTAATTTGTCGAAGATGGTATCGTAGTACTCAGGGATAATATCTAAGGTCTGAATCGATGTGCCTTCCATCGCATCGAGTGAAGCTACTATGTCACGGCTTCTAAACGCGAGGTGCTGTACGCCCGGACCATCGTATTCACGTAGATACTCATCGATCTGGTTCTTTTCGTTGCCTTTGCCTTCGTTAATAGGGATACAGAAGCTGCCATCTGGCGAGCGCAGTGCATAAGAGATAAGTGCAGTTTCCGAACCTTTGATGTCAAAGTAGCGTACCTCTGTAAAGCCGAAGATATCTTTATAGAAGTTTGACCAATACTCCATAGTGCCTTTGTAGACATTATTGGTAAGGTGGTCTACTTCAATAAAACCTTTCTCTTGAACGATGATCTGCTCGTCTAAGTCTTCAAAGTCAGTCGCATAGATATTATCGTCTGCACCAAAGGTATCGATAAAGTAAATTAAGCTATCACCAATGCCGTAAATTGCAGGATAAGGCATATCTTTTGCGGCTTCATCGGCAGGTTTTGCTCCGCGTGCTACCGCACCATCGAAAGCAAGCTGTGCATCTTCAACGCGCCAACCCATAGAGCAAATCGCTGGGCCGTGACTCTTAGCAAACTCGGCAGAAAACCCTTTGCGCTCGGTATTCAATAAAAAGTTAATGTCATTCTGTTTGTAGTACAGAATGTCTTTTGATTTAGACTTCTTTAGTAGTGAAAATCCGAAGTCGATAAAGACCTGATGCATGAAGTCTTGTTCTGGTGTCGCAAACTCGGTGAATTCGATGCCGAGTAGGCCCAGTGGGTTTTGTTCGCTTGCCATTGTTGTGTCCTCTGTCAATTTGTTGCTACATACCAGCCATTCTATTGATGGCTTCTTTTGATAGCTTAAAGTCTTGAAAAAATCGTCTTGGTTAGCTTTCAATCCAAGAGCGGTTGTAGTCGTCGCTCATGCAATGTTTTACATGTTCTGTTAGTTTCAGTGGGGCGAAAGTATCGACCATCACTGCGTATTCGTAGGTTTCGGTTTTACCGATAGAGGCCTCAGTGCGACCAGGCTGTGGTCCGTGGGGAACTCCTTTTTGATGCAATGTCATATAACCCGCTTCGATCCCCGTGCGGCTCATAAAATCGCCGTCAACGTAATACAGCACTTCATCGCTATCGATGTTACTGTGGTAATAGGGCGCGGGGATCGACTCAGGGTGAAAATCGTAGGGACGGGGAACGAAATTGCAGATCACAAAATTGTGTGCGGTAAAGACTAAGTGATCCGACGGTGGAAGGTGGATCTTACCAACCTTAGGCGCATATTCCTGAATATTGAACGCCCAAGGATAGACGCAGCCGTCCCAACCCACTAAGTCGAATGGATGCCACTCAAGTGAGGTGAGTTGATACTTGTCGCCAAATTTACAAATAAGCGGAAAATCGCCTTTCTCTACGATGGCATCTTGTAATTCAGGTGTGCGCAAGTCGCGCTCACAATAGGGAGCAGACTCAAGCATTTGGCCATATTCATTTCGAAAATGCTTAGGGACTTCAACCATGCTCGATGACTCGATGACAAATAGGCGTACATTGCTGTAGTCATCAAACTTTAATTGGTAAGTCGTGCCCCGAGGGATCACGAGATAGTCCCATTTTTTAACGGTTAGTGCGCCATATTCGCTCAAGAGTGTGCCTTGACCTTCGTGAACAAAGATCACTTCATCGGCATAGGCGTTACGGTAAAACTCGTCACAATCTTCGCTGACTTTGGCGGTATACATGGCCACATCATTATTAAAGAATATCTTGTTACGGCTACTAAAAAAGTTACCACTGCTGTCAGCTTTTTTAGTGTCGAGTTTATAGTTCTGTACTAAAGAATCTTGCCAGTCTTCACCATGAGATAGGCTGTAAGGACTCACCGCTAATGCCTTAGTTGGCATGTTGTGGTGGTACTTATTGGAGTAGATATTAGAAAAGCCATGGGTAGAGAACAGCTCTTCACGATAGAGCTCTCCATCGTCTTTTTTAAATGTGATATGGCGCTTAGGGGGCACCATTCCTTGCTTCACATAAGATGGCATATTCGCTTTCCTTCGGCGCTCAAGCGCACTTATCAAGATAATAATGTGATCTAGGTTCAATTTAGTTGCTTGAATGAACAAAAAAAAGAATAATAATTAACCTAACTCAATCTAATTTTTTGATGGTCAGCTTTGGTTTACGGGAGAGAAGTTTATGCGCATCGATGTCGACGCTTTTAAAGTGTTACAGGTATTAGTCGAAGAGGGCAGCTTCGCTAAGGCCGCAGAGCGCCTGCATAAAGCCCAATCTGCGGTGAGTTATCAAGTGAAGAAGCTCGAGCAACATCTTGGTGTAAACCTTTTTTGTCGCGACCAATACCGGGCCGAGCTAACCCCCGAGGGAGAGGTTATCTTGGCTGAGGGGCAAAAGCTGCTGCAGTATCTGGCCAATATTGAACATCTAGCCAGTCGATTTAGTGAAGGCTGGGAGCCTAAACTTGAGATTATTATCGATGGTGCTCTGCCGATGAATCCGATAATGCGGGCGCTTAAACGGCTGTCGCAACTACAGTTGCCGACAAAGGTTCAACTTAATATGGAGTTCTTGGGGGGCGTTCAAGATAGGTTCGAGCGGGACAGTGCCGATCTGATGTTAGTTAAAGATTACCGCACTGGCCCTAATTATCGTCCTCAACCACTGCCGCAGATCACCAGTGTATTGGTGGTCAGTGCTGAGCACCCTTTAGCGAAAGAGCAAAGCCTGAGTTTATTCGAACTACAGCACCATGTGGAGTTGACCATTGAAGACTCTTCGGCCGATAAACATTACCGAGATGAGTTGCAGTTTGGGGGAGATAAGGTGTTTTACCTCTCAGGCTTTATGATGAAGAAGGACGCACTCATGATGGGGCTTGGCTTTGGTTGGATGCCAGACTTTCTTATTGAAGAGGAGCTTAGCCGTGGCGAACTTGTTGAAGTGGATTTTAGCGGTGGCAGTCGCTACAGCTTTACCCCTCAGCTGGTTTCAACCATGGAGCGTCCACTCGGTCGAGCGGGACGCCTGTTTACTAGTTTAATTATGGAGGAGTTTGCTTCGGAAAATACCTAGCACGAGGAAACCCCTGTGCTTATTGTCGAGCGCTTGTCAATTTTACCCACACTAGATTTGCAGAATGGATATAGAAATGCGACTACGCCTCTGGCATTACCACTATGCAACAAGATTCGAAGTGAGCCTACATAGCAGCTCTTTTGTCTCTAGGTGTTAAATGTTAATTGACTAAGGAATTAATTAAATGATTGAAATTAAGATTTTTAACTCAACTCTAAACGTTAAGCTTGAGTTCAGTTTACATTTATTAGAATAGCCTTAATGAAGCTTGGTACAGCATATGCAGACTTAAGTTAGTAGCCGATTATGGCTCGGCGTCAATTTAAGATGTATAGCTACCTAGGTTAGGTGGAGGTTTATGATGAACAACTCAATTTTGCAAGGTTACGTTACTAGCCTGTACAGTAAGTATGTAAGCGATCTTAAGCTAGGAGAGCATCATGTCTCCGATAAAAGGCTTCAAGAATTTGTCGCCGATCTTAACAAGGCTGGTCTCTTACTGGAGTCATTTAACTGGAGCGAGTGGTATCAGAATAGCTATATGGTGGATAGACCCGAATACATAGCCGATGCGTCGTTTTACGAGTGCCAGCTCCTGTTAACCGCCATGGCTCGTATCGATAGGTTTAGTCCCGGCATCTTAAGTAACATGCGTTGCCAAGGGGTGTTAATTGCCATCTTGGATCGTTTTCAAAGTCTCTACTATCAAAAGGCTGTTTAATAAGATATTTTCCGCCCAAGCCCTTGTAGCTATAAAATAGAAAGAGCCGCAAAATGCGGCTCTTTTGGTTTGCTTATGATTAAGCGCGCTTAGCCTTCAAATGGCACGGGGCGAGGCGTGTTCTTGTTAGAAGGTGGCAAGATTGGTAACACGATTTGTGGCTGCTCACCAGTTAAAGCGTTAAGGAATGCGACCATCTCTTTCACCTCTTTATCTGATAGTTTCTGCCCAAGCTGAATATCGGCCATGGTGTTAACTGCTTCTTCAAGCTCCCAAACGCTACCGTCATGGAAGTACGGGTAGGTAAGTTCGATATTACGTAATGTTGGGACCTTGAATACAAACTTATCGGCTTCTTTGCCTGTAACGCCTTTTCTACCCACAGCTGGATTATTGGTGTGGAATGGCTTAACAAGGCCCATCTTCATATACATGGTGCCACCAACAGCTGGGCCATTGTGACAACTTACGCAGCCTTTATCTTTGAATAGTTGGTAACCCGCCTTGGCCTGCTCCGAAATTGCATCTTTATCACCCTGAAGGTATAGATCGAACGGTGCGTTTGGTGTGACTAAGGTTTTTTCAAACTCTGCAATCGCGTCGGTGATCATATCGATGTTAACATCTTTAGAGTCATACACTTTTTCAAAGCGTGCCTGGTAAGCAGGCATAGACCGTACAGTGTCTACGGCTAGCTCATGGCTAAAGCCCATCTCTTTAGGGTTGGCAATCGGTCCACCCGCTTGCTCTTTAAGATCTTTGGCGCGACCGTCCCAAAACTGTGCTAGACCATACTCTGCATTAAGTACGGTAGGTGAGTTAATTGGGCCTTCTTGCCAGTTATGACCGATTGATGTCGGTAGTGCATCAACGCCACCGATTGATAAGTTGTGGCAAGAGTTGCATGAAATGAAACCTGACTTGGATAATCTTGGTTCGAAAAACAGCATTTTACCAAGTTCTACTTTCTCTGGGTTGGTGATCACAGCCGCAGGGATGATTTCAATGGGTTCTTTCGCGGCATTTGCGCTGACAGATAAGGTAGAAAGTAGTGCGATGGAGAGTAAACTAAGCTTATTCATAATGACCTCAAGTAAACATTGCAGTTTGTAGGGTTAATTTATGAGGCAATAATAATGAGCTTTGGAAAAAGAATATAACGCTTTGTTTCGATTAGGACTATCGTGGATTTGGATTGATATTTTGCGATATAGGTCGCAGACAGGCTACCTAATGTTAGGTAGGTTGAACAAGTATTAAGTCAGAGTCGCAGTCCTAATCCTCATTAGAGCTTTATTGAGATAAAAAACCGTTTAAGAAAAGCCAAAACGGTCTCATTATTATTTGTTTAGCTTTCGCAGTAGTATTTTTCTATCTATCCAACGTGCTGTATGACTGAGGTGATCTTGGCTTTTCTTCAGCCAGTGGCGTGCCCAAGGATATTCAAGGCTCAATACTGCAAGGCCTATGGGCAGCAGCAACCAAGCCGGACCAGGCAGAATGATTAATAGCGTGCCAGCTAGCGTCAGCGTTGCGCCAACTAGCGTAATAATTGCTTTTTTCATCATATAGTCACCTTTCTTCAGTAATCTGTTTGTCATTGCTAACTATTAGTGTAAACCAAAGTTAAAGTGATGATTTGGCTTAATTGTAACAAAGACTCCTTAGATGAAACCTAGGTGGATTTTTGCCTGAACTCTTGGTGAGAGCAGGGCTGCGACTGGTGTTATCCAAGGTTTTGACTAAAATATTGGAGTAGTTAAAGCAAAGTGCTGACAGCGTAGCAAGGGAGAGTATATCGGCAGTTGCTGTGAGTTTAAGGTGGGAATGTGAGATCCGCTCTTAACGTGTCTATTCAGCTTTCAACCGTTTGGCGAGCTTTTTGTAGAAGGCTCGCTAGAGTCTGTTTGTGCCTATGGTTTATCGGTTTTTCAAATCCCCTTTATGCAGAGACCTTATATTTAACGTCACTACACTGGCCGCCTTTTTCAGGCGCACAGTTAAAGAACCAAGGCGCCAGCATTGCAGTCGCGAGAGCTGCTCTGGAGGCCGTAGGACATACACTCGTTGTAGATTTCTACCCCTGGAGTCGAGCCGTAAGAATGGCATCGCGTAATGACTCTAAATATTCAGGTTACCTTCCTGAATATGCTTACCCGACCGATAAGTTTATTTTCTCACTGCCGATGGGTAGAAGTGCTCTAGGTATAGTGGAGCAAAAGTCACACCCTATTAGTTGGATGCAACAAAGGGATCTTAATCACTATACGATAGGGATCGTTAAAGATTATGTGAATACCAGTGAGCTTGACAAGATGATTGCTCAAGGCAGCCAGCCTTTTGAAGCGGTCGCATCGGATCTGCATAATTTGAATAAGGTGGCTACTGGCCGGATAGATGCAGCGATTATCGATGAGCATGTGCTGCAGTATCTGCTTGCCCAACCGAACATGGCACATATTCGAGACAAACTTCAATTTAATAAGAAATTATTGACCTACAAAGAGCTGTTCATTGCTTTTAAAAATGATGCGGATGGTCGCAAATGGCGGGATCGCTTTAATCTGGGAATAACTAAGATAGATATACAAAAGATTTTGAAGCAAAACATGGCCCAATAGGGGACTAAGTACGTTTTTGAGTAAAAAAGGAGCATAGGTGGCAACTGTGGTGTTAATTCGTGGCTTGATGCGGGATAAACGACATTGGAGCGAGTTTGCTCATTTGCTGCAAAAGAGAGTGCCTAATGGAGGGAAGGTTATCTCGCTAGATATTTTAGGTAATGGCGACTTTGTTCATTGCAAGAGCCCATTGAATATTGATGAATATGCCAAGGAACTCCTTTTACGCCTTCGCCGGATGACCAGTGATGACTGTTATCTCGTCGGGCTATCAATGGGCGGCATGGTAGCCCTGCAGATGGCAAGTCTAGAGCCACAGCCTGAGTGCACTGTCCGTGACGGTAAAATAAAAGGTCTGGCTGTGCTCAACACTAGCGCGGCGAATTTGTCACCTTGGTATCAGCGTTTTCAAATTGGTGCTGTGTTTAGCGCATTTCGCCGCAGAGTTAAAGCCCCGAAGAGCAGTCTACTGGAAGCCACGATTATTGCCTTAACGAGTGTGACTCAAAAAAATAACCTCCGCCTAGCGCTTAAGTGGACTCAATACCGAGCAAAAATCCATACGCGTTTTACCAATGTGCTACGGCAACTTTGGGCCTGTTGGCAGTTCAATTGTCCGGCGGTGATTGGTGTACCGATAACGCTAGTGAGCGGTTTGGAGGATAAGTTGGTTAATCCTGACTGCAGTCAAAAGCTTGCTCGGCATTATCGGAGCAAGCTTATAGAGTTTGACTACGCTGGACATGACCTGAGCTTGGATTGTCCCGAAAAGCTTTGTCAGCAGCTAATCGAGAGTTTCTTTGCAAAACCTTAAGCTTTTGCAACCACAGTTTGACCGATAGGCGTTAAGCTCAAAATGGCTAACTTTAGGTGCTGAAAGGCAAATGGGATCCCTATGATGGTGACGGCACAAGCCAGCGCATGGACGATATGACCTATCGCTAACCAGATCCCGAAAAATAGGAACCAGATAATGTTCCCCACCATACCAAATGCACCGGTTCCAATGTCTTCGTTACCTGTCAGTGTGCGTCTGTTGATGGAGTCTTGTCCAAAAGGCCAGAATGTCATTTCGCCGATCACAAAACAGGCTCTACCGAATGGGATGCCAATAATGCTGATAAAGCAGAGCAGCCCAGCGAGCCACCATGCGAGTCCCATCACAAATCCACCTAAAACAAACCAAGCAATATTAAACACTAAACGAAGTACTGCCATTAACGGCTCCTTATATTTACACTTGCCCATGTGGGCAAATCATACTTTAGCGATTTTCGTGCCAAAAATGTATTTTATTGTATTTTAAAGAGTTATTTAGATTGTTATTGGGTGGGAGTAGCGGGTTTGACTAATTGTTAGCGATTTAAACACGATTAATAATTGCGATTGACTAACTGATGTTTTCAATTCAAACACGCTATTTATCACCGCGTTAAATGGTTACGCACAGTGAGAGATAAGGTTTACAATAGCGACATTAGTCAGAATCAATCGATAAATTAACGGCTATCGAGTTCATCTTCAGGACGTTGTCGTTTGAAGTGACCCTCGTTAAGCATTAATAATGGAATGTGAGTAAATCGCCTTTGTTAGTTAATACCCCTGTAGAGTCAATTAGTTTTAATGGTATTCAGATCTATGTAAAACGTGACGATCTGCTTAGTGAAGCGTTTTCTGGCAATAAAGCCCGAAAATTTGCTTACTTTCTCGATAATGATGTCGTAGGGAAAAAGGTTTTGGTAGGTCATGGCTCACCCGTTGCCAACTCCCTATATTCCATGTCGGCGCTCGCCAAAATTAAGGGATTACAGTTAGATTTCTATGTCGATCATATAGCCAAGCAGGTACTCACTTCGACTGTTGGCAATTATGCACAGGCTATCGCTAATGGCGCCAATGTGATTGACCTATCTAAAGTTGCCGACCGAGAAGAGTTGAGTTGCATCGAATATATCGAACAAAAAGTGCTGCCAGGGAACGATGAATTGCTGTTTGTACCTGAGGGTGGGCGCTGTGAGTATGCAAGATATGGTGTCCACAAACTGGCTCAAGAGGTTATAGAGTGGGCTAATGCGCAGCAATTAAGTCAGTTACGGGTTTTCTTACCCTCTGGTACGGGAACGACTGCAGTATTTCTCAGTGAGTTCCTCGCGATAAATGCGCCTCATATCCAAGTATCTACCTGTGCGTGTGTCGGAGACCGTGAATATTTAAAACAGCAGTTTACCTACCTTGTTGCGGATGAGAGTTTGCACCCACAGATTGTCGAGTTAGATAAGAAGTACCATTTCGGTAAGCTGTATAAGCCATTTTACGAGATGTATAACAAGGTTTGTGCATCAGGTATTGAGTTTGAACTGCTGTACGATCCTCTTGGCTGGATGTGTGTTGAGAAATTACTCGAGGTCGATTCGAAGTCGCCAATGCTTTACATTCATCAAGGTGGCTTATTAGGTAATGCGACTATGCTACCTAGGTACCAACGTAAATATGGCTATTAGTAAGGGAAATTGGAACAGAACGAAAGTTTCCATTTGGTTAGGCTTAATACCTTTTTAAGGTATGGCCTAACCCAAATGAATTTGACTAAATAGCTGAGTAGATGTTCAGTCCTATTCGTTTGCCTATGAAGACAAACATTCGATACGGTGAGAGGAGGTGTATCGAAGAGTCAGTTTTTAGCTGTTGCTAGCTTATTTATTACCAGACAATAACCATTTCATAAATGATAGCGCTTCGGTACGCTTAGAAAAGGTCTGTCTATTTTTGCCTCGACTGTCGGTAAAGGCGATTGATGTTTTGTTGACTGAAATTGAGTCTACTGGAAAGTTAACGGTAATTTCATGTCCATTTACTAGGTATGACATATGGCCACACTCCTTATATTTATTGCTACCTATTATCGGTAGTGTTTTTTAACAATAAGATATCCTTAGCATTTTTGCGAAAGATGAATTTTAAGTTCTATGTGAGAGTACTCATCTTTTTATGCTTATACAAGCAGCTTGTGTTCAATAATATCTGTAAATTTGCTTACTAGATCTCAAAATAAACATAAAACAAGCAGCTAAAGTTAAGCATAAAGTTATGACAGTGATATGACTGTCAGTAAAGATGATCTAACCTGTTGAGATAACGCTTATGTGGGGATCGAACGACGAATCGTGGATTTTACAACTGACTATCTAAAAGGGACTTTCTTAAAAACTGGGCGAATTATATTCAGTAAAAAAGCCTTGTCAATAAGCTAAATGGAATTTTTGTCTAAATAATTGCCATAATAAAGTGTTAACAAGGAGTTGGAGTTTGTTAAGGTAACGGTAGTGCTGCTGTGACAGCAAGGGAACCTATTTTTGAATGGAGTCTATATGCCGCTGCGAATTATCTATACCGTACTCCTGCTTATGGTATTTTCGACCTCGTTTTTTACTCATGCAACTGGAATTGTATCGGTAGCCAATAAAGCTAAACAACCTACCGAAGCGTCTGAACCTCTGTTACCCAAACAGGAATCCTATGACTATAAAGACAGTCTATTTCGAGACACGCCAAGAGGCACGCTCGCAGGCCTTTTTGAAGCGGCATTTGAGCAAAATTATGACAAGGCTGCCAAATACTTAGATTTACGTTACCTGCCTGAAAGCATGGATGCCGAACTCGGGCCTGAATATGCTAAGCAATTAATCGCCATTATCGAGCGTAATATCTGGGTTAATTTGCAAGAGGTCGATGATACACCCAGCGGAAGCAGTAATGATCAGTTACCCAATTACCGGGACGCCTTCGGCCGAGTCGAGGTGAAAGGCAGTGAAATTACGCTATTACTACAAAAGGTTCCAGACAAAGAGTTAGGCTCAATTTGGAAGGTCTCTAACGCAACGGTTGCAAAAGTGCCGTTGCTATATAGCGAGTTGGGCTATGGCCCCGTGGTAGAGTGGTTTGTACAGCATATTCCGCAGGGGCACCTGTTTAAGTTAAACCTTTGGGAGTGGGCACTACTCATTTGCTACCTACTACTGGCTTTATTGGTGGTCATACCGATCACTTGGATCGCTAAAAAGGTCATTTTGCGCAGTGATTACCAGTATAAAGAAGATGTCGCTCATCTGGTTGTCGGTCCATTTCGTTTGCTGGTTGCATTATTGCTGGTAAGAGCCTGGATGGCACACACTACACTGTCTGCTAACGTGATTGAGGTGGTGAATACAGGCGTCTTACTCTTAATTGCGGTGATCTGGTTCATCTGGTCTTTGACCGACGTCATTCAAAACAGTTTGCGTTTACGTTGGATAAAGCGAGGCAATAGTCAGAGTGCGTCTTTATTGAGGCCTCTTGCTAATTTTACTCGAGTCATGCTGGTAGCATTATCGGTGCTTATCTGGCTAGAACATTTGGGCTTTGATGCATCAACGATATTGGCGGGTTTAGGAATTGGCGGTATCGCTATCGCTTTGGCGTCAAAGCAGTCGATTGAAAACTTTATCGGTACGATAACCCTCTATTCATCGGCACCAATTAAAGTGGGAAATATTGGCCGTTTTGGCAATATTACAGGTACGGTAGAAGAGATTGGACTTCGTTGTACTCGCATTAGAACCATAGACCGTTCGGTGATCAATGTACCAAATGCTCGACTGTCAGAAATGGATATTGAAAACATTTCTGAAAGGGAAAAAATCCGTCTGAAAACGGATATTCGCCTAGACTATCGGACAACGACAGAGCAGATCCACAATATCATCGATGATATACGCACCCTATTAGAAGAACATGAAAAAGTGGAGGAGAGTCCACTGAGAGTGACTTTTAAAGGCTTTGGCCTATATGGGTTACAACTCAATGTGTTCGCTTATATTGGAACCACTGATTTTGCTGAGTTTCAGTTGGTGTCAGAAGAGTTACATTTCGGGATAATGAATGTGGTAACTAAACATGGTTCTCGTATTGTACCTGTAGTGCCTGTTGCTGCGACTCAGACCTAGTATTTTGGCATATTGATAACAAAGGCCGCATTTGCGGCCTTTTAACTTTTAAAGTCAGTGTTAATAAATCAGTTCGCCAATCGAGTTGAGGAGCTTACTTATGCCCTTAGTGAAGTGCTGTGGCGCATCCACAACTGTGTAGCATAAGCATCCATTTGCTGTTTTAGGTGAGTGTTTATGTTGGCCATCAAGTTCAATAAAGTCACCAGGTACATATTGGCTAAACTCATCTTCAAAAGTGCCTGCTATAAGTAGGGTAATTTCTCGACCAGCGTGGGTGTGTTCGGGGATCTCTCCATTAGCATCGATATGTAATAAACTTGCCCGTGCAGAGCCTTCATCTGCATCTAGTCGCATACGACTTATTTTTCCAAATCCGCTCCACGACTTATTTGCTTGTTGAACTAACGCGCGAGGTAGTTGGTATTGATAGCCATTGACTTGCACAAGTTGTCTAGTTGTGGAGTGGCTCGGCAGGGCCGTTGCAGGTAATTCCATGATCTGAGCCATCATGTCATTGAAATCCAACTCAGTAATTTTAGACTCAACCAAAGGTTCATCGTCTACAAGGTTATCTAGCGCTAACTGTTCGGTAAGCTTTTTTAGCTTGTTCCTACATGCAGCACAAAGCTCACAGTGAGCGGATACTGCATTTGCAAGACCGAGATGCAACTGCCCTTGAGCATGCTGTAATAGCATCTCCTCTTTTGGATGATACTTAATCATAATCTTTCTCCAAAATGCTTCTCAGCTTTACAAGGCCTAGTCTGAGTCTTGACTTTATTGTGCCTAAAGGCACGTCTAATTTACTGGCGAGTTCTTGTTGGCTTAATTCCTGAAGATAAATCCCTTTGACAACTTGTCTTTGACGTAGGGGCAACGCATCTACATGTTTGAGTAACTTGCTTGTGAGAATGTGGTCAGGATGTTCATCAGCTATGACGGTTTCGAATACTGGCCAAATATCATCAGCATAGGTGTCTTCTTTGTTATGTTGAACTTTTCTAAGCATATCGAAGCAACGGTTTCTCATTATCGTAAAGACCCAAGTGGTGATAGAACCTATTTCTGGGTTGAAAAGGTGCGCTTTGGTCCAAACAGTTGTCATTGTCTCTTGAACTAAATCTTTGGCTAAACCTTGATTAGCGAGTTTTTGGTTTCCAAAACTGAGAATTTTTGGCGCAAAATAACTAAACAGTTGGGCATAAGCCTGCCTGTCGCGACTTTCGGCTACCTCAGTCAAGCTTTTTGACAGCTTGTCTATAATCGCTTCTGCATCTTTGTCGTCCATAGATTGATTATTTGTGACTAAATATGCTTTATCATAATCACTTTGGCGACTTTGTGATTGAATATTTTGCATTCTTACCACTCTTTATGTGAAAAGGCGGTCATTGTTCGCCATATAGGATAAAGGTGTGTACGTAAGCATTTTTAGTTTAGATCACTTTCTTTTAGAATATCGTCTAAGAGACTTAACGCAATCCGATGGTCGTTGCTTGCAATACAATGCTGCTTTTCAATAAGTGGTAAAGGAAGGATCTCTAACCACCTTTGGCAAACCCATGATAAGTCAGTAAAGTTCTCTAGGTTATACCGGCTTAAATGAGTGGGGTAATGAGTCAATAGCTCTTTTAATACTAGCGTTAACTTTTGCTGGTTAATCGCTATTGGTGTGGGCTCCCACGACGGCATAATTGTCACTTTGCCTCGCTTTAAGCCATCGTTCTCATGTTTGAAGTAATCGAGTTTAAACTTATCGACTCCAGTAATGGTTATTCCCAGTAATCCATCTTCTAAGGTTTCAAAATCAATAATTTTGCACCGAGTTCCGATAGGAAGCAGTGTTTTTTTGTCCTCATCTAACATGCACACACCAAAGCCGAGTTCATTGTTTAATGACTCTTTTACTAGTCTTTGATATCTCACTTCAAATATCCTCAGCTGCGCAAAGCCGCCGGGTAAAATACAAACTGAAAGTGGAAAAAGTGGTAATAACATAATACTCACACAAGTTAAGGACTATAGTTATATACGGCAGTAGTAGTAGTCCCGATCATTTTATGGTTTCTATTATTGGTGTTTATTTTTGTGGCAAGCGGTGGATGTTAATAAATTAGCTAAACTGTGGCGTGGGTAAATGATTTCTAAGGGAAATTCTTTATAATTGGCCTAAAACAATAAAAATGTAAGGGACTGTTATGACGCAAATGCTGGCAAGTGTCGATCAACGTACTAAGCTCGTTGGTGAAAACCGACTTGAGCTATTGCTGTTTAGGATCAGTGCCACTCAGCTCTTCGCTATTAATGTTTTTAAAGTGAAAGAGGTGGTTAAAGTTCCTAAATTAAGTGCAATGCCGGGCAGCCATAACAGTATCATCGGCGTTGCAAACCTGCGTGGAATGTCTATACCTGTTATCGATTTGCGAAAGGCGATAGGTTTTAGGCAGTCCGTTATTCAGCCTGAAAGTAATCTCATCATTACAGAGTATAACCGTTCCGTTCAGGGATTCTTGGTCGATAAGGTTGAACACATCGTTAACATGACCTGGGGCGACATCATGCCGCCACCGAAAACGGTAGGCCGAGATAACTACTTAACTGCAATAACACGTATCGAATATCAAGATAAGCAAGAGCTGGTTTCGATTATCGATGTAGAGAAGGTGCTTGCTGAGATCATTCATTACGACATTAAGCTGTCAGAGGGAGTCCTCGATGAGCGCCTTTTACCTCAGATGCATGGTCGTAGAGTGTTAATTGTCGATGACTCGGCAACCGCGCGGCGACAAGTGCGCGAAACGCTCGAGCAATTAGGTTTAGAGGTGATTGAGGCGACAGATGGCTTAGTCGCGCTGAACCTTCTAAAGCGTTGGTGCGATGAGGGAAAAGTGATAACCAATCACATCTTAATGCTGATCACTGATGCCGAGATGCCCGAGATGGACGGTTACAAGCTTACCCATGAGGTACGCAGTGACAAACGCATGGCAGACTTGTTTATTACCTTAAACACCTCGCTTAGTGGTAGTTTCAATAATGCCATGGTCGAAAAAGTCGGCTGCGATCGCTTTATCTCTAAGTTTCAGCCGGATCTGTTGGTAGAGGTGGTGCAGGACAGATTAAGAGAGAGCTTAGCTGTTTAGCTAAGCTCTGCAATGGAAGAGTCGCAAACTAATTTAGATCTAAGTTATTCTGCGTGCTCTTCTCTTAACTCTCGTAATACCTGCTTTTTTAATTCAGGCACTGCAGCAATATTTATCTGGGCGATACGCACCGCAAAGCCAAACCTATCTTTACCCACAATAGCGATAACATCTTCTAAAAAGCGTTTGTCGAGGGTAAATTGCTTGGCATAAAACGCTATAGCCTGGCTGACCGAACGATAACTAACGCCATCGAAGCTAAATGAGGCGTTATAGCCATAATCGTCGATGACAACACCATTAAGGCTCAGAGGCCAACCGCTGTAGTTCACCCTATCCCGTGCGATCTCATACATCATCCAGCCGCTTTTCTTAAAGCCACCGAAGACCTTGTCCTCGAACTCAGATTCCTCTAGCTCCTGTTTGGTCCAGTTAACGCCGATAGCAAGGTGTTTCTCGTAGATCCGCATTAGCTCATCTTTGACCGCCATTTTACAGTCCCAAATCGAAGTAAGCTTATGTTGTTTAGCGAGTCTTAAGCATTCACCGCAGCAGGGAACCGTTAAAGAGGGGTGAGGAGTGTAGGTTTCTTTTAGATAACTCCATTGCTGATTACTAGGCTCGCCGCAAAACCAGCAACTATGCCTACGATCAAAGGGGATATCGATTAAGGGGGCTAAATCCTGCACTGAAACGTTTCCTTTTTTATAAAAACAAAGCGCACAACGGATTAGATTGTGCGCTTTGGCAATTTTATCATTTTAAGACTAGGGCTTACTCTTTTTCAATGTCCACAAGCGATGTGGCTAGAACGATAGGGTCGACCTCTTGGCAATCTTGATCGGCAATCCAATCTACGCCAATCAGTACGCCGTCATCGTTAAGGTCGCTAACCCAGAACTCTAGAAACTCTTCAAGAGTGATCGCGACAGCTTTGTAGTCTTTCCATTCGTCGGTGCAGTGGCTTTTAGCTTGCGCTTCTTCTGACCATAAAGGCATCACGTCTGTGGCTTCATATTCAGAAGAGTCGCAGACAACCCAGCCTTCACCTGTCTCATCTTGAAGACCCCAAACAACTTGGGATAGTTTTACGTTGTTGATGAAACTTTCTAATGCAGGAGTCATTTCAGTCATGATTAATCTCTTGTTTGGTTAGATATCGATAAGCTATCGAAAGACGAGCTTTAATGAGTAATAGTCTGCAGTTGGCGCCGGATTTTAGCAAGCTATTTAAAGTATATATCTAAGTTGAAAGAGGATAAAAGTAGGATAATTCAGCGACATTCGTTTGCAAACTGAGCACTTGCAACACAAACATCATTTGGTCGTAATATTTAAGTGAATTTAGTCTATATTATGCAGCGAACATAGTATGATATTTTACAAAGGTTTGATTAAACAATACTCAAGGCTTAGGCGAGATTAAGTGTGTTTAAGGAAAGTTTAATCAAACAGAGTCATTTTATACGTTACAGTCATTCATTTTGGGAGTCTTCAATTGTTAAAATCAATCCCCCTGGCTACAGCGCTTCTTCTTTCGACCTCTACTGCTTACGCGGTGGAGCAGCCTAATTGGGCTAGTTGTGTCGCCAGTCTACAACAGACGGCAAAATCTGAGGGTTTATCTCAGCAAACTATCGAGCACACTTTGGCAAACGTGAAATATGTACCAAGAGTGATAGAGCTAGATCAAAAGCAACCGGAATTTAGTAGCTCTTTTGAGAATTACTTCAGTAAACGTGTTACCGATTGGCGAGTGGAGCAGGGGCGTAAGCTCTATCGCGAGCATAAAGTGCTATTACAAAAATTGGCAAAGGAGTATGGGGTTCCGCCTCAGTACCTGCTAGCGTTTTGGGGACTAGAAACTAACTTTGGATCCTACAAGGGCAAGATGTCAGTGCTAGACTCCTTGGCAACCCTTGCATGCGATCCAAGGCGCAGTGGCTATTTCACTACTGAGTTGATGCAGGCGTTAAAGCTTAAAGAGCGTTATAACTTTGCCGAAACCGATATGGTCGGCTCTTGGGCTGGTGCAATGGGGCACACTCAATTTATGCCATCGGCCTATGCAAAATACGCCATTGACGGCGATGGAGATGGTAAAGCAGACCTGTGGAACAGTACTGCAGATGCGTTAACCTCTGCGGCAAACTTCTTACAAAATCTCGGCTGGAAGCGCAATGAGCGTTGGGGACGAGAAGTGACGTTACCGGCAAATTTCACTTATGCTCACCTAGGTAAGGCCGAAGCGCAGCCTTTGGCTCGCTGGGCGGAACTTGGGATCACTCAGGCTAATGGCTCTCCATTAAGTACGCCGGATATGCAGGCTGCACTGTATCTACCATCGGGGCATACCGGGCCTGCATTTTTAGGCTATGACAATTTTGATGTGATCATGCGCTGGAATCGCTCAACCTTTTACGCCATTGCAGTCGGCCATCTTGCCGACAGGATCAATGGTGGTGTAGCACTTAATGTCACGCCGCCTAAGATGCCAAATCTTAGCCGCGCTCGTGTGAAAGAGTTACAAAGTCAATTAAATGCCCTAGGTTATGATGTCGGCAAGCCCGATGGTATTTTAGGGGCGAAATCATTGAAAGGGCTGAGAGCCTACCAAAAGAGCCAAGGATTAGTTGCCGATGGCTATCCCGACGAGGCTACGTTTAACGCATTGAAAGTTAAATAGAGTTGTAAAATGCTAGGGGTGTAATCAAAACGATTGCACCCTTATTCATTGTCGCTTAGATTAACATCCATAAAATTTTGTTGGGGAATATTATGGATGATTTAACGCACGCACAGCGGCAACGTTTAGCTTTTATCGACTTTAGTTTGCAGTATTTTGGCCAAGTCTCTCGTCAAGACTTGATTAAGAAATTTGCCACAGGACTCGCAGCTGCAACCCGAGACCTTCAAAGTTACAAAACATTAGCGCCAGATAATATGCGCCTAGTGCATCAGACTAAGAGCTACCATCGTCTCAGTGACTTCACCCCGCTATTTGAGCATGAGCCCCAAGCAATTCTGCACGGATTAGCGAAAGGGTTCGGTGACGGTCTTTCTCATCCCGTACAGCCGAGTCGGGTATGCATAGATGCGGTGCAACTGATTCATCCCCACACCTCAGTCGTTGCTGCACTGATGCGAGCCATCCAAGATAAACAGGCGGTAAAGGTAGCCTATGTGTCGGTCTCCTCTGGGGAAAAAATCCGCGAAATCGTTCCCCATGCGTTGGTGAATAATGGCCAACGCTGGCATGTAAGGGCCTATGACAGGGTTAATGGGGTCTTTAGTGACTTTGTTGCAACACGTATTAAGTCCATTGAGCTTATCTGCGCAGAGATCAACGACAATGAGCGCAGCGAGAATGATTTAATGTGGCATAAAGAGGTACAGCTAGTACTTGTTCCACACCCATCATTGACCCACCCCGAAGCGATTGAGCTGGACTATCAAATGCAAGATAAACAGCTAACATTAACCTCAAGAGCCGCTTTAGCGGGGTACCTGTTGCGCCAGTGGAGTGTTGACTGTTCAACTAAGCATCAAATCACCTCTGGCGTTTGCCAGCTTGCGTTGGCGAACACAGAGGTACTGCAACAGATTGAACATATCGCTATCGTGCCAGGCGCGAGGCATTGAACCTATAATGGCCCCAAAGCCCTTTAGGGTATAGGCATAACAGCAGATAAAACTAGAGGCTTCTAGTCAGTTTTGCTAAGCTGCGGCCATTAAATTTGAGCTAACAGTGTTAAGGAATACCATGAGTATTAAAGACGATTCAGTTGTGCAGTTTAACTACACACTACGCGATGAGCAGGGTGAAGTATTAGAAACTAACGAAGGTTTAGACCCGATTGCTTACCTTCACGGCCATGACAACATGATGCCTGGCGTCGAAGATGCGCTAACAGGCAAAGAGGTTGGGGCTAAGTTTTCTGTGACTCTGCCAGCGAGCGAAACTTATGGCGAGCGTAACGAAGATTGCGAACAGCGTGTTTCTGTAAAGCATTTGCAAGGTGCAAGCGTCTGGAAGCCAGGCATGCGTGCATTGATCAACACTGATCAAGGTCAGCGCCAAGTGACTATATTAAAAGTCGGTAAGTTCATGGCGACTGTTGATATCAATCACCCGCTTGCGGGCCGTGAGTTAACCTTCGATCTGGAAGTTATGGACGTACGTGATGCAACCAGCGAAGAGATCGCCCATGGCCATGCTCACGGAAAAGGCGGGCATCAACATTAAACTGATATCAATCAGTTGATTGAAGCCCAACAATGTTGGGCTTTTTTGTGATGGTTAAAGAAGATAGTTCATTATGATTATTCAATTTTCCGCGGGAAAGCTCATTCTCTCGCCATTTGAAGTTCAGGTACGACTGGACAATGGTTGCCAGCTCTATGCCATGGTAGATGACATTAAGTTTCATCAAGACGCATTGATGCTGGTGGCCGATGCTGGCGCGGTTCGATGGAATATTAAGCTCGATTCAAACGAGCAACTACAAGAGATCAAAGACGAGCTCGGTATTGCGTAACTAGCGAGTGTTACCTTCGTTAATATTATCTTTTACTGCTTCGATACCCAATACGCATTATCGCTTAGCTATTACTTTGCTTTTGCGAGCATACTAAAAAGAAAGGAACCATATGTCTGCCAATCAATTAGAACGTATTACCATTGAACCCACAGTCGCCGCTAAGGCCTGCGTTATCTGGCTTCATGGCCTAGGTGACTCAGGTGCAGGTTTCGCTCCTGTGGTGCCAGCATTAGGTTTAGGTAATGCTCATAGCATCCGCTTTATCTTTCCCCATGCACCAGAGCAAGCGGTGACCATTAATGGCGGATATATCATGCGGGCTTGGTACGATATCAAGAGCATGGATCTGCATGAACGAGCAGATAAGCAAGGTGTTGAGCAGAGTGAGCAACAGATCATTGCTTTGATTGAAGAACAAATAGCGCTTGGGATCCCGTCGGAAAACATTGTATTAGCAGGTTTTAGTCAAGGTGGGGTGATGAGCCTATATACCGGGCTTAGGTTGCCTTACAAACTGGCGGGGATCATGGCGTTGTCCTGTTATCTGCCAAGTGGTGATTCCTTGCCTAAAGGGCTTACAGATTTGAATCGTGACACCTCAATCTTACAACACCACGGTGTTGAAGATGATGTGGTTCCAGTGGATGCAGGTCTGATGGCCTTTGAATTGCTGCAACGCGCAGGGTTTAATACCCAATGGAAAACATACAATATGGGTCACAATGTTCTGCCTGAGCAACTTCAAGATATTTCGTTTTGGTTACAATCTGTGTTGGCATGCGGTAAATAAAATCTGTTAGCCTGTTTTTTGTGCAGTTCCGGGGAGCGACTTTGGTCGCTGCCTGTTCTGTCTTTAGGATAATGCGCGTTATTTCTAACTTCTTCTAACTCAGTGTATTTTAGTGATTTATTTTTTATTCCCCTTCCTATATTTGGATTAATGCTTTTTCAGTTAATTTATAAACTACCCCCTGTTTTATATGGAGAACTGTCAATTGCAGAATTTGTATATAAAAGAGTCGTTTAGATCACGATGTGTAATAAATGTGACACAATTTGTGCCTAAGCTTTGCTAAGATGAGGCGCGGTAAAAAATCATCGCATTTTGTAGGTGATAAATTTTAAGCGACAAAATATAAAAAAATAATCAAGGGGTTGATTGTAATGAATAAGATTTTGCTAAAAGGACTAGTTGCAACGGCTGTTGTGTCTGCATTAACAGCCTGTGGTAGTGACAATGACGATAACCATAGTTACGTATCTAAAGCCTGTGCCGATGCGGGCGATGCTTGTACAATTTTCACCGTCATTCACACCAATGATAACCATGGCCGCTTCTGGGCTAATAAAGACGGTGAATATGGGATGGCAGCACGTAAGACTGCTATCGACAGTATTCGTGACGAAGTAGAACGTGCTGGTGGTGACACTATCCTGCTATCTGGTGGTGATATTAATACAGGTGTACCAGAGTCGGATATGCAAGATGCTGTACCGGACTTTATCGGTATGAGTATGCTGGGTTATGATGCCATGGCTGTTGGTAACCACGAGTTTGATAACCCGTTAACAGTATTAGACATGCAAGCTAATATTGCTCAATTCCCAATGTTAGCGGCAAACATCTACAAAAAAGACTTAAATGGCGATCCAACTCAAGAGCGCTACTTTGAACCTTACCGCGTATTTGAAATTAATGGCCTTAAGGTTGCTATTATCGGCTTTACCACTGTAGATACGCCAAAAGTTGTTAGCCCAGATAACGTAGCAAGCCTACATTTCACCGATCCTCAAGAAGAAATTCAAAAAGTATTAACTGAAATCGAAACTAATGAAACAGTTGATATGGTGTTCGCTCTTACTCATATGGGTCACTACGCTAATGGCGAGCATGGTACAGAAGCACCAGGCGACGTTAAGTTAGCTGAATCAGTCGCAAAAGGTAAGTTACAAGCGATTATCGGTGGTCACTCACAAAACCCAGTTTGTATGGAAGGTGATGGTTACGCTGACTTTAAACCAGGTGATGAATGTAAGCCTGATGAAAAGAATGGTACTTTCATCATGCAAGCTCATGAGTGGGGTAAGTATGTAGGCCGTGCTGACTTCGAATACATTGACGGACAACTATCACTTTCAAGTTATAAGCTGATCCCAATTAACTTGAAAGAAGAGAATGAAAACGAAGAGCTTGTTTTCATTACAGAAGAAATTGAACAAGACCAGCTTGTACTCGATGCATTGCAGCACTACCAAGATCTTGGGCAGGAATTACTCGATGTGACGATTTCAAGCACTGACGGTAAGCTAGAAGGTGATCGTGGTGTTGTTCGTGCTGAGCAAACAAACTTAGGCCAGTTGCTAACACGCGCCTATGCAGATTGGGTTACTGCTAATTTTGAACCAACGGTTGATTTTGGTGTGATGAACTCAGGTGGTATCCGTGATTCGATTGCGGAAGGCACGATTTCATACCGCGATGTACTCACGGTACAGCCATTTGCCAATGATGTTGCATTTGTGACCATGACAGGTGCTGAAGTTCAAGATTACCTAGCAAACGTAGCGCTTAAGACCGGTGGCGGTATGCCACAGCTTTACCCAATGGAAATGAATGTGTCTTGTGATGCGTTAGAGATCAACCCAGACGCAACTTCTGCAGATATTGTACAGATCGCTTCTCTAGGTGACCGTGAGTTCAACCTTGCAGATAATTACACCTTCTCACTGATTAACTTCAGCGCTAAAGGTGGCGATGATTATCCAGTTGTTACCGCTCATGCGAACTACATTGATACGCAACGTAGTGATGCATCGGTACTTCGTGAATACTTTGAGAAAAATCCAAATATCAAGGTTGCTGAATACGCGCCTGCTAACGGTGGACATCCTAAGTTCTTCCGTGGTGGTTCAGAAGTTAAGAGCTGTGCCAAATAAGCAGTATATTGCTTGATGGCCAAGCTTTAGCACCTAGGTTAAACAGTAGTATTTGTTTAAGGTAGGAGCTAAAGCTTACTAACTTGATCCGTTTAAAAATCCAGTACTTGCCTTGGCAGGTACTGGATTTTTTTCAGCCCTAAACAACCGACTTCAGTATAGGGCATCATCAATTGGGCCAACGACAAAACGAATGAAAATGACGGAGTAGGTTGTGTTTAATGGCTTAAAGATTCATTTAAACGTGTCCAAGTTAGACTCAGTGTTAAAGTTAAGCTTTCCTATCTGTTATTTGGTTTTTATAAAAAGAGAAAATAAATTTTTTATAAATTCTCTTGAAAACGTTTTTTACGTCCACATATATGTTGTAGGGTCGCTCGATGAGGGCCTAAATAATTGACTTAGACTTTGTGCCTTAGGGGCAAAGGATAAGTTAGAAGCGAATAACCGCTTCGTTGTGGTGCGACAGTTGTCGGCCACCTAACTTTTAAAAATATTGCTTAAGACAAGGATATACCCATGAGAAATTATGATCTAACACCACTATACCGTAGCGCTATTGGATTCGACCGTTTAGCACAGCTTGCCGAGCATGCCGCATCGAATAAAGGCAATTCTGGTTACCCTCCTTATAACATCGAACTGATTAATGAACACCGCTACCGTATCACTATGGCTGTGGCAGGTTTTTCGATGCAGGAACTTGAGATCACAAGCGAAGGTGACAAGCTGTTAGTCAAGGGCACGAAAGCCGAGGCAACCGATGAGCGAAAATATCTGTATCAAGGTATCGCTGAGCGCGGATTTGAGCGTACATTCCAGCTTGCCGATTACGTTACTGTGATTGGTGCTAACTTAGAGAATGGTTTACTGAATATCGATCTTAAGCGTGAAATCCCTGAGGCGATGAAACCGCGTAAAATTGAGATTGGTAGCTCAAAATTACTCGATAGCGAGTAATGGCTGCTAAGCCCCTAGGTTATTACTAATACATGAATTTAAAAAGGGAGCCATTTGGCTCCCTTTTGCTATGTCTCTATTAGAAGGCTAGGCTTTCATCGCCTTTTCGCCGCGGGCTAAGCCAACAACACCAGAGCGAGAGATCTCGACCACCTTTGTAAAATCTGCGAGTGCTGCGATACAGGCATCGAGTTTTTCGCTGGTACCGATTAGCTGCATGGTATAAAGACTTTGGGTGACATCGACGATTTGGCCACGGAAAATATCCGCTAAACGCTTCACCTCTTCGCGGTTATCTCCGTGTGCTTTAACTTTAATGAGGGCAAGTTCTCGTTCGACATGAGCGGACTCGGTGATATTTGAGACCTTAAGGACATCGATAAGCTTATGTAATTGTTTCTCAATCTGTTCCAAAATATATTCATCGGCATTAACGGTAACCGTAAGGCGCGACAGGGTACTATCTTCGGTTGGCGCAACGGTTAAGGTTTCGATGTTATAACCACGCTGAGAGAACAATCCAACAACTCGTGAAAGGGCGCCGGGCTGGTTTTCAAGTAATACACATATAATACGACGCATTAGCTTTTCTCCGTTTTGCTTAGCCACATTTCATTCATTGCCCCGCCACGGATCTGCATTGGGTGGACGTGCTCTGTTTCATCGACATGGATATCCATAAATACCAGTCTGTCTTTGATACTAAGCGCTTTCTCAAGACCCGCTTCAAGTTCAGCTGGGTTACTAATAGTCATACCTATATGGCCATAAGCTTCAGAAATTTTAGCGAAATCTGGTACCGAGTCCATATAGGACTGTGAGTGTCGACCAGCATAGATCATGTCTTGCCACTGCTTCACCATACCCAAGAAGTGATTGTTCAAGTTAATAATAATTACAGGTATATCGTATTGCAGTGCAGTAGAAAGTTCCTGAATATTCATCTGAATCGAGCCATCACCCGTCACGCAGATAACGGTTTCTTCAGGCATCGCCAACTTTACACCTAAGGCGGCTGGTAACCCAAAGCCCATGGTGCCTAGGCCGCCAGAGTTGATCCAGCGACGAGGTTTATTAAATGGATAGTAGAGCGCAGCAAACATCTGATGCTGACCCACATCGGATGCCACATAGGCATCACCATTGGTTAGCTTATGAAGGGCTTCTATAACCTGCTGGGGCTTAATTTTTTTGTCGTTGGTGGAGTATTTGAGGCTATCAACTGCACGCCATTTAGCAATATCGCTCCACCACTCATCATTGGCTGCAGGATCTATGATGCCATAATCGTTTGCTTCAATCTGCTTAAGCATATCGTCGAGGATTTTTTCAGCAGAGCCAACGATAGGGATATCGACTCTTATGGTCTTTGAGATAGAGGAAGGATCGATATCTATGTGTAAAATTTTGGCGTTAGGGCAGTACTTCTCGACATTATTGGTGGTTCGATCATCAAATCTCACACCAATACCGAAAATAAGGTCACTGTTGTGCATCGTCATGTTGGCTTCGTAGCAGCCGTGCATGCCTAACATGCCAACACTGTTCTTGTGGGTGCCAGGAAATGCACCTAAGCCCATTAAGGTGCTGACAACGGGGATCCCAAGCTTTTCAGACAGCGCTAGTATTTGCGCATCACACCCAGATATCACCGCGCCGCCACCAACATAGAGTACTGGTTTCTTAGCGTTTAACAGTGCTTGTAGGCCACGACGGATCTGCCCTTTATGGCCAGATGTCGTTGGGTTGTATGAACGCATACTGATATCTTCAGGATACTGGTAATCGTGCAGAACTTGTGGGTTCATGCAGTCTTTAGGCACGTCGACAACGACAGGGCCAGGACGTCCGCTAGAGGCGATATAGAAGGCTTTTTTGATAATGGCTGGAATGTCACGGGGATCGGTCACTAAGAAGCTGTGCTTAACGACAGGGCGTGAAATACCGATCATGTCACATTCTTGAAACGCATCATTACCGATTAGGTGGCTTGGAACCTGTCCAGAGATCACCACCATAGGGATTGAATCCATATAGGCCGTTGCAATACCGGTTATTGTATTGGTAGCACCGGGACCTGAGGTCACTAAGACAACGCCAACTTCGCCGGTGGCGCGGGCATAACCATCGGCCATATGAACGGCGGCTTGCTCGTGACGGACTAAAATATGCTCGATATTAGATTTTTCGTGCAGGGCATCATAGATATCCAGTACGGAACCGCCTGGATAACCAAAAATATGTTTAACACCTTCGTCAATAAGAGAACGGACGACCATGCTGGCGCCTGATAACTTCTCCATAGTATTTCCTCTTAAGTTACCGCTACGGTATGCAGTATCTTGATACAGCGACGGTAATCGCTCTAATAATTAAGCTCAGACGGTAATCTTTGCTCGCGAAATGCCAAATAATCTAAGATAGAGATTAATGCGCAATCGAATTGCGTGGCAAACACTCAACAAATGAGTGCGTTTTCATCATATAAAACCCTTGTGTTATTACAAGTGCTTTAGGGGAAAAACTGTTCTGAATGAAGAAAATTCATTATTGATAACAAAATAGTGAGCAAAAACAGTGAAGAATTAACGGGCGAGTAATAATTTTCTCACTTTGAAGGTGATAAGAGATTGCTGGCTTACACAGTTAAGCTTTAGCTTCTTGTTAATCGCAACATAAAGCTTCGCCAGCCTCTCTTTAATTTACGCTCATATTGAGATAAGTGACCACCACTTCCCCCTATGCTCGCCTGAGTCTTACAGGCAGGGGGGCTTTAAAGAGCTTAATTCATTCTGTTAAGGTCGCTGGCTCGTGACGGCTTAAAAACTGGCACAGTGCCACTAACAGTACTGCAGCTAGCATTAGTGCGGAGAAGGGCACTGCGGTTCCGTTATAAAACAGTGCGAGCAAAGGGCCTGCTAATGCACCAAAGCCAAAGCGTAATGTGCCGATGACAGCCGTTGCTGTACCTGTTTCTTTTTGAAACTTCATCAACACGATAGCATCGGCATTAACCGACATAATACCGAGACAAGCCATAAGTGGCAGTAGCATGAGTACAGTAAAGTGATAGCTTAAGTCAATCAGGTTCACGCTTAGCAGGGCTATGCCTGCGATAGCTCCGAAAAACGTCGAGACTTTAAGCATGCGTTTAGAACCGTAGCGCCCGACAATCTTACTGTTAACCACATTGGCCAGCATTAATGCGCCGACATTGGTGCTGAACAGAACCGCAAACAGTGATTTGTCTAGGCCAAATACTTCCATATACACGAAAGGCGAAGCTGTGAGGTAGCAGAAAAATGCAAATGAGGTCAGTACGCCGCTAGCAATATTGAGCTTGACGCCTTTTTTAGTAAACACAGTCGCGTAGGCACCAAAAAATGATTGAGTGCTTCGGCAGCTGTTGTCTGTATCGCTAGGCATTTTAAGTTTAAGGCTAACCAGCATTAGCAAAACAAAGGCATAGAATGCCAATATAAAAAAGATTAGCTGCCACTCGCCAACTTCTAAAATAAGGCTGCCGATACTCGGCGCTATCAGTGGCGCCAACATCATAATTAGGCTGACGTAAGACATGCCTTTAGCGGTATTTTTACCGTATAACTCTTTAATATAACCAGGGACCACCACCGTTGCTGCCGCTCCGATAAAGGCCTGTATAAAGCGGATAATTAGAAATGATTCGATAGAGGTCACAAAGGCGATTGCGAGGCTGCTGAGCATAAAACCGCTTAAACCAAGCACTACTAGCCGTTTACGCCCAAATCTATCCGCTAAGGGGCCGAAACAGAGCATGCCTAATGCATAGCCGCCTAAGTACAGGCTGAGTGATTGCTGCACTAAGGTGATATCGGTGTCAAAGCTTGAGGCAAGTGTTGCCATTGCTGGCAGATACATATCAATAGCAAGCGGTGTGATAGCGACAATGGCAGACAACATAGGGATCAATAAAGCTAAGTGAACACCAAATGCTTGCTTGTGAGTGGCCGAACTATTGGGAGAGTTGTTCAAAAGTACCTCAATAAAATACTGCTTATCCTACGAATTAAATCTAATCTTTCTGCGTACGCTGCTTTAGAAATACTTAGTTTTATAGACAACAGCTTTGTGAAAACCAAACTTAAGTTAAAAAAACTTGGGTTAAAAAATATGTCATCTTTTAGTGGTGCTTACATTGCCGACCAAAAGGTTAAACACCCGATTTGGCGAATGAAAGGACCCCTTTAAATGTACTGAATCTTTAAAGAGGCTGGTGCAATCATAGTAGCGTTTTAAACTCAATAATCAATCCTAATACTCGGTTATCTTGCACTCTTGGAACTGCAATTTGTAAGCAAAAGCATCTTATAGTAGCGGCGTAAGGGTTCATGGTCTGTCGTAACAAGGGGGAGTATTTTACTCAACAATGAGAACAGCTACATAGCCAGTGAGTATTGGTTCGTTGTTTTAGCTTAGGACTAAAAAGAGAGTGGCTCAAAATAAAAAACTCCATCGCTTTAAAAAAGTGACGGAGTTTTTTATTTTTAATTCCAGCTAAGCTGAATCGAAGCCTACAAGTTTTAGACTAAGTGCCTTCGCTGTGACAGTTTTAATCGAACAGGATTAAAAACCGCGAGGGAGTTGACCCTTACCAGCTAGCTTTTCACGCCAGAGTTCTTTTGGTGTTTTACCACCACTCTTGGCTGCAGGCTTAGCTGCTTTTTTCGCTGGGGCTTTCTTAGCCGCAGGTTTAGCTGCAACAGCCTTTTTCTCGGCTTTAGCCTCAACAGGTGCACTATCGCCACCGACTTCAGCTAACATCGCTTCTAAATCACTAAAGCGTAAAGATTTACCGCCATCGATTTTGTACCAGCTACCTTTCTGTTCAATTTTAACAGCTTGGCCATCACGCTGAGTTAGCGCAGTCTCAAGTGAGCTGATAACTTCTTCTTTGGTCAGTTTTGACATAATAATAACCTGTTTATTTTTGTGTGTACTTGAAGGTTTGTACTGATTTTATCGTTTAATGCACTGTAAAGTCCAATTTTAGCCGGAACTGGCTGTATTTATATGACGTTTTGAGCACTTTAGCGTAAATAGTGAGTTAAATCGGTTTGCTTTTTAAGCAGACACGCTCGGCGTCTTATCTATGAGTTAACTGTCTATTTATACTAACAATAGGTTAAAATAGACTTTTTGCTACTCTCGGCGGATTTATGACTCGGACCGAATTAGGCCAATACTTGGCCGATTTTTTACAAGTATCTAATTTTAAAGACTATGCTCCAAACGGTTTGCAGATCGAAGGTAAGGCAGAGATTAATACTATTGTTACTGGGGTCACAGCATGTCAGGCATTAATTGATGCGGCTGTGGAACTCAATGCCGATGCGATTTTGGTTCACCATGGTTTCTTTTGGAAAAGTGAGCCTGAAATTATCGTTGGTATGAAACAAAAGCGTATTAAAGCCCTACTGGTAAACGATATTAGCTTATTTGGCTATCACCTACCGTTAGATGCTCACCCTGACTTGGGTAATAATGCGCAGTTGGCAAAAGTGTTAGACATTGTTGAACCAAAGCCCATTGAGAATGTTGCCCAAGGTTTGATGTGGCAAGGTCGGCTCGCAACGCCTCTATCGGCTAAAGCCTTTAACGAACAAATTTCAGTAAAGCTTAATCGTCCATGTCAGCACTTAGGCGATAGCGATGCCGTAGTGAGCAAGGTTGCCTGGTGTACGGGCGGTGCGCAAGATTATATCGATATCGCGGCGAATATGGGACTCGATGCGTTTATCAGTGGAGAGGTCTCGGAGCGTACTTATCACTGCGCCGTTGAGCAGGGGATCCAGTACTATGCAGCGGGTCATCACGCGACAGAGCTTTATGGTATTCAGGCATTAGGAGATCACCTAGCCGAGCAGTTTGGCATTAAGCATCATTTTGTCGATATCGTAAATCCTGTTTAGTCTAAATTAACAGGTTAGCATCGATTATTGCTCGTTTGAGCGCCCATGTTCCGAAATTAATTCGAGTCAATGGGGAACGACGGGCCGTCAATAAAAAAGCCGCTTATCAAATAAGCGGCTTTTTAGTGTTTTAACGAGGTGTCAAGGTGAGAAGTTTATTTAACTTTCATACCTGGTTGAGCACCTTCGTGTGGCTCCATAATCCACAGATCTTTTCCGCCAGGACCAGCTGCGAGTACCATGCCTTCAGATACACCAAAGCGCATCTGGCGTGGAGCAAGGTTTGCTACCATAACCGTGAGCTTACCCTCTAGATCTTCAGGTGCATAAGCAGACTTAATACCTGCAAATACCTGCTTTGTCTCGCCGCCTAAATCTAGCTCAAGTCGTAAAAGCTTGTTGGCTTCTTTGACGTGCTCAGCTTTAGCTATACGCGCGATACGAAGATCGATCTTGGCGAAATCATCGAAGCTGATCTCGTTGCTAATTGGGTCTTGCTCAAGCGGTGATTTCACTTCTTTCTTCACTTCTGGCTCTGCAGCAACTTGAAGGTTTTCTTTCGAAGCTTCGATAATCGCTTCAATACTCTTCATCTCAACACGTTGCATTAGCGCCTTAAACTTAGCGATTTCATGGCCTGCAAGATCGATGTCTAGGTTATCCCACTTCAGTTCCATCTGTAGGAAGGCTTCAACATCTTGCGCAAGCTTAGGGAGTACTGGCTTAAGGTAAGTCACTAAGATACGGAACAGGTTAAGTGCATTACTACAAACCTGGTGTGCTTCTTCTTGCTTAGCATCGTCTTTAATTAATTGCCAAGGAGCTGAGTCTGCCACATAGGCGTTAGCGATATCTGCAAGTGTCATCACTTCACGCATTGCCTTGCCGAATTCACGGGTCTCGTAGAAGTTAGCGATGCTTTCTTGCTTAGCTAAGAAGCTCTCTGTCAGGCTAGTATCTGCAATTTTTGCAAGTTTTCCATCGAAACGCTTAGAGATAAAGCCTGCGGTACGTGACGCTAGGTTAACCAGTTTACCGACTAGGTCAGAGTTAACGCGCTGGGCGAAATCTTCAAGGTTCAAGTCTAGATCATCAATTCTGCTGCTTAACTTCGCGGCATAATAGTAACGAAGGTACTCAGGATCTAGATTGTCTAGGTAAGTACGCGCCTTGATGAAGGTGCCTTTTGATTTTGACATCTTAGCGCCGTTCACCGTCACATAGCCGTGCGCATAAACACTAGTTGGTTTACGCAGGCCTGCACCGTCTAACATGGCTGGCCAGAATAGGCTGTGGAAGTAGACGATATCTTTACCGATGAAGTGGTACACCTCGGCAGTTGAGTCTTTGCTCCAGTAATCATCGAAGTTTAGATCGTCACGCTTGTCACATAGGTTCTTAAATGAGCCCATGTAACCGATTGGTGCGTCTAGCCATACGTAGAAAAACTTACCCGGTGCATCAGGAATTTCGAAGCCGAAGTAGGGGGCATCACGAGAAATATCCCACTGTTGCAAACCTTGCTCGAACCATTCACCTAGCTTGTTGGCCATCTCTTGCTGTAAAGAGCCTGAGTTAATCCACTCTTTTAACATGCCTTCGAATGCAGGCAGATCGAAGAAGAAATGCTCAGTGTCTTTCATTACAGGTGTCGCACCAGATACTGCTGATTTAGGGTTGATTAAATCAGTTGTGCTATAGGTTGCACCGCAGTTATCACAGTTATCACCATATTGGTCTTCAGACTTACAGCGCGGGCAAGTACCTTTAACAAAACGGTCAGGTAGGAACATCGATTTTTCAGGATCGAATAACTGAGAAATCGTTTTGGTCTTGATGTAGCCTGAGTCGCGCAGCTTGATATAGATCTGGCTCGCTAGCTCACGGTTTTCATCGCTGTGAGTGCTGTGGAAGTTATCAAACTGAATATTGAAGTCAGCAAAATCCTTCTCATGTTCTTTTTGAACTTGAGCGATCATCTCTTCAGGAGTTATCCCCAACTGCTGTGCTTTAAGCATGATCGGCGTGCCATGAGCATCGTCAGCGCAGATATAGTGACATTCGTGTCCACGTAGCTTTTGAAAACGTGACCAAATATCGGTTTGAATATACTCAAGCATATGACCCAAATGGATTGGACCATTAGCATACGGAAGTGCACTTGTGACTAGGATTTTACGTTGTGAATTTGCCATCTTTTCTCAAAATCGCTGGGAACCTAATTGGAATGGCATAGATACTAACCGATCCAATGCATAGTTTCATCAAAAGCTCGCACAAGTGGATTAAATCTAGACTAATGTTTGCCAGAATATCTGGTACAATTGCGCAAATTATATTTAGGGGGTCCGTATTTTGTCTTCAACACATCCAAATTATCATCTTGATGATGATCTTCTTAGCCCTGTATTAGCAATTCTCGATACCTTTCAAGACACGTATCTGAATAAGAGTCTGTTAAGCGCAGGTATGGTCACTAAACTTGCGATTGAAGGTAAGCGACTGCAGTTGGGATTATGTTATTCATACCCTTGTCAAACTCAGTATCGCGACATCGTGATGGCCGTGACGAAAGCGTTAGCTGTATTGGATGCAATTGATGAAGTTGAATGCGAAATTGACTTCCAACCAGATACCGTTTCGGCTATCAGTGCCGTTGAGCCGCTACCTAATATCAAGCAAGTGATTGCCGTTGCCTCAGGCAAGGGTGGTGTGGGTAAGTCGACGACTGCAGTTAACCTCGCGTTGGCATTAGCAGCAGAGGGCGCAAGTGTCGGTATTTTGGATGCTGACATCTACGGTCCATCGATTCCGATGATGTTGGGTGTGGAAGATTTCAAGCCCGTCTCACCAGACGGCAAGATCATGACCTTTGCTCCTGCACACGGTATTGCGGCGCAGTCTATCGGCTTCATGCTCGATGGCGACCAAGCGGCAGTGTGGCGCGGTCCAATGGCCGCCGGCGCATTAGTTCAGCTACTCACCGAAACCGAGTGGCCAGAGCTTGATTATCTCGTTATTGATATGCCACCAGGAACTGGTGATATTCAATTGACGCTTTCACAAAAAGTGCCTGTTAGCGGAGCGGTGATTGTTACCACTCCACAAGATATCGCGCTAGCAGACGCTAAGAAAGGCGTCAGCATGTTCCAAAAAGTGAACATTCCGGTATTAGGCATCGTGGAAAACATGAGTTTCCATCTATGTCCTGAGTGTGGCCATAAAGATCACCCGTTCGGTGCAGAGGGTGGCCAGAAAATGGCGACTCGCTACAATGTACCTCTCTTAGGTCAATTGCCTCTACAGTTAAACATTCGTGAAGATGTGGATAAAGGCACGCCTACAGTCGTTGCCGATGAGTCTAGCCAAGTTGCAGGGATTTATCGTGAAATCGCGAGAAAAGTTGGGGCTCAGCTTGCACTATGTCAAGCGCAGCCAAAAGTATCAATCAGCATGTCTGATGACGAATAAAGGTTAGTTTAATGAACTCTAAAGATTGTGTTGTTATTGGTATTGCAGGTGCGTCAGCATCGGGTAAGAGTCTTATCGCTAAGACGATTTATGAAGAACTTTGCCGCGATTTAGGCACAGATCAAATTGGCGTGATTGCAGAAGATTCCTATTATCGTGATCAAGGTCATCTGTCGATGGACCAGCGTATTTTGACAAATTACGACCATCCAAAAGCCTTGGATCATGAGTTGTTATGCAGTCATCTGCGTGAGCTTAAAGCGGGTAATGCGGTCGATATTCCTGTTTATAGTTATAACGAGCACACTCGTACTGATGAGAAAGTGACCCTTACACCAAAGAAAGTCATTATTCTTGAAGGTATTTTGTTACTAACCGATCCAGCTCTGCGTAAAGAGATGGATGCGTCCGTATTTATGGATACACCGCTAGATATTTGCTTTATGCGTCGTCTTTCTCGTGATGTTGCTGAGCGAGGTAGAACAATGGAGTCGGTCATGTCACAGTACACAGAGACTGTCCGTCCAATGTTCTTGCAGTTCATCGAGCCATCAAAGCAGTATGCCGATATCATCGTACCGCGTGGTGGTAAGAACCGTATCGCTACTGATATCTTAAAGGCGCGTATTCAGCACTTATTAGCAAAATAAGATCACTTATCAATATAAGGGAGCCTAGGGATCATGCGTTTAACAGACATTGAGATTGAAGCGTGTTTAGACAATGGCACTATCACTATGGAACCACGCCCCGCGCCTGAGGCGATCAGTGGTGTGAGTGTCGATGTTAAGCTAGGTAATCAATTTCGAGTCTTTAAAGATCACACCGCCCCTTATATCGATTTGAGCGGCCCGAGCACCGAAGTGCAAGAGGCCTTGGATCGCGTGATGAGTGAGACCATAGTTATCGAAGAGGGTGAGTCATTTTTTCTTCACCCTGGAGAGTTGGCGCTATCTATTACCCACGAAACCGTGACGTTACCGGCAGACATTGTCGGATGGCTTGACGGTCGTTCATCTCTTGCTCGTTTGGGCTTGATGGTACACGTGACTGCTCACCGCATCGACCCGGGTTGGCAGGGTAAAATCGTATTAGAGTTTTATAACAATGGTAAATTACCCTTGGCACTGAAACCTAACATGACGATTGGCGCACTTAACTTCGAGCGTTTAGCACATGCTGTTGCCAGACCTTATAACAAGCGTGAAAGCGCTAAATATAAGGATCAACAAGAAGCTGTCGCTAGCCGAATTAGCCAGGATAGCTAATGACACAAGTTTGGGTCGATGGACAGCCCGATAAGAATGTTAATCCCCTTGATAGGGGATTGGCTTATGGTGATGGTTTATTCGCGACGATGCGAGTGCATCAAGGCGAGATCCAATTCTTAAACACCCACTTTGAGCGTCTTACTCAAGGCGCTTATCGACTTGGTTTCAACTGGCAACCATCGAGCGCTTTGACACTGCAACTCAAGGCTCTAGCTAAGGCTAACCCCAAGGCTTGTATCAAATTGCTGCTGACGCGAGGCGTAGGCGGTCGAGGTTATGGTGCCGCCGTTGTTCGGCACAACTCGGCAATCATTCTTGATAGCGCGCAGCGCGACCGTGACTCACTTGAATCCAGTTCTCTAGCCTCTGCGCCACTCAATGTTACAGAGGTTGTCTCTGTTCATGCCTTACCGACTCACTACGAACAGTGGCAACAACAGGGGATTCGCTTAGCGCTATCTGATGTTAGGTTAGGTCGGCAGCCTAAGTTAGCTGGCATAAAGCACTGCAATCGCTTAGAGCAGGTACTGATTAAGTCTGTGGACTTAGCAGAGAATGCTCAAGATTGGCTGGTGCTAGATTCCGATGACAATGTTATTGAGTCATCGATGGCCAATATATTTTTTGTGGTGGATAAAGCAATAATTACTCCTCGCATCAGTTTTTCCGGTGTGGCAGGTATGATGCGAGAACAAGTCATCCATCAACTTCTAGCGATGGGATATAGCGTTCGAATAACCGATTTTCATTACAGCATGCTAGCGGACGCTAAGCATGTATTTATAACCAATAGCCTATTTGGGCTCGTTGATGTTGTAGCTATCGCCGATAGGCGTTTTAGCCTAGCATCTTGGACTTCTAGAATAAGAGAACATCTCAGTCTGACATTATGAAAAAAGCAATAATAGGTCTTTTTGCAACGCTTTTTACGCTATTAACTTTAGCTGCCGTTGGCGCATATTGGGGATATAGCACGCTACAGGCATATGGTGAACAACCGATTAAGATAACGGCTTCACAGGAGCTTGATATTAAACGTGGTACCACCTTTAGTCAGTTTATTGCTGTTTTAGAATCAGAGAAATTGATCGATGAGGGCTGGAAGTTAAAATGGTTGGTTCGTTTAAAACCTGAGTTGGCCAATATTCGCTCAGGACTATACGATGTCACACCAAAGGACACCGTCAACAGTCTGCTTGATAAAGTCATTAGCGGGAGAGAGAAATCTTTCGGTGTAACTTTATTAGAGGGGCAAACGGTTAAAGAGTGGCGCCAGGTTCTGGACTTACAGCCAAGACTGACTCAACAAGATCAGGTGTTTATCCAAGTGTTGCGGGAAAATGGCGATGACTCAGGACTGCCTGAAGGCAAGTTTTTTCCAGATACCTACCACTACCGTGCAGGCAGTAGTGAAAAAGCGTTGCTCAATAAGAGTTATCTTAAGATGCAAGCTGAGCTCGATAAGGCTTGGCAGAGCCGTCAAAAGGATCTGCCACTAAAGTCGGCCTATGAACTACTTATCTTAGCGTCCATTATCGAGAAAGAGACGGGCAAAGCCAGCGAGCGCCCATGGATAGCGGCTGTCTTTGTTAACCGTTTGCGTAAAGGGATGCGTCTGCAAACAGACCCGACTGTGATCTATGGTATGGGTGATAGGTATGAAGGCAATATTACCCGCAAAGATTTGCGCGAAACTACGGCCTTTAATACGTACAGAATTAATGGTTTGCCACCAACGCCGATTGCCGCGCCGAGTTTAGCGGCTATTCAGGCCGCCGCACACCCTGCGGATGTTGATTACATTTATTTCGTTTCACGAAATGATGGCAGCCATGTTTTTTCAAGAACGCTGAACGAGCATAATCGCGCAGTGAACAAATATCAGAGAAATCGATGAATACACAATCACAAGCAGCTCAGTCAGCCAAGTTTATCGTCATTGAAGGGTTAGAGGGAGCAGGAAAATCTAGCGCCATCGCACTTGTTAGAGACTTTATAGAAAAGCATACAGGTAAAGCACCAATCTGTACTCGTGAACCAGGCGGCACGCCGCTCGCCGAGCAGATGCGAGATCTTGTAAAGGTTGCCAACGACACTGACCCTCTGTGTGACGAAGCTGAATGCCTGCTGTTTTACGCAGCTAGAGCGCAGCTGGTAGCGAACGTGATTAAGCCTGCCTTAGCCAATGGTGAGTGGGTACTCGGTGATAGACATAATTTGTCTTCGCTTGCCTATCAAGGTGGTGGGCGAGGCTTGATGCCGCTAGTATCGGCAATTAGTGATGCGACCCTAAAAGGCTTTAAGCCGGATTTAACCCTGTATCTGGATATCGAGCCTAAGCTCGGTTTAGAGCGTGCCGCTCGTCGTGGAGAGCTGGACCGAATTGAGCAGCAGGAAATAGATTTCTTTAATCGTGCACGGGCAACCTTCTTGTCATTTGCCGATGCCGATGAGTCTATAAAGATTGTCGATGCGAGCCAAACGATGGCGCAGGTGCATAAAGATATCATTGCAATCCTTCAAGAGCAGAGTTGGTAATATGACCACGCTTCCTTGGCTGCAAACTACCCTGGATAATTTTGCTGAGCAGATCAACACGGCTAGAGTCGGTCATGCCTATCTGATAGGCATGGATGCTGGCTATGGCGGAGAGTCATTAGCGCTCGAATTAGCCAAAATGTCACTCTGTAATCAGCTTGGTCACGGCGGTGCGTGTGGCTTTTGCAAGGCTTGCCAACTGATTGAAGCCAATAGTCATCCCGATCTTTATCGGCTTGAAGCCGATGGAGCGCAGATTAAAGTCGATCAGGTTCGAGAACTTTGTCAAAAGCTGACGACCACCGCCCAGCAGGGAGGCAGACGAGTTGCCGTTATTTTAAATAGCGAACGCTTAAATCAGGCTTCGGCTAACGCCTTACTTAAGACACTCGAGGAGCCGGGAAAGGATACTATTTTGCTGTTACAAGCCAATTCTCCGAGTCGGCTAATAGCAACCATCAGTAGCCGTTGTCAGAGGTTACGTGTTGAACTTCCAAGTAAATTGCAGGTAAAACAGTGGTTAAAAGAGCAACACCGCTTCGAAGATGATCCATCTTGGTGTTTACCTGTTGTAGGGGGGCCTATGGCGGTATTGTCTGCTGTTGAAACAGAGCGATATCAAAGCTTGCTTAGCTACCGAAAGGGTTGGACACAAAGTTTGTCGTCAGGGCATCTGTGTGCTAGTTTAATAAATGTAAATGAAAAGCAAGTTTCTGATGCTCTTAAAGTTTTATATCTAGTGATACACAGGGCTTTAGTTAAGAAGCAAGATAGTGATCCACTGATTAGAGCTAACCTCGCTAATTTTGCGGCGAAAGTGATGCAGCTAGAAACCCGCTTATCGGTAATGCCAAACGTGAATTCGTTAGCGTTATTTGAGGGGTTAACCATTGAGTATAATCAGTTAATGAGCCAATAAACACCTATGACTAATCTTGTTGTCAAATTTGATTCTTTACAGCAACTCTACCGCGCCTATATGCCGTTTATTAAACCTATCGGTATATTTGTCAGTTGCAGCGAAAGTTTCACGCTTGGTCAAGAGATACAGGTTTCCTATCAACTCCCTGGTGATATTCAAGCTCATAACTTTTCAGGTTCGGTTATTTGGATTAATCCCTTAGGCGCCTCCGGCGGGCGTCCGGCCGGAATAGGGGTGAAAATTTTAACTGAGCCTGATTTTCATAAACATCAAATTGAGCAGCTCCTGTCACGGCAACTTGCCTCGGGTGATTTGACCTGCACTATGTAGCTGGGTAGACTTGCGGTCCTTTTTGTTGTTTGTTGGATTTTCATCGTGCTTATCGATTCACATTGTCACTTAGATCGTTTAAAAATCGCCCCCGATCAGGCATCACTTCAAGAGATTATCACTGCGGCTAAAGCGCGGGATATCGCCTACTTTCTTTGTGTCAACGTAAGACAGCAGGGCTTTGTGGAAATGAAGCAGAAGATGGCTGCATTTGATGAAGTATTTCTATCAGCCGGCGTTCACCCTCTAGATGTACAAGATGGTTTGAATATTCAAGAGGTTGAGCAGTTTGCTCGTGATGAAAAAGTTGTCGCTATCGGTGAAACAGGCTTAGATTATTTCTATGCCAATGAAACTAAAAGTCTACAGCAGACCTGCTTTGAACAGCAGATCGATCTTGCTGTCAAAGTCAATAAACCACTCATTATTCATACTCGAGATGCCCGAGAAGATACCATTAATTTTCTAAAGCGTGGTAACGCGGATACTGTTGGCGGCGTATTGCATTGTTTTACAGAAGATTGGGAGATGGCCAAGGCGGCAATCGACTTAGGTTTCTACATTTCAGTTTCAGGTATTGTGACCTTTAAAAATGCCGCTGAGCTTCGCAACGTGATCAGAAAGGTACCAAAAGACAGGCTGTTGGTTGAAACTGATTCTCCCTATTTAGCCCCAGTTCCTCATCGTGGCAAAGAGAATCAACCAGCATTTGTGCGAGATGTTGCCGAGTTTGTGGCAGAGCTAAGAGGGGAGAAGTACCCTGAACTAGCCCAGTACACCACAGATAATTTCTTCAGGTTATTTAAAGATGCAGCAAGGCTAGCGGGGCGCTAGCTTTAGCTTTTGCACGAATTCCAAACAAAAAAAGACCCAAAACTATTCCGATTGTTCTGGGTCTAGGGGAATGGCTCACAAGGAGCCGTGCGCTACTGTTGTTTACCATTGCTGGTAAAAAAAGGTTAAACCACATCTTCGCTAAAGACTAATGATATAGAGTGTAGACTAGCTTTTAGCATTGTGGGTGGTTATTTTTTGACAAGCCACCCGCAAATGTAAGTAATTGTGTATTATTGATACAGTGCAATCTTATCTTTTACTAAGTCCCTAGGAAGGTTGTTCTTTAATTTATTGCCTAAGTGCTTGGCAACGCCAAGCGGATTGTTAGCGTAACTGACGATCACTTCCCCTTGAGGTTTAACTCTTTCTTGCAGGCCGATGTCTCGCCCCATCAAGAAGTCCTTAGCCTGTTCATCACTAAGCTCAAAGCGCGTGGGAGATGATAGCGCTAAGATCGCTTCGTGGCGGACTTTGTAGCCTTTTTTTAATGCATCGGCGAGTTTTATTCCTATGCGCTGAAAACGCATCTTACCTATTAATGGCATAACAGGGTTTGGAAACAGCCAAAACTCCAGATCTCGTACCATCACTTGGGCACTATCGGGTAAGTCAATAGAGAAACTGTCTTTAAAGTACTGTGTTAACTCTTCAACTTGTTTGGGCTTTGCAGGGGTAAACGGAAAGTTCTTCTGTTTTCTTGGCTCCGGAACTTGGCGCTCTACGGCCACATGTTTGCGGATCTTGGCTACAAAAAAACCTTCACTGTCATAGATCTGCGGCCAGACATGTAAAAATCCCTCTTCGGTGCAGGCTTTCTCAGCTTGCGGGAATAGATCCGTTAAAGGGAGAAACTCAACGGCTTCACCATATAAGGCTTTTAAGTGATGGCAAACATCTTGGTTTTCTTGGCGGCTAAGTGCGCACGTGGAGTAGACCAGACTTCCCCCAACCTTTAATGCAAGAAAAGCCGACTCTATGAGTTCTTTTTGAGTGTCGACAATCCCTTTTGCGTCATTGTTATCCCAGTTTTTGAGTGCGTCAGGATCTTTTCGAATGGTGCCTTCACCGCTGCAAGGGGCGTCGAGTAGAATCGAGTCAAAGGTCTCGAACATATACTCACCAAACACCCGAGCATCGAAATGGGTTAAGGCACAATTAGCCACGCCCATACGAGCCACGTTGGCATGTAACACTTTGACGCGGCTTGCCGAGTACTCGTTGGCGACGAGTAGGCCTCGATTCTGCATAAGGGCAGCGATCTGAGTGGTCTTAGAGCCCGGTGCTGAGGCCATGTCGAGCACTAAGCTATCGCAAGAAATGCTTTGCTGCTCTTGGCTGGCGTCAAACAGCGCTGTTGGCGGCAACATGGAGCTGGCTTCTTGAATGTAAAATAGACCTTGCAGGTGCTCGATGGTATTGCCCAACTGAATGTCTTGGCTCAAGGTCACCCAAAAGCCGTCTTTGCACCAAGGAATAGGGTCAAAGTGCCAGCCTTTTTGCGTCATCAAGTCGATAAAGTTATCGCTACTGATTTTGAGCGTATTGACTCGGATAGAAAGTCGCAACGGCTTATTGCTAAAGGCGATAAAGTCTTCCATTGATAAGTGAGATGGAAGATCACGTTCGATACTATCGAGAAAATTCTGATTAAAATGAGCCATATGTCGAAGATAATGCGGTAAAGTAGCGGGATTATAACAGATTAACTAAATGATAAGAGGGAACTTGGGTGCTAAATAAGATCTGGTTTGGCTTTTTCGCTACCGCACTCATTGCAATTCTGGTTCAAGTGCTAACGGGACACACGCAGATACTGTCTGAAAGCGTGAGTGCCATTTTTTCGAGCTCTAAATTAGCGGCTGAAATCGCGCTAGGATTAATCGGCGTGTTATCGCTTTGGATGGGCTTAATGCGGGTGGGTGAGAAAGCCGGTGTCGTTGCCGTTTTTTCGAAAATGTTTGAGCCGTTATTGTCAAAATTGATGCCAGAGGTACCAAGAGGGCATCCCGCTTTCGGTAGCGTCACCATGAATCTTACGGCGAATATGCTAGGTTTAGATAATGCTGCCACGCCACTAGGACTCAAGGCGATGCAGGACTTACAAACCTTAAATCCTAATAAGAGTGTGGCCACCAATGCTCAGATCTTGTTTTTAGTCTTAAATACTTCTTCGATCACCTTAGTGCCTGTGACCGTATTTTTATACCGTGCCCAGCAAGGAGCGGCAGCACCTGCTGATGTTTTTTTGCCGATTTTACTCGCAACAACTGCATCAACCCTTGCTGGCTTAACTGCTGTGGCTTTGGTTCAAAGACTCTCTTTAATCAATATGGTTGTGCTTGGTTATGCGGGTATTATTCTCTCCTCTATCGTAGGCTTAGTATTTTATTTAAGTACCTTGACAGTAGCGGCCATCGGTGAGGTGAGCACCGGCCTTGGTAATGGCATATTATTGCTACTTATCTTTAGTTTTGTCCTCGTTGCTGGGATGCGAAAAGTCGCTGTCTATGATGAGTTTATTGAGGGGGCGAAAGAGGGCTTTGAACAATCGATTAAGCTTATCCCCTATTTACTCGCGATGTTACTCGCCATTGCACTTTTAAGGGCCTCTGGCGCGTTAGATTATTTGCTGCAACTGATCGCAGGTTTAGTCGCGTTCGCAGGTGGAGATGTACGCTTTGTCGATGCCATGCCAACAGCGATAATGAAACCTTTCAGTGGTTCTGGTGCTAGGGCTATGATGCTTGAAACCATGCAGCACTATGGCGTCGACTCATTTGCTGGGCGTTTGGCGGCAATATTACAGGGAAGTACCGAAACGACTTTCTATGTGTTAGCGGTATATTTTGGCGCTGTCGGGATCCGTAATGGAAGGCATGCGCTGGCTTGTGGCTTATTTGCCGACCTAGCAGGGATCATCGCGGCAATAATGGTTTGTTATCAGTTCTATGGCTAAGCATTCTCAATGCTTCAGCCTGTTTAGAGCAAAGCACAAATAAAAACGAGGCTAATGGCCTCGTTTTTATTTGTGAGTACTCAACGTACTCTTTCCCACTTGCTTTAAGTGAGCGCTTAGCTCGAATTTGGTTAGTTAATTTGACTTAGTCAGGCTTGTCTGCACTGGTGACCAATTGAGCCAGTTTGGATCGACTTTGGCGTTAAGCTTAAACGTCTGTTGTTTAGCTAGCGCGTTAGCTGCTGTCGTGGTCTCTTTCGTAGCCATCCCTATGCCACCGGCCAAGATGGTTTCCAAAGAGCCGGTTTCAATCTGTGCACCTGAGAAAAGACCCACATCGACCTTTACTCCTGAAAGATCCCAAAATACGCTAGATTGATTAACTAAGTGTCGATACTCATTTTTAACATGGGCGTGCATAATTACGCCAGTTCCTTGCTCAGATAGTTGGTAACCATCGACTTGACCGATTTTTACCCCTCTAAAGAAGATAGCGGTTCCTGCTTTTACCGAGCCGAGATTAGCCTTGCTTAAGCTAAAGGTTAGGGCGTCGTCGATATTATAGAAAGGCTTTTCAATCTGGCCAGTAAAGCTAGATGACTTTACTGCACTTTGTCCTGGGAACACTTCAATATATGGGCCTGTGATAAGGGTTTCAGGTGCCTTAATACCCGCTAACGAGATATCGGCATCGATGATCGAGTAGGAAGCATCCTTTTGGTTAAAGTTGGCAGCATATTGACCATACAGGTAGGCTGTTACATTCAGCTGTTTCAGATCTTGGCTTAAGGTGACTTGGTCTACTTCACCTACCTTATGGCCAAGGTAACGAATAGGTGCCTTTGCTGCGAGCTTTACACTGGCGGGGAAGGTAAGGCTAATTGCTTGTGCCTGACTTAGGGCTAAAAATCGGCTGTCATACAGATAGCGACCATCGGCCACTCGTTCGCCTTCGATTAGTCCAAGGCTAATGCCACCTTTTAATGCTCCTTTTAACGGAGCAACGTCAACCTCGACCCCAGATAAGCTTGCATTAATAGATACGGCGTTGTTTCGCCAAAATACGGTTTGACTGTTCAGTAAGCTTTCAAAGGCTCGCTCAATTGTCATATCAATAACAAAGTCGTTATCGGACGCTTGCCATTGAACACCAGTTACTTGGCCAATTTGCATCTTCTTATAATAGATGGGGGAGCCCGCGGATAAGTCTGCTGCGTCTTGGCTTAGAAGACGTTTTTTGATGAGGTTTTGACTGGCATAAAAGTCCTTGGCCTCATCGTTACTCGCAAATACACGTAATGAACTTTTGTTGGTCGCTAAAGCTTTGCTTGAGCCTCTCACTAGGTTTAATGCACCGTTGGCTAAAGTATTTAAATCGCGGGTTTTGACTTGAATACCCTCTAGGCTGGCGTCAATAGCTAGAGCTGACTCTGCGATAAAGTGGCTATTTGCACTGACTAAGTCAGTGAAATCGGGATCTATCTCTATTTGGTATTCAACTTGGGTTAAGGCATTATTAAGTTGACTAGAAAGTACTTGGCCTATTTTTATCTGTTTATAGCGGATCTCGGCCCCAGCACCGACTCCTGGATTTGACTCCGAATAGAGTGTTAGAGCAAGCTTGCTGACGTTGTTTGGCTCAGGTGACTGTGTTAATAGGTTATATTCTTGTTTTGCTGGTCCGGTTCCAGGCACAAAATTGATCACACTGCCAGTGATTAAACGCTCAGGATGTTTGATCCCAGATAGCGAAATGTCGGCCCCCTCTAGCCAAAAATCTGCCGTTTCGGTTAGGAGTTCCTGATAGGTGTTATCAATTTTTGCAGTTAAAGTAATGCCGTCATCACTCAAGTCCTTTTGGGTTATTTGACCAATCTTTATGCCTCGATAGACGATAGGTGCATTTTGAGCGACCGATTCTTCACCGCTTGCCTTAAGGGTAAATTGCACGCCGCCCAATGCGTCTTCTTGATTATCATAAAGGGTAAACTCATGCTTATTCTCTGCGGACTTAGCGGTATCATTTGAGCTAAAGCTAATTCCTCCGGCAAGTATCGAGGCTAGGCTTTCGCTACTGACTTTCACGCCAGAGAGAGAGGCATCAACGCTTATTCCTGATACGTTCCAAAACTGGGAGTCGACCTTTACAAGTTGAGCATATTGATGCTGGATAAAGGCGGTAACTAAAATTTCATCGGCACTTTCTAGATGATAGCCCACAACTTGTCCCACAGGGATCTGTCTATAAAAAACCGGTGATCCTACATCTAACGACCCTAACTTTTTAGTGGTGATATGTACGATTAGGCCTTCAACACCAGGGGTGATAACTGGAGCCGTGGTTTCGGCTTCGAAGAAGGAGCGAGAGTCACCTTCACCGGGTAAAATGCTAATGTAATTACCGGAAAATAGGGTATCTAACCCTTCTACACCAGTAATTGATGCTTTAGGTTTTACTAACCAGAACTTTGTTCCCTCATTAACAAATGGGGCGGCGCGATAGTCCATGAGAACGTCAACATTTACGCCTTGCAGATCATCATCGATACTCATGTCGACGACTTTGCCGACAGTCAGCCCCTGATATTTGACCAGAGTCTTACCTATGTCCATGCCTGTTGCACTAGGAAAGTGAATTGTCACCTCTACGCCCGATTCGCGTATGCTCTTCACACCGAGCCACGCCCCTAATGCGAGGGCGATAATAGGTAATAACCAAATCGGTGAAAATAGTTTTTTCTTTACGATTTTAGGCGTTTGTACTTGAGTCATCTTTTGCTTCCAATCTATCCCAGAGTAAACGGGTATCTATGACTTTTGCAGCTAACTGCGTGAGTAAAATTACTAAGGCGAACGCTGTGGCGGCGGGGGCAGGCTTAGCGTCTAATAGCTGTCCCATATTAACGACAGCAACGGTAAGAGAGATAACGAACAGATCTAACATCGACCAGCGGCCGATCCATTCAATGACGTGAAATCCTGTCATCAGCTTCTTTTTAGAGATAGGCAATTTATAACTGATCGCAGACAAATAAATTATTAAGCCGACAATCTTGAGGATGGGCACTAAGATACTGGCAACAAACAGTATGATCGCGATTGGGATCATATCGGTTTTGACTAAGTGGGCAATACCGGAAAAGATAGTATCTTGGGTCACCCGCCCTTGATTGGTTAAGGTAGAGATAGGGTAAACATTGGCTGGGATCAGCAAAATCATCGCCGTTATGAGTAAGGCCCAGCTTTTTTGCACACTGGAATAGTCTCTAACAGTCAGCGCTGCGTCACAGCGACTGCAGTTGGTCGATTTAGCGCAGGTCACCTTATGGCAAGTTGGGCATGAGGTAAGACCGATATCTTTGCCTAACATGGTCGAGTGATTATCACTCATCGAGATAGCTCCACATATGTTCTAAATCATACTCCCGCATTAAAAATAGTGTCATTACAAATAACATAGTAAAGCAGAACGTGCCGAACCCAAAAGAAACTGTGGCAAAGTCGGCTAAGTTAAAAGCCGCCACTAAGAAGCTAATCACAAAAATTTCTAACATGGTAAGCTGAGTGAGTACCCCTTGTATTTTTAAGGCGTGTTTTAGAGCCGTCCTCAGAGAAGGGGAGCTTAATCCATATTTGACGATTAAAATCTGCATCAGTATCGAGAGCAGTAATAGGCCAGGTGCGATGACAGCAGAGGTTAAAACGGCAATCCCCACCAACCAATAGCCCTGATGGTAGACCGATAACGCCCCCTCAATGACTGTTGTGGTTCTCATACTCCCTAAGAACTCTAACTCGAGTACCGGGAATAAATTGGCTGGAGCAAAAAAGAAAATGGCCGTTAAGCATAAGGCTAACATACCGTTTATTGAGCAGTATGGTGTATCGTATAACGCGGTGTGACATCGTGGGCATACAGCACGTACGCCAGTTGGTAGTGCTCGTTTCCGAATGACTAAGTCACAGGAACCGCACAAAGTAATACTGCTATCTACAGTTTCCTTTCCCATTCGTTTTAATATCCAAGTGTACAGTATATGCGTCAATCATACGCACGCGCTGTACTTTGAGCCTATGCGATTGAAATTACAGAGCCATTAACCCGATAAGTTTATCAGATAATCAAGAAAACTTGCATAAGAAGTTCAATATGTGAGACTCTCCACTGTATATAAAAACAGTGTGAGGTTGGATATGGCCGTTGTAACTCAATTTGTTGTCGTTAGAGAAGGGGTTGAAAAGATGACTTTTACATCGAAGAAGGAGGCTGATGCCTACGATAAGATGCTAGATATCGCTGACAACCTTATTCCTTTCTTAAGTAAGAGCGAATTAGAACTCGATGAACGTGATGTGGAGAAGCTAAGCTTTTTCCTTGCTCAGAACAAGGATGACCTGCAAATATTACTCAAGGGCGGCTCACTGACGAAGAAGGCAACGCCTAAAAAAGCAGTCAAAAAGCCTGAAAACAAAGAACCTAAATAAAACTGCTTGTTAAATAGCTAGGATTTGTTGTTAGAATGCTGCAATTGTATTTTTAGCTGTAGATAAAACTGTTAGGAAGTATTTTTGTGAATGACTTTTACGACACTCTGAATCGTCAAGTTCAGGCATTACTGGCCAGTGAAGACGATACGATTGCAGCATTAGCTAATTTTTCTGCGCTATTAAACGATAACCTTACGGATCTAAATTGGGTTGGCTTCTATTTACTCAAGAACAATGAGTTAGTGCTGGGGCCATTTCAAGGTAAGGTTGCTTGTTCGCGCATCCCCGTTGGCAAGGGGGTCTGCGGTACGGCTGTTGTGACCAACAGCACACAACGAGTCGATGATGTTCATCAGTTTGTTGGTCATATCGCCTGTGATAGTGCCAGCAATTCTGAGTTAGTCGTACCGCTGCGTCGAAATGGAAAGGTTATTGGAGTGCTGGATATTGATAGCCCTTCGTTATCAAGATTCAGTGAAATTGATCAACTTGGCATCGAAACTTTGGTTAAAAGTCTCGAAATTTGCCTAATTGATTAATCTACGACCAATTATCGCTAATTGTAGGTCGCAATCATTTGAAGCCTCTCTATAATAAGCGCTTTGAGTAATGAAATTAAGCGAACACATCTGTATTCTAGAATTGAATGCATGGAGTTTGTGATTTGTTGTTGCTAAGGTAGGTTTGGTTTTAAGGGCGAAAACAGATGTTAACAATTTTTCATTTGTTATTTGTGCCTTGATCAAACGAATATAAACGACACATAAGTTGATACATGCCCTTGTGGTTGTCGGCGGTGTCCCTTTTTTAAACTGTGGAAGTAAAGATGGAATCAACAGAAAAGTTGACCGATACCAACGCTATTCTTGCGTATTTGTACGAAACATTTCCTTTGTGCTTTATAGCTGAAGGCGAAACGAAGCCATTAAAAATTGGATTGTTTCAAGATTTAGCGGAAAGGTTAGCTGATGATTCTAAAGTCAGTAAAACTCAGCTTAGAATCGCGTTAAGAAGGTACACCAGCAGCTGGCGTTACCTTAAGTGCGTAAAAGCTGGTGCACAGCGTATCGATTTAGATGGCAATGCTTGTGGTGAGCTTGAGCAAGAGCATATTGACCACGCGGCAGCTACACTTAAAGAGAGCCAAGACAAAGCTAAGGCTAAGAGAATGGCTCAGGCAAAGAGTGCTAATCCAGCACCTAAAGCTACTAAAAAGCCGGTTAAGAAGCCAGTTGCTAAGCGTCCAAAAACCGCTCAAAGCAGCAAACCTGTAAAAGAAGCCGTTGTGGCAGAAAATTTAACGCCTGCTGTTTTAACTGAATTGAAACCAAATCAGCGCGTGAATGTCAAACTAGGTAAGGCACCAGTCGCTGGTGTGATTTTGGACATCAAAAAAGAAGATGTTCAAGTTCAGTTAGACTCTGGTTTAACCATTAAAGTTAGAGCTGAACACATACTGCTGTAATGGCTTAAAAGCACATAAAGGAGTGACTTGTTGATGCGAAAACTTTCTCTGGCTGTATCCATTGCCGGTATTTTTGTCGGATTCTCGGCGTGGGCGGTGAGTCCCACTATTCAATTCAGCGAGTTACCCGCTCTTAAGCAGGAGCCGCAACATAAGGTAGCTAGTAAGCGTGTTACCGGGCTATTCACTCGTTCTCATTATCATCGCTTTGATATGGATGATGTATTCTCGCAGCAAGTATTCGAGCGTTATCTAAAACAGTTAGATTACCGTAAGAATGTATTACTGCAGTCAGACATAGACAGTTTTAAGCCTTACTCGACTCAGTTCGACGATATGTTGAAAAGTGGCAACTTGAATCAAGCTTATGCTATGTATGAGCTGGTGCAAAAACGTCGTTACGAACGTTTTGCCTATGCTCTGTCTTTGCTTGATGACGAGATGGCATTTGATGTTCCTGGCGATAAATATGAGTACGACAGAGAAGATGCCAGTTGGCCAAAAAACGAAGCCGAGTTAAATGAACTCTGGCGTCAACGCGTAAAATATGATGCGTTAAACCTTTCCCTTACTGGTAAAAACTGGGACGAGATCGTTACAGTGCTTGAAAAGCGCTATAACAATGCCATCAAACGCCTGAGTCAGACACATAGTGAAGATGTGTTTCAAGGTGTGATGAACGCCTTTGCTCGTACGGTCGAACCGCACACGAGTTATCTATCTCCACGCAATGCCGAACGTTTCCAAATGGAGATGAATTTAAGTCTAGAAGGCATTGGTGCGGTGCTTCAAGTGGATGACGATTATACCGTTATTAAGAGTCTTGTTGCTGGCGGTCCCGCTGCTACGAGTGAGAAGTTGTCACCCGAAGATAGAATTGTCGGTGTTGGTCAGGAAGGTGAAGAGATTGTCGACGTTATCGGTTGGCGATTGGACGATGTTGTTGAACTCATTAAAGGGCCTAAGGGCAGTAAGGTCGTACTAGAGATCTTGCCAAAGAAAGGCGGAACGAGCGCTAAGACATTCGAACTCACTATCGTTCGCGATAAAATTCGTTTAGAAGATCGTGCCGCAACGTCTAAAGTGATTGAACCTACAGACGGACCATATGCGAATCGTAAAGTCGGTGTTATTCAGATCCCTGGATTTTATATGGATCTGTCGAAAGATGTCTCTAAAGAGTTAGCTGAGCTAAAAGAAGCCAAAGTTGAAGGAGTCATCATTGATCTTCGTGGTAATGGCGGCGGAGCCTTAACCGAAGCGACTTTGTTGACTGGTTTATTTATCGAGCAAGGCCCAGTTGTTCAAATTCGCGATGCCAATGGCAGGGTTTCACAAAATCGCGATAACGATGGTCGTGTAACCTATGATGGTCCTTTGACTGTGATGGTTGATAGATATAGTGCATCGGCTTCTGAGATTTTCGCCGCGGCATTACAAGATTACGATCGTGCCTTGATTGTTGGTGAGTCGACCTTTGGTAAGGGTACGGTACAGCAACATAAGAGTTTAGGCCGTATTTATGATATGTATGAGAAGCCTATTGGCCACGTACAGTACACGATTGCAAAATTTTACCGCATCAACGGCGGAAGTACCCAGCTTAAAGGTGTGACACCGGATATTCCATTCCCGAGTGCGTTAGAGCCAGGCGAGTATGGCGAGGCGGAAGAGGAAAATGCACTACCTTGGGACAAAGTACCTGTAGCCCAATATGGTACGCTCGGTGAAATTTATCCGCAGTTGATTGCTAACTTAGATGGTAAGCATAAAGCTCGAATTAAGTCTGATGTTGAATTTGGCTATATCTTCCAAGACATTGCTGAATTTAAAGAAAACCATGATGACAAAACGGTTTCTTTGGTTAAGAGCGAGCGCCTAGCCGAACGTGAAGAGAATGACGCGAAGCAGCTTGCCCGAGCTAACGATAGACTCGTTAGAGAAGGGCAGGAAAAAGTTAAGTCTCTGGATGATATCCCTGATGATGTTGAAGTCGCCGATGCCTTCTTAGATGAAACGGCGTATATCACTTTAGATTTGGTTGATATCGAAAAGTTAGCTAAAAACCAAAAAAAGTAAAATTGGGTAAATAAAAAAACGCGCTTAAAGCGCGTTTTTTTTAATACAAAAATAATAGATAAGAGGTTTATTCATGTCACAGCCACAAGCTAAATTCCTCAAAGATTACCAGAAACCTAAGTTTCAGATTTCCCATATCGATTTAGACTTCACTCTTGCAGAGAAGCAGACAAAAGTTGTTGCAATCAGCAAAGTGACTCGTCAAGGCAAGCATCAAGAGCCATTAGTGTTGGTAGGCGATGAGTTAACGCTGCTTAGTGTAATGATTAATGGCAAGAAGGCAGACTATAAGCAGTTGCCTGGAGAGCTTGTTATCGAAACTGCTCTAGAAGATTTTGAACTTGAGGTTATCACGCAGTTAGATCCGGAGGCTAACTCTAGTCTTGAAGGCTTGTATATGTCTGATGGTGCCTATTGTACTCAATGCGAGGCAGAAGGCTTTAGGCGTATCACTTACTTCTTGGATAGGCCGGATGTACTAGCTATCTATACGGTACAAATAGAGGCTGACAAGCAAGCATTCCCATACTTGCTAAGCAATGGCAACTTGATTGGTAGTGGCGATACGCAGGAGGGACGTCACTATGCTAAATGGCATGACCCATTCCCTAAGCCTGCTTATCTATTTGCACTGGTTGCCGGTGATTTTGACCTATTAGAAGATAAGTTTATCACTTGTAGTAATCGAGAGGTGAAGCTGCAGGTCTTTGTTGATAAGGGCAACCTAAGCAAAGCACACCATGCCATGGCCTCACTTAAAAAGTCCATGGCTTGGGACGAGAGCCGTTTTAATTTGGAGTATGATCTCGATATTTATATGATCGTTGCGGTTGATTTCTTCAATATGGGGGCGATGGAAAACAAAGGTCTAAATGTTTTTAATACTAAATTTGTCCTAGCCGATAAAGCCTCGGCAACCGATGATGATTATCATGGTATCGAGTCTGTTGTAGGTCATGAATATTTCCATAATTGGACGGGCAACCGAGTCACTTGTCGTGATTGGTTTCAGCTGAGTCTGAAAGAAGGTTTAACTGTTTTTCGAGATCAAGAGTTTAGTTCTGACCTCGGCTCTCGTGCCGTAAATCGTATCCATGCGATTAAGGTTATGAAAAACCAGCAGTTTGCGGAAGATTCAGGACCAATGGCACACCCTATTAGGCCAGAGTCCGTTATAGAAATGAATAACTTTTACACGGTCACTGTCTACAACAAGGGCGCCGAAGTGATCCGCATGATGCATACGCTTCTTGGCGAAGCTGCTTTCCAACAAGGTATGAAGCTATATTTTGAGCGCCATGATGGTCAAGCCGTGACCTGTGATGATTTTGTTGCTGCTATGCAAGACGCCAGTAATGTGGATCTTGGCCAATTTAAGCGTTGGTATAGTCAAGCTGGAACGCCTCAAGTTGACGTCGAGGAACACTATGACGAACAGGCTAATCTGTATCAGCTGACGCTATCACAAATGACACCCTCAACGCCTGATAAGGCGGAAAAGTTGCCATTGCATATTCCTTTTGATATCGAGCTTCTAGATGTTGACGGCAACACAGTATTTAATAAGGTGCTAGATGTTAAAGAAGAAAAACAAGTCTTCACTTTCGATGGGATTATGCATAAACCTATCCCGTCGTTACTACAGAACTTCTCTGCGCCAGTAAAACTTAACTTTAATTACACTGTTGAACATCTTGTCCATATCATGCGCTTTGCCACCAGTGAAGTAGCTAAATGGGAAGCATCTGTTTCACTGTTTAGCCAGTCTGTTTGGCAAAATGTCGAGCGTCTGCAAAATAATCAAGCTATGTACATTGACCCAAGGATCCTTGATGCATTTAAGGGGGTCATTCTAGCGAACGATCTCGACCAGTCCTTGATGGCAGAAATTTTAACGCTACCGAGTGCAGGCTCGCTTATTGAGCAAAAAGAGGTGGTAGATCTCGACAGTCTTGCTTTAGCGAGAGAGTTTGTTGTATTTGAGATCGCTTCTGACTGCGAAGATGAATTGTTAGCTCGGGTTCGTGAGTTAGAAAAGGTCGACGATGCAGGGGCTAGGGCACTTAAGAATGTTTGTTTGAGTCTATTGCTTAAGGTAGAGCAAAGTTACGCCGCCCTTGCAAAACAGCAATTCCAGTCTGCAGAGAATATGACAGATAGCTTGGCTGCACTATCAGCGCTCAACGGTGAGTCATCACTTATTCGTGATGAGTTGATGAGTCAATTTGAGGATCAATGGAAAGATACGCCATTGGTTATGGATAAGTGGTTCGTGTTACATGCAACATTGGCCTGCAGTAAATGTATTCACCAATTGCAGTCATTGTTTGAACATGACGCGTTTAGCTTCAATAACCCCAATAGAGTCCGCTCCTTGATTGGTGCCTTTGCTGCAGCGAACACCTTCGAATTTAACCGAAAGGATGGCTTGGGCTACCAGTTTTTGGCTGACGCTATTATTAAGTTAAATAGCGTTAACCCCCAAGTTGCTGCTCGAATCATTACGCCGTTAATTCAATATAAAAAGTTCGATGCCGATAGACAGTCAATGATGAAACAACAGCTTCAACGTATTCTCGCTGTTGAAGGTTTATCGAAAGATCTCTACGAGAAGGTTACTAAAGCATTAGTTTAAAGCGTCAATGATATATTGGATCTCAATTACAGTCATCGTATGATACGCTGACTTAATTGAGATCCAACTATTTTATGAGAATTAGGTTTTGGCATCATCCCATCAAGTTTTTCAATTTCCACTTAATATCAGTTATCAAGAGTTTCTTCCTTACTATCGTGGTGAAGTTAATAAAGTAGAAGTTATCGATATTAAAGGGCGCACGCTGTGGATCAACGCACGTCATTTTCGGCCTTTTTTATCCAGTACAGGAATAAAAGCTTACTTTAATATGGTTGTCGATGGGCAGGGCAACTTGATCAGCCTTACAAAGATTTAGAGTAATTACTTCAAACGGTCGATTATTTAAAACGTCTCGGCAACCACTAGTCACACAATTTCAGGTCATTGTAATTACGAGGAAAATGGCCTTTCAACCCCTCATCTGGCAGTTAATCTCTTGCTGATTTAAATACAGCGGCGAAAACCATCAATAAGATCTCCCTTAAGTAACGAAATCTTTTGAAGATTTTCTATGTTTCATCCTTGCTCACTTCGTATAAATGCTGTAACAATGGTGTCACCTGTAGGTTAACGAAATGTTGGCTACTAATTCCTATAACAAAAGAATCCAGCAGGTTACGGAGAGAAGCTAAAATGAAAAAGGTTAAAAACGGCTTTAATAAGTCGGCGCTCGCTTTGGGGATAGTCGCAGCGCTTGGTTTTGGCATGACAGACCATGCTAATGCGGTCTCATTTAATTGGGGCGAGGTGGAAGGCACATTCGATTCGACTTGGACTGCTGGTGCAAGTTGGCGCGTTGAGGGTAGAGATTGGGATAACCAAATTGGTAAGGTAAACCATCCGCGTTTCGATTGGTCTGGTTATTCTGCTTTTAGTGACACTAAATATAGCTCGGCAGAGATCTGGGCCCAACCAGGGTCTTATTCGAGTAACGGTGACTTGAGTAACTTATTGTACTCTCAAGGGGACACCACCTCTGAGATCGTTAAGGGCCTTCACGAGTTATCATTGAAATACCAGAATTTTGGTTTGTTTGCCCGTGGTATGTATTTCTATGATCGCAAACTTAATGATGGTGATTTCGGCTTTAATGATCCCTTAACAGGTCAGGAGTTTGATCCTTGCGCAGACAGCAAGGCGTCAGAAGTTCAGTGTAAAGATATCCGTTTATTGGATGCATTTGTTTATGCTGACTTTGATTTCAATGATGGTGCGAACCCTTTGTCTATCCGTGTAGGTAATCAAGTTGTCTCTTGGGGAGAAAGCACTTTGATTGCACACGGTATTGGTGTGATCAACCCAGTCGATCTTAATATCCTTAATGCTCCAGGTGCGGAACTAAAAGAGGCTTTCAGACCACAAGGTATGGTTTGGGCTTCGTTCGGTGTAACCGACAATCTATCGGTAGAAGGCTTCTATCAATACGATTGGGAACCAGTTTGGGTGCCAACACCTGGATCGATTTTCTCAACTAACGATTTTGCAGGCTACGGTGGTTATAACCAGAACGCCCAGTTAGGTTTTAACGCTAACCCTGATATGAATCTCGACTTTTTAATGTCTGAATACAATACCCTTGTCGGCATGGTGGGCTCGGGTCAGGTTGATCCAAGTGATCTAGCACAGCTAGCATTAGCTTACCCTACTAAGGCCACATTGGTCGAAGATCCTGCCGAGGCAAGTGATGATGGTCAATGGGGTGTAAAACTTGGTTACTACTCTCCTGAGTTGGGTGAAACCGAGTTTGGTTTGTATTACATGAACTATCATAGTCGTCGTCCGCTGATTAGTGGTACCACGGCTAACTTTACTGAAGGAGCGATTGGCCGCGACCTGCAGCGACTAGGTGGTAAAGCACAGTCGGGCGAAGCTATGACGCGCGAAGATCTACTAGCGCTAGAGACCTTCTCAAAGGCACAGATTGTTTATCCTGAAGATATTCAGTTAATGGGCTTTAGCTTTAACACGCTTCTAGGTGATACTTCTGTGGCCGGTGAAATTGCTCACCGTCTTGATGAGCCGCTACAGATTGATGATGTAGAGTTACTTTTTGCCGCTATGCCGCAGCAGCTAGCTAATGCTGGAATTCGTCCGGATTTTGATGGTATTTCACAAGTTGAAAACTATGGTCCAGGTGAATATGCAGAAGGCTTTATCCGCTTAGACACCACTCAAGCACAAACCACGTTTACCCACCTATTTGGGCCGACTCTTGGTACAGACAACTTGACCATGTTGGCAGAGATCGGTGGTGTGTGGATCCACGACATGCCGAGTCATGATGAACTTAGACTCAACGGACCTGGTACCTCTCGTTCCGGTGGCAACCCAGATATGCCAGGCATTATTGAAGCCTTGCACAATGGCCCTGAAACTAACCCGTTCCCAACCGATTTTGCTTGGGGCTATCGTCTCGTGGCTAAGGCCGATTACAACAACGTATGGGGTGGGGTGAATATTGCACCTAGAGTCATTTTCTCTCATGACGTAGATGGTATTACGCCAGACCCTATGTTCCTGTTTACCGAAGGTAAGAAGTCGGTTGCCGTTGGCGTTAACTTTGACTATCAGAGCCGCTGGGGCGCTGATATCTCTTACAACACCTTCTTCGGTGGCGTAGGGACAACCAATGCAATGGCCGATAGAGATTATGTATCGTTCAACATTAAGTATTCAATCTAAATCACAAGGACAATAACAATGAATAAACTTGCGATATTGCCTGTAGCAGTGATGTTTGCTTTAAGCGCACCAAGTGCTTTGGCTAAAGTGTCTGAAGCAGATGCTGCAAAACTAGGTACTGAGTTAACCCCGTTAGGTGGAGAGAAGGCGGCGAATGCCGATGGTTCTATCCCTGCATGGGATGGTGGCATTACAAAACCTGTTGCGGGTTACAGTAAAGGAATGCATCACCTTGATCCTTTCCCCGAAGATAAAATCGAATTTACGATTACTAATGCCAATAAAGATAAGTACAAAGAGTATTTATCAGATGGGCAGATCAAGTTGTTTGAGCTATATCCAGAAACATTCAAAATGAATGTTTATAAGACCCGCCGTTCTGCTTCAGTGCCTCAGTTTGTTTATGATGCAACTAAAGAAAACGCGACTCGCGCTGAGCTTATTGACGGTGGTAATGGGATTAAGGGAGCGTCAATTGGTGTTCCATTCCCTATACCTGAAAACGGTTTGGAGGTGATTTGGAATCACGTTTTACGTTTCCGTGGCATAGATATTAAGACGTCGCGAAGCCAAGCTGCACCAACTGCTGGCGGTAGCTACACTTTGGTTGAGACTGCCGAAGAGATCCGCTTTCAATACTCTCGTCCAGAGATGACACTAGATAAGCTTTCAAAAGACAATACATTGTTCTTCTTTAAGCAAGTTGTTACCCAGCCAGCCCGCTTAGCGGGTACTGCACTGCTAGTAAAAGAGACGATGGACCAAGAGAAGCTTCCACGCCAAGCTTGGACCTATAACACGGGCCAGCGCCGCGTCCGTAAAGCACCTAATGTCGCATTTGATACGCCCGGTACTGTATCTGACGGCCTAAGAACAACCGATGATTTTGATATGTTTAATGGCTCTCCAGTACGTTACAACTGGGAGTTAATTGGTAAGCAAGAGCTTTACATCCCATACAATGATTACAAGCTTCACTCAGATAAGCTTGAGTATAAGCAGATCATCACGCCTGGTCATATCAATCCAGAATATGTCCGCTATGAGAAGCACCGTGTTTGGGTGGTTAAGGCGACGTTGAAAGAGGGCATGCGTCATATCTATAAGACACGTACTTTCTATATCGATGAGGACTCATGGCAGGTGTCTGTCGCGGATCTATATGATAACCGAGATGAGCTTTACCGAGTTGCGATTGCCCATGGCCTAAACTACTACGAAGTTCCTACTCAGTGGAGCACTTTAGAAGTATTCCATGATCTTCAATCACGTCGCTATATCGCGATGGGCTTAGATAATGAAGGCCGTATGTATGACTTCGATGCCAAGTTGAGTGAAGCTAACTTCACTCCGGCGGCATTACGCCGTGCAGGTATTCGTTAAACCAGCTTGTAGAGGGGCGAAAGCCCCTCACTATTTTAAAGGAAGTCTGTATGTCGTTTAGCATGCTTCGATTTGTCTCAATATTGAGTTTAGTGAGTCTTTCTCAGGCATTTCCTGTACTGGCACAAGAGAATAGATTAGAACAACAAATTCAGCCTCTTGCTGCGAACTCTTTAGTCTTAGACATCGTAAATAATCAACAGACTTTGGTTGCCGTTGGCGATCGAGGTCACGCATTCATTTATCAAGATTCTTGGAAACAGGTCAATACGCCAACACAAGCCTTGTTGACTAAGGCCTTTTTTATCACACCCGATAAGGGCTGGGCCGTGGGTCATGACGCGACCATACTCCACAGCGATGATGGCGGGAAGTCTTGGCAGCTGCAGATGCAGTCTCAAGAGATAGAGAAACCTTTCTTAGATATTCTATTTTTTACAGAGCAACATGGTATTGCGGTAGGTGCCTACGGTTTATTTTACCGCACCAATGACGGCGGCCAAACATGGAATAGTGAATACCACCAAGAGCTCCTTTTTGAAGAGGATATCGCCTATTTGGAAGAGCTTAAAGCCGAGGATGAAGCGCTTTACCTTTCAGAGAGGAGCACATTACTGCCGCACTTTAACCGTATTATTCACGCAACAGAGGATACTCTCATTATGGTGGGGGAGTTAGGTCTCGTTGCTACCTCAACTGATCAAGGCCACAACTGGCTAAAGCAAGACTTTATCTATGAAGGCTCTTTGTTTAATGCCGCAGTGGTAGATGATACCGCATTTGTCATGGGCCTTAGGGGTAATGTGTTTAAATCCGATTTAGGCTTAACAGATTGGCAAAGGGTTAGCTTACCAGTTGATTCAACGATAAATGCAGGAATTAGGCTTGGTGAAGGTATGTTGCGATTAGTGGGTAATGCAGGCGTTATTATCGACATATCTGTAACAGGTGAAAGTCAACTTGTAGAGCAGCGTCAGGGGGAAAACCTAGTCGCGATTGCTGAAGACTCAAAAGGAAACTTATGGGTGGCGGGCAATAAAGGTCTCATCAAATTAGAACAAAAATAATAGGACCTTACTATGTTAGATAAATTAGTTAATGGATTCGAATCTTATCTATTTCGTCATAGAGCATTTGTCATATTTCTTTTTGCACTAGCGACAATCTTCCTTGGGATGCAGGCGAGTAATCTTAAAATGGATGCTGCGTTTGTAAAAAATATCCCTCTTAACCATAGCTATATGCAGACGTACCTGAAGCACCAAAAACAATTTGGTGGTGCGAATAGCATCATGGTGGCGGTAGAAGACACTAGCGGTAATATTTTTAATGCCAACTTCTTCGATGCACTCAAGAATGTACATGATCAGTTGTTCTTTATCCCTGGAGTGGATCGTGCGCAGGTTAAGTCTCTATTTTCACCCTCTACCCGTTTTACCGAAGTCGTTGAAGATGGGTTTGCTGGCGGACCTGTGATCCCTGCGGATTTCACAACCACTGAGCAGGGGTTAAAGGTTGTTCGTGGCAATATTGAGAAAGCGGGCATCGTTGGCCGTTTAATTGCTGAGGACTATTCAGCAGCTATGGTTAGCGCCCAGTTAATGGATTTCGACCCACAAACTGGCGAGGCACTTGATACGCTAGCGTTTGCCGAACAGTTAGAAAAGCAGTTACGTGAGCAGTATGAAGCCGATGGGATAAAGATCCATATCATAGGTTTCGCCAAGATGGCTGGCGATGTTGCGGATGGCGCAAAAGGTGTATTGCTATTTTTCCTGATCGCGATCCTAGTTACTGCTGTGATGGTTTACTACTTTTCCAAGTCGGTTGTGCTGACTATTTTACCACTGCTTTGTAGTTTGATAGCGGTGGTTTGGCAGTTAGGTTTACTTACGGTTGTCGGGTTTGGTTTAGACCCAATGTCTATTCTTATTCCGTTCTTGGTGTTTGCGATAGGCGTTAGTCATAGCGTACAGATGATCAACGCGGTTAGAAGGCGCGTTACCGATGGGCAAACTACAAAGGCAGCGTCAGCACTCGCATTTCGAAGCCTATTGATCCCTGGTGGTGTCGCCTTACTATCAGACACCATAGGTTTTATGACCCTGCTGGCAATTGATATTGGGATCATTCGCGAACTGGCAATTTCTGCATCCTTAGGTGTGGCAGTTATCATCTTAACTAACTTGGTGCTCTTGCCGTTAGTGATCTCTTTTACCCATGTTGAACCAAAGCCAGAGAACAAACCCAATCCTATTAATGATATCTGGCTGAAGCTTTCAAATTTCGCAACACCAAAATATGCGGTTTGGGTGTTATTGATCACTGCAGCTTTGTATGCGGCAGGATTACAGCAGGCGAATAAGATGAAGGTTGGCGATCTGCAAGGTGGTGCGCCTGCGCTGCATCTTGACTCTCGTTATAATCAAGATACTTTCTTTATTACCGATAAGTTCTCAATCACAACCGATGTGATGACAGTTATTGTAGAGGCTTTTCCAGAGGCTTGTACCTATCACTCGGTGCTGACTCAAATAGATGAGTTCGAGTGGCAGGTCAGTAACACACCTGGCGTTGAGTCGACAGCGAGTTTGGCATCGGTAGCAAAACGTGTTAACTCAGGTTTCAATGAGGGTAACCCTAAGTGGAGCGTTCTGCCCCGAACGACAGCTAGCTTAGTGCAGGCGGTAGGCCAGGTTCCTACAACATCAGGGCTTCTTAACAGCGATTGTTCGGTTATGCCTGTGTATCTGTTCCTAAAAGATCATAAGGCTGAAACCATTGAAGTGGTTATCGATAAAGTGAACCAGCTTCAACAGCAGATGGATACAGATAAAATTCAGTTTAAGTTGGCATCGGGTCCTGTTGGAGTGATGGCGGCAACCAATGAAGCTGTAGCTGAGGCTCAGCTACCTATGATGTTATATGTATATGGCGCCGTTTTCTTTCTCTGTCTAATCAGTTTCCGTTCATTGAGAGCAACTATTGCAGTGATTTTACCTCTGTATGTTGTATCAACCTTAGCTCAAGCATTAATGACTCAGCTTGATATTGGCCTAGCGGTGAGCACCTTGCCAGTGATAGCACTGGGTGTGGGGATTGGTGTTGACTACGGGATCTATATTTTGTCGACAATGGCCGTGCGTTTACGAGATGGTATGCCTGTAAAACAAGCATATTATGAAGCGCTAGTCGAACGTGGTAGCGCCGTTATTTTCACAGGGCTTACATTAGCGATAGGTGTCAGTACTTGGTTCCTCTCGGCTCTTAAGTTCCAAATGGATATGGGGATCTTGCTCACATTCATGTTTTTGGTAAATATGCTCGGAGCCATAATTATCTTGCCAGCGATAGCCGCTATGTTTTGGCGGCAGCCCAAGTAGAACAGATAAAAGAGGAGCGTTAGCTCCTTTTTTTTTATGCATAAAAAAACGTTCTTACCGATTGTTATTTCATATATAAGGAGAAAATTCGAGGTTAGGGCCATTTTTGGAGGCTGTACCACTAAAATAGTTCTCGAAATGAAGGGGATTTAGTAATAAACTTCGCGCTATGACCTAGGTCACAGAAATAGGCTCAGGTCAGTTTACGAAGCATCCATAAAAATTAAAAAGCGCTGCCATAGCCCCTAAGGAAATAGCAACATGGCCTTGAAAGATGCAATGCCTTCAGTACTGCTCGAAAACGTAGTCAACCTAATTCACTCTAAAGTACCCAATTCACAAGCTAAACAAGTAGAACAGTTCGCCACCTGCCTCTATGCGCATATGTCGAAAGACGACCTTAATGCGCGTAACGACAGTGACCTATATGGCGCTGTTTTAAGTCAATGGAACGCACTGAATAAGACCGCCGTCGGGGAAGGTCATATCAGAGTGTTTAACCCTAGTCAGTCTAAGCATGGCTGGCAGTCAAGCCACTCGATCATTGAAATTATTCAGCCAGATATGCCTTTCTTGGTTGATTCTGTCGGAATGGCAATTAATCGTTTAGGCATTACCGCACATATGATGCTGCATACGCCGATGGCTATCGAGCGTAAAGACGGCGTGGTAACCCATGTAAGTTATAGCCCTGAGCAACAAGAAAACGTCGATAAAGTTGCTGTGTTTTTAATTGAGATCGACCGTCAAAGTAGCGATGACGATATCAAGGCTCTCACTACAGAGATTGAGTCGGTCATTGGCGATGTTGCAGCAGCGGTTAACGATTGGGAAGCGATGTCGGCAAAGCTTGGTGAGACAATCACTGAGCTAGAAAATCGTCCTTATCCCGGTACAAAGGAAGAGCTTAATGAAGCGAGAAACTTCCTCTCTTACCTTAATGATCATCATCTAACCTTGCTCGGCTATCGCCGATACGACTTACATAAAGTGGAAGGTGACTTAGAACTTGTTGCTGATAAGTCGACCAGTTTGGGTTTGATGAGTAAATCGACAAAAGCAGAAAGCGAAAAAGGTTTGCTTTTGTCTAACTTCTCGGAAAATGCACGCAAAGAAGCCTTAGATAACAGCCTATTGGTATTGACTAAGAGCAGTGAGAAGAGTCGTGTCCACCGTCCAGCTTATGTCGATTACATCGGTGTTAAACGCTTCGATGAGCAAGGTAATGTAATTGGTGAAGATAGATTCATCGGTTTGTATGCCTCTAATCTTTATAACCGCAGCCCACGTGAAATCCCACTGTTAGCGCAAAAAGTTCAGCGCGTATTGGATCGTTCTGGTTTAGCGCCACGTTCACACGACTATAAAGCCCTAATGCATATTCTCGAGACTCTGCCTCGTGATGAATTAATCCAAGCCAGTGTTGAACAACTTGCCTCAATCGCTCACGGCGTGTTGGAGATGCAAGATCGTGACAAGCTAAAACTGTTTGTTCGTAAAGATGGTTTTGGGCGATTCTTTTCATGCTTGGTTTACGTCTCAAAAGATAGATATAACACCAAGTTACGTGAAGATACTCAGCGTATTTTGGCGCAACACTTTAATAGTAGTGAAGATGTGGAGTTCACCACCTATTTTTCAGAGTCTACTTTGGCAAGAACGCATTACATCATCAAAGTTGACAATAATAATATGGACGTCGATGTGGCAGCGATTGAGAATAATTTGACCGAAGCGGCTCGCTCTTGGGAAGACAAGCTAGCGAGCGCAGTGTTCAGTGCCCAAGGTGAAGAGCTAGGTAACAGCCTGATTAAGCGCTATGTAGATGCATTCCCACGTAGCTATAAAGAAGATGTATTGCCAAGCTCAGCAGTTGTGGATATTCAGCACCTTGAAGCGCTTGATGATGACCATAAGTTGGGTATGTTGTTTTATCAGCCTCAGGAAACAGCGTTAAACGACAATAAAGTCCGACTTAAGCTGTTCCATAAGGATGAGCCGATCCATCTTTCAGATGTGTTGCCTATGCTTGAAAACTTCGGTTTACGAGTGATTAATGAAAGGCCTTATGAAGTTAAAACCGCAGATGGTGCAACATTCTGGATTTTAGACTTCTTGATGACGACTCAAGGTGTTGCCTCTGATGATTTGGCCGATAGCCAAGAACGTTTCCAGACGGCCTTGTCTCATGTATGGAAGAAAGAGTTAGAAGATGATGGCTTTAACCGTCTTGTTCTCTCTACTGGCCTTACTGGACGAGAGGTATCGGTACTTCGTGCCTACGCTAAATATATGCGTCAAATCGATTCTACATTTAGCCAAGCCTATATTGAAGAGACTTTCGCAAGTTACCCTCAAATTGCTGATTTACTAGTTAAAATGTACATTCGTAAGTTCAACCCTAAGTTGAAAACGCGTACGTTAAACAAGTTTATTGAGCAGATTGATCTACGCTTAGATGACGTTTCTAGCTTAGATGATGACCGTATCATTCGTCGTTACCTTGACCTTATTAATGCGACAAATCGTACTAACTTCTATCAGGTAACCGAAGGCGGTCTACCAAAAACATACATCTCGTTCAAGTTTGAACCGGCTATGATCCCAGAGATGCCAAAGCCGCTGCCTAAGTACGAAATCTTTGTTTACTCGCCACGTGTTGAAGGTGTGCATCTTCGTGGTGGTAAAGTGGCTCGAGGTGGCTTGCGCTGGTCTGATAGACGTGAAGACTTCCGTACCGAAGTACTAGGCTTAGTTAAGGCGCAGCAAGTTAAAAATACGGTTATCGTGCCTGTTGGTGCAAAAGGTGGCTTCGTTTGTAAACAGCTGCCAACAGACGGTGGTCGTGAGGCATTCTTTGCTGAAGGGCAAGAATGTTACCGCTTATTTATTCGTGGTTTACTCGATATCAGCGACAACATTATCAATGGTGAAGTGATCGCCCCTGACAATGTCGTTCGACATGATGAGGATGATCCATATCTTGTTGTTGCAGCCGATAAGGGCACGGCAACTTTCTCTGATATCGCAAACGAGATCGCCATCGAATATAACTTCTGGTTAGGTGATGCCTTCGCATCGGGTGGCAGTAACGGTTATGACCATAAGAAGATGGGCATTACCGCGCGTGGTGCATGGGAGTCGGTTAAGCGCCATTTCCGTGAAATGGGCATTAACTGTCAAACAACCGATTTTACCTGTTTAGCCATCGGTGATATGGCGGGTGACGTGTTTGGTAATGGTATGTTGCTGTCAAAGCATACGCGCTTAGTTGCAGCGTTTAACCATATGCATATCTTTATCGATCCAAATCCTGATGCTGCCACCAGTTATGAAGAGCGTGAGCGTTTGTTCGCACTGCCACGTTCAAGCTGGGAAGACTACAACCAAGAGCTTATCTCCAAAGGCGGCGGCATATTTTTACGCTCTGCTAAGTCAATTCCTTTGTCTGCAGAGATGAAGAAGATGTTGGGGAGCCAGAAAGCATCGATGACACCACTTGAGTTACTTAAAGAGTTACTTAAGATGCAAGTGGACCTTATTTGGAACGGTGGTATTGGTACATACGTTAAGGCGACAAGCGAATCTCACGCCGAAGTGGGTGACCGTGCTAACGATGCTATTCGTGTTAATGGTAATGAAGTTAAAGCAAAGATTATTGGTGAAGGTGGTAACTTAGGTTGTACCCAGCTAGGCCGTATCGAGTACTGTGCTAATGGCGGCCGTATGAATACTGACTTCGTTGATAACGTTGGCGGTGTTGATTGCTCTGACAACGAAGTGAATATTAAGATTTTGCTTAATGCTCTGGTTGCCGATGGCGAGATGACGCTTAAACAGCGTAACCGCTTGCTTGAAGAGATGACCGATGAAGTGAGCCGTATTGTTCTACAGGACTGTAAAGATCAAACCAGAACAATTTCTGTCACTCAGGTGCGCGGTGCTGAGCAGTTAAAAGAGCAAATTCGTTTCATCCATCACTTAGAAAAAGAGGGTAAGCTAGATAGAGCACTTGAGTTCTTACCAAATGAAGATGAGTTGGCCGACCGTCTAGTTAACGGAAAGTCATTAACTAGACCAGAACTGTCAGTTTTAGTTGCTTACGCTAAGATGGTGTTAAAGGAGCAGTTGTTAACTCCTGAGATCACCGAAGATAGCTTCTTGAGTCAGCTATTGATCGAGTACTTCCCTAAGCAGTTACAGGAAAAGTACATCGAAAATATGGCATCGCATCCACTGAGAGGGGAAATTATAGCCACTTCATTGGCAAATGAGTTAGTCAATGATATGGGTCTTAATTTCGTTCAACGTATGCAAGATGAGACAGGTGCCTCAGTAGCGGAAGCTGCCATTTGTTATACTATGGCACGCGAAGTGTTTGGTTTAGCAGATTTAACTAAATCAATTACAGATTTGAATGGCGTCATTCCAGCTGTTGTACAGTGTGAAATGCTGCATCAGTTACGCCGTAATATTCGCCGCGCGAGTCGTTGGTTCTTGCGTCATCGCAATCGTAACTTGAATATCGAACAGACGATTGAGTTCTTCAAGCCAGTATTTGATGAGTTGAAGGCAAGCGTTCACCAATATATGGTTAACGAAGAAGTCGAAGGTATTCGTGCTGAATCGAATGCGTTGATTAATGAAGGTGTACCAGAAGATGTGGCCATGGTTGTCGCAAATGTAAGCACCTTATTCTCTGCGCTGGATATTGCCCAAATCTGTGATCTTGAAAGCAAGCCAGTTCCGCTAGTGGCCGAAACTTACTTTAAGCTTGGAGCGAGTGTTGATTTACATTGGTTCCTAGAGCAAATCAGTGCTCAACCAGTTTCGAACCACTGGCAAGCGCTTGCTAGAGCGGCCTTTAGAGAAGAGCTTGATTGGCAGCAGCGTGCACTTAGTTCTGTCGTATTGAGAACTTGTACTGAAAGCTGTGATGCGAATAAGATCATTTCAGAATGGATTGAGTCAAATCAGAGCTTATTGGAGCGTTGGTTCCATATGCTCGCTGACTTTAAGACTTCGCAAAGCCATGAGTTTGCAAAGTTCTCTGTAGCCTTACGTGAACTTAACCTTTTGATCCTTCATTGTGAAGGTCAAAAGTAATCTGATTTAAATCAGAAGCCCTGGCAGATGCCGGGGCTTTTTTCGGTCTAGGAGAAAACATGTTTTATAAAATCGCACAAAAGTTCATGTTTCAGATGGATCCAGAACTGGCCCATAATTTTGCTATCGGCAGTTTAAAATCTACTGGTAATTCACCTTTAAATTGCTTTTATGCGCAAAATATTAAGCCTGCCCCAGTTACTATGATGGGTCTGACTTTTCCAAACCCTGTAGGTCTTGCTGCTGGTATGGATAAAGATGGCGAATGTATCGATGCTTTCCATGCGATGGGCTTTGGCCATATTGAAGTTGGTACAGTCACACCGCGTCCTCAACCAGGAAACGATAAGCCACGCTGTTTTAGACTTAAGCCTGCAAAAGCGATTATTAATCGTATGGGCTTTAACAACAAAGGTGTAGATAATCTTGTTGCTAATCTGAAAGCTGCCAAGTCAAATGCGATGGTGGGTGTCAATATAGGTAAGAATAAAGACACACCCGTAGAGCAGGGTAAAGAGGATTACCTGATCTGTATGGATAAGGTTTATCCCTACGCAGCTTATATTGCTGTTAATATTTCATCACCCAATACGCCTGGTTTACGCTCACTGCAATATGGCGATCTATTGGATGATCTACTTGGATCTCTTAAACAGAAGCAAAAAGAACTGGCTGAAAAGTATGGTAAGTACGTACCTATTGCACTTAAGATTGCACCAGACTTGTCTAGCGAAGAGATTGAAAAAATTGCGGAAGCATTAATTCGAAGTGAATTTGATGCGGCAATTGCAACCAATACAACCTTGACTCGCGATGGTGTTAGCGGATTGCTAAATGCTAATGAAGCAGGTGGCTTGAGTGGTAAGCCATTGAATTCATTATCAACAGTAGTGATCAAACAACTTGCCGATTGTTTGAAGGGGAAACTTCCAATTATCGGTGTTGGCGGCATTAATTGCGCAGAAGACGCACTCGATAAATTAGATGCTGGCGCTGAAATGGTGCAAATTTACTCTGGATTTATTTATCAAGGTCCAAAGTTAATTAAAGATATTGTTGAAGCATACCGAATTAAATAAGTCTGTTTCGATCTAAATTTAATATTTAGATCATAAAATGATCATTAGGATCTTAATTGGATCTTAATGATCGTTTTTTCTTGTAAAATTAAATATCATTTCGAACAAAATTTATTTTGATATTGATGAAATAATCATCTATTATCCAATTGTATCTAAATAAAGGTAAACGTTATGTTATTAATGCCAAAAAGGGATTGGCAATGGGGATATAATGAAACGTATGGTGTATTAAGTGTTTCATTAGGAGATGACATGGAGTTTTTGTCACCTTATAAATTGAAGTCCCTAATACCTGATGCCAAAGAAATAATGGAGTTTAGTGTCGAGCATGCTAAGTTCTATATCGATCTGGTTGACCGTTTATCGAAAACACTTGCACTTAATGATGCGCTATTAGTTCAAATAGCCTTAAATGCAACCGCTGCACATTTTTTATTAAAACCTCAGATGCCAAAGTCTTGGTTTTTTAATACGTCAAATCAATGCGTTTATAGTGAAGTTGGTAAGTTATTTCAACTAACTACGAGCGAACATACAGTTCTAGCTATGGTCATTGAGTCTGGTTTGCAGGCATCTTTAGTGATGATCCTGTCTGCAGAGTGTCGTTTAACGGATTCGAAAAGCTTAAAACAGTTTGAGACGATAAAAGTAATGCATGATAGATTAGCACCTTTATCGGTTAAGACTCAGCAACAGTTTCGAGCAGCCTAAAAATCACACAGCACTAAGCTTTATTAGGCCGATATTATATTCGGTTTACTTCTCCTGTTTCTTCTTTATGCTTCAATAAATCGAGCCGCCGAAACCTTTTGTCGTAAGATTTGACGACTCGGTTAATCAATCACTTAAATTTTGAAGCTTCGATTACAGTAGAAAGGAGCTTCTTTTAATGCTGGTTTTTATTAATGGCTAAATATAAGTGTTCCGATTAATAGTGATAGAGCTTACTGAGTTTTGATTTTTAATGAGTGTATACCGCGTCATATTTGATATGACGCGGCAATCGATTTATTGACTATTAATCAATCGCACAGCTTGTTTCGATTAGCGTGTTTATAATAATCTCAGTTGTTGGTACATCTGCGCTATCGGTATCAACGATGCTTATCTGATCGACAACATCCATTCCTTGCAACACTTTTCCAAATACCGCGTATCCATAACTAGAACTCGAAGCATCAAGCTGAGGGTTGTCTAAAACATTGATGAAAAACTGGCTGGTAGCAGAGTGAGCCGCATTCGTTCTTGCCATTGCTATGGTGCCACGTTCATTACTGATCCCGACATTTGCTTCATTTGTGATGGGGTCGTTTCCAGGCTTGGCTACTAAGCCGCTAGTGAAGCCGCCACCTTGTATTACAAAGTTATTGATGGTTCGATGAAATAGAGTGCCGTTATAGAAGTTTTCATCTGCATAGGTTTTAAAGTTACTTCCGGTAATTGGCATATTCGTTAGGTCGATCGCTAGGGTGATATCTCCCATAGTTGTCGACATCAAATAGCAGACATCGGCTTGTAAATCGGGTGCTTGAGCCGGTGGTGGAGTTTCTGTGTTTTCACCATCGCTGCCACCGCAAGCAGTTAAACTAACACACAGTAGGAGAGGGATTGCTTTATTCATTTTGTTCTCTCTATTAGGACATCAACAAATTGTTGTGGTTCTTATTTGTATTTATTATGTTGTGGTTTTGTAGCGCGTATGATTTTAACAATTTGGGAAAGAGGGGCAATAAGATAGTGCTAATGGTTACAAACTGTCGCAGGTTGGTGCATTACTGATATTTTTGTCGTTGATGAGTTTTTTACGCTAAAGCTTGGACTCTAGGAGAAAACTATAAATTCAGACACAAAAAACCAGATTTCGCTGGCCTAGTTGTTAGCTAGATTCTTCGAAATGGAATTGGTTGCGGGAGCTGGATTACTTTCGATAACAGAACTGGCAACGACCTTTGCCTGCCTTTCATAAAGAGCTGAGCCCGACGAACTACCAAACAGCTACATTCAGCGTCCGAATTGTATTATCAGTTTTACTTCATTATAAGGAAGTGGTTGCGGGAGCTGGATTTGAACCAACGACCTTCGGGTTATGAGCCCGACGAGCTACCAAACTGCTCCATCCCGCGTCCGAATTGTAATTATCAGTTTTACTTCATTATAAGGAAGTGGTTGCGATAGCTGGATTACTTTTTACAAAAGCTTGGCAACGACCTTCGCCATCTTTTATAAATAGTTGAGTCCGAGTAGCTTTTATACTGCTCCATCCCGCGTCCGAATTGTAATTATCAGTTTTACTTCATCATAAGGAAGTGGTTTCGACAGCTGGATTACTTTCTACAAAAGCTTGGCAACGACCTTCGCCTTCTTTTATAAATAGTTGAGTCCGAGTAGCTTTTATACTGCTCCATCCCGCGTCCGAATTTAAACTTCAAAGCAGTTCTATAGAGTTAGTACTCAGTGTCTGCCCCGAAGAGGTGGCGAACTATAGCGATGGCATAGGTACATTGCAAGAAACATTTTAAATAAATGATTTACTCGGCTGTTTTTTGAGCCTTTTTCGATTTATAGGCGCTTAAATTGCTATTACTGTTTTTAAATTAAGCTTTAGCCAATAACTTTTATCATTTAACGGCGCTAACAGGTATAATGTCCAACTAATTTTTACTGTGTGTCGATTATCAATGTTAAATTTTTTTGCTGCAGCTCCTCGGGGCTATGAATACGCGTTATCACTTGAGCTTGCCGAGCTTGGCGCTTCAGACATTAAAGAAAGTGTTGCCGGAGTTTATTTTTCGGCTTCATTAGAGCTTGGATATCGTATTACGCTGTGGTCGCGTTTAGCGAGCAGAATCATTTTTGTCATTTATAAAGGTCCTTGTGAGTCACCTGAGCAACTTTACAACGCTGCTTATGGTATTGACTGGCAGATGCAGTTTTCCAATCGCAGCACCTTTAGCATCGACTTTCATGGTCTAGGCGGCTTCATTAAGAACACCCAATTCGGCGCCTTGAAAATCAAAGACGCGATTGTGGACCGTTTTAGAGATGATGATTTCTCTCGTCCGAATGTTGAAAGAGTGGACGCCGACTTTAGAATCGATGCCCACTTTAGACGTGGTGAGATCACTATTGGTTTTAATTTCTCTGGCCCAGCGCTGCACAAACGCGGTTATCGCTCGACTACCGGTGAGGCTCCCCTGAAAGAAAACCTTGCAGCGAATATGCTAGTTCGCAGTGGTTGGCAGGCTAAACCAATGGATCTACTCGATCCATTCTGTGGTAGTGGCACCATTTTGATTGAAGCGGCAATGATGGCTTGTGATATTGCGCCAGGTATCCATCGTGAGCGTTTTGGTTTTGACCATTGGTTACCTCATAACAAAAAAGTTTGGCAAGAGCTGTTAAATGAAGCCGAGGCACGTGCTTCGATCGGTAAAACCCGTTGTAGTATCAAGTTCTTCGGTTCAGATATTGATTCTAGGCTGGTTGCGCTAGCAAAACGTAATGCTGAAAATGCAGGTGTACTCGAGCTTATCGACTTTAGTGTATGTAACGCGCTTGATGTAAAAGTACCGGTAGAAACGGGATATTTAATCTCAAACCCACCATACGGTGAGCGTTTAGGCAATGTGACTTCACTACTTCAACTGTATTACCAGCTAGGTGATAAGTTTAAAGCTGAATTTGGCGGCTGGAACATTGCGATCCTAAATAGCGATGTCGAACTTTTATCAGCATTGAAGCTTAAAGCTGATAAGCAGATGAAGATGAACAACGGTGCGCTTGAGTGTGCGTTCAATCTTTATACAGTTCATGCACAAAATACCCGCCGTGTAGACCCTGCAAACATTAAGATCGAAGGTGATGTCAGTGATATCGCAGTGCCTTTTGCTAACCGTATTAAAAAGAATTTTAAACAGTTAGAAAAATGGGCTAAGAAAGAGGGGATCGATAGCTATCGTCTCTATGATGCGGATCTACCTGAGTATAATGTTGCAGTCGACAAGTATCTCGATTACGTGGTTATTCAAGAGTATTCAGCTCCATCACAAATTCCAGATGCTGTCACAAAACGCCGATTGACCGATGTGCTTATTGCACTACCAGGCGCTATAGGCATCGACCCTAACCATATTATTTTGAAGACCCGTGAACGTAAGAAGGGCACGAATCAATATGAGAAGTTAGTCGCAAGCAAGCTTGAACTTATTACTACTGAGTATGGCGCTAAGTTTAAGTTAAACCTGAAAGAGTACTTAGATACCGGGCTGTTTTTGGATCACCGTTTAACGCGTAAGTTAGTAGGGGACAAGTCTAAGGGACGCAGCGTATGTAACCTGTTCTCTTATACAGGTTCTGCATCTGTACATGCGGCGCTTGGTGGGGCGAAGTCTGTTACAACAGTCGATATGTCCAATACATATATTGATTGGGCGAAAGAGAACTTTGCGTTAAATGGCTTAAACAGTGATAAGTATCAGTTTGTTCAGGCAAACTGCCTTCAGTGGATAAAACGCACTCATGATAGGTTTGACCTGATTTTTATCGATCCTCCGACCTTCTCAAACTCGAAGCGTATGGAAGACTCATTTGACGTTCAGCGTGATCATGTTGCGATGCTCACTGATGTGTACAAGTTGCTAAATCCAGGTGGGGAGATCATTTTCTCTAACAACAAACGTAAATTTAAGATGGAAATTGCGGAGTTGGAAGCACAAGGTATGTCGATCAAAAACATCGATAATCAAACACTGCCACTGGATTACAAACGCAATCCGCATATCCATAACACATGGTTAATTACCCATGCAGGTTAATGCCTCAGTTATTTTATATCACACAGATGCGTGCCATCTGTGTGAATTAGCAGCAGATTTACTCATGCAGGCCGGCGTTGAATATGATGCCTTGGATATCTGTGATGATGACAATTTAGCTGAGCAATATGGTATTCGAATCCCGGTCGTAAAAATTGCCGATAGCCAAAGTGAACTTAATTGGCCGTTTGATCTCGAAGCATTAGAAGAATTTTTAGGAGCGTAAGTTGAGTCTTGTACGTATTAATAACGGATCTTTAGCCTACGGCTATACCCCATTATTACAAAATGCTGATTTTACAATTGAAGCTGGCGAACGTGTTTGTATCGTTGGTCGTAATGGTGCCGGTAAATCTAGCCTGATGAAGATCTTAAGTGGCGACGTATTACTGGATGAGGGGGAGTTTAATATCGCCACCGACGTTAAAGTAAGTCGTTTGCAGCAAGACCCACCTAAGGCCGAGCAAGGTACTGTTTATGCTTATATCGCCGCAGGCTTGAAAGAGGTCGGTGAGAAACTTGAGCGTTACCATCAACTTTCTCACGATATTGGTAGCGCTACTCCAGATGAGATGGAGCGGATGCTTAAGCAGATGGAGCGTTTGCAGGAAGATATCGACCACCTTAATGGTTGGCAGTTAGATAATCGCATTAACCAAAACTGCGAATTACTAGGCCTTGACCCTGATGCTCCTTTGTCTGAACTATCGGGAGGTTGGCAGCGTAAGGTTGCTCTAGCACGCTCTTTAGTTAGCGATCCAGATCTTTTATTACTCGATGAGCCTACCAACCATCTAGATATCGACACGATTGAATGGTTAGAGCAGTTCCTGCTGAGTTATCGTGGCGCCATAGTGTTTGTCAGTCACGACCGTGGCTTCATTCAACGTATGGCGACTCGAATTGTCGATTTAGATCGTGGTGTGGTGACTTCTTGGCCTGGTAATTATCAAGCATATCTTGATGGTAAGGCTGAATGGCTTCGAGTAGAAGCCGAGCAAAATGCTCATTTCGATAAGAAGTTAGCAGAGGAAGAAGCTTGGATCCGTCAAGGGGTTAAAGCACGCCGTACCCGCAATGAAGGGCGCGTACGTGCGCTTAAAGAGCTTAGAGTTGAGCGAATGGCGCGTCTTAATCGTCAAGGCAATGCCAAGATGACCGTTGCCGATACCGAGCGCTCAGGTAAGTTGGTGTTTGATATCGAAAACCTTGATTACAATTTACCAGAGAAGAATTTAGTTAAAAACTTTAGCGCGACGGTAATGCGTGGTGACCGAATCGCGTTAATCGGCCCTAACGGCTGTGGTAAATCAACACTGGTTAAACTACTTATTGGTCAATTAGAAGCACAATCAGGTAGTGTGAAAGTCGGTACGAAACTTGAAATTGCATACTTTGACCAGTATCGCGAAGCCTTAGATCCTGAGAAAACAGTTGAAGATAACGTTGGTGAAGGTAAGAAAACGGTAACCATCAACGGTCAAGATCGCCATATCTTAAGTTATTTGCAAGATTTCTTGTTCTCGCCTATGCGTGCGAGAACGCCAGTTAAGGCTCTGTCAGGCGGTGAGAAAAACCGTTTGCTGTTAGCGCGTTTATTGCTAAGACCTGCAAACTTAATTATTCTCGACGAACCAACAAACGACCTTGATATTGAAACCTTAGAGTTGTTAGAGTCGCTGCTTGCCGATTATAAGGGAACGCTGTTATTGGTAAGTCACGATCGTGCGTTTATCGACAATACAGTAACCAGTAGTTGGTGGTTTACCGGTAATGGTGGCTGGAGTGAGTATGTAGGCGGCTACCAAGATGCAGTTTCTCAAGGAGCCAGATTTTATTCTGAGGAACCTCAAGAGACAAAAGCTGTCGAAGCTCCTGTGAGTGAAGCCAAAGCCGTTGCGCCAGCGAAAGTGGCTAAAAAAGCCGAGAAGAAACTTTCGTACAAGTTACAACGCGAATTAGAGTCTCTACCTGCCTTAATGGAGCAGTTAGAGGTGGAAATCGAACAACTGCAAACAGTTGTTAGTTCACCTGAGTTTTATGCTCAGGAGCAAAAAATAGTGAATGAAAACTTGAAAGCATTGTCCGATAAGGAAAGCCAGCTTGAAAGTTGCTTTGAGCGATGGGAAGAGCTCGAGTCATTGAAGTAAGCTAAAAAATAAGAAATAGGAAGCGAGTTAATGAAGTTTAAGTTGGATAAAACCCTAACGTTAGTAGCTGTTGGTGTATTAAGCGTACTACAGGGAGCTCAAGCAGCGCCTGTTTATGAAATTATTAATATCGACCTAGACACTTATGATCTCAATGGCACCATCGATAATACCCGTAACGGCTATGGTATGGCTGTTAATGCGAATGATGAAGCTGTAGGTGCGGCTAAAGGGAAAAAGAAACTTACAGTGTCAGAAGATGATGATGGTGTTATCGACATTGAAGATGGGGTGGCGGACTCTGAAACCATTAGCTATTCGGTTAACCTTCCTATTATCGCTAACAACTTTACGTTTACTGCCGTTGGCAATGAGTGGATGCCAACGTTTGAAAGTGTGAACGGCACCACAGCGCCGACATTCCCAGAAGATGAGGCTACGGTTAACTCGGTCGATACCTTCTTCTATGATATTAATGACAGTGGTCTAAAAGTCGGTGCCATGACAGCACCAGAGAAGACGATTAAGTATGATGGCAGTAGCGAAACACAGGAGTTTTGGTACTACCGTGATTATGAGCAGCGCGGCTTTGTTAAATCAGGCA
>NZ_BPET01000019.1 GCF_019654915.1 Shewanella sp. MBTL60-007 | reverse complement strand
TTATATACAATGAGCTGAGGCCGCACTTAAGCTTGGGTATGAAAACACCTAATCAAGTGCATAAAAAAGACCAGCAGCAGAAGCTACTGGTCTAGTAAAAACCGTCAACCTATTTCAGGACGGGACATAGCCCAATTGCTGTACAAGCTGCAGTGGTTATCAATCGTTAATTATGAGTTTAGAATCACAACGCAAGACATGTGGTTAGCCTCCTTTCTCAATATTCTAGCCCCCCTGTAAAACGACTTGGTTAAAAAGCAAGTTCTGCCTTCGCTACATTAGCTAATTAAAACAGCTTGTTGCTGATTCATTTTTTTCTGAGTAGACATAATATCTTGTCAACTTGTCTCGTTGAGACTATTTGTCCCTTGTTGGCTGTAATTATATGGTGTTGTGTTGTTATTGGTTTTTTATTGGGTGATGAGTGTCTAGAGTTAGGTTTTGTTAATGGTTGCACTTGAAGATTAAGAATAAGATACGCGCGAATTTTCGGTGAAGCAGGTTCTTTAATGGTTTAAAGGCCGCAATCCCCTACAACGAGCAGTTCGGAGTCTTCGGTGATCAAAACAAGAAATACTAAAATCGCAGTTATCATCAGTAGTTTGTTGGCATGCCAGCATGCGGTAGCCAGTGATAAAAATGATGTGTTCTCTCTCGGTGAGATTGTTGTTTCAGAGCAAACAGGGGTTAGAGATATCGCAATCAATAACACCATGACTGCAGAGCAGATTGAACTTATTGGAGCTAAAACGGTTGCCGATGCACTGGATTATGTACCTGGCGTACATGTTGCTCAGTCAAGTAAGGGTGAGAAGTTCCTAACTATTCAGGGTTTTGAGCAAGATAAGGTGCTTATTTTGCTTGATGGCGTGCCTTATTATGAAACCAATTATGGCCAGTTAGATCTTAATCAAATTCCCGCCAACATTATTGCCAAAATCGATGTAGTTAAAGGTGCTTCTTCGGTCCTTTATGGTCCTAATGGTATGGGTGGTGTCGTCAACATTATTACCAAGAAAGGCCAAGAGGGGGTGAGCGGTGATCTACAAGCATCTTTTGGTCAGATGGGGCAGAACTACCAATCTGGTTCACTTAGCTTAGGTAAAGATGGCTTTAGTCTGTTTGCATCTGTCGATCACCGTGGTCGTGATGCGATGCGTATGTCTAATGACTTCGAACCTGTATTGTCTGATGTGAGAGACAGATATGGCGACTTACCAAAGCAGATGATCGTTGAAGATGGCGGCAAGCGTGAAAACTCAGCTTATGAGTCAACAAACATCTGGGTTCGTGGTGGTTACGCTAACGAAAGCACTGAACTATTTGCTAGTGTATTTAGTTTAGATTCAGACCGTGAGCTGCCCTATAACACCCGTAATAATAAGGTATTTAGTGACTTTAGTAGCTTTGCTGATATCTCTGAATATAAAGATACGGGGATGGATTTAAGCGGTTTACACCGAGTGAATGATTGGCTCACCGTTCGTGCATTAGGTTACTACCATATGCATAACGATAGCTATGACTCCTATAGCAATCCAGAAAAAGAGGTAAAATTAGCGACTAGTAGCTTCAGCGACTATACCGCTGGTGGTGCGCTATTTACCGATATGGCATTAGCTGATTGGAACAGTTTAAGCCTGTCTGTCAACTTTAAGAATGATGTTCATAAGAAGAAGAACGTTGCCTATGTAGATCCTGACCGCTCCCATGGTTATGAGCGCTCTCAACTGGATACCATTAGCCTCGCAGCCGAAGACACCATGACATTTGGTGCACTAAATGTAGTTGCAGGTATTGCATGGCATAAACAAACAGTTGTTGAAGATCGTGGCAATGATGCGGCATCGGGGGAAGATGGTTCGGATACCCTAGATCCTATGTTAGGTATGAGCTATACCTTCGATAATGCTGGTTTAGTCTATGGCTCTATTGCGCAAAAGACTCGTTTCGCAACCTTTACTGAGATGTATGACGATACTGGCGCGCGTCATGATATTAAACCAGAGCGCAATACCAGCTATACCTTAGGTTGGAAGAATGATTTTAGCCACCAATTGTTAAACAGTATCGATATTGGTCTGTTCTACCACGATGTGAGCGATAAGATTGTCTCTACTTATGTGCCAGACCCAACGGATCCAGGTTGGGACCTTGAAGTCTATCAAAACGTAGGTAGCTCAGAGTTTTATGGTATCGAGATCACTACTCTAAGCCAGTTGACAGAGAATATAAGTTTATCTCTAGATTACACTTACACCCATGCGCGTAATACCACAGATGGTCGCGACTCTGATTACTTCCGTGATATTCCGAAGGATTCGGTGACTGCGGTTGTTAACTGGTATCAACCTTGGTTAGACATCGACAGCAATCTGCGTGTTCGTTACCGCACCGATATTCTGATTGATGAGCGTTCTGACGAGTGGGAGTCAGATACCTTAACAATCGATATGGGTATTAAGAAGTCGATTACACCGCAGCTTTCTGCTTACGTTAATCTTAATAACTTACTTGATGAATCACACTACGAAGGATATGGCCAGCCAAACGAAGGTCGCTCCTATGAAGTGGGCGTAAAGTACCGCTTCTAAGGAATGGGAATGTTAAGCAGACTATTTAGTGCTGTTGTCATTCTCCTTTGTAGTCTTTCAAGTGTATCGGCATCGCCGATACACTTGGTCGATCAACAAGGCCGCGAGGTGGTGCTGCAACAGCCTGCCAAGCGGATCGTGACAACCTTCACTCCGGCAAACCTATTCTCCTTAAGTCTAGGGCTTGCCGACAAACTCGTTGGCATCGGCGGTAGCACCAAGCACTCCCCCTTTATCAACAAACTTCTCGCGCATCGCGATCCCTTAGTGATAGGTAGTCGTTCGGCTGGTACAAGTTTAGAGACCATTGTCGCACTTAAGCCTGATTTAGTCTTAGTGTTTGGTAAGAAAGACGGGTATCGACTTGCAGACCGATTAACCTCGTTAGGTATTGCTAGCTTAGTGATCCAACCGGAGAGCATAGAAGATGCTAAAGCGGTACTCGAGTTGCTGGCTAAGGCGACAGGCACCCAAGATAAAGCCGATAAGATAGCGGCTGAAAACCAGCGTTTAGCTAAAATCATTCAAACGGGACTTTCCGGTTTGAATGATGAGCAGCGTCTGCGCGGCTATTATGCTAATAGCTCAGATCTATACCGCACCGCCAGTGAGCAGATGTTTCAGCATCAATTAATGGCCGTGGCAGGCGTTAATAATGTCGCTACGGGAGTACCGGGTTTTTACCCTAAGGTGAATGCTGAACAACTATTGTTGTGGCAGCCACAGTTGCTAGTGCGTGAATCTAATGACTCGACAAAAGTCGATGAGCAACTCGAAAAGTCACTTATGACTCAAATCGCTAAATTACCCCAAATTCACCTTCCCAAGGGCAGCTTCTGGGATATGCCATCACCGATGGCGATGGCTGGTGCGCTTTATATTGCGGCGAATGCCTACCCTGAGCGATTTAACAATATCGATCTCGATGCTGAAATTGCTCACTACTATCAAGTTGCCTTTGGAGATGCTTGCCTGTCGCCACTGCATGAGATAAGCCGATGTCAGTAGTGAAAGGCTATTCGTTACAGCCGATACAATGGATTGGAATCGCCATCATCATCGCTTTTGTCGGTCTTTGTGCCGGTCGCTTCTCTGTCAATCCAGCGGATCTGTTCAGTGCAATTCAAAAGCTACCGTCAGTGCTGAGTAGCTTGATAATGACAGGTCAGGTTCCCGATGATCTGACTCAAGAAGAGCGCGTTATTTTACTTATTCGTTTTCCTCGTTTACTTACCGCCTTGATCGTCGGCGCAGGCCTAGCTGTTTCTGGCGCCGTTTACCAAGGGGTATTTCGTAATCCACTCGTGTCTCCAGATATTTTAGGGGTGGCATCAGGCTGTATGTTTGGCGCGGCGATGGGACTCATTATGCCGGGGAGTAGCTGGCTTATGGTTCAGTTGCTGGCATTTGTCTGTGGCTTATCAGCCGCTTGCGCCGCCATGTTTATGGCCAGACGTTTTGGCAGTAACAGCCTACTGTTGATGATTATGACAGGCATTATCGTCGGTTCGATATTTGGTGCAGCCCTGACCATGCTAAAAGCCTTAGCCGATCCCTATGGAGAGTTACCCGCTATCGTATTTTGGCTGATGGGGTCGCTCTCTGTGAGCAGTTGGAGCACGGTGGCGCAGCTTATTATTCCTGTTTCCCTTGGTTATGGGCTCATTCACACATTACGTTACCGCCTTAATGTGTTGTGTTTAGGCGACCATCAGAGCCGTAGCTTAGGGGTTGAGCCTGCAAGGCTGCGCATCGTGTTGATTGTGATTAGCTCCTTTATTGTGGCTTCCTGCGTGGCAACTGTTGGCTCTGTCGCCTGGATTGGCCTTGTTGTACCGCATATGGTTCGTACTTTCACTGGAGCCAATAATATGCGCCTAATTCCTATCTCCACAGCCGTGGGCGCCATGTTTTTACTGTTAGCCGATAGTGTGGCTCGCGCGAGCTTTAGCATGGAAATCCCTATTGGCATAGTTACCTCTTTAGTGGGCGCACCACTGTTTGCCTTCCTACTGTTTCGCTTTCGTCAAGGAGGGGCTTACTGATGCTATCGGTTACGGATATTAGTTATTACGTTGGCGATAAGTGCTTATTAGAAGGGGTTAGCTTCGAGCTAAAAGCGGGAGAGTTTCTAGCGATTTTAGGAGCCAATGGTGCGGGTAAAACCACCTTGATGAACTGCTTATGTGGACTAAACCAGCCTAGTCAGGGGGCTGTGTATCTTAATTCCTCAGCGCTAGACAAGATGAGCCGAGCCGAAATTGCGCAGCAGATGGCACTGGTGCCACAGCAGCAAGAAACAGCCTTTGCTTTTACTGCATTAGAGATGGTGGTGATGGGGCGTACGCCTTTTCTATCGACCTTTGAGTCCCCCTCAGAACAAGACATTCATGATGCTAAAAGAGTGATGCAGTTGCTTGATGTCGGGGGCTTGGCCAAGGCGGATTACAACCGCCTCTCTGGTGGTGAGCGTCAACTGGTGTTATTGGCTAGAGCGCTGTTTCAGAGTGAGCAGTTACTGCTGCTTGATGAGCCAACTAATCATCTCGATTATCGTAATAAGTTCCAAATTTTATCTCAGGTTAAGCGTAGCTGCATCGATTCCAATACCGCGGTCATTGCCATCTTACACGATCCCAACCTAGCTCAGTTGTATGCCGACAAGGTACTGCTATTGGAGCATGGCAAGGTGTTGGATTATGGCGAGCGTGCAGCGGTTATGACCAGCAAGAACATTAGTCGCCTTTATGGCTTGGCCACAGCGAGCTACCAAGTCGCCTCGCAGGAGTTTTTTATGCCACAAAATGTATTGGGATTAAGTCAAAGTCGTGTACTCATCATTACCGGCGAAAGCGGCAGTGGCAAAACTACGCTTTTGGCTCAGTTTATCAAGCAGTGTCAGCAAAAGCAGATCCCGCTCAAGGGAATGCTCTGTCCTGGGGTGATGAAGGAGGGGCGGCGTTTTAGCAGTGATATCGTTGATATTGCTACGGATGAGCGCTGTCTATTCGGTCATCGTACCGGTGTATTAGATAAGAAGACAGGCACCCGCTTCACCTTTACTCAAGAGGGAATAGCGCTGGGTAAACAAGCGCTCGACCACAATAATTTCCAGCAAGGCGATATTTGTATTGTGGATGAGATTGGACCGATGGAACTAGGGGGACAAGGATTTGGCATGCAGATAGCTCCGCTGCTTGCAGTGGCTAATAGCCGTCATATCTGGGTGGTTCGGCCAAGTTTAATTGATCAGGTATGTCGTCATTGGTCGTTAAATAAGCCTGAAATCATCGATGTTGAAGATCTTAGTTTGCCACAAAAACTGATGCAGTTTATCAGCGCCGAAAGAATAGGTATGAGAGTAGGTGAATCGATTAAATGAGTGACTTAAGTTTGAAGCAATCTAAAGAGCTTGAGCAAAGCTCGCTCGCTGCCCGTTTGGCAAATATTGTGCTATTAGCTCTCGCTGTCATGACATTGAGTTTAATCAACGCCGATAGCCTATTGTTTCCCTCAAGCAGTGTGATGACCTACCTAGTGGTTACCGCCATCGTCAGTTTAGTTTGCTTGTGTGGTTTCTCGATAAAAACGCGTTTGCAAGCCAATTATGTATGGGCAATCACTTTTGTTGCGCTGTTGCTGCTTGGATATAGTCAAACACTGGAGCTACCTACGGGTGATAGCGCAATGCTTACATCCTTATGGGCGCAGCTATTTTTTATATCTCGGCCTATCGCGCTCGGTTTGGCGATTGCAGCCAGCCTTGGTTATCTATTTCATGGGGTTTGGCGTGACACGCGTTTAGAGAGCCATAGTCACCTGCTCAGTTTGCTGGCGGGTACTGCATTTCTTGGTGGTGAGATCGCAGGCAGCTACTGGGCATTTATTGGCTGGGGTCGCAGCTGGAGTTGGAGCGGCCACTTCTTCTTTTCGGCATTAACATACCTATTATTCATTCTGGTATTTCATTTACCTAAGGCTTGGTTTGCTAATGCCAGAGCACTGGCCATGGGTAAAGCGGCGGTATTGGGCTTTATCTGCGTATTGATGTTGGGGTATCGCTTGTCATGAGAATGAACTGGTTATTTTCGATGCGCCTCGCCTTCGTATTGCTAATGCTCCTGTCGCTATGGTTCGCCATAGGCGTAGGTCTGAGTGAGTATGAGCTCTATCGTCAAGTGTTAAGGGCATTAAACGATTTACCTATGTCCCAGTGGCTACAAAGGTTAACAGCTGCGCCCATGGTTGGGTTCTGGTTAGCAGGCTTATTTGGCTTGATGTTCCTGCTAGGATTAAACACCGCCTTATGTTCTTGGCGCGATCTTTTGCCTATATGGCGTCACAAGCGTTGGCGCAGCCCGCGGATAATGATGTTGCCAATACATATCCTCACTTTGCTGGTTTTCATCTTTCACGGTGTCGATCTGGTATTTATCCACGGTCACGATAGCGCGGTGCTACATCAGGGCGAGCGTTTCAACAGTGGTCGTTACCAGATTAAGTTAGTTAGCGTCGACTATCACGATGATGTAAGCCTTATCACCGAAGATGAAACAGGGTTTAGTCCGGCAGGACGGATCACTCGCCGCAGTGTGGAGCAGTTCGATCCTCGTATAAATTCCGCCTATTTTATTGTTCAAGATGGTGAGCAAAAAATCAGTGGTGATGCGAGGTTTATGCGGCCCTTTAGATGGAAGGATCTGTATATCACAGTGACAGACTTTAGAGTGCCACATCAAGAAGAGGCGCTTGGGGTGCAGGTTAAGGTGCTCGCGGTACATAACCCGCTAGTGAATTATTTTTTTGTCTGTTATGGCCTGCTATTAGTGAGTTTATTGCTGCAAGGACTGGTGTTTTGGCGCCGCTCAATTAACAAAGGGGGTCGTCGATGATAGGTCGTATTTATTACAGTTTGTTGGCTATTTGTTGTGCGCTGCCTTTGGGCGTTAATGCATCAGAGGCCAGAGGCGACAAGGCGCTGGACCATTTAGCAGAGCAATGGCTGGAGCAGATCAAACAGCCTGTTGAGCAGTCGGTGCAGCTAGGTGAAGAGGCTGCTGCATGGCAACAGCAAAAAGCGCAATCCCTGTCACAGCAGCAACAAGATCTCGGTGAGTTGTATTGGACCGAATACCAATTGCAAAAACAGCAAAGGTATCTAGCCTCACTACAGGCGGAGGTCAAACTTCTGCAGCAAGATATCGCGACTATTACCGCACTTAAGCAGGAGCTAGAGCCGCAGTTGGAGATCTGGTATGCCATGCTAGAGCGTCAGATCAGCGCTGACTTGCCTTTCGATTATGAGGAGCGTAAGCGACGTCTAGCGTTTCTACGTAGTGCGATGGATAGTAGTGAGTTGCCATTGGCCGAACGTTTTCGACGATTGCTCGACGTTATTAGTATCGAGGTCGCTTACGGTTATGGTCAGCAGATAACTCAGGAGATCATCGTGATCGATGAGCAGCCTGTACAAGTGAACCTGCTGCGTTTAGGTCGCCTATCTTGGTTCTATATGACGCCCGATGAGCAAAAGGTTGGTTGGTTTGATAGCCAGTCTCGAAAATGGCAGCCTTTAGCGGCTAACGAGCAGGGCGATATTCGATTAGCCATGGCAATCACATCGAATAAGCAGGTTGCTCAGATTGTTAACCTGCCATTGGGAGCGCAAAAATAATGAGATCAGCAATCTTAGTCTTATTGTTAAGTGTATCGCCATTGGCTTTTACACAAGAGCCGACTGTAAAAGAGGCTGCTGAGTATCAAGCGCTTGAGCAACAAATTGAGCTGCGAGCATCTGAGATAGCGCAACAGAACTTGCGTTGGAGCAGTGACTTAAAGCAAGAGATTGATGAGGTTAAAACTAATCAACAACAGCTGGCTAAGCGCTTAAATGACAAACGTACCCAGCTTGAGCTGTTAAATCAGCAGCTGATAGAGTTAGCTCAGCAAAAGCAAAGTCTCAGCCAAGACTATCAGCTTGCGGTTGATGATATGAAGCTAGTGCAGGGGGCCTATCAAAAGGCGTTGAGTAGTCTATCGCAGCAGTGGCAGCAGAGTCCTACGCAGTTTGCTGCGCCTCAACGGCAGGGTAGCTTAACGCTTGCCAAGGCGAGTACTGGCTTTCCAAGCTTGTGCCAGCTTAATGAGCTTGTCGGCTACGCTGTCGATGATATGCAGATGACGGCTAAAGTACTCAGTGCCAAGGCGCCCGTTAGCTCTGGCAATGGCAGCGTGAGCGAGCAAGCGTTAAAGGTATTTGGCGGCTTAATGGCAGTGACTCATATCGAAAAGTCAGCGACTGAAATGCCGAGCTTTATTGCCTTAACAGATGAGCTTCCCGTTGCAATCTCGCCAGTTGATTCAACAATCAGCGAGCAGTTAACCGCATGGTTGGAAGGTCAAACTCAACTTCTGCCATTGGATTTAAGTCAAGGGCGAATGCTGCCAAGTCTTGCTGATAAGCAGAGCCTATCTGAGTGGATAAAAGATGGCGGTGAAGTGTTATGGCCAATCCTTATCTTAGCGGTGCTGGGCCTAGCGATAGCGCTATGGCGCGCGGTGATGCTGCTTTATTGGCGGCCGTTGGCACAGCTTAGTGAGCGAGATGAGACTAAAGCGGATCTACAAGCGATCAAGCAGCATCTCTTAAAAATGCCAAGGGTACCTGCCGCTAGCGTGTTGGCTAACGCAATCGTTGCGGGAAGTGGCGTTGAGGCGATGGATCAGCGACTGAAGCAATTAATGTTAAAGCAGATGGCTCAGTTTGAACGCGGGCTCGGCTTTATCGCGTTGTTGGCAGCAATGGCACCAATGCTGGGGTTACTCGGCACAGTGTCGGGCATGATTGAGACTTTTCAGTCGTTGACCGAGTTCGGTAATAGCGATCCCAAATTGCTCTCTCAAGGGATCAGTAAGGCGCTAATCACCACTCAGGCGGGATTGCTGGTGGCATTACCTCTGCTATTACTGCATTACCCACTTAAGCGTCGCGCACAAGCATTGAGTTTGAATATGGAGCAGCAGTCGGCGCTGTTACTGGCTCTGAATCTTGAGCGGGGAGACGAGCATGTCACTCGATAACATGCTGTTTTCGGTGCGCCAGTTTGCTCATACCATTCTAGGCTTCATTGAGCTTGGTGGCATTGTCATGTGGCCGTTATTCATCTGCTGTTTATGGATGCTATGGTTAGTGAGCCGGGCATTATTCAAAGAGGCTGGCTTAAGCCAGCAGCTAATGATAGTGACAACTCAACATGACTGGCTTAATCAGCGCTTGAGCTTGTTAGCACTAAGGCAGGTACAAGCACAGCAATATGCGGATCTTCAAGGAGTGAAGTTACTCGCCATGATTGCGCCGCTTTTAGGTTTACTCGGGACGGTCAGCGGCATGATTGCAATGTTTGACGCCGGAGCCAACTATGGTTTTCATGATCCAGCGGTAATTTCAGCAGGGATCTCCATGGCGATGGTCACCACCCAAACCGGTTTGTTTGTGGGGTTAACTGGGGCGGTATTGGCGTTCTTCTGGCAACGAAAGTTAAACCGTGTCGACACGGATCTGTTAGTGGGAGACAAGCATGCTTAGCGATCGCTTTAGGCAGGATAAAGATCCTGAGATCAACATGACACCGATGCTCGATGTGGTTTTCATCTTGCTGATTTTCTTTATTGTGTCGACTAATTTTGTCCAGCAATCCTCGGTGGAGATCAAGCGGCCTCAAGCAAGTACAGCCACCAGTGTCGACGGTAGCCCAATTGTGGTCACACTCGATACCACAGGGCGGGTGTACTTTGAGTCAAAAGAGATCGATATCTATTACCTTCCCGGCAAGCTGCAGCAGATCGCCAGTCAAACCCCTAAGGCAAAGTTGCTGGTGGTTGCCGATACCCACTGCCCAACAGGTGTGACAATTAAGGTGCTGGATATTGCCAAGCAGGCCGGCATAAGCTTTAGTTCTGTGGCGTCAGAGATCCGCTAATGGATAGGAGGCGCGCTCAACAAGTGCTGGTAATCTCTGTGCGGTTAATGCTGTCAATTGCCGCGACAATATTACTCTGTTATTACCTGCCTAACAGCCTTAATGCTAATCAACCAAGGCCGTTTTTAAGTCAGCAAGCAAAAGAGCTAGCGCTGCCTTTGCTTCCTGCTGAAAAGCCGAAATTGCCGACACCTAAAGAGGTGCTGAGTAAGCCTGTGGCCGCAAGCATAGCAACGCCAGTATCGCCTAGCATACCGCTCATGCCTACGGTTGCCGATCTGCCCCTGCAAGTGCCTGAGCTGGCCATTCCAACACTTAGTGGTTTGAGTCTACCTAGCGTTGCACCTGTGATAGCTGGTATTAGAGATGTTGATAAAGCGCCGGAGTTACTGCGCTTTATTCAGCCGAAGATCCCGGTGGCTGGTCGTAAGTTCAAGAGCGGCGGCCGAGTGCTTTTACGACTCATCGTTGAGGCCGATGGCGTGGTGAGTCAGGCACAGGTGTTAGAAGCAGAACCTAAGCAAGTGTTTGACCAATCGGCGATAGAGGCGGCGCGAAAATGGCGTTTTAAGCCTGCCGTATTATCGGGTGAAGCGGTGAAGGTGTTTGTTGATGTACCGATTAACTTTAAGGTGAGTTAACGATGAATTTTCTCAGAATATCGACAGTGCTGCTTTTGCTAATCTCACCTCTTATCTCAGCTTTGAGCCATGGGCGAGATTTAAATGATAGCCATGGGCGAGCTTTAAATCGATACGAGTCAAACCTGCTCAATAAAGCGAGTCCACTACTAGAAAAGAGTGATTTTGGTGCGGCGCTAAAGCTGATGTTGCCACTGCTTGAGCAGGCTGCGCCACACCAAGTCGTATTTCAGTATGTGTGTAAAACCCTTAGCGATACAGGTGCCGAAGCTAAGGCGTTAAGTTGCTGGGAACGAGGCTATCAGCTTTATCCAAATCAGGGTCAAATAGCCATTAACTTGGCTCAAGCACAGCTACAAGTTGAGCGATATGATGCAGCTATTGCGACATTATCGAGGCTGGAACTGTCGACGCTAGATAAGTCCATCGAGGCGCAGGTGCGCTATATGCAAGGCTACGCCTATTACCAGTTGGCCCAATATCAAGCGGCGCTCGATCTCTTGTTATCCTCAGATGTGAAGCTCCATTGGTGGCCGCTTATTAGTTACAGCCAATTGGCGTTGGAACAGTGGCAAGAGGCTAAAAGTAGTTCATTGCAGTGGCTTGCTTTCGACCCAGATAACCGCACTGCTTGGCAGGTATTAACTCGCAGTGAACTCGGACTCGGTCATAAGTTTGAGGCGGCGGTGGCAAGTGATATTGCGGCGCAGTTGATAGGGGCAACAGAAAGCAAGGGCAGACCGCTAGATAGCATAGCTCTATTTGGCCAGATTAAAGCCTATAATCTCGCGGCGAGCTGTACCTTACTAAGCGATAATGATGCAGCTCACCAAGGCGTAGATAAAAAAGTCTTTGATTCACAAGCTTTAGCCTGCGCTCAATATGTCTGGCTGTCGGGACGATATGATAAGGCGTTAGCTTTTTTGGAAGGATTTAATATCGATAGCTTTAAAGGTAATGGCTTGATTGATGACTTCTATCTGCTACAAGGCCAGCTGTTTGCGGCACTAAATCAAGGCGACAATGCCCGTAAAGCTTGGAGCAATGTTGGTCAGCAAGTCTTGCCTGTGGGCACTGCGGCGGAGATTAAGTATGCTCGTCAGCGACGCAACCAATTGCAGGGACAGGCGCTGATGTTAATTGGCCAAAGCTACTGGTTAGAGCTGCAGTGGCCAGAAGCGCAGGCCAGTTATCGAAAACTGGCACAGACGCCAGGATTTGAAACCCTCGCTGCAGCTTTTGGGCAACGTTTAACGTCAATCGTGCCACTAGAAGAGAAACTCAGGTGATCCAAGGTGATGGCTGTGGTAGCATCAGCGCCCAAATCAACTCACATTTGGTTTTAGTGAGCTCTCTTCATAATCCGAATATAGCTAGGCCTGACATAGCTAAGCTTTCGAAATGAGCACAATAAAACACAGCGATATAGGTTCTTGGATCTTTTATGATCTTAATGATCGACAATTACGACTCGTTTACTTTTAATCTTGTGCAGTATTTTCAGCAGCTTGGGCAAGAGATTGTGGTTAAGCGTAATGATGAAATCACTTTAGAGGAGATCGAGGCCTTAGCCCCTAGTCACCTCGTGATCTCCCCAGGCCCCTGCACGCCAAATGAGGCCGGGCTGTCGCTGTCGATCATTGAGCACTTCGCTGGCAAGCTGCCGATCCTTGGGGTTTGCCTTGGGCATCAGGCGATAGCGCAGGTATTTGGTGCCAATGTGGTGAGAGCCAAGCGAGTTATGCACGGTAAAACCAGTGCTATCAGCCATGCAGATAGGGGGGTATTTCGTGGCTTAAATAATCCGCTGACCGTTACTCGTTATCACTCTTTGCTGGTGGATGCTATTCCTACAGGTTTTGTTATGGATGCTTGGTTTGACGATCCCGTTCATGGCCAAGAGATCATGGCGATGAGTATGCCTGCCAAGAAAATTTATGGCGTGCAGTTTCACCCTGAATCAATATTGACGGAACAAGGCCACGAGCTGTTGGAAAACTTCATTAAAATCAGCTAAATAATAGCTAACTGTTGCATGCTGAAAAAGAAGGGCCGACTATGTCAGTTAACAGCATTTATGGCGTGCAGTTTCATACTCAACCCGAATATCAATATTGACGGAACAAGGCCACGAGCTGTTGGAAAACTTCATTAAAATCAGCTAAATAATAGCTAACTGTTGCATGCTGAAAAAGAAGGGCCGACTATGTCAGTTAACAACATTTATGGCGTGCAGTTTCATACTCAACCCGAATATCAATATTGACGGAACAGGGTCACGAGCTGTTGGAAAACTTCATTAAAATCAGATGAATAATAGCTAACTGTTGCATGCTGAAAAAGAAGGGCCGACTATGTCAGTTAACAGCATTTATGGCGTGCAGTTTCATACTCAACCCGAGTATCAATATTGACGGAATAAGGCCACGAGCTGTTGGAAAACTTCATTAAAATCAGCTGAATAATAGCTAACTGTTGCATGCTGAAAAAGAAGGGCCGACTATGTCAGTTAACAACATTTATGGCGTGCAGTTTCATACTCAACCCGAGTATCAATATTGACGGAACAAGGCCACGAGCTGTTAGAAAACTTTATCAAAATTAGCTAAATCGCCACCATCTGTTACAAATTTTACCGCTTTTTCAGATAAGTCCGTTGCCAAAGTGTGGTATAAAAGTCCGCAAAAATACCAATAATAATAGGGATGGATATGAAAAGCGTCATTCGTCATGTCGGCTTTAGTGCACTTTCACTGGCTGTGTTAGCGGGTTGCGGTGTAACCACAGTTTCTCCAGAGCAAACTCAAACAACGAACCAAACAATCTCTCAAGTAGACTTATCGGCTCCCCCTCAAGTCGATCAAGCCTTAACCCTAAAGCAAATTATGGCTAATCCTGATTGGATGGGGTTATTTGCTAAAGGAGCCTATTGGAGTGATGACGGTCAGTCTGTTTACTTTGCTAGACAAGCCCACGGCGCACCGACTAAAACCTATTACCAACAAGATATTAGTGGTACAGCCGCAAGTGAGTTAGCGTTAAATCAGCTACATACAGCGGATCAGCGCCGTGGTGTATTGAACAATGACAAGACGCGCAAGGCTTATATCTACCAAGGTAACCTGTTCGTTAAAGACCTTGCTACAGCTAAAGTGCAGCAGTTAACGCGCCAAAACACAGCAGTCGATGGTGTGCGCTTTCTAAATAATGGTGATATCGCCTACTGGCAAGGCGATAACATTTTTAAAATTCACCAAGGCTCAGGTTTAGTCGAAGAGATCGCCAATATCAAGATGGCGGCAGAACCTAAAGGGGTTCAAGAGCCATCGAGTTATATCGCCAAGCAGCAACACCGACTTATCCAATATGTGGCTATGCAGCAAGAGAATGCTAAGTCTAAACAAGACTATAAGGCTGAGCTTGCCAAGGCCGATCCGACTATGTCCGCTAAGACATGGTATCTAGGCGATAAAGAGGTCGTTACAGATTTAAGCCTTTCTCCCGATGGCCGCTACGTGATCGTTGCGCTTAAGGATAAAGAATATAGCTGGCGCAGCGATCACGACATCATGCCTAATTACCTTGGTAAAGACGGTTATGTCGATGCGGTGCCAGCCCGCGCTCGCGTTGCAGAAGATAAAAATCCGGGTGAGCGTTTAGTGCTGCTGGATCTCGACACTCATAATAAGAAAGATATCACCATCGAGGGCCTAACAGGTTTTGATGAGGATGTACTCGCTGCAGTTAAGAGTGAGAACGCTAAAGCTAAAGGCGAGACCTACAAGAGTGAAAAGGCTCCGCGTAACTTGCAATTAATGCAAGACTGGGGTTGGTCACAGAGTGCGATTCAGTGGACAGACTCAGGCGATAAGGTCGCTGTTATGCTAGAGGCCGTGGATAACAAAGATCGTTGGATAGCGACAGTTAACTTAGATAAAGGCAGTTTGACCACTCAGCACCGCCTACATGATGATGCTTGGGTGAACTATAACTTTAACCAGTATGGTTGGTTGCCAAATAGCGACAGCCTATATTACCTATCGGAAGAGACTGGTTTTTCACATATTTACCTGAAACAGCAAGGTGAGAAAGCTAAGGCGCTAACTCAGGGGAATTACGTGGTTAGCGATATTACCTTAGGTCCTAAAGCACAGTTTATTTACTACAAGGCCAACAAGACGCACCCAGGTATCGATAACGTCTACCGCGTTGAGATAGCAACCGGTAAAGATGAGCAGCTCACTCAGTGGCAAGGCCAGCTCGATTATACCTTAAGTCCTGATGGCACTGCGCTGCTGCTAGATGCATCGACGCGTATTCAGCCCGCAGAGCTGTTTGTACAGCCAATTGGCGGCGAGCTTAAGCAGCTGACTAATTACACCAGCGATGCCTTTAAGAACTACCCATGGCAGGCCCCTGAGGTTGTGGCTGTGCCATCGACCCATGGAGCCGGTGAGGTTTACGCCCGAGTTTATCTGCCTCAGGGTTACAGTAAAGAGAGCGCTGACAAGTATCCTGCAGTGATCTTTAACCATGGTGCGGGCTACCTGCAGAATGCCCATTACGGATTCTCGGGTTACTTCAGAGAATTTATGTTCCATAACTTACTGGCGCAGCAAGGCTATGTGGTGATGGATATGGATTACCGTGGATCTAAAGGCTACGGCCGTGACTGGCGTACCGCAGTATACCGTCAAATGGGCACACCTGAAGTTGAAGATCTCAAAGATGGCGTAAACTGGATGGCAGCCAACGTCAATGTCGATGCCAGCAAAGTGGGAACCTACGGTGGCTCTTACGGTGGTTTCCTTACCTTTATGGCATTGTTTAACGAACCAGAGCTGTTCCAAGCAGGCGCGGCATTGCGCCCAGTAACGGATTGGGCTCACTATAATGCGCCATACACCTCTAATATCTTAAATACGCCAGATGTCGACCCAATTGCTTATGAGCGTAGCTCGCCAATTGAGCATGCTCAAGGCCTGCAAAAGCCGCTGCTTATCATGAGTGGTGTGCTTGACGATAACGTGTTCTTCCAAGATAGCGTGCGCTTAGTACAACGCTTGATAGAACTTGAAAAGCCTATGTTTGAAACGGCTATTTATCCGGTAGAGCCCCATGGCTTCCGTCAGCCATCGAGCTGGTTAGATGAATACCGCCGCATTCATAAGCTATTTGAGCAAGAGCTTAAATAGTTAGTCTCTTACCGATTATGGCATTTGAAAAGGACTCCTCTGTGGAGTCCTTTTTGTTAGTTTTAAGATCAGTTTTAGCATAATTATAGATAAGTGGTTAAACTGATTGCGTATTAATAGAAGGAGATAGTGGCTAAGTGGCAATTTCGGTCGCAGGAGGCGTTAAGCCTGCACAAGTAACAGAGATAGAGCATCGACTGCAAAAACAGCTGATCGTTGGTAAGGGTAAGTCAATTGCCATGGCCGATGAGTTTGATGCTGAAATGGAAGATGATGCCAATAAGCTCGAAATTGAACGTGAGGCGATTCGTGCTCGTTTAGCGAAGCAAAATCAAGCCAAATTAGTATTTGATGCCGTGTCTAAACAACTGCTCACCAGTGTTAACTCCAGTATTGAACAGCAACTCTCATCGCCGGAGCAGGTGTTGGCTAAGTCTAGACTCGATGAGAAGCAGATTCTGCTGCTGGAGCTACTCTATTCTAAACATGTCGACTTAGCGCGAGTCAGACCCTTGGTCGCAGCCTTACCTTGGCTTGAGCGCGACCTTGCCAATATCGTCAATGGCTCGAGTTTTAGGCATCGTAGGCCAAAATCTTCTGATGTTCAGGTTACCGATATTAAGCTGGTGCTCAACTATATTGGCATCGAAAACTTACAGATGTTAATCCCCTATTTTTGTCTTCGCCGTATGATGCCAAGTGGCCAGCCACAAATGTTGTGGCTAACCAGAAAGCTGTGGCGTTACAGTGTCGTCTCTTCGATTGCAGCCCTAGCCTTAGCCGAGCTTCACGAAAAAGATAAAGCCTTTATTTATAGCTGTAGTTTGATGAGTCAATTAGGCGCGACCTGTGTCATCAATCAGTGTGCGAACACCTTCGATGATATGTGGGGAGAATGGCTCAGAGAGGCGAGTGCGAGTCGCGATAAAGAGCTATATGACGCAGTGATGGCAACGGAGTTTCCTGCAAATGATGTCTATCAGCAAGTGTTGAGCCATAGTCGCTCGCTCAACTGGCAGCTTCTTAGGTTACTTAATTTCGACAACAGTCGTTTGACACAAACCTATAAGGCTATCGATACAAGCATGAAGTATGCGGAGTTGGATCAAGACTCAGCCTTAATCGAGCGAGCCAGTTGTTTCGCTAAAGTTTACCTTCTGCACGAGGCTGGCAATATCTCGGCTGCTGAACGCAGACTAATGTTCGACTATTATCGAGTTACCGAGCAAGAGCAGGTGAGGCTAAGTGCACAAAACTTTCGCAAATTGGTGTTGTTCTAACCTGTAAAGTATTGCTGCCTGATATTTTTATGTTAATAACCAACCATTAAGCTTGGTTATTTTTATAAGCTTTTAAGCCGACTTATGCAGTAATTATGCTCAGCTTTTGCTTCATTTAGCGCTTTAATCTAGCTATGATAATTCGCAGGAAAGGTCACCAAATTGGCAGTAAAATACATATTAGTTATTCACTATCTATGAATAACTAGCGTTATTGCAGCCTAGGTAACTTTTTTATGACTATTTATGCTTAAAGCCCCGCTATATCTGCTTTGTTAATTCTAAAACTCAAATCTTTATGCAGTGTTTACCCATGTTGCTCACATGAACCTTGTTAAAAACTGGTATTTTGATCACATTTTAGCTAATAATGTCCTCCTAGTTATACAAACAATCGCCGTGTCACCTACAGCAAGATAAAGACACAGGGCGGAATACGGCCAGTTAAAAGGTCGATAATTATGAAGGATGAGAAGGAATGAGCTCAAATATGAATCTTACACGTGCCCAATTTGACGAAGTTATGGTGCCTAACTATGCGCCTTCTGCAGTGATTCCTGTTCGTGGCGAAGGTAGCCGAGTTTGGGATCAGGAAGGTAAAGAGTATATCGACTTTGCTGGTGGTATTGCGGTTAACTGTTTAGGTCATTGTCATCCCGCTTTAGTTAGCGCGTTAAAGACCCAAGGCGAGAAGCTTTGGCATCTGTCGAATGTTATGACGAACGAGCCGGCGCTAGAGCTGGCGACTAAGCTTGTTGAAGCCACATTTGCCGATCGTGTTTACTTCGCAAACTCGGGCGCAGAAGCGAATGAGGCTGCGCTTAAGTTGGTTCGTCGCTATGCAATGGACAAGTTTGGCGCTGAAAAAGATCAAATTATCGCATTCGATAAGGCCTTCCATGGCCGTACTTTCTTTACCGTGAGCGTCGGTGGTCAAGCGGCATACTCTGATGGATTCGGCCCAAAACCTCAGAGCATCACTCACGTACCATTTAATGATATTGCTGCATTAGAAGCAGTTATATCTGATAAGACATGCGCCATCATGATGGAGCCTCTTCAAGGGGAAGGTGGCATTATCGATGCCGATCCTGAGTTTCTAAAAGCGGTTCGTGCCCTGTGTGATAAGCACAATGCCCTATTGGTATTCGATGAAGTGCAAACTGGTGTAGGTCGTCTGGGTGAACTGTATGCATACATGCGTGGTGATGTAGTACCAGATGTACTGACAACGGCAAAAGCGTTAGGTGGCGGCTTCCCGATTGCAGCTATGCTAACGACAAAAGAGATTGCCGATCATCTAAAGATTGGTACTCATGGCTCAACTTACGGTGGTAACCCGCTGGCATGTGCAGTCGGTAATGCTGTGTTAGATGTTGTGAATACACCTGAAGTGTTGAATGGCGTTAAGCAACGTGAGCAGTTGCTGCGTGATGGGCTAACTAAGATCAACAACAAGTACGATGTATTTACTGAGATCCGTGGTCAGGGCTTATTGATTGGCGCCGTGATGAATGAGAAATATCAGGGTCGTGCAAAAGAGTTCTTGGTTGCCGGGATCAGCGAAGGCGTAATGAGCCTAGTGGCTGGTGCCAACGTTGTACGCTTTACACCTTCATTGGTGATCCCTGAAGCTGACATCGCCGAAGGTCTAGCGCGTTTCGAACGTGCAGTCGCTAAAGTTGTCGAAGCCTAAAGGGCAAACGGGGCGCTATTGCTAATAGCGCTCCTTTTTTTGTCTTTAGGATAGCTTGAACGTTTATTGAGCAGGGCTTGTCATATAGTGATAAGACTGGCAATTAACGGCGAGCGACAGCGAGGAGACTCCTAGATGTTAGTTATACGTCCAATTCGATCGACTGACTTCGATGCTCTGTATCAAATTGCAGAGGAGTCGGGACACGGATTCACATCTCTACCCGTGAATGCCGATCTGCTAAGGAGCAAGATTGCTCGAGTAGAAGCGTCATTTATTAAGCAGATCGATAAGCCTTTCGATGAAGGTTATCTGATGGTGCTTGAAGACACCGAGACTGGCGAAGTTGTTGGCACTTGTGGACTCGAAGCCGCAGTGGGAATGGAAGATGCTTTTTACCACTATCGATTGGGTACAGAGGTATATTACTCTGAGCAGATCGGTGTGCGTAATGAGGTCGAAACCTTAACCCTTTGCCACGATTACACTGGGGCAGCAGAGCTTTGTACCCTGTTTTTACGTAGTAGTTATCGTAAAAACAATAACGGCCGCATGCTTTCAAGAAGCCGATTCCTATTTCTAGCGCAACACCCAGAACGCTTCGGTGAGACCGTGATTGCAGAGATGCGAGGTGAAAGCGATGCCGAGGGTAACTCTCCCTTCTATGGCTGGTTACAAGAGCATTTCATCGGTATCGATTTTGTACAGGCCGATTACCTCTCAGGCTTGAGCCAAAAAGCATTTATGGCAGAAATGATGCCAAAAAATGCCGTCTATGTTTGCCTTCTGCCTAAAGAGGCACAAAAAGTGATTGGAGAGGTTCACACCAATACCCGTCCAGCACTAAATCTCTTACAAGCGGAGGGCTTTAGATGTCGTGGTTATGTCGATATTTTCGATGCTGGCCCTACGGTTGAGTGTCAGTTGCATGATATTCGCTCCGTAAGAGAGAGTCGCTTGCTGACCGTCAGCATAGGTGAGACTCCCAGCGATGCTACAAGCTATATAGCGTCAAATACTCAATTAGCCAATTACCGCGCTGCAGCAGCTAATCTCGCCGTGGCCGAAGACAGTGATAACGTGATCTTAGATGCCGAAACGGCTGCAGGCCTACTGGTCTCAGAGGGTGATCAGATCCGCGTATTGCCAATGTAGGAGCAGAACATGACACAATTTATTGAAGGTAAGTGGGTTGCGGGTTTAGGTCACGAGGTGACATCGATTAACCCTGCCAATCAAGAAGTGATTTGGAACAGCAACACCGCGACGCCAGAGCAGGTCGGTGCCGCAGTCGATGCAGCCCGTAACGCCCAGTTTGACTGGTTTATGATGGGCTTTGATGCGCGTCTAGCTATTGTAGAAGCATACCGTGATCAGCTTGAAGCCAATAAGGCCGAGATGGCTGAAGTGATAGCGCAAGAAACTGGTAAGCCTCAGTGGGAAACAGCCACTGAAGCGGGCGCTATGATAGGTAAGATTGGCCTGTCTGTTGCTGCCTATAACAAGCGTACAGGTACCACAGAGAACGACACTCCGGCTGGGCGCGCAGTACTGCGCCATAAGCCACATGGCGTTGTTGCCGTGTTTGGCCCATATAACTTCCCAGGTCACTTGCCAAATGGCCACATAGTGCCGGCACTACTTGCGGGTAACACAGTGGTGTTTAAGCCATCTGAGCTGACGCCAAAAGTTGCTGAGCTGATGCTTAAACTATGGGAAAAGGCGGGTCTTCCTAAAGGTGTGATTAACCTAGTTCAAGGCGAAGTCGAAACCGGTAAGGCACTTGCGGCACATCCACAAATTGACGGCCTATTCTTTACTGGTAGTTCACGCACGGGTCATATTTTGCATCAACAGTATGCAGGCGATCCGGGTAAGATTTTGGCATTGGAGATGGGCGGTAATAACCCGCTGATCATCAAGGATGTAGCCGACACTAAGGCAGCGGTTCACGACATCATCCAGTCTGCATATATTTCAGCTGGCCAGCGCTGTACCTGTGCCCGTCGACTCTATGTAGAAAAAGGTGCGGCAGGTGATGCATTGCTAGAGCAACTCGTGGCGGCGGTTAAGCAGATTAAGGTTGGTCCTTGGAACGCTCAACCTCAGCCGTTTATGGGCTCGATGATCTCAGAGGCTGCGGCTAAAGGCATGGTTGAAGCCCAGCGTAACCTTGTGAACCTAGGTGGTAACGTATTGGTTGAACTCACTCACCTTGAAGTGGGTACAGGCCTAGTTTCTCCAGGTCTTATCGATGTGACTGACGTCATCGAACTGCCTGATGAGGAGTACTTTGGTCCATTGCTGCAAGTGGTGCGTTACAGTGACTTCGATGAAGCGATCAGGCTAGCTAACGCGACGCGCTACGGCCTATCAGCTGGGATCTTGGCCGATAGTCGTGAAGATTATGACTATTTCCTTGCGCGCATTCGTGCGGGGATCGTCAACTGGAATAAGCAGATCACAGGCGCATCGGGTGCCGCGCCATTTGGTGGTGTTGGCGCATCGGGTAACCACAGAGCGAGCGCGTTCTACGCTGCTGATTACTGTGCTTACCCAGTTGCTTCGGTTGAAGCTGATGCGGTCAGCCTACCAGCAACATTAAGCCCAGGTTTGAGTATTTAATCTCAAGCACAAAAATTAAAGGGAAGCGCTCGGGGCGCTTCCCTTTTGTTTATAAGTAAATCGTATCCCTAAAACGTGTACAGCCGCGTGACTTTAATAAAATAATAAACACGTTGGCCTAAAGGAGTTAACTATGCACACGAATGTAAATGCGCTGTTTGAAGCGCTTTGGCAAGATTATATCGAGATGACACCTTCGGCGGCTAAAGTTCATCAATTGCTGTCTAAAGGTGAGCCTATCATTAACGATCATATTGCGCTGCGTACCTTTAATATTGCTAAAGTTAATCTTGAAGTATTGGCTGCGCACTTTGAATCTATCGGTTATGTAGCTTGCGGTGATTACAAATTTGAGGCGAAGAAGCTAAACGCTAAGCATTTTGAACACCCTGATACGACTCAACCAAAGGTGTTTATCTCTGAATTGTTAGTGGAAGAGTTCAGTGAAGAGCTGCAATCTACCGTTAATGGCTTAATTGAGCAGATGGATGAGGCAGCGACCACTGCCGACAATTTTTTGTACTCAGGTCGTCATTGGGAGCTAGATACTAAGACTTATGAGGCACTATTGGCCGAGAGTGAGTACGCTGCTTGGGTGGCGGCTTTTGGTTATCGAGCGAATCACTTCACGGTATCGATTAACCATCTACCGGGTTACGACACAATCTTTGAGGTGAATGATGCCTTAAAGGCTGCTGGTTTTGTATTGAATGCTTCGGGTGGGGAAGTGAAGGGAACTCCAGAGGTATTACTCGAGCAATCATCGACGATGGCAGATAAGATCCCTGTTAGCTTCTCAGACGCCGTGATTAACATTCCTAGCTGTTTTTATGAATTCGCCTTGCGCTATGCCCAAGCGGACGGAAAACTTTATACAGGCTTTGTGGCAGCTTCTGCGGACAAGATTTTCGAAAGCACTAATGTTAAGGGCTAACTTTTACGCTTAGATGCAAAAAAGCCGGACTCGAGTCCGGCTTTTTATTGAGTAATCATCATGAGTGAGCTCAGAATAACAGGGTTACTTTCAGACCCGATAGACTCTGACTGTGTTCAAACTTGAGTTCAATCTTATATTGCTCGGCAATATCTTTAACGATCGATAAACCTAAGCCGTGACCCATGGTCGCTTCATCAAGGCGTTTACCCCTATGAGTCAGTTGAGCTAACTGTTCGGTTTCAACCCCAGGACCATCATCTTCGATACTCAGCTTAAGCTGTTGCTCATGGTTGCTAATACAGACTCTAATTTCAGACCTAGCCCATTTAAAAGCGTTATCGAGTAAGTTACCGAGTAGCTCCATACCGTCTTCACGATGCATAGGAAGTCGGGTGATACTACTTGGAATATCGAATCGGCAGTGAATCGACTTGGTGCGATGAACCTTATTTAAGGTCTGGGCCAAATCTTCGATATCCTTTGGCAGTTGCATCTGCGCCGCCGGAAGCATGTCACCCGTTATCCTTGCGGCCGCGAGTTTTCTTTCAATCATCTTATGCACGAGATCAAGTTGTTTCTGTAATGCCTCTGCCGACTCTGGTTCTTTCAGATATAGGGCTTCAACCTGCTGCTGCATCACCGCTAGCGGTGTCTTTAGACCGTGACTCAAGTTACCGAGATTATTACGGCTACGCTCTATCTGTTTACTGGAATAGGCGAGCAACTCATTGTAGTTTTTGGCTAACGGCTGCAACTCAAGCGGGATAGAGTTAAGGTCAAAGGATGAGATCTCGCCCTCGCGTAACTTTGCCAGAGTATCTTTCATCTGGTGCACAGGCTTGAAGGACTGACGCAGCACTAAAAAAATACCGGTGATCATTGCCAGTAACATGGCCAAATTGACGATGAACTTAGTGCCATAGACCTCAGAGAAGACCTTACGACCGATACTGAGATCTTGCGCTACGGTAAGGGTCGCGCTGAGTCCTGAAGTGTCGGATTTTAATCCTATAGAGAGTAGCTGAATATCGTGATTCTGCGGCCCTTTGGTCTGCCAGGCTCGGGTTTCACCTTTTTCAAGGTCGACGACTTCGAGGCGCTGATCCCACAGCGATCGCGATCTTAGCTCTTGCTCTGGAAGATCGAGTTGGTAATAGCGTCCAGAATAAACTGGGCGGTAGAAGCTAGAAAGCTGAGTTTCATCAATGCTAAAGGTGCCATCTTCGATATGGGTGGCGAGGAGGACCTGCTGTAAGTCTTCTTGTAATCTGGCGATAATCGAGTCGTGGAATGCTTGGCGTAGCATCGACTCGAAAAAGATAATTCCCACTGCAGTGGCGATTACCACTAAGCCCGTTAACCACAGGCTTAGTTTGGTACGGATTGAGATCATTGTGCTAGACCGTGAAAGATATACCCTTGGCCACGGCGAGTCTCGATGGCAGTCTTGCCAAGCTTCTTACGCAGGTGTGTGACATAAACTTCAACCACATTACTCTCTTTCTCATCGTCAAACTGATAAAGCTTATCGGTAAGTTGTGCCTTCGATAGCAGCTTTTTAGGTGACATAAGGAAGATCTTAAGTAATCTAAACTCCATGGCGGTCAGTTCAAAAGTTTGCTCACCGACCGTCACAGACTGTTGCCCTTCATCTAAGGCGACACCAGCATAGGTCAACTGCTTATTCGGCGTGTTAGCCTTACCGTGTGCTCGTTGAATGAGTGCCTGAATTCGAACCAGCAACTCCTGAGTGTGGAATGGCTTACCGAGATAATCATCGGCACCAGAGTTAAAGCCTTCGACCTTCTCATGCCATTGGCTTCTCGCTGTCAACATGATGACAGGCGTGTGTATACCTTGTTCACGCCAGCTTTCTAGTAGCTCTAAGCCGTTACCATCAGGTAGGCCTATATCAAGAATGACACAGTCATAGTTGGTTTCTTTGATTAAGTAATCAGCCTCACTGACTTTATCTGTTGTGTCAGTAACATAGCCAGCTTGCTTAAGCTGCTTAACTAATTCTTCGACTAGCAGGGTGTTATCTTCAACAAGAAGTAATTTCATAGGGTGCTCTCAATAGTGCCTTACTAAGTGACAGACGATTTACAGAGTTGGTTCATGTTAACTCAAAAGTGCCACTTCAGTGCAACAGATTTGATTCTTAAACTTTTTCGGCGCTGCAGCTCGCAGGAAGTTGAGCGGGTTTTGCCAATTGGCCAGTGCTGGCATCGAGCACGAGATCAACGAGCTGCCCTTTTGAGGTACGTATTTGCACCTCATAGCGCCATTGGCTCTGGTGCTGATATAAGTGAGCGTCAATGAGCTTGCCATTGCACATGGCTTGGATACTGCTAAGGGTAACGTCTAGAGAGAGGATTTGACCGCTTTTTACTAAGGTCTGAGCCTCGTAGTGCTGAACTTCAATTTTTTGATTAGCGACCGCTGCAGGCAGGTGTAGCATCGCAGCCATAAGGCATAGATATAATGCTAGTTTCACACTGAACTCCTAATAAAAAAAATGGCCTGAGATAATCTCAGGCCACTTTATAGAAGCTGTCTTAAACCGAGCTTAATACTGGCTTATCGAGTTCCGTAAACCACGATAGTTTTACCGTGTGCTTGGATAAGGTTCTGTTCCTCAAGCATTTTCAAGATACGACCTACAGTCTCACGAGAGCAGCCAACGATTTGGCCAATCTCTTGACGAGTGATCTTGATCTGCATGCCATCTGGATGTGTCATCGCATCTGGCTGCTTTGCAAGGTGAAGCAAAGTTTGTGCAATTCTTCCTGCAACATCAAGAAACGCAAGGTCGCCTACTTTCTGGCTTGTGCTGTGCAGACGGTAAGCCATCTGAGATGAAAGCTTCATCAAGATTTCAGGGTTAACTTGAATTAACTGCTTGAACTTCTTGTAAGAGATTTCTGCGATTTCACAAGCTTGCTTAGCACGAACCCATGCCGTACGTTCTGCTTGCTCTTCAAACAAACCTAGCTCACCGATAAAGTCGCCCTGATTCAGGTAAGAAAGAATCATCTCTTTACCTTCTTCATCTTTAATCAAGACGGCAACAGAGCCTTTTACTATGTAGTAAAGTGTATCTGAATCTTCACCAGCGTGGATCAAAGTACTTTTGGCTGGATATTTATGAATGTGACAGTGTGATAAAAACCATTCCAAAGTAGGATCTGGTTTTGGCTTTCCAATCAGAGCCATGCCTATGTTCCTCGGCTGATTACATTATGAAAGTAAGAATATGCTAATTAAGCATCTTACGTCAATTAAGCTATTAAAACCTTGATAGAAGTCTTAGTTTAGACTTACCCACTCAAAGGCGTCTAGCCATTTAGATATACGTATTCTGATACATTAGTGATATATGTCAACTGAATCCGCAGCTAAGCCTAATTGTTGAGTGAACAATTAGGCTTATATCACATCTTGTTACAATCATTTTCACTTCGAATGTGCAGAGGATTAGATTTAAACGTGTATACAATATTCTTAATGGTGGAATTCTTATAAGAGAAATAGTTCTCATTAGTGGTTCTGTATTGTTTGCACTCGACATTCAAGCTAATTTCTGGCTAACTTGGGTAAGAATAATATTAAAGAGACTGTTAACTCTTGCCTTATTTGCAGTCATTTTTAGTGAGTTGTAGGAGCCTATCGTGAATTGTAGACCTTGGATTTTAAATACTGTTGTGGTCTTTTTTTTAGCCGTTAGCACTGGAGCTAACGCGTTCTCGATTCCGCAGCCTCAAGGCGCTGAAGAAGCAAGTCGTTTAGCACACATTCAACTCAAAGCGACCCAGGGTGACAAAGATGCACAGTATCTGTTGGGGTTAATGTACTTATCAGGTCGTTTTGTCGCACAAGATAGAGACTTGGGCGTGCAGTGGCTCACCGATGCCGCAGAGCTTGGTCATACAAAAGCGCAGCAAACTATCGCTGATTTAGCATTCGAAGGTAGCCTAATCGAACGTAACCTTTCGACTGCCGAGCAATGGTATAGTGAGTTGAGCAAACAGGGAAACAAGTGGGCTAATTTTAGACTCGGTTTTATTTATGCGGCGGGTGGTCAAGGGATTGAGCGAAATTGCGGTAAGGCGGTCGAGCAGTTTAATGCCGTAGGCGATATGGTTTCGCTTGGCAATGTGGCCTGGATTCTAGCGACTTGCCCTGAAGCGCAATATCGCAATGGTAATAAGGCACTCGAATTGTCATTGGCACTGCTTGAGTCAAATGAGCAAGATCCAACAAACTTAGATAACCTTGCTGCCGCTTATGCTGAAATTGGAGATTTTAATGCCGCCATCTCGACTCAGCAGAAGGCGATAGAGGCATTAAACCTGAGCACAGATCAAAGTAAAACGGCAGAGTTTAAGCAGCGTCTTAAGCGCTACCAAAACTACGAACCTTACCGTGAAGTGTTGCCGCTAACGGGTAATTAGTCATTGTATACTGCTCATGAACAGTACTGATAAATAGAAAGCTCCTAAATAGGAGCTTTTTTTGTGCCTGAAAAACACCAAGAGCAGTACGAGCATCCTGATGGAATTTACTTTTCTGGGGGGTTAATAAGAAGAGGTCAGTCAGCGCTTTTAAAAAGAGGTCAGTTAACAGTCCCAAGAAGACAAACGGATCAAGCATGACGGTGGAATTTACTATTGTGGGTCTTTGTAAGGTCAGCTAGCAATCCCAAGGAAACAAACAGATCAAGCATGGATGTGGAATTTACTTTTCAGGGGTTTTAATAAGGAGAGGTCAGTTAGCAATCCCAAGGCAGCAAACAGATCAAGCATGGATGTGGAATTTACTTTTGATAAAAAATCTAAGAAGAGGTCAGTTAACAGTCCCAAGGAAACAAACAGATCAAGATGGGGGAATTTACCTCCAAGGGACCGCTAACTTATCGTTCTTTCGCCTGAAATCCCGATAAGCCGCAGTCTACATAAGCAGGCTTAAACTAATCTTAATAAGTAATGGCTTAGTAAAAGTTACTCATCCTCTTGAGTAATAAGTTCTAGTCGCTTGTCCATCAAATCTTTTACCAATGGGGTAAGGATGAGCTCCATGGCTAGGGACATCTTGCCACCGGGTACCACTAATGTATTCATGCGTGACATAAATGAGCCTTGGATCATTTTTAGGTAGTAGGGAAAGTCGACATTTTTTATGCCACGAAAACGGATCACCACAAAGCTTTCATCTAAGGTTGGAATGCTTTTAGCGCTAAATGGATTTGAGGTGTCTACCGTGGGCACGCGCTGGAAGTTAATATGGGTGCGAGAAAACTGTGGTGTCATATGGTTAATATAATCGTCCATACTGCGTACGATTGAATCCATCACCTTTTCACGACTGTGGCCACGCTCCGAAGTATCTCGGATAATCTTCTGAATCCATTCAAGGTTAACAATCGGTACCATGCCGATAAGCAGATCCACATGTTGGGCGACGTCACAGTCATCGGTGACAACACCACCATGAAGCCCCTCGTAATAGAGCATATCGGTATTTTCAGGCAATGGGTGCCATTGGGTAAAAGTGCCGGGCATCTGGTTAAAGGGCACTGCTTCATCGAAAGTGTGTAAATAGGCGCGAGTCTCACCTTGTCCAGTATTACTGTAATCCCTGAAACACTGCTCAAGACGGTTAAAGTCATTCGCTTCCGGGCCGAAATAGCTAATATTTCGATTCTCGGTCTTCTCTTTACGGATCATTACCGCCATTTCTGGGCGGGTGAAATGATGAAAGCTGTCGCCTTCCACAATCGCGGCATTAATGCCGAGTTGTCTAAAGATATGATTAAATGCTGTTGTCGTGGTCGTCGTGCCTGCACCAGAGGAGCCAGTTACTGCAATGATCGGATGTTTCGCTGACATTTTTTTACCCAAAATATAGATAGTTAACTATCACCTGTACACTAGCCTAAATGGCTAACTATAGTGACTCAGGTAAGCAGATTGCGGTTCAGTATCTTAAGTTATACGGACTCGCTTCGCTTAGGTCAATTTAATCGTAATCACTCTCTTGATAGACGATATCTTCTTTGCGTCTGATGCCGATGGATTCCTCTTCCTCGTTATATTCAACCACTAAGATCCCCTGTTTGAGTGCGGCCCTGCACTGAACGATGGCTCTATCCATACTATGTTCACCATCACCAGAAAAGCTGCCATCTTCGACTTGGCTGATAAGATACTCTTTAATGAGGTTGTCAAAAGTCTCGCTAGGTAACTGGGTTAAAGACTCATAAGGCACTAACATACTGATGTTTCCAATGAGGTTAAAAAGTTTAATACGCGTTTTTCAAGATAATACTGCGGTCGCCACGGACTACCACCATCGATAAAGCCCACATGACCACCATTTTCGTGCAGTTCGTAGTGTACCTGATCGGATAGTTGTGCCTTTGATGGGATCACTGCGTGCGTCATAAAGGGATCATCTTTAGCGTGAATGACTAAGGTCGGCTTAGTGATCTGACTTAGGTAAGGTAAGCCACTGGCGCGAGTATAGTAGTCATCAACATCGGTAAAACCGTGTAGCGGTGCGGTGATCTTATCATCGAAGGCATAAAATGTTGTTAGCCGCTCAATGTCACTTTTATTTATGGGCATTAAGGGCTGTAATTCGGGTTTGGCTATTTTCCCACGCATCTTCTCTTGTAACTGTTTAATCAGATAGCTTTGGTAAACTTTTGAGAAGCCTTTCTCAAGTCGATTGGCGCAGGAGCCAAGCTGCAGTGGTGCCGAGATGGCAACGCCTCTGTCAATCAGGCTGCTATCTTGTTGCTCACCTTGGTACTTAACCAACACATTGCCGCCTAGGCTATAGCCCGCTGCAAGCAAGCGGCTGCCAGGATATTGCGTCTTTAGGTGATTCAAGCTGGTTTGTAGATCTTGAGTGTCGCCACTGTGGTAGCCTCTCACTAGACGATTGAGTTCTCCGGAGCAGCTGCGGTGGTGATGCACCACTGCACATAAGTCTAACGCCTTACAGGCCGCTAACATACGCCGTGCATAATGGGATTGCGCACTTCCTTCTAAGCCATGAATTATCACCAATATCGGCTGACTATCCTTAGGGGAGCCTTGCCAGTCGAGATCGATAAAGTCACCGTCGCTCAGTTCTAATCGCTCACGTCTAAGTTGTGGTTTGTCCACTTTGGTTAGCACGGGTAGAATCGTTTGGATATGGGGATTTTTGGCCCACCAAGGGGGGGAAAATATCTGGCTCATAGTAATTGGCTATTGCTGAAAATTAAAACGTATGTTTAATTGTTATTGTCTGCAGAGTGTAACACAGATTTTATACAGGTCTTTTATTCGCTTTGTTTGTCGTTGTAAGCGCTAGGGCCGCGCAGTTTTGCCGCCATAAAATTCATAATAACAATGAGAGGACTCGATGGAGCGACGGACCTTTATCACAACCGCATTAGCAGGTACGGCTTGCTTAGCGCTGGGAGTAAACTATTACTCGTCAGATTATGTTGGCGTCAATAAAGAACTCGATGACAAACACCGTCTGTTATTTAGCGTGCTCGTTCCTGTCTTTCTCGATGGAGCACTCCCCGATGTTGCTACGTTAAAACGCGATTCGATAAATCGAACTCTAGATGCTATCGAGCATACCATCTCCATCCTTCCCCAAGACTCCTTTGACGAACTAGAGCAACTTCTTGAGATGTTAGAGGGGCGACTTGGCTTATTGATTTTAACCGGCAGCATGACGCCTTTGATGATGCGTAATCAAGCCGAATTGATTGAGATGCTGCAGAGTTGGCGTACCAGCTTCATGGATATGATGGTGACTGCCTATCAGGGGTTAAGAGAGCTAGTGATGGCGAGCTACTATTCAAGCCCTGAACACTGGAGTCGATTGCATTACGCTAAACCGACATTTCTTGAGGATATGAAATAATGCAATTAGTGACGACTCTAGCGATTTTCGCCATGAATATTGAGCCAAGTATTCTGGAGGATATGAAGTGAAGTTATTGGTTAAGACTCATTTGACCGGAAAGGGGAGTATTTATGGCTATTGAAGACCCAATTGTTACTGGGCTCGATTCCGGTTGGAGTCATATTAATGCGGCTAAGCTTACCGAAAACCAGACTTTAGAAGCCGATGTGGTGATTGTCGGCAGTGGTGCAGGGGGCGGTGTTGCGGCAGAAATTCTTACCGAAGCAGGTTTGTCGGTGATTATCGTTGAGTCTGGTCAGCTTAAGTCATCGAAAGACTTTGTGATGGAGGAGCGAGTCGCCTATCCCGATCTCTACCAGCAAGCGGCTGGAATGAAGACCACAGATAAGGCTATCGGAATTTTTCAGGGGCGCGCCGTCGGTGGCTCCACAACCGTTAACTGGACCACTTCGATTCGTACTCCTGAGCCAGCGTTGGATTATTGGGCTCAGGCTAAAACGGTTGCAGGCCTGTCTCGTGCCGAGTTAGACCCTTGGTTTGAGAAGATGGAGCAGCGACTAAACATTAGCGAGTGGGCTTATGAGCCCAACCGTAATAATCAGGCGTTAAAGCACGGCTGTGAGAAGTTAGGTTGGGAATATACCGTTATTAAGCGCAATGTTCTGGGTTGCTGGAATACCGGTTATTGCGGTATGGGCTGTCCGGTCAATGCTAAGCAATCTATGTTAGTTACTACCATTCCGGCAGCACTGGAGCGTGGTGCAACATTGGTGAGTCAGGCTCAAGTTCTCAAGCTTGAGCATCATAACGACAAGATTTTTGCGTTGAAGGCCCAAGCGGTCGATAACAATATGAAGCCGCTTCCGGTTGAGCTGATGTTTAAGGCAAAGCATTATATCTTGGCAGCAGGCGCTATCCACACACCAACTATCATGCTGCGCTCTAAGCTGCCTGACCCTCATGAAATCATTGGCAAGCGCACTTTCCTGCATCCCACTCTTTTGAGCGGCGCGGTGTTTAGCGATCCAATCAATGGTCATAGCGGTGCGCCTCAGTCTATCTATTCTGACGAGTTCGTCTGGCAAGATGGCGCAGATGGTGAGCTTGGTTATAAGCTTGAAGTACCGCCTATCCATCCGATATTAATTGCTTCTAAAACCCTTGGTTATGGCCAAAGCCATGCCCAGCTGATGGAGAAGTTTAATCAGCTACAAGTGACCATTGCGCTTGTTAGAGATGGCTTCCATGACAATAGTCAGGGCGGGCAGGTCAAGCTGACCGACCGTGGTTTCACGCTCGATTACCCGTTAACCGATGCATTTTGGCGAGCGGCAAGGCGCGCGTTTGCTAGTATGGCTGAGCTGCAATTTGCAGCCGGTGCACAGCAAGTATTGCCGATAAGCGAGGGGATGCCCTATCTTTCGAGCTGGAGTGAGGCTAAAAAAGTGATCAGTGAGATGGACTTAGCGCCTTTGAAAACCGTTGTTGCATCGGCCCATGTGATGGGCGGCTGTCCAATGGGAGAAGACCCTAAGTTGTCGATGGTGAATAGCTTCGGTGAGTCGCACTACTTCGATAACCTATCAGTGATGGATGGCTCGATATTCCCAACGAGTCTAGGGGCTAATCCGCAGCTATCTATCTATGGTATTACCGCAAGAAACGCGACACGGTTAGCTGAGAAACTTAAAGTCGGTTAAGGTTTTTTATTGTTATGCAGGCTTGTTTGCAGTGACGGAAAATCGCGGCTATCTAGGTCAAACAGGGCTAAATAGTGGCTGAGGTTAGCGTTATTGGTGTTTACTCCGATTTTAACAAGCATAGATTGCAGCGCCTTTAAAATCATCGCCTGAGACTTTCGCTCTAGCACCAGCTCAAGCTTTAACATCTGTTGGTACTCGTCAGTTTCAAGCATCGTCTTACTCTGGCGTCTTAACTGCCTATAGGGAAGCAACAGCTTTTGCTCCCAAGCTAGGGTCGCTTGTTGCAGTGTTTGCCATTGTGGCTCTGGAAGTGAGTAGTGATGTTTATCGAGCCATAGGGCTAATAGTAATAAATTGACATTGAGCTGGTGGTCATCCTGTAACTGCAAGCACAGGGTCTGATGCTCCATGTAGAGGCTATCGCAATCATGCCACAAGCTTGGAGTAATAGGGTTAGGCAATGTCATCGAGGTAGACCTTCTGGTTATCCAGTATAGGTGAGGGTAACAAAAAGGGGAGCCATGCTCCCCTAGTATTGCTCACTAAATTAGGCTTCTGCGCGAACGCTCTGCTCTATGGTTTCGATCTCTTCTTGGATCTCTAACCACTCCATCTCACTCTCTTCTAGCCCTTGCGTCAGCGATGTGCGCTCGGCAAGTACTTGAGTGAGTTTCGCCTTGTTATCGGCATCATAAAGACTGGTGTCGGCCAGCATCTCTTCAAGCTCTTTTAGGCGCTCGTTTGCTTTTTGCTGCTCTTTCTCAAGTTTAGTTTGTACCTTTTTGAGCGGAGACAGCTTCTGTCTCAGTTCAGCTTCCAAGCGCTTCTGTAGCTTCTTATCTTGAACGGGTTTAGCTAGCTCAGCTTCTTCTGACTTACCGGCGGCCTTAGCGGCATCGAGCAGCCACTGGTGATAATCATCGAGATCGCCGTCGAAGCTTTTTACTTCGCCTTGGTCAACAAGGTAGTAGTCGCTACAACTTAGGCGCAGTAAGTGTCTATCGTGGGAGACGATAATCATGGCACCTTCGAAGGTTTGCAGTGCCATGGTCAGCGCATGGCGCATCTCTAGGTCTAAGTGGTTGGTCGGTTCATCGAGTAGCAATAGATTAGGGCGTTGCCATACCAACAGTGCTAGCACTAAGCGGGCCTTTTCACCGCCAGAGAAAGGGCGCACTGGCGCCAGTGCCATATCGCCATTAAAGCCATATCCGCCTAGGAAGTTACGTAGCTCCTGCTCCTTAGCGTTAGGGGCGAGGCGCACTAAGTGTTGCAGTGGTGAGTCATCTAGGCTTAAAAACTCTAGCTGGTGCTGGGCAAAGTAACCGATGTTTAAGCCAGGATTGGTCTCATATTTCCCTTTCATTGGCGAAAGCTCACCAGAAAGTAGCTTCACTAAGGTCGACTTACCGGCGCCATTGCGGCCAAGCAAACCAATGCGAGCACCAGGCACTAGGTTGAGGTGTACCTTCTTAAGGATCTCGGTTTCACCGTAACCGATAGAAACCTGCTCCATGGTCACCAGTGGATTTGGCAGTGCTTCCGGCTCTCTAAAGGCCATATGAAACGGGCTATCCGCTTGTGATGGCAGCAGCTCGGTCATACGTTCAAGTGCTTTTAAGCGGCTCTGGGCTTGCTTTGCCTTACTGGCTTTATAGCGGAAGCGGTCGACAAAAGACTGCATATGGGCGCGCTCTTTCTGTTGACGCTCAAAGGCCACCTGCTGCTGGGCCATACGTTCGGCACGAATACGCTCGAAAGAGGTATAGTTGCCTTTGTAGTAGTTCAGCTTAGTGTTTTCGACATGAACGATTTCATCGACGATACCATCGATAAAGTCACGGTCGTGACTGATCAGAATTAGCGTGCCTTGGTAGGCTTTAATCCAACCTTCTAACCAATACATGGTGTCTAAGTCTAAGTGGTTGGTTGGCTCATCGAGTAGCAGTAGATCTGAGCGGCACAACAGGGCTTGAGCCAAGTTAAGGCGCATACGCCAACCACCGGAGAAGCTCTTCACCGGATTGCCCTGTTCTTGCTCGCTAAAACCTAGACCCGCTAATAGGCTCGCCGCTCTAGAATGAATCGCGTAGCCGCCAATGGCGTCGATTTTTCCGTGAAGTAGGGCAATCTTATGACCGTCATCGGCTTCTTGGGCTGCATGTAATTCTGACTCAAGTTGTCGATACTCAGTATCACCATCGATCACATATTCGATTGCTGCAACTTCAAGTGCCGGAGTCTCCTGCGCCACTGTGGCAATCTGCCAGCCGCTAGGCAGACTGAATTCGCCTTTATCTAGGCTAATCTTGCCCATAATTAGTGCCAGTAGTGACGACTTGCCGCTACCGTTAGCACCGACTAGACCGACCTTGTGGCCTGGGTAGACAGTTAACGAAGTTTCATCGAGCAAGGTTTTCGAGCCACGAATGAGTTGAGCTTGAGTGATGGTGATCATTGAAGTTGGCTTAAAGTCTGAGTTAGCGCAAATATTGGGAAGTGATAATAGCCTAGAAGGCATAGCGACTTCTACGCGCATCGGGGAAAAATACGGTCACGGCGCAGCTTTTATGGCAAAATGTTAGGTATATATGGACTGGAAGTAAAATCATGACAACAACTAAAAAAGTGAAAAAACGTTTTGTGGCTGGCGCTAAATGCCCTAAGTGTCAGGCTAAAGAGTCTATTGTGCTATTTAAAGAAAATGGTGTGGAGACGGTTGAGTGCGTTGACTGTGACTATCGTGAACAACAGACCGAAGAGAAAGTGGAAAAGAAGGCAACGGGTGCTGTAATTGGCGTATTTACTCCAGATTAGCTTGCGGAAGTTTGCCTAAATACACTCTTAGTAAAATGTACAGCTGTGTACCTTGGTGTTTATATTTATCTTGACTCGTGTAAACTAGTTACTTTGTAGGCCAACAAAATGTTGGTATTAGCGAACACGGGTAAAAGGTAATGACGGTGATACGTTGGTGTGTGCTTGGAGTGAGCCTTCTATTAATGGGCTGCGAAGCGATTCATGATTATAAAAAATCGCAGATGTTTAGTTCCTTTGATGACTTTCGCCCTGGGCCTGATGGCGGGAGCGATCTGATCTGGGCGCAGCCGAGAATCAAAAGCCTGCAGGATCTTAGGCAAATTCTCAATGAATATGACAAGGTTATCGTCGATCAAGCTTGGTTAGTGCTGGATGATAAAACCCGCTACGATAACCTTGACGAGCAAGAGATTATTCAAGTGTCGCAATATCTGGTGAGTAAGATTAAAGACAAAGCCAGTCAACGCTTTGAATTAGTCACAGAGCCAGATGACAACACCCTCAGGGTCAGTGTTGCCCTGACGAATATCGAAACACCTAATCCTATCTTAGCTGTGACCAGCAGCATACTACCCGTCGGGCTAGGCATTTCCAGTATTTCAAAGGTCGTGACGGGTGAGCATACCAATGTGGGTAGCGCGACCATAGAGTTGATGATCAGCGATGCTAAGACTGCTCAACCTATCGTTGCTGTAATTGACAGGAAAGCGGGCAGCAAAGATTTAAGCACTATGATCGACTCAACCGATGATGCAAAGGATGCCATAGATTGGTGGGTAGAGCGCCTTGGCAAAACCTTGCGCAATGAGCGTTTGTAACTCATCGCTTTTGAGGAGCAGGGCGGGTGAGCCAAATGTGTTGAGATGAGTTGATTTGTCACAGGGAGTGATATTTAGCGGTTATTATCCATTGGGTATGCTGCAACTAGAGCAATTACTGCTACAATAGCGCGCTATAATTTAAAGCGATAGAAAACGACAACTTTGCTCCTAGCATTTTGGAGCCTTGTCACCATGATATTATCACTGCAAAGCGCGATTTGATGAGCCTGAGTAAGGTATCGAGTCTTAGAGGGAGAACGCCCTCATGAGCAGTGAATACTTAGGAAAGATACTTTGACTCAAACAGTCCCCAATACCGATGGCCAAGCGCCGTTTTCAAGTCTTAACCTTAAGACTGAATTACTCGATAACCTAAAGACCATGGGTTATGAGTCGATGACCCCTATCCAAGCACAAAGCTTGCCTGCGATCTTAAATGGCGAAGACGTGATTGGCCAAGGTAAAACCGGTTCGGGTAAGACTGCTGCGTTCGGTTTGGGCTTATTGCACAAGTTAGACGTTAAGCGTTTTCGTATTCAATCTTTAGTGTTATGCCCCACCCGTGAGCTTGCTGATCAGGTAGCGAAAGAGATCCGTACCCTAGCTCGTGGCATTCATAACATTAAGGTGTTGACCCTTTGTGGTGGTGTGCCAATGGGGCCGCAGATTGGCTCCTTAGAACACGGTGCTCATATTATTGTGGGTACGCCAGGGCGTATTATCGATCACTTAGATCGCGGCCGCTTAGATTTAGAAAACGTACATACCTTAGTGCTTGATGAAGCTGATCGTATGCTAGAGATGGGCTTTCAAGTGGAACTTGAAGGCATCATGGAACGCATGCCAATTGAGCGCCAGACGTTATTATTTAGCGCGACTTTTCCAGAGCAGATCAAGTCGATTGCTGACAAGATCATGTTTAAACCTGTGATGGTGAAAGTGGCTTCGACTCACGCAACAAACACCATTGAACAGCATTTTTATGAAGTGGGTAATAACAACGATCGCATGCGTGCGCTCAAGTTATTGCTACTGCAGTATCGTCCTGAGAGCGCTGTAGTATTTTGCAATACCAAGCGTGAGACTAAAGACGTTGCGGCGCAGCTAAAGAATGACGGCTTTAGCGTTGTCTCTTTACACGGTGACTTAGAGCAGCGTGATAGAGATCAGACTCTGCTGCAGTTTGCCAACAAGAGTGTGTCAATCATGGTGGCAACCGATGTTGCGGCTCGTGGCCTTGATATCGACGCTCTCGATGCGGTGATCAACTATCATGTAGCATACGACACCGAAGTGCATATTCACCGTATTGGTCGTACAGGCCGTGCGGGCAGTAAGGGGTCAGCACATACTTTCTATAACCATGAAGATGGTTATAAGATTGCACTACTGGAAGATTACTTAGAGCGCGATATTGTTAACGAAGCATTGCCGCCAGAGAATCTTCTAGACACCTTCCCTGTGCAGCCAGTGATGACCACCTTGCAAATTGACGGTGGTAAGAAGCAGAAGCTACGCCCTGGTGATATTCTTGGTGCCTTAACTGGTGACAATGGTATCGAAGGTAGTGAAGTGGGTAAGATTAAGATCACCGATATGCGCTCTTATGTGGCAGTTAATCGTAAAGTGGCCAAGAAGGCGCTGAATAAAATTGTTAACGGCAAACTAAAAGGTCGTTCATATCGAGCTTGGGAACTGCGCTAGACGCATTTTTCTTTCGATACAAAAAAACAGCGCTTAGGCGCTGTTTTTTTGTATTGATATAACCGCCTTAAGCTAGCTTGGCTTATTGGCACTGCGGTTGCCATTGCTACTTCTATTCGCGTTAGGGCGACGTTGACCTGAAGGCTTACCATTGTTGTTTGAAGCATTGTTGCCTGAAACATTATTGCCCGATGCATTGTTATTCGCGTTTGGTCTACGCTGACGTCTAGGCTTACTTGGTTGTGCATTGGCATTTGGCTGGTGGCCACGAGCCATTTCGCCGCTACGTTGACCATCTTTGTGCTCGACCTTAGCACCGCTGTTTTCACCATTACCTTGGCGGCGTGGGTTGGGTGACTTGTTGCTAGCACCACCCGAGTTAGCGCCTTTGTTAGGGCTACGTGAGCGACCATTGCCACGGCCTTGGTTACTCGCATTACGTGGACCTTTGTTTTGGCCGTGAGACTTAGCTGTTAGGTTCGTTTCTGGTAGGCGATGGGTTGGCTCGTAGCCTTCAATCACACGACGCTCTAAGTTCTGCTTGATCAGCAGCTCGATATCGCGCAGCAGCTTTGCCTCTTCATCGCTCACAAGTGAAACCGCATGGCCAGATGCGCCCGCACGACCTGTGCGACCGATGCGATGCACGTAATCTTCAGGTACATTTGGCAGATCGAAGTTAACCACTTGAGGTAGCTGGTCGATATCCAAACCTCGTGCGGCAATATCGGTTGCCACAAGCACGCGAATCGCGCCGCTCTTAAAGTCGGCTAGGGCTTTGGTTCTTGCCCCTTGGCTCTTGTTACCATGAATAGCGGCCGCAGTAATATCTTTGGCTTCTAGGTTTTTAGCCAGACGGTTCGCACCATGCTTAGTACGGCTAAATACCAATACCTGCTTCCAGTTATTCTGCTTGATAAGCTTTACCAAGACCGCGGCCTTTTGGCCCTTATCGACTGGACAGATCCACTGTTTTACCGTGTTAGCGGTTGCGTTACGTGGTGTAACTGAGATCTCAACAGGGTTGTTAACTAGGCCTTTAGCGAGTTGGCGGATTTCATCTGAGAACGTCGCTGAGAACATTAGGTTCTGACGCTTCGCAGGCAAAATCGCTAAGATTTTTTTGATGTCATGAATGAAACCCATATCCAGCATACGGTCGGCTTCATCTAGCACTAAAACTTCAAGCTGGCTAAAACTCGTTGCGCGCTGGTTATAGAGATCCAGTAAACGGCCAGGGGTCGCGACAAGAATATCGACGCCACGACTCAACTTAGAGATCTGTGGACCAATACCAACGCCACCAAACACTACGGCTGATTTAAGTGGTAGTTGCTTTCCATAAACTTCAACGCTTTCACCTACCTGAGCCGCGAGTTCACGAGTCGGTGTAAGTACCAATGCACGCACCTGTTTTGCTGGTGCCTTAGTGCCTTTTGAAAGTAACTCTAGCAGTGGCAGGGTAAAGCCTGCTGTTTTGCCTGTACCTGTCTGCGCGGCGGCCATCACGTCTTTACCTTCAAGTACGGCTGGAATTGCTTGCGCTTGAATAGGGGACGGAGTGTCATAACCTTTGTTGGCAACGGCTTTCAAAATTTGGGCTGATAGGCCCAGAGAGGCAAAACTCATAGATAGGTCTCATTTCGGCTGCGAAATAGGCGTTAAAGTGCGACTGGCAGCGGTTTAAGGGGGCCTGCAGATGCTGGCGGCCGTGCAGCTTACAGGATCTGCTTAAAAAGCGCTAATTATTAAACAATCAGTGGCTAAATAATCAAGTTATCCCATAACTCACTTCATCTATAAGAGTATGGCAGTTAATTAGGCTTGTGTTATTGGGCGTATCGATAAGCGTTTTTCACTGAAATGGGCTAATTTTGAAAAAAAACATCGATTGTGTGATTTTTGGGCGATTAAAAGATGTTGTATCTGGGCTGCATGTGTTAATCTCGCGCCCCTGAAAGTTCATCTACCGATTTTTACCAGCAAAATCTAGGTAAGGATTATACCTAATTCGGCGGTTTGTCATGCTGCAACCTATCGTGAGTTATCATCAAGATGATGAAGATCATTGGGTTGCCAATTTGTCTTGCGGCCATGCTCAGCATGTTCGCCATCGTCCTCCTTGGGAGCGGCGAGACTGGGTGACTCATCGAGAAGGCAGAAATGCCATGCTGGGTTATAAGCTCAATTGTAAGCTGTGTGAATTAGACTCGGAAATGGAACAATACCAATCAGTATAAACCTCGTGGCAATGAAAGGTGATCATTGGCAGCGTGGTTGATAAACAGAATTATGAACGCGAGAGTGATACTTAGGTTATTGGTCTTGCGTATTGATTGAGCTTAGCTATAACTATCTCGAATTGGCTCTCCTGTTAAGGGGCGCCTTTTATAGTGCATAGCCTGCTTAGCTCAAGTATTAGAATTATTGTTAGGATAAAAGTAACATGACACAAACTAAGAAGTATGATTTTCGCGTAGTTGCAGATGGCGCAACTTGGACCGCTCAGATCACTCGTCGTCAAACGGCACGTAAGATCGTGGTTTCTAAGAGCAAGCAAGGTTTTGCCACTGAAGCTGAAGCGCAAGCTTGGGGTGAGACTGAGCTTAAGTCATTCTTAGAGAACTTAATTAAGCGTAATGAGCGTAAGGCTAAGGCACGTGAAGAGCGTAACGAAGCGGCTGAAGCTAAAGAGCTAGCTGCCGATGCATGGCGTGATGCTCGCGAACCTAAAGGTTCTGATTACGGTTTCGATGAAGATAACCTAGATTACGAGTCTGATTCAGATCGTTAATCTATTTTTCAACGTCATTTGAGACCGAGCTGATTTAGCCTCGCCTAAATCAAAGACTAAACCGCATTAAGCCTAGCTTGATGCGGTTTTTTTATATGAGTTACTCAGGCTCTGTTATTGTCGATAATCTCACTTTTATTGATCTAGCTCAATTTTTGTGAGTCTGATAGCAAATATATCAACCCCGTTTTATTCTGCGATCAATGCCTGCGATACTCAGCTCATATTGAGATGCATTCTCAGAGTTATTGAACTTAAGCCTTACATCAAAGTCTTTAACTAGGCGTGCTAGCTCAATTTGCAAAGATGCCAAGCATCGACTCATCTCCCACAGTGGTTAGTCTGGAAGAACATGGATAAAACAGTAGAGAAAAAGCTTACAAAGTGGCTTAAACAGCAGAAAAAGGCCTGTGGCTTCTATCTGAATCTGTCGGTTTTTTTCGGTGTGTTGACCGGACTCAGTTTAATGTGTCAGGCCTGGCTCATCGCGACCGTTTTACAAGGGATCATCATAGATGAGCTGCCCAAGTCTGATTTTATCGATCACTTTTGGGCTTTATTGCTACTAACCATAGTGCGCGGTATTTTGGCTTTCGCCCGAGAGCGAGCCAGCTTTCAGGCTGGTGCACGACTGCGCATACAGATGCGCGCTGCGGTACTCGATAAATTAGCGCTACTCGGTCCCGCTTTCATCAAGGGCAAACCCGCAGGAAGCTGGGCCAGTATCGTGCTAGAGCAGGTGGAAGATCTGCACGACTTTTACGCTCGTTACCTGCCTCAGGTGGTGCTGGCGGGCTTCATTCCCTTGATTATTTTAGTGGCGGTATTCCCAATAAACTGGGCGGCAGGCCTTATTCTTCTGGCGACCGCACCGCTTATTCCTATGTTTATGATCTTAGTTGGTATGGGCGCCGCCGATGCTAACCGCAAGAATTTCAGTGCGCTGGCGCGTTTAAGCGGCCACTTTATGGATAGGCTAAAAGGCCTGTCGACCCTCAAGTTATTCAATCAAGGCGAGAAAGAGGCTAGGGTGATCCGCAAAGCCTCGGAAGAGTTTCGTGAGCGGACCATGGCCGTACTGCGGATGGCGTTTTTAAGCTCTGCAGTACTGGAGTTTTTTGCTGCGGTATCGATTGCGGTACTGGCGGTCTACTTTGGCTTTAGCTACCTGCATCATCTGGACTTTGGTCACTACGGCGTGTCAATCAGCCTGTTTACTGGTTTGTTTGTATTGATCTTAGCCCCCGAGTTTTATCAGCCACTTAGAGATATGGGCACCCACTATCATGCCAAAGCCCAAGCAATTGGTGCTGCAGAAGAGTTGATGGCGCTGCTGGATCACCCAACTGAGCAACAGGTTGGCGATAAGCAAGTGAGCGGCGTGCTAGAGATAGAGGCGAAGGATTTAACTGTTTATAGCCTCGATGGCAGCTTGCTGCTAGGCCCGGTTAGCTTTCAGGTAAAAGCGGGTGAGCATGTGGCGATCGTAGGCCCAAGTGGTGCGGGGAAAACCAGTTTGCTTAACGCCCTGTTGGGCTTCTTACCCTACAAGGGACAACTTAAGATTGCGGGTACTGAGCTGAAAGAGTTATCGCTGGCGGATTGGCGTAAGCAGTTGGCGTGGCTTGGACAGGAGCCACAGCTGTTTCATGGCACTTTACGAGACAACATTGCCATGGGACGAACCTTATCAGATGAGGCGATCTGTAAGCTGTTAGAGCAGGCACAGATCTTAGATTTTGTTGAGCTGCAACCTCAAGGGCTTGATTACCCTATTGCAGAGCAAACGGCGGGATTGTCTGTGGGGCAGGCTCAGCGAATAGCATTGGCTCGTGCACTTGCCCAGCAGGCGCAGCTGTTCATTCTCGATGAGCCAACAGCGAGCCTTGATAGTTTGAGCGAGCAGGCAGTACAAACCGCTTTAACAAGCGCGATGCAAGGTAAAGCCAGTGTGATGGTCACCCACAGACTGGAGAACCTAAGCGCCATGGATAAAGTCTTAGTGATAGATAAGGGCGCTATCGTGCAGCAGGGAAGATATGAGCAACTCGTGTCAGAACCCGGTTGCTTTAAACAGATGTTGGAGGAAGCCAGTAGCGCTAGTGAGTTTGACCTTGACCTAGCTCATGACCCCGAGCTTAACGACGACACTCAAGCTAAAGAAGCGACACCAGCGCAGCAAACACAAACTGAGGGAGATAAGTAATGCGAGCACTATTCCCTTATATTAAACGCTTTAAAAGCCAAGGCTTTATGATGTTTATTGGCCTGTTTTTAAGCGTGACAACCTTGATGGCTGGCATAGGTTTACTGTCGTTATCTGGCTGGTTCCTCTCGGCTACGGCAGTCGCAGGCTTAACGGTATTAACGGCGCAGACTTTTAACTACTTTACTCCAGCAGGCGGGGTGCGTTTCTTATCGATAGTGCGTACCGCGAGTCGCTATGGTGAGCGCCTTGCTACTCATGAGGCGACCTTTAGTTTATTGACGGATCTTCGCTGCTGGGTGTGGAATAAGCTGCTTCCCCTGAGTGCTAAGAATTTGCAAGGGGTGCGACAAGGCGACCTGCTTAACCGCTTAGTTGCCGATATCGATACCTTAGATCATCTGTATCTGCGATTAATGACGCCGTTAGCGGCCTCGTTATTGATGATGCTGGCGCTGTACTTTTTCGTTGGCCATTTTGACCCAGAATTGGCGCGAACCTTATGCAGTGTGTTATTGGCCGTTTGGCTATTGCTACCAACGACTTTTTACTTTCTTGGCCGCAAACCCGGAATTGCCCAGTTAGAGACAAAACGACAGTTAAGAGTCCAGCTATTGGAATACCTACAGGGTCAGGCTGAGTTGACGCTGTTTGGTGCGCAAAAGGCTTATAGAGACAGACTTGATCAGGCGCAAAGCGTGATGATTAATAGCCAGAATGTGATGAACCGAGTGACGGCACTAAGCCAAGCCTGCTTGATTTTGTGTCATGGTTTTGCGGTGCTGCTGATGTTGTATTTAGCTGCGACAGGCGTGGGTACGGCTGTGCCACCAGGACCAAGACTTGCCATGGTGGTGTTCTTAACCATGGCAACAATCGAGATGATGATGCCGTTGGCAGGAGCCTTCCAGCATCTATCGGCCTGTAGTTCGGCGGCGACCAGACTTAATGAGGTGGTTGAGCAAGCACCAAGTGTGACTTTTGCAAGTGAGCAGAGCGTTGCAATCACTGCGGGCAATATCGCGTTTAAGGATATCGATTTTGGTTATGCCAAAAATCAAAGTGTGCTCAGTGGACTCAATCTCGATATTCCGGCCGGGCAGAAAGTGGCCCTACTTGGACAAACGGGCTGTGGTAAATCGAGCCTATTGTCGCTATTGACTCGTGAGTGGTTACCGACAAACGGTCAGATCACCATAGATGATCATGAGGTTGCCGATTATACCGAGCAGCAACTGCGCCAATCTATGTCGGTGGTGAGTCAGCGGATCTATCTTTTCAGCGGTAGCTTGCGAGACAACTTGGCTTTGGCCATTGAGGGAGCGACCCGTAAGGATGATGACAAGCTAATTGCCGTGCTACAAAAGGTCGGCTTAGATAGCTTACTGCAGGGAGAAAAGCCGCTCGATACTTGGCTAGGCGAGGGTGGACGTCAGCTCTCTGGTGGTGAGCAGCGCCGTATCGGTGTCGCAAGGGCTTTATTACGTGATGCACCAATCTTGTTGCTTGATGAGCCAACCGAAGGCCTAGATAAGCGCACCGAACGTGAAATACTGCGTCTGTTGTTCGAGTTTGCCGAGGGCAAGACGATGCTGATGATAAGCCACCGACTCACCGCCATGAACAAGATGGATACTATCCATTTAATGGACCAAGGTACTATTCGTGCTAGTGGTAGTCATAGGCAGTTACTTAGCTCTGATGACTATTATGCTAGCTTGTTCCAGCGTTTAGCCTAATCTCATCGATAAAGACTGACCACTATTGAAATCGAGTGTAAAGAAAAGCCCTGAATAATCAGGGCTTAATTATAGGTAATTTGGTTTGTACTGCTGGTATTAGATTTTAAAACGAGAAACCTGCTCACTTAATCCACTTGAGGTTTGCAGCATCTCTTGGGCATTATCGCTAACCTCTTGGGTTTGCGATGACAGTAGATGAGAGGTATCACTGATCGCTTGAGTGTTACGGCTGATATCCTCTGAAACCGCACGTTGCTCTTCTGCCGCGCTAGCGATCTGGGTCGCCATATCCGAGATCTCAGTAATGGAGTTGGTTATGCTCTCCAAGCAATGTTTGGCTTGGTTGGCAAATTCGACACTATTATGGGCAAGCTCTGTGCTCGATGTCATCGAGGATACCGCTTGCTGGCTGTTTTGCTGCAAGGCGGTGATCATGGCACGGATCTCTTCGGTCGAGTCTTGGGTGCGGTGGCTCAGTACACGCACTTCATCGGCTACAACGGCAAAACCGCGGCCTTGCTCTCCAGCTCGCGCCGCCTCGATCGCTGCGTTAAGGGCTAGCAGATTGGTCTGCTCGGCAATCGCCTGAATTGTAGAGAGGATCTGATTGATTTCGGTGGCATTCTCTTCGAGGGCTGAAACCACCTTAGAGGCATCACCAAGTTGCTGTGACAAAAGCTCGATAGAGTCGCTGTTCTTAACAATGACTTCATTGCCTTCAATGCAGGCTTGAGTCGATACCTGTGCCGCATTAGCAGTCATCTCAGCATGATTGGCGACTTCGCTAGCGGTTGCCGACATCTCATGGATCGCTGTGGCTATCTGATCCACATCTTGGTGTTGGCCATGGACACCATCACTGGCTTTGACAGCGATATCAGAAGAGTCATTGATCTGCTTGATCAATATTTGCGTATCATTTGAGATGGCTTGTACCATCTGCTGCAAACTTGCGAGGAAGCTGTTCATATGGCATTCAAGCTGACCTATTTCATCTTGCTTATCGGCAGCGAAGCGTTGAGTTAAGTCACCATCGCCTTGAGATAGCTTCTCAATGGCGAGGCTGAGTTGCTGCAGTGGTCTAAACAGGTAGCTAACAGCAACAGAGGCTACTAATAAAATGATAAAGGCTAATACTGTTACTGCTAGGAGTGATTGTAAAATTTGCTCCTGAATAGCGTCATAGGCGAGGGCTTTGTCTTCGACTAAGCCTAAGGTCCAGTTGGTGCCCTTTAGTGGAGTTAAGCGGATTAGTTTATCTTGGCGATCTTGCCATTCAATAGTGGCTATCTTGCCGCTATCGCGCAGGGTCTGAATAGTCTGTGGATTTAAATTTGCCGCTAAACGACTCGCATCTTGCTGAGTATAACTTCTATCTCTGAAGGCCAAGATTTTATTATTTTCATCCAACAAGAATGCAAAACCGGCATTAGCGATATTGAGGTTATCGATCTGCTCTGTGATATAGCCGATGCTTAGGTCCGCTGCTAGCACTCCAGAGAATTGACCGTTAAAGCGTTTAGCTAAGGTCACTACGGTATCACCGGAGATATCCACATAAGGCAAGGTGGTAATGATCTCGTGACTGTTGTAGGCAGCTTGGTACCATGGACGGGTACGACCGTCAAAATCGGCAGGGATCTCAACGGCTTTGTCTCCAGAAATCACTTGTCCGTTTTCTAACCCCATATACAGGTTAATAAAGCCACCTGCTTGAATGCTAAGTTCTAGCTCTTTTGCGTTATTTAGGCCGCTTTGCAGTGGAGCCTCATTGGCTGTGATAATACGCTTCTTATCTGCGAGCCAACTAAAGATATTGTTGCTGACCGCATCGGCTTGCAGTGCAAAGCGGGTTGTGATGGCATTTTCTGTGTGCTGGTTTAGCTGCTTGGTCGCAATAAGGGCGAGTGTCGCTGTTATCGTCACTATGACGACTAAAACCGCGAGTTGGATCTTGTGCTTAATTGTAAGGTTCATTTTAATAATTTTGACCGACAAATCATTGGCTAAAGACTGTCAGTACGGCAAGGTCTTGTTGGGAGTGGAGCGGATTATAGGGGATGATAATTAGTTGAGCATTTGAATCGTTTCATCACTGAGAGATTTGTCTCAAATTATTAATAACTAATACCAAAATTGCTAATGGTTACATAACGCAGAAACAACTATGTCAGCTGCACCTTTTATCGTTTAGCAGCGATTGGAAATGTCACTAAAGGGAGCGGTTTTATAATAAAAGCCCTGCATTTTACAGGGCTTATAGAGGCGTTATCGGCTATTTAGATCTTAAAGCGTGAGACGCGATCGCTTAGTTCATTCGAGGTCTGCAGCATCTCTAATGCATTGTCACTGACCTCTTGGGTTTGAGACGACAGTTGATGAGAAGTATCACTTATCGCTTGTGTATTGCGACTGATATCTTCAGACACCGCACGTTGCTCTTCTGCTGCACTGGCGATCTGGGTCGACATATCGGAGATCTCAGTAATTGAGTCAGTAATGCGCTCTAGGCTCTGTTTTGCCATGTTAGCGAATTCGACACTCTGATGGGCGATATCTGTGCTCGATGCCATAGAAGATACCGCCTGTTGGCTGTTTCGCTGTAAGGTGGTGATCATGGCTCTGATCTCTTCGGTCGAATCCTGGGTTCGATGACTCAGTACTCGCACTTCATCTGCCACCACGGCAAAACCTCGTCCCTGTTCACCAGCTCTGGCCGCTTCAATCGCAGCGTTAAGCGCCAGCAGATTTGTTTGTTCGGCAATTGCTTGAATTGTTGAGAGGATCTGGTTGATCTCTGTAGCGTTCTCTTCGAGTGCTGAAACCACCTTAGAGGCATCGCCTAACTGTTCAGAAAGCAGCTCGATAGAGTCGCTACTCTTAACGATAACCTCGTTACCTTCAACACAAGCTTGGGTCGACACTTGCGCAGCATTGGCTGTCATTTCTGCATGATTAGCCACTTCACTTGCGGTTGCAGACATTTCATGGATAGCGGTGGCTATCTGATCCACATCTTGATGTTGACCGTTAACGCCTTCGCTGGCTTTAGATGCGATAGCTGAAGACTCATGGATCTGCTTGATCAGCTGTTCGGTATCGCTGGAGATCGCCTTAACCATCTGTTGCAGGCTCTCAAGGAAACGGTTCATATGGCCTTCAAGTAGACCAATTTCATCTTGTTTACTTGCAGCAAAGCGCTGAGTCAGGTCGCCATCGCCTTTAGACAGGGTTTCAATCGCATTGGTCAATTGTTGCAGCGGTTTGAACATCTGGTTCACGATGAAAGAAGCAATCATCAAGATGATGAATGCAAGCACTGCAACCACGATCAGCTTGTTAACGACTTGCTTCTCAATCATTTGATAGGCAAGGTTTTTGTCCTCAACTAAACCCAGTGTCCAGTTGGTGCCCTTTAGGTGAGTTAAACGGATCAGCTTCTCATTACCGTCTTGCCACTCGACGGTGCTGATCTCACCGCTGTTGCGGATAGTCTCAATGTTTGCTGGCGTTAATGTTTGCGCGAGACGGCTAGCATCTTTTTGCGCATAGTTAGTATCCCTAAATGCGAGGACTTTATTGTTTTCATCCAAGAGGAAGGCAAAGCCTGCATTCTCAATCTGCAGGTTATTAATCTGCTCCGTTATGTAACCGATACTCAAATCGGCAGCGATAACCCCCTTCATCGCGCCATTAAAACGCTGGGCCAGTGTCACGACTGCGGCACCTGTGATATCGATATAGGGAGGCGTGAGGATCATCTCAGAGCTGTTAGAAGCTTGGATGTACCAAGGGCGTGTTCGTGGTTCATAATCGTCTGGCCAAGGTTGGCTCTTATCACCAGAAATGATATCGCCAGTATCAAATCCAGCATACACATCAATGAAACCACCGCTATTGACAGATAACCATAGCTCTCTATCGCTGTCTAAGCCTTGCTTTATTCGAGATTGGTTAGCCTTAACGATGCGCTTCTTATCTTCTAGCCAACTGAAAATATTATTACTCAAAGCTTCAGCCTGTAACTCGAAGCGTGTTGAGATCGCCAGCTCAGTATCATGGATTAATTGGCGGGTCGACAGGGTGGCCAAGGTGCTACTAATAGCAAGAATAGTCACTAAAACGGCAAGTTGAATTTTGTGCTTTATCGTAAGGTTCATTTTATTTATCACTAATAAAATTTAGGTTAAGCAACCATTTTGGCTAGTACTAGTAAAAGAATGGAAGCGTAGATAAATCCCATGTTTAAAAACGATTGAATTATAAAGCAAAGGTTTTAAGTATGTATATCAAGCTCATGATAAATGGGAGAGTTATCTCAAATATCAAGACAATGATAAAAGAGTCATGTGTACACATTTGTATAATTTATTGAGGAACTGAATAATTTACATGAAAACAAGCCAGTACGGCATTAGGCTTTTGGTGGTAATGATGGTAAGCCTACTCTCGTTAGAATAAAAGCCGATTGCAATACAATCGGCTTTCTAGTCAATTCACTCCCCTGCACACCTGAGCATGCACAGGGAAGATTTAGCGCTACTACTCGCTATCACCTAATGACAGCAAGGTTGCATTACCACCAATGGCGGTGATGTTGTTGGTGCGAGTTTTTTCTGTGACGAAGCGAGTCAGGTAGTGTGGACCGCCTGCCTTAGGTCCCGTACCCGATAGGCCCTGACCACCGAATGGTTGTACACCCACAACTGCACCAATTTGGTTACGGTTGATATAGACGTTACCCACATTCACTCTGCTTGCAAGATTGAGTGCGTGACCTTCGTTACGGCTGTGAATACCTAAGGTTAAACCAAAGCCTGTTGAGTTGATCTCATCGATGACTTTATCAAGTTCAGATGCCTTGTAGCGGATCACATGCAGGATCGGGCCGAAATGCTCTTTATCCAGCACTTTAATCGAATCAATCTCTACCGCTGTCGGCGCCACAAAGTGACCATTCTCGGTGCCCTCTGGCAACTCTAGCTGGTTAAGTAAGGTACCGACCTGCTTAATATGGTCGATATGGGCATTGAGGTTTGCTTTGGCTGTGGCATCGATAACCGGGCCCACGTCGGTTTTGACCAAGCCAGGATGACCTATGCTTAGCTCTTCCATTGCGCCTTTCATCACATCGAGTACGCGGTCGGCAATATCTTCTTGCAGGAAGAGTACCCGTAATGCTGAGCATCGCTGGCCAGCGCTGGTGAACGAAGAGTCAATGATATCGTGAACCACTTGCTCTGGTTGTGATGTTGAATCGACCACCATAGCATTTTGACCACCAGTCTCAGCGATAAGCGGGATGATCGCCCCTTCACGCATCGCTAGTGTGCGGTTAATGAGCTTGGCTGTACCTGTTGAACCCGTAAAGCAAACACCACCAATGCGCTCATCGGCAGTAATTGCCGCGCCAACTGTTGCGCCTGTGCCTGGAAGAAACTGTAGTACTTCCTTAGGAATTCCCGCTTCGTGAGCGAGCTGAGTCGCACGGTAACCAACAATCGATGTTTGCTCGGCTGGTTTTGCCACTACAGTGTTACCAGCTGCTAGCGCCGCTGCCACTTGTCCTAAGAAGATAGCTAATGGGAAGTTCCAAGGGCTGATGCAGACAAAGATGCCGCGACCCTGTAAGAATAGCTCATTAAGCTCCCCGGTCGGGCCTGGAAGCAGTTCTGGCTTGGCCATCATCTTCTTCGCTTGTACCGCGTAATAGCGGCAGAAATCTACGGCCTCACGGACTTCATCGATACCATCTTGAATACTCTTACCCGCTTCACGGGTACAGAGCGCGATGAGTTCTTCACGGTTTTCTTCTAGCAAGTCTGCAAGTTTTTGTAGTGCATTGGCACGCACTTCTACCGGTGTGGAACACCAGCTTGGGAATGCGGCATTGGCGCTTGCAAGGGCTTGCTCAACCGCTTGGTTGTTGGCAAAAGCAATTTTACCTACCACTTGTGTGGTGTCGAATGGACTCACAACCTCTTTGGTTTCGCCAGCTAGGGTCTCACCGTTAACCAGTGGACCAGCATGCCATGTGGTGTCTTTAAACTTATCTAGTGCGGCGAAGAATGGCTCAGATTCGGAGATGATGTTCATATTGAGTCCCTTTGAGTTTTTGCGCGATGAGCCAAAGATATCGGCTGGCTGAACGATCATGTTATTTGAAAGTGTCTGGTACTTTTTCAGGGTCGTCAGCGGGTGAACCACGAGTGATTCGATTGCTACTTTAGGATCGACAAGTTTATGAACAAATGAGGTGTTAGCACCATTTTCCAATAGTCGTCGCACTAGGTAGGGTAAGAGTTCTTTATGTTCACCGATTGGCGCATAGATGCGAACCCGAGTCGTAGGACTTTCGGCCAGCAAGGTATCGTACAGCTCTTGACCCATGCCATGTAGGCGTTGGAATTCGTAGAGGCGATCGCCTGCCATATCCATGATGGCCGCAACAGATTGAGCATTATGGGTTGCAAACTGAGGGTAGATAGCGCCTCTTGTTGCATCTGACAGTAGGTAACGCGCAGAAGCAAGATAAGAGACATCGGTGCCCGCTTTGCGAGTAAACAGCGAGTAGCCTCCTTCACCATTTTGCTGGGCCCACTTAAGCTCACTGTCCCAATACGCGCCTTTAACCAGTCGCACTGGGATCTCATCACCTTGCTCCTTTGCAAGACGCGTGAGCCAACAAAGTACAGGCAGACCACGTTTGGCATAGCTTTGAACAACAATGCCTAGAAGTCCCCAGCCTTTAGCAGCGTCTGAGTTGTAGAGCATCTTAAATAGCTTGAGGTGGAGTTCGAGTCTGTCCATCTCTTCGGCATCGATAGATATGCCGACATTGAGACTGCGACCCTGCACAATAAGCTTGATTAGCGTGTCATATAGCTCATTAAGGACTCTATCTTCATTGGCCACTTCGTATCTTGGGTGAAGCGCCGATAGCTTGATAGAGATAGTGGGGCGAGGAGCCTGAGTTTCATCGTAATCTTGCGCACCAAGAGCCGCGATCGCTGATGAATATTCAGAGAAGTACTTATCAGCGTCAGCTTTAGTGAGCGCCGCTTCGCCAAGCATGTCATAACTATGGCTATAGCCAAGTTTACGATTGTTCTCACTGTTTTTAAGGCCATCTTTGATGCTTGTACCAAGAACAAACTGCTTACCCATGATCTTCATGGCAGCAAGCATGGCTTGACGAATCACAGGCTCGCCCATTTTGTTGACTAGGCGATTTAATAGGTTACTTGGTTTACCGTCAACAGCTTGGTCTAGCTTGACGATTTTACCCGTTAGCATGAGTCCCCATGTTGACGCATTAACTAACAGTGAATCACTCTTACTTAAATGTTCATCCCATTTAGCACCCGATAGCTTATCTTCGATTAACGCGTCAGCGGTAGCCGCATCAGGAATACGCAATAATGCCTCGGCAAGACACATCAAAATAATGCCTTCCTGCGTTTCTAGGCTGTACTGTTGCAAGAAGGCATCAATACCCACCATTAGGCCTTTCTTGTCATATTGGCGAACTTTCGCCACCAAATCATGAGCTCTTTTAGTAACGCGTTGGATCTCGTCATCACTAGATGGCACAAGTTTGATCAGTTCCGACAGATATTCATCTTCATCGACAATGTAGTTATTGGTGATGGCTTTAAACAGCTCATCGAGGGTAGCTGAGTCATAGTGACCTGCTAGAACTTCACTCGCTTTGAACATAGTAATCGCTTCCATCTTAGCCACAGGGGCTGATTGCTTGGATAAGGTGTCGCGACAAAACCTCTGTTGTTATTCTTTTGTATACAATCTAAGGCCTCCGCGCGGCCGATTATAACCATAAAATGTGACGGGTGACAATAATGTCATATTTATTGTGATCTGCGTTTGATTTTGATTTTAAGGAATGCGCGCTAGCCCTTGTATTGTGGGGCCTGTGGAAAGATTAAAAAAAGTGCAGCGTTTTAATCATATCGGCTTTATATGCGGTTTTACTGAATTATTACCGACGGTTTTCATAGGGGTCAGGAGTTTAATTTCAATCGCTAAAAAATTACCTGATAAACCAATATGATATTAAGAAATGAAGCTTACATAGAAAGATTTTGCTATGAGAACGCAAATGCTTTGTCCTGTGATTAGGTGTTGGCGTAATTTACAAGAGTCCGAGCGGGTTAACTGGGGAGGGGAGAGGTTTCAACGATTCGAATAGAGAGATAAGCTAGTTGTTAAAGTGAGTACACTAAAGCTTATAAACAGACTTGTGTAGGACTTTATTGGATCCGTAAGGCCGTCAGCCGAATAACATCCGTTTGTTAAATGAGGCGCTTATGAGCGATTATGGGGCTACTCTATTAGATCCAGCCAATAAAAAAGCCTGTATATACTTAATACAGGCTTTTAATGTAGTTAACTTTACTTATAACTATGCGATTACCAGCGGTTCTTAGGCTTACGCTGTGGCTTTGGCAAGTAGACTAAGATGATACCTAAAATCAGACCACCGGCAGCAATATAGCCACCTTGTTTCCACATCTCGAAACGCTCGTTCTTCTGCATGCTGGCAAGCTTTGCCTTGGCGCTATCGCGTTCGTTAGTCGCACTGTCTAGGGCTTTTTGAGCCGCAGCAAGTTGAGACTTAACTTGGCTAAGCTCTTGAGCATTGCTGTCGCTGCTATCAAGAGCGGCTTCAAGTTTAGCCTTAGTCTGCTCTAGTTCAGCTTGAATCGCTGGTAGCTGCACGCGAAGGCTTGGTTTAGCGCTTAGCATCTTGCTCTGGATCCAGCCTTCACGACCCTTATGGTCGATTATCTTGCTGTAGTCGCCTTGAGTTTCATTAAGTGAAGTCACCTTTTGACCAGCCTCTACGCTGCCCAAGATCCGGAACTGCGTTCCAGCCCCACCATGAAGGTAGATGTAAACATCATCAGAGATGTAGCGCGTTTGGTTTGCGGCAAGCAAAGAGGGGGAAAGTAGCATCATTCCCGCAATAATTAGAAGTCTTAACACTAATCTATTCTCATCTACGAAATTTAGCCCACATGCTAGGGATTTAAAGGGGTTAATGCAAGTGGCAAAAGAGGGATAAAACGCAAAAGGGAAGTTTGATACAAAAATAATCAAACTTCCCTTAATATTACGTAATTCTTGTAAAGCCGATGTTGCTCAATCTTAGTTGAAAATACCTTTAATCATGAAGAAGAACATGATTGAAAGACCAGCACCTGCTGGAAGGGTTACAACCCAAGAAACAACAATGTTACGTACCACACCGATGTTAATCGCAGCAATACCACGAGCCATACCCACACCTAGTACCGCACCCACAAGTGTTTGCGTAGTTGAAATTGGTAGACCTGTACCCGATGCGATAACAACGGTTGATGCCGCTGCAAGCTCAGCAGCGAAACCACGGCTTGGTGTAAGGTGAGTAATGTTCTTACCGATGGTTTGCATTACGCGTTGACCAAAGATAGCAAGACCCATAACGATACCCACAGCACCTAGAGGTAGGATCCACCAGACTAGAGGCGCAGTGTTGTTAATCTGACCGCCGCTTTCAACAACCGATACAACAGCTGCTAGAGGGCCAATCGCGTTAGCAACATCGTTTGAACCGTGAGCGAATGCCATACAACATGCGGTCACAACCATTAAGATAGCGAATACTTTCTCAACGTTACCAAACTGTGTTTGACGGTCAGCCTGGCTGTCCATCTTAAGGCGCTTAATGGCGATCATACCGCCAATACCAACAAGTATCGCTAGAACAACAGCTAGGGCATACGCTTCAACGTTAGTGAAGTGTAGACCAACGTGCTTAAGTCCTTTCTTGATAGTCACTAGCGACATAACGAAGCCAGCTAACGCCATATAGAAAGGAACATAACGCTTAGCGTTTTCTAACGGGTTGTCAGTGTTGAAAATAAGCTTTTGTACGCTCTGGAATATCATAAAGGCGATAAAGCCAGATATTGCAGGAGTGATGACCCAAGAGCCAACGATACCACCTACTTTACCCCAAGCTACTGCATCACTACCCACACCCACAGCGGCGAAACCAACGATGGCGCCAACAATTGAGTGAGTGGTAGATACAGGCCAGCCTAGTGCAGAAGCAACGATCAACCAGATACCGGCAGCAAGCAAGGCTGAAATCATACCGTAAACGAGTAGTTCTGGAGAGTTGACGAAGTAAGCTGAATCGATAATACCCTTACGGATAGTACTGGTTACTTCACCACCCGCTAGATACGCACCGGCAAACTCGAAGATCATAGCGATAATAATCGCTTGTTTAATTGTAATCGCATTAGAACCTACAGAGGTTCCCATTGCATTGGCTACGTCGTTCGCGCCAATACCCCATGCCATTAAAAATCCAAATACAGCCGCAATGCCAATAAGCCACGGGCCATTGGTGACTAATACATCAACCATGTTATTACCTTGATAACCTTTCCGATTAGACGCGAGCTAACATTAGCTCTAGGCGGGAACCGACTCGTTCAGCAAGATCTGCTAAGTCACCAACCCACTCAATTATCTTGTAGAGGAACATTACATCTACAGGGTTTAATTCAGATTCGATAGCGTAAAGCTGTCTACGGATCTTAATCTGTAAGTCATCGGTATCCTCTTCAATAGAGTCGAGTTCACCAATCATTTTAGCCACGAGATCCACTTCACGGCCTCTAAAACCAGTTTCTAAAAGGTCGTCGAGTTCGTTAATTGCTTCTTTAGACAGCGAAACTGCATCGATACAGCGCTGTAAATAGGCAATAAATGGTTCTTGAATAGCTAGAGGTAATTCTAATTGTCGGCCAATGACACGGCCGGAAATGTCTTTTGCTTTGTTAGCAATCTTATCTTGCTGGGTTAATAGCTCCAGTAAGTCAGTACGCTCAACAGGCATAAACAAACCGCCAGGCAGAGTCAGACGGATCTCACGCTTTAGTGAGTCCGCTTCTTGCTCTGCAGAGCTAATTTGCTTACGTAATTGAACGGCTTTGTCCCAGTCTCCTGCGACAGTAGCTTCAAAAAATGGGACAAGTAATGACGCACAGTCGTATACTTTGTCGATATGCTCTTGAAGAGGCTTAATTGGCGATTTTGCAAACACGCCTAAAATAGAGTTTACTGGCATTGCCGTGTACCTATTTTGGTTATTCCACTATTGGAAAAAGCGGGCGCATGTTAACCCAAGCGGCCGCGTAAGAAAACTGTGTTTTTATATTTAAATAGACAGTTTTTTATTCTAGCTAGTTATATCCTAACTGCAAAGCGGATCCTACGGCGATATTATTACAGAAATATTACACTATGTACCTTTAGTGACAGTTTGATTAATTTTTAATGACAAGGTGAACGGTAGAACGATGGAAGCTGAAATAGAGCTGAAACTTTTTTTTAATGAGATCCATGAAAAAAACCTTATAAACCTGCTAGATAGCCTTCCAAGTTGCGATGGGAAGGGCGTAAAGAAACTAACAAATAGTTACTTTGATACTCCAGACCTCACTCTAAGAAAATGGGATATGGGTCTACGGATCCGAGGCGTAAATGACCATTTAGAGCAGACAATTAAGACAGCTGGTCAAGTTATAGGCGGTATCCATTCCCGCCCCGAATTTAATGTTGATATAGATCAAGATTTTCCCAAATTAAATTTATTCCCGAATGAAATTTGGCCAGCAGAGTCAAATATCGAACAAGTTCAGTCAGAACTCCAGTGTCTGTTTAATACCGATTTTGAACGTCAGAGCTGGCATATTTTTGTTGATGATAGCTTAGTCGAGGTCGCTTTAGATGTTGGCGAGATCCGAGTCGGTGACAACTTCGACCCTATCTGTGAGTTAGAGTTTGAATTGCTAGCAGGTGATACCTGTGCGTTATTGACCTTAGCGGGCCTCGTCAGTCGAGAGATCCCGGTACGCTTGGGTAAAGCTAGTAAGGCGCAACGCGGCTACCAGTTAGCTGGTCAATCTAGTCTCGAAACGATTGAAGCACTGAAGTTTATTGAAATAGATCCAAACCAAAGCCTTAAACAAGTCGCAGTTAATTTGTTGGCAGTCGGCCTAGATCGCTGGCAGACCATAGAAGCGTTGATTATAGCGCCAACGCAGGCTGTGATGGCCTTACCTATGCTCAGCTACCGTTTACGTGCCTGCATTCGCTTAATTAAAAACACCCTGAAACAGTTTGAGCTGCTTGAAGACTCATTTCAAACCGACTTCGATAGTATCGAGCAACGACTTAATTTTATTGAAGAGGGGCTAAGCCTCTATAGCATCATTGAAAATAATGCCGCTTTAGTGGCTAAGTTACCTATGCATCAGGCGCTGGTGGATGTGGCAACCGCTAAGCTTGAGCAGTTAGATATTATTGGCCAAGTTGAACAGCTACTTGGCGACCTTTGTTATGGCCGATTACAAGTGCACTTAGTCAGTCTGCTGATGCAGTTAAATGATGGTGAAGTGATCATAGACAAAGAGCTAGATCTGAGAAGCTTTGCCGATAAGATGCAGGAAAATTCTTGGCAGAAAATTTTAGACGTGATGCCGCTCGACAATGAGTTGAGTAGCTCCGACTACCTTTCGGTTGCTAAGGCACTTGATGACAGTATTTTTGTGGGTGTCGCCTATGGTGGCCTCTACAGTGAAAAGTCACGGGATCAATTTAGAGCGCCATGGCAGGATTTGGCGTTGGGGATCCGTACGCTAGCAGCCTACCGCCAACTAAAGTCTATTAGCGAGACGGCTTATTTGGATATCAGCGACTGGCTTGAAAATAAAGAGCAGAGCTTAGTGCAGGCGATGGAGTTCTCGCGTCGCAGTGCAATGCAGAGTGAGCCTTATTGGCGTTAATCCCAGCTCTATTCGCTTAAATAGAAAAGCCCACACTTTTTTGCATTGGTAATTAAAGTGTGGGCTTTTTGTTGGTCGAGTGGATAGGTTACTCAGTCTTTTTGTCTTGTATGGCTTGCTTAAGCTCGTCAATTTCCGCTAGCAGTTTTTGCTGATTATCTTCCATCCTTCGTAAACTGGTATTGAGCTCGGAGCGGATCTCTTCGGCATGGCTATCAAGTTTTTCTGCTTCGTCTGGCGAGACGAATACCGATGCCATATAGCCTGAAATCACACCGAAAAAGCTCACGCCACAGACAATGACGACGCCACCTATGATATGGCCCGCTGTTGTGACTGGGTAGTAATCGCCATAACCTACGGTCGATATGGTGACTAAGGCCCACCAAATCGCACTCTCGGCGGTATCGATATTGGCCCCTTCTACACCGCTTTCCACTATCAGTACCAATACAGACGACAGGGTTAAAATAATGACTAGCGCGACTAGCAGGCTAGCAACCGTTGCCTGTCTGCGCTGCTTGACCATGGGAACTATCAGCGAGCGGGTCATACGAATGAGTCGGATCACTCGCAAAATTTGGAACAGACGCGCCATACGTAGGGCTTCAATAGCGGGGATGCTAGCGATAAAATCTATCCAGTGACTCTTTAAGTAATCGACTTTATCACTGGCTTTAAAGAGTTCGAAAAAGAAGTTAGACATGAAGATAAGACAGATACTGAAATCTATCATAAACAATAGTCGCTTCGTTTCGCCATCGACGCGACCGAACGTCAGTACCAGTACCACTATCACTGATAGTAGCGATAGCAGCATCATCGCTAGCTGACCGGGAGTGGGGGGCGTTTCAGGCTGAAGTAGCCAGCGCTTTTTTGTTGCCATGGCTTAGATCCGTCTTGATTGGTGCCAGTCCGTGTTCATCTGGCACCATGTTTTGTGCTTATTTGTCGGCACTAAATTGTACTAAATCATCTAACACATGCTTTTTAATTTCAAGTTGTTGATCTGCTGATAGATTGTACTTCTTTGCCAAAATCTCATAATCACTCGGACTCAATGATACGGTAAGGCGCGGGCGTTTAGGGCGTTTTGTCACGCTTAACCCGAGAATTTCCCTAATCTGATCCGATGGACTCACGCCAGCATCGAGTGCAGCCTTGCGGATGGCATATTGGAATTTCTCATCCAGATCGAAGGCGATTTGAGTCGCTTTGGCCGCTTTTTGGTTTTGTTGCCACTGCGCGGGTAAGGGATTTTTTTGTTTGGTCATGGGGACTATACCTAAATTTACTGATCCGTATTAACAAGGTACGGAAACGCTTCCATGCTATCATTCATCGGAGTTGAAACAGAAATGGTTCTAGATCTGCATCTAGAACCAATGGTTTATTGGCCCGGCCAATATTCTCTGATATCTGATAGAGGTCGATAGAGGGTGAGCATTACATCTGTATCGCCGCTTTCATAGACCTCGACATCGACAGCCTTGTCTTCGTTATCGTCAAGTAGCTGATAGGACTCAAATGGCTCACCGGTTGCGCCATCGGTGTCTTGCGGTGGTCTAAGACCACGGTAATCTTGGCGGTGGAAATAGCCAAAGTTACCAGATGTGACTTGATGATAGTGAGGTGATAACCACTGCTCATAATCATTTAAGTCTGCGGCTAACGGTAGCGTCGTTAACTCGGCTTTACCTTCTTCTTCGAAAATCTCACTGAACTGATCGAGATCGAAGAACTGCTCAACCTGACCACGACTTATCTTAATCGAAAGGGCCAGATAGGTTTCGTCATCCTCATCAAGGCCGAGGAAGATGGCATCGCCACTGTGACCTTTTAGCACCCACTCGGTCTGTTGTTTACGCTGATACTCATAAGTGTTCACCGCTTCAACTCGCAGCTGCTGACCACGAAGTTGTGGGGGCAGCGCAAAACTGTCATCAAGGGAGATCATATCTCCCTTGTTGAGTTTTGACGGGTGGTCGAGTTGACGTTTAGGTTCCTCTTTCTTGCCAAATAGGCGGTTTAGAAATCCCACGCCAGTCTCCTTTAGCCCTTACGCGCTTTAATGCGATCCAGTACGGCGTTAGCGTTAGACTTCTGCTCGCCAATACCTGCCGCGGCTAGCTTGTCATGTAATGCCTTATCGCTGTTCTCTTCCGCCAGCGTTTCAGAAGCCTTGAGGCGATCATCAAATGATTGCTGACGTGCCTTGATTCGTTCTAGTGAATCCTTAGCGTTAAGCAGCTTTGAGTTGCTGCCCGCAAACGAATCGGTAATCGTCGCTGTGGCTTTTTGCACGCTTTCGGTAGTCTTAACCATAGTCAGCTGACGTTGGTAATCGGCAACTTGACGCTCAGTCTTGCGCACAAGCTCTTTTAGGCGAGTCGCATGGGCGCTAAAGCTGTCGTTTGCAGCTTGCTGATCGGCCAGTTCTTGATCAAGCTGTGCAATCTTTTCTGCAACTTCAAGTGCTAGAGGCTCGTTACCTTTTTCAAGGGCTTGAGTCACATAACCTTCGTGCTCAGCTACAGAGCGCTTTAGGCGATCGACTTCACGGCTCGCTTGCATCTCTTTCGCCATCACTTCGGTTAGGTCGCGCTTAGCCTTAGTGAGGTGCTTCTCTGCATCACGAATTTCTTGTTCGAAGATACGAGTAGAGTTTGCATCTACGATGCTTTGGCCTACTTCAGTGGCACCGCCACGGAAGGCTGTAAGAATTTTGTTTAGAATGCCCATGGTGTGGCTCCTTTAATTCAGGTAATCGACGAGTTCGTCGATGACTTCGAGACAATTATCAGAAAGAACAGATAGCTCCTGCTCGATCTCTTGCATGCTTGAATGCACTGATAGCGCACCGTAAACCACGTACTTATCGTCAATCTTGGCAAACGATGACAGTGGCATTGGAATGTTGAGTTCTAACATGGTCTCAAACATCTCAGCACGTCGTTGTTGATTTACTTCATCCTCGCCCCATAAATAGCTGATGCAAAGGATCTGGTTGTCCGTGACCGATACGAATACCGGGATCTCTTCACGACCAACTACGTTAACTTGTAAGACTTCCACGTCACCATTAATTGGATAACAATCAAATTGAAAGCCAGTATGGCTGTTGTCGCCAAGTTCATTTAGGTGGTTGGCAATTGTGTGGATATTCATATTTGTCCTTATTGACATATTATGTCTGTGATTAAAGATAACACCGAGACATAATATGTCAAGCGCTATCTTTACGATTCAAAAATAAACTCTACTGATTTTCTAACCAAGCCTGCTGATGGTATTGATACAACTGGCTTGAACCTAAAACGTTGGGCTTAATCTCTGCCTTATCTTGATAAAAGTTTCCTGGAAACTCGAAAGCTGCATGGATCAGACCTGAGGTTAGCCAAGGGTCATCAACGGGCAGTTGCTGCACACTTTGTAGCCTAGCTCGGGCACTTTTTCCACCTAAGGTGGCGATGCTCCAGCCCCATTCACCAAAACTGGGCACATTATGGTGGTACTGGTCGACATTAAAGCCAGCAAGCTCTAAGGTCTTGCCCACTGAAATAAAGGCGTTGGGGGCGTGATAAGGTGACGTCGACTGTACTGTTAAGGCAGCGTCATTGCTCATTAGTTCCTTAAGCTTTAAATAGAAGGCATCGGAATAGAGCTTATTAAGATCTGGGTGACTAGGGTCCGGCAGATCGACAATAATCGCATCGAACTTTTCCTCCTTAGCCAACAGTTTATCGACACCGTTAAAGGCATCGTCATACATAATTCTGACTCGGGGATCGTTAAGGGCATCTTGGTTGAGTGCCAACAGCGCCTTACTCAGATGCTCAGGCATATCGCTCGATGGTTGCTTAAACAGCTTGACCAACTCGCTGTCTAGATCCATTAGAGTCACCTGCTCAGGCTGCCATTGCAGCACTTGGGTCAGACCTAAGCCATCACCGCCGCCAATGATCAACACCTTGTCGTGACGCGCGCTCGCCGCCATGGTTGGGTGCACTAGAAAGGAGTGATAGATATGCTCGTCGCTACTAGAGAACTGCAGCCTACCATTGATATAGAGGGAGTGCACTGGGCCTAAGCCGTTGCCTCTTAAGCGCTCGGTAAATGTCAGCTGCTGAAAACGGGTCGCCTTGGCGTAAACCACCTTGTCTTTATAGAGTAGGTTGTTAAAGCTCTGCTCCCATTGAGGACCATGTAGGGCCAGCATGACTAAGATCCCGGTGGCGATGAAGTGGCCTACCAACAGCAGTTTTACATGGCGTATTTGATGCCAGAAGCGCCAGATAAACAGAAAACCTGCGAGTAGATTAAAGCTCGCCGTGAGCGCCGCAGCCAGCTGAATATCGATAGCCAACATAAAGCCAACCCAGATCGCGGCGCCAATACCTGCACCAACATAGTCTGCGCCATAGATGGTACCAGCGTTGTGCATTAGGTGCGCCTCTGACAGCGCTTGACGCACTCGCGCGATAAGTGGAATTTCCATGCCTATCATCAGGCCGAGCAATACGCCCCAGACATAAGGTAAGTATTCGGCCAGTTTTTGCAGCGTACCAATAAAGCCACCGTCGGGCAGCTGATCGGCGGGGAGGCCTAAGGTATTGGCGATAACAAGGGGTAACTGCTGCCCAAAGCCAATCACCGCAGCGGTGATTAAGATCGCCAAGGATCCACACAGAGCGACGCAGAGTTCTAACACAGCAAAGCCAGTGAAGGCGCAGCGAATTTTACGGGCGGCAAAGGCGCCTAGGCCCATGGAGACGATCATCAAACCTATCATGGTGTAGATGGCGGCTTCTAACGCACCAAGAATACGCCCAGCATAATGAGATAGTAGATACTCGTAGATTAGGCCGCAGCCAGCGAGAACGGCCATGATGCCGAGTAGTAAGGCGTCATCGAACCAGCCGAGTTTGCCCGATTCGATGGTTTTATTATGGGTTGAAGTGGTAGCGCTGCTTGAGTTGGTTTGCATTGGGTGTCGGTAGCTTATTTTTAATAGATAATTCTTAGTCGTGATCGTTTCGATTCAAGGCCTTGCTATTCGATATAGCTGCTATTCAAAATCCTGTTAATCGCCAATTACTAAGCAGGACAATCGAAAAGGGAGCGCAGCGAGCGCTCCCTTACTTTGTCACTTTAGGCCATCAAGGCGGCGAGAATAATGGCAATCGAGACGCTGATCGCCATCTCAACAGCGGCAAGGCCGATATTGTGTTGCTTCTCAACTTCTTCACATAGGTTTATCTTGGCCAGTACCAGCTTCTTCACGAGCTTGATAAGCAGCATCAAAGAAAGCAGCATCACCACAGAGAAGATCAGCCAGCCGAGCAGGTTCGCCACATAGGCATGTGGGTCGAAAATAATGAAGTGACTGGCTGCGTTAAAACTAAAGGCCATGGCAAGCATATAGCCGCTATGGCGAATCGCCAGTGCCACATGTCCTTGAGCAAAGGCCTCTTGCATCGATGCGCCTTGGTTGCGTTTAGCATAACGGTTCTCGCGTGCGCGGGTGAGCAGCACTAGCATCAGCTGAGAAATAGCAAAGGCACTAAAGATGGCGATAAAGGTATAAACCGTTAGATCTTCTGCCCATAGCAGTACCGAGCGGATGATAATCGCTGTGGCGATGGCTACGGTGGCATCGACAATGGCGACCGAGAGGTTGCCCTTCACGATTAAGGCATTCTTATCGATATCATTGAGAGCAATTTTATCGTGCAGAAAACGGCCGAGCTTAATCAGCACTAGGCCAAACAGACCATAAGCGGTCATGCCGATGGCTTCAACTAAGTAAGACTCGGCGGCTTCACCAGTAATGGCACCGGTTAGCACGATCCCTAAAGCCATCACAGCACCCGCAGTACTAATACCGAAGGCAAAGTTGTCGTTTTCCGCTAGCTCATGGCGGCTGTTTACCTTTACCGTCCACCCCTGTAGGTAGCGCATCAAGGCCAGTAACAGCACGGCAATCGTGATGTCTATGAATAGGATGATCATCAGCTCTGGGGTGAGGCCGTGGTTTTGTAAAAATGTCATAAGAGTTCCTTAATTATTTGCCTCGGCGAACACCGCGAGTGGTACGACTGCTGGAATTACGGAAGCTGCTGTCCTTAGAGTAGTTAGAGCGGAACTTGCTCTTGCTGCTCGTGGTGCGTCCTGTTGAACTGGCTTTTGGCGTGCTGCTACTCTGTCTCGAAAGGCTGGTTGAGCCAGTACGCGACTTGGCGTAAGGGCTATCAAACTTGCGACCTTGAGAGTTAAATTGTTTCTTAGTGCGCTCATAGGTTTGAGTCTGTGCTCTGGCCTGTTTTGGCGAGGTGTAGCGGTAACGGCCAACATCGTTGTAGTAACTGTAGTTACGGCGACTAGACCAGCGATCATAACCGATTGGACCGCGGGTCAGGTTGGAGAACATAGAGTACATGCCATACCACGCCCAAAACGACATGCCGTTTGAGCCCGTCTGCCAACTACCATAAGCTGGGTTACCCACTAATTGACTGCCAGCACCAAAATCTTCTGCACCATTGGCGAGTGCCGCCGCTTCACGGCTAATAGAGTTAACTCGTGCCAATGCACCGTCAGACATATCGGCGACCACGTTCAGGGGGTCGGACAGCATATCGTTAAATAGGCTAGGATCTGCCGCTTGATAGAGGTTCTCTACTTCGGCAAGTTGCTGATCGATATCGACAAAGTTTGCAGGGTTTTGCGACTCGGTTAAGCGCCGTGTGAGCGAGGTAAACATAGGGCCACGATTAGTTGCATCGGTGGCGAGCTCGTTTAGCAAGGGGCTTAAATCGGGCTTTTGCTTTTCCAATACTTGAACGTATTGCTTAAGCAAATTCGCATTACGGATCTGACCGTCACTTAGCATAGTGCTAAGGGTGTCCAGACGCTGCTGTGTTAGCTGCTGATACTTAGCAACTTGAGCGGGTCTATCATCGCCGCATCCTGCGAGGGCGAAAACCATTAAGACGGTGAGAACGCGGATTAGCATTCCTGCCATAGTTTCTCCAAATTGGGTTATTGTGCTTAAAGTGGCCAAATTCATATCACTTAATGCAGGGCTACACAGACCTAAAAGACCGATGAGCCTTAGTTAATTAAGTCCTTTTCACTTGCTGAAACATTGAATTCGCAAGAGAAATTATTTGCCTTACTGCAATTGCCACTGCTTGAGTATAGTATTGCTTATTAGAGCACAAAAATACTACCGTTCCTGTTTTCATGGCGCAGTTAGAGAAAAAAGCCTCAATTGGCCAACATTATTAGTAAAAGTTGCTCACAATTATTCACGCTCTATCTATATCATCAACGACATAATATGTCGATATACAAATTTGTTAGGGATTATTATGCACACGGCTTCAATGGGTAATAAGCTTGTTTCCACTCAAATGGCTGCGAGTGCAGAACAGTATTGGCAAAGGTTGAATGACCACTCCGCGCACTTAGTTTCATCCTTGACCCAGGCGCAGCAACAAGAGCTAAAAACTATCTTTGCGTTAAGTGACTTTATCGGCACGCAACTATGGCGCAATCCTGAGTGGATCCCCGCATTATTTGAGCATGAACTGGATAACATTCAGCGCCAAGCCTTCGACGGCGAACTGAGTAAGCTGTTAGCCGATATTACCGATGAAGAGCAGGTAAAACGTATTTTACGTCAGTACCGTAATCGTCAGATGGTGCGTATTGCTTGGCGTGATTTCTGTGATTACAGTGAACTGCAAGAATCCCTATTAGACCTATCGGCGCTGGCAGAAGCGCTGGTGATTGCCGCTCGCGACTGGTTGTATCGCGAGATGTGCGCCTCACAGGGTACCCCAAGCGATAGGCAAGGTAAGCCGCAGAAATTATTGATCTTGGGCATGGGCAAACTGGGTGGCCGTGAGCTGAACTTCTCCTCAGATATCGACCTTATTTTTACCTTCCCCGAGCATGGTGAAACCATTGGCGGACGCCGCGCCATAGAGAATCAGCAGTTCTTTATTCGTATGGGCCAGCGTCTAGTAAACCTCTTGAATCAAGTTACGGTGGATGGATTTGTCTACCGCGTCGATATGCGCCTGCGCCCGTACGGCGAGAGTGGGCCATTGGTGGTGAGCTTTAGCGGGCTAGAAGATTATTACCAAGAGCAAGGACGTGATTGGGAGCGCTACGCCATGGTCAAAGCTCGGGCGCTCGGGCCTTGGACATCGGACTCCGACGAACTACATGACTTATTACGCCCCTTTGTGTACCGCCGTTACTTAGACTTTTCGGCCATCGAGTCACTGCGAAAGATGAAGGGCTTGATCACCCAAGAGGTGCGCCGCAGAAAGCTTACTAACAATATTAAGCTCGGCGCAGGCGGTATCCGTGAGGTTGAGTTTGTGGTGCAGAGCTTTCAGCTTATCCGTGGCGGCCGTGAGCCCGCATTACGCCAGCAGAGCTTGTTTGGTGCCATCAATACCCTGTATCAGCTAGGTCAGCTGGAATACTTGGCCGTCGATGAGCTTGAAAAAAGCTATATCTTGTTGCGCCGAGTCGAGAATTTACTGCAGGCCATCAATGATGAGCAGACACAGACCCTGCCGAGCAGTGAACTGAACTGGCAGCGATTATGTTATGCCCTTGGAGCCGACACAGAGATGGATCTACGCGAGCAGATCGAGGCCGCGATGAGGCGGATCCATCGTCATTTTAACGATACCGTTGGCGGCAATAACCTTGATGATCATAGCGAGACCTGGACACAGCAGTTATGGAATGCCTATGAAGATGATCACGCCTTAGCTATATTAGAGGAGCAGGGCATAGATGACGTGGAGCTGTGGCCTCTACTGAACAGCTGGCACGACACCGTGGTACGCCGCACTATTGGCCCTAGAGGGCGTGAGACCTTAGACAAGCTGATGCCTAAGCTCTTATGTGAACTCACCAATATTCCGCATCCATCTAAAGCATTTGAGCAAGTTTCAAAAGTGCTAGATCAGATCCTGACGCGCACCACCTACCTTGAACTCTTATGTGAAAATCCCGGCGCACGGCAGCAGCTTGTGAGCCTTTGTCTTGCCAGTCCATGGATTGCCGAGCAGTTAGCTAAGTTCCCCATGTTGCTCGATGAGCTTATCGATCCGGCGCAGCTCTATGACACCACATCCCTCGATGATTACGGCAGTGAGTTACGCCAGTACCTGCTTAGAGTGCCTGAGGATGATATGGAGCAGCAGATGGAGGCGCTGCGCCAGTTTAAGTTATCACAGCAGTTAAAGATTGCCGCAGCAGACGTGACGGGAGTATTGCCAGTGATGGAGGTGAGTGATCACTTAACCTTCCTAGCCGAAGCGATTATCGAGCAGGTAGTGCATCAGGCATGGGCTCAGGTGAGTGCTCGCCATGGGGTGCCTGGAAATCTTAAAGACAATGAAATGGGGTTTGCCGTCGTGGGTTATGGCAAGGCCGGAGGCATCGAACTCGGCTACGGATCAGACTTAGATCTGGTCTTTCTCCATAATGGCAGTCAAGCCGGGCAGACCAATGGCGACAGAGCGATCGATATCGGTCACTTCTACTTAAAGCTTGCCCAGCGGGTGTTACACCTGTTCTCGACCCGTACTAACTCTGGTGAACTCTATGAGGTGGATATGCGCCTAAGGCCCTCGGGTGCATCCGGGTTATTGGTGAGCGAAATCGAACACTTCGGCGAGTATCAGCGCAGTGATGCTTGGACCTGGGAGCATCAAGCCTTGGTGAGAGCGCGCTTTATGTTTGGTGACGTTTCCCTTTGCAGTCGATTCAATGAGATCAGAGCCGAAGTGCTAGAGACACGACGAGATAACGAGGCGCTGGCCAAAGATGTCAGAGAGATGCGGCTTAAGATGCGCGATCATCTATTAAAGGTCGATGAGGGAATGTTCGATCTTAAGCAGAGCAGCGGCGGTATCGCCGATATCGAGTTTATCGCTCAGTACCTAGTATTGGCTCACGCCTGCGATCACAAGTCACTGTCGTTCTGGTCTGATAATGTGAGGATCTTTGCCGAGCTGGCCGAGCTAGAACTGCTCCCCTTTGAGACTGCACAGCTACTAACTCAGGCCTATTGTCACCTGCGTGACGAAAGCCATAGATTGGTACTGCAGCAGAAGAAGCCTGTGTTGCCGATTGATGCCGTTAAGTCCCATAGTGAGCGGGTAGAAGCTATCTATAAACAGATCTTAGGCGAATAATCACCTCTGTAACCCCCGTGATTTTCTCGGTGAAGAAAGCCTCTCATCTCCACTATTAATGTGACGGAGATGAGAGGCTTTTTGCGTTTATCATGTTGCCGCCAAAGCGCAAGCAAAATGCATTGCACAATAAGAGCGCTGGTGAGTAACGCTTAACAAAGGCGGCAACGAGTTCGCTAACATTTTGAGGTTAAAGGGTAAAGATAATTTGGTTTGTTATATGCAGTAGTGAGTGTGTTCTCTTTTTTAAGGAGCTCACGATGAACGCTCTCAAACAGGCAAGCCATTACAGCACTTTTAACGATAGTCTTACCGAGATGAAGATCTGTAAGGGGCAGTTTTTTATCTGCAAGATTTTTACTCGGTACTTTTTCACTCAATACCTAGGTAGTCGATGGCCTTTAACGAGAGGTGGCAGCAAAAAAAAGCGCAAGCATAGACGAACCCATGAGTTTCCCTTTTACTGGTTACTGCTTCTGTGCCTATTGCTATTGATTAATAGCGTTATGGCAGGACCAAAGAGTCTTGTGCCAACCAAGATAAATAGTGCCTTTGTCGATGCGGAGCAAAGCATCAATCTAATCATTGTCGATCGCAGGCTCGAGCAGATTGAGCGGATCCTCTCAGGCGTGAGAGGCGAGTTGCATCTGCTTATTCTTGAGGAGGATGCTGAACCGTTTGAGCAGATAAATCGGGCGCTATATGATGAGCCGCTCTATTCTAATGTGACCATAGTCGCTAAAGCCTCAAGCTCGGCAATCTACCTAGGCGGCCGCTGGGTAGATAAAAACTATCTGCTTGAACATCAGTCCAGCCTAAGCCTTTTTGGAGAGCAATTTAGCGATAATAGCGAGCTGACTCTCTACACGACAAATCTCATCACTAGCCATTATGGTCAAGAGTTTATCGGAGTGTTGGCAAATCTAACCCGGCTCAATGTCGATATTGTCCATATTAAAGGGGCTCAAGAAGATCCGCACTGGGTCAAGCGTACTCGCTTTAGTTTTTAAGAGGAGCTGCTAAGGGATAAGCTAAGGGGTAAGCTATGATACGTTTTGTATCAAACTTTCGACAAAATTTACTTTGAGGTTAATGGTTTCCTGCTTACTATCTGCACGAGTATATCCCACTGTTGTAAAAGGGATTAATTAGAGGAATGTTTGATGACTTCTGTTAATGGTGCTATAGCAAGTGCAGTAGGGAGTGCAGTCGGGAGCGCAATTACGGCTTCGGTCACTAATACACCTGTGGCTAATAAAACAGCTACCCTAGCAGCGACTTCAGTGGCGCCTTTACCTAATGTGGGCGCCAGTACCAATGTGGCGATTTCTGCGGGAGCCCAGCAAAAGTTGGCCGATGAGCAGCAGGCTGTTAAAGACGAAGGCTCTTTACCTAAAGCAGATAGCTCTACACCTAAGGCCGATGCCGCGCCGGAAGAAGAGGGGGGGCTTGAATCCTTTGTCTTTGGTGCGCTGGGGCTCGATCATCCTGAAGAGATCGATGAGAACGGTGACCCGTCATATTCGGCAGGCCAATATGTTAAGGCCGCAGCCACTGTGGGTGGCATGATAGCCATGTTTATTTAGACTTTGTCTAAAAACTGTTTTTTATCAGGCTCTGCCTGACCTTTAAGTTAGACTCCGTCTAACTATTAAAGTCGTGGGATTTCATCCCACATAAGAGTCAATCAAATTTCGTTTGATAAAAGTCGTGGCGCTTCGTCCCACATTGGTAATGCATCAGGCTGCGCCTGACCAAAGTCGTGGGATTCCATCCCACACCCGGGCAAGGAGGACTGCTCGTCCTTATCCTCCTTGCATCCACCATGACGCCCCAGACGAAGTTGTCTCCCTCGTACTTATTCGAAATAGTCTAACGCTTCCGATGGGGCATCCTGCCCCGCGAAAGCTACGCCGACATCCATGTCGGCATCACGACTATTTCTTCAACGTACTTCGGCAACTCCGATGGGGGATTGGTGTTTCCTGTGAGCTTTTGTGTGGCTTTGTAATTTATTGTTATTAATGGTTTTTTTGATAAATAATGCTGTGAAATTGTTTAGGGCAGCATCCATGCGGTGCGCATGTCTCATATTAAATTCTTAGCAGCTTAAGGTGGATATGGAAGTTTACGAAGAGTTAATAAAAGTTCTATGAGGAACAACTTTTAATTATCGTAATTATCGGGTCAGAGTAAATTTATCGAATAGTGAAGGATAGGTTGTATGCTTGGAACATTTCTAATTATTGCGGTTATTGTTTGTGGTTACATGCAAGTTACCTTTTGGCTGCTTATCCCTGCTTCTATAGCCGCAGCTTTTATTGGTTTGCATTTCCCTGTTGGGAAGGCTGATATGGCAAAGTCTAGGGGGATTTATTGGAAGGTACTTTTCTCCTCTCTTCCTATCCAAGGCATTTTTATGTCTGTGCTGTTTGGATTAGGTTGGGGCATAAAGGCTGTAATCAGTTAGAGGGTAACCGTTGAATGATGATTTTTCTGTTGTAAATCAATGTGGAAATCATAGTTGGCGACTTTGAAAGATGCTGGCGAATAGATGGCAAATGATTAAATTACATTTTCCAATGGACTCACAGAAAACACCTAATCCCCATCGGAGTTGCCGAGGTTATTGAAGACAAATCGCGTGAGCGAGTCATGGATGACGAGGTAGCCTTAGTAGAGCCATGGATGGCGATTCTGAGGCGATAGCGATTTTCGAAAATGACTGAGGATCAACAACTTCGTCTGGGGCGGCAGGGTGATCCAAGAGGGGATTGCTGTTGATCCCCTCTTGGCCGTGTGTGAGCTGGAAGCTCACGACCTTTATCAAGCAGAGCTTGATTGCATTGCCTTGGTCAAATGAGATTAAAGGAAACTTTTAGGCTTTCAGGGGCACTATTGCTGAGCATTGTCACTTTCTGGCCATTGATTAGGCTAATGAAAGGCTATCGAGCTTTGATGGCTAATTATGAGGATAACAAGAGGAATAATAGTGAAGCGGTTTAAGCTGTCGCAAGTTTCAAATTTAATGTGGTTTATGTTTATCATGTTCTCTTTTGCTGTGGGTCTGGCAACCTATGTTGTGCATCAGTTTCATGCATCTTTTAATTGGCCGACGGCTAAAGGGATGGTGGTGAATAGCTGGATCATTGAACGCTACCATGAAAGAAGCAGCGCCGATTCTCATTACGAGGTTGCTATCGAGTATTTCTATGCTGTTGACGGTAAAATTTACCACAAGAGCAATAAGACAGACATCACAGGTGCCATCCCCGGTTACTCTATAGAGGAGGCCGAAGCCTTGGTGGCAGAGTTTCCTAGTGACAAGAAGATTTTAGTGCACTACAAGCCCAGTAACCCCGATACTGCTGTCATCAAGCCAACAATGCATCTGTTTATGATTGTGATGTTGGTGGTGTTCTCTTTGGTGTTAATTCCCGTCTGTTACGTGATGTACCTGCAGATGACCTCAGCCGCTGACAGCTTTATCGTGCGCAATGTGTAAGCCCTGCTCCCTTTATAGAGTGGTTGGGGCTATGCCACGATCTTTATCAAGTGCAGCTTGATTACCTGCTCCTCCAAAAAAGTTTGAGGGCGACTTAAATTTATAAATCACCAAGCGCTTCGAGCCACTCTTCATCTGTCAGCTCTCTTGGAGGCTTTTTCTCACCAAAGTGCCTTATTGGTCGACCAATTAGTGGGTTGCCAACAAAAGCGTCATAGCCGATATAGGTGATGTTTTTACTAATTAACACCTGAGTGATGGCATTGTTAGCAAAGGCTTCATTGCCAATCTCGCTCAATGAGCTTGGCAGGTTTAACTTGTTAATGGCGTTGTTAGCGAAGGCATAGTCTTCAATAATCGACACCGACTTACCGAGAGTGAGCTGCTCAATAGCGTTATCACGAAATGCACCTTCGACAATTTCAACCACTGAATCTGAGATATCCACTTGGGTGAGAGCATTTTCTGCAAATGCGTAGTAACCAATGCGAGTAACAGAGCTTGGGATGACAATTTCAGTTAAGGCATTACGCTGAAACGCGCCTTCGCCAATATGGGTGATTGTGTCAGGAATAACCATGCTGATAAGCTGATTTTTTGGCGTCGCATCTTCGTCAATGTCTTCTACTTCTGAAAAGGCGTAATCAGAGATCTCTGTAACAGCAATGCCAGCAAAATTGTCGGGGATGATAATGTGCTGATGGTTGCCCTTATAGGCATCAATGCTGCCTTGCTCTTTATCGAAAGATACATCTTTTAATGTGAGTATATGCGGCTGGCTCACGATCAATTCTCCCTTTGTTTGTGCTGTAGGCCCAATTATTTCAGCTATTTCAGCTGCTTCAGTTATTTGTTGAGCTGAGCTTTCTGTAATAGAAAGCCCAAGCAAGATGGCGACTGTCGCGCTAATAAACAGCCGAGGTAAGCGGGTGTTAGCGTCGTTAATATCAGTCTTCCATCCAATCTAAATTTGGTAATGCATCTAAATGCTGGTTGTAACGCTTTTCGTTAAACGAGGCGTTATTTAGCATCACATCACTCACCTCTATCGCTAGCGCACAAGCCATCCATTGAATCGCTTCCTCGCGAGGCGTGCCTGTCATCACCAAACGCATTAAGGTCTCTTTGACTTTTTTAGGTTCACCATCGGCGATTTGATTTTCGACTGTTTCAATTAAGGTTTCTTCAGTCATGTAACTGTCTTGCTGATTATCCATTTTTACGACTCTGTAATGTAATTAGCGCCATTATGCCGCAAGCTTAATGCAAGCAATAGATTGGCTATCAAAATTTTAGAACCTTGCAAGCAATAGCATGAGTATCTGCATTACTGGGAAGCCAAATTAGCTTGTTGCTTTAACCAATCCACAAACAGCTTAGCCTTAGGGTTAAGGTCCTTATCGTGTGAAGCCACATAATAAGTCTGTTCGCATGCGACCTGCTGGCCGGCAAAAGGGGCGATGAGTTCGCCTCGATTAATGCGCTTACTCACTAATTGTCCGCGTCCCATGGCTATGCCTGCATGGTTCATGGCGGCGATAACGGCTAAGTCTGAGCGGTCAAAACCGATAGAACGGTTATCATCAATGCTGAGGCCCTGTTTATCGGCCCAATACTTCCACTCATCACAATCTGAGTCATATTCCCAGGCTTGGTTATCGTGCAGTAAGGTGCAGCGACTCAAGTGCTCCGGCTTACCGATGAGATCATGCTCGGCGGCGTACTCAGGGCTGCAGACAGGCATGATAGTCTCGTCCATCAAGTGCTGGCAAAACAGTTTACTGCGGGGGTGATTGTCGTAGTAGATGGCGAGATCGATATGAAAGCTGTTGAAGTTAACATTTTCGTTGCCGGTCAAAATATTGATTGAAATGGCCGGATACTGGCGGCTGAAATCGGCAATTTTGGGCACCAGCCAACACTGTGCAATAGAGGGGCGCGAGTAAACTGTCAGTTTACCCGATACCTCTTGGTTTTTAATCTCAAACACTTCCTGATTCAAGCTTTTTAAGCTGTCTTTCAACTTTGAAAACAGCCGCTTGCCATCTTCTGTTAGCTCAATCCTGCGATGAAAGCGAGCAAACAACTTAAAGCCTAACTCATTCTCCAGTGCAGTAATTCGATGACTCACGGCTGAGGGGCTAACGCAAAGCTCCTCGGCGGCAAGGGAAAAGGATTGGTGGCGTGCCACCACTTCGAAGGTATGCAGTTTTGCCAGCTGATAGCTGCTGAGTAGGCGACTTCTGCTGAACACATCTTGTTGGGAGTACATGACTAACTTCTCAAATTTTGATGTGAGCATTTTACCCTAAGTCACTTTTTAGCGCCGATTACATCAACACAGTTGAAGCTTAGATCATGTAACCCCCACTTTTGTGACGCCTGAGCGCTTGTTGCCACAATCTGGCTCAAGCGAACAGCAATTTATATCTTTTGTCAGCATTTCATTGATTGGCTTTAATAGCGCCACTTTTTACTTCTTTTAACTAAATAGAGAAATACAATGGAATCACAACTGTGGATTATCGGTACTCTGCTTAGCAGTATCTTGTTGATTGTCATCAGCATCGTTAAGTTCAAGTTGCATCCTTTTCTAGCGCTCTTGTTAGCCAGCTTCTTTGTGGGCGGCATGATGGGCATGGAACCACTTGAAATGATCAAGGCGATGGAGTCTGGTATTGGTGGTACTCTCGGTTTCTTGGCTATCGTTATCGGTCTTGGCACCATCTTAGGTAAGATGATGGAGATCTCAGGCGCAGCCGAGCGAATTGGCATCACCCTGTTAAAGTCACGCTACTTAAGCCCTGATGTGATCATGGTGCTGGTGGGTCTTATCTGTGGCATCACCCTGTTCGTGGAAGTGGGTGTAGTTCTGCTTATTCCATTGGCATTTTCTATTGCACGTAAAACCAATACCTCTTTGCTAAAGCTCGCCATTCCGCTATGTACCGCTTTGATGGCCGTACACTGCATCGTGCCGCCACACCCAGCTGCGCTGTTTGTGACTAACGCACTAGGGGCTGATGTTGGCTCGGTGATTATTTGGGGTCTGCTAATAGGCCTAGTGGCTTCGTTAATTGGCGGTCCACTGTTCCTTAAGCTGTTTGGCGACAAGCTGCCACACTTAAGCGTACCTGCTGAGTTTAACGAAGTGTCGACTCGCCAAGAGAGTGAGCTACCTTCACTTGGCACCACCTTGTTCACCATCCTTTTGCCAATTATTTTGATGTTGGTTAAAACAGTGGCCGAGCTGTACATGGAGCCGGGCAGCACGCTTTACACAACCCTTGAGTTTATCGGTAACCCAATCACCGCGATGTTTATCGCAGCCTTTGTGGCGTACTACCTGCTAGGTCTGCGCAACAAGATGACCATGGGTAGCTTGCTAACCAAAACCGAAGACTGTTTCGCTTCAATCGCTAACATCCTGCTGATCATCGGTGCGGGTGGCGCGTTTAACGGCGTATTAAGTGGCAGCGGCATGGGCGACAGCTTGGCGCAAATTCTGGCTAACCTTGATATGCATCCAGTGCTGCTTGCTTGGCTAGTTGCCATCATTTTGCACGCTGCAGTTGGCTCAGCCACCGTAGCTATGATGGGCGCAACGGCGATTGTGTCACCACTGTTGGTGCTGTACCCAGACTTAAACCCAGTTATCGTGACCTTGGCTATCGGCTCTGGTGCAATTGGCTGCACTATTGTTACCGACTCACTGTTCTGGCTGGTTAAGCAGTACACAGGCGCCACCATGAAACAAACATTTATCTATTACACCACCGCAACCTTTATCGCCTCGCTGGTGGCATTGGCTGCGACTTTCGCACTGTCTTATGTTATTTAATCCTAAAAGGGGAACTAAAACCATGAACACTGAACAACTGATAAACGACTTCCCTTTGCTGACTCAGCTTATCAAGCTAGAAGAAGTTAGCTGGTTTGAAACTAAGGCGACTAACTTAGTCGAAGCCCTGCCGTTTGTAGGTTTAGACAGCACAGATGTGGCCGATGCCAGTGCACGTTTACAGCGCTTTGCGCCTTATCTAGCACTAGCTTTTCCTGAAACGGCAGCGGCTAACGGTATTATCGAGTCTGAAGTGGTTGAAATCCCTCAGATGAAGCAGGCGCTAGAAGCCAAGTACGGCCAAAAGATTGCCGGTAAATTGATGCTGAAAAAAGACAGTCACCTGCCGATCTCAGGCTCTATCAAGGCGCGCGGCGGTATTTATGAAGTACTGACCCACGCCGAAAAGCTAGCGATTGCAGCGGGTAAACTCAAAGAGTCTGACGACTACCAAATGCTATTCACTGAAGAGATGCGTAACTTCTTTAGTGGTTACAGTATTGCGGTAGGCTCGACCGGTAACTTAGGCATGTCTATCGGCATCATGAGTGCCAAGCTTGGTTTCAAGGTGAGCGTGCACATGTCTGCCGATGCGCGCCAGTGGAAGAAAGACAAGCTACGTAGCCACGGCGTGTCGGTACATGAATATGAGCAAGATTATGGCGTTGCGGTTGAGCAAGGCCGTAAGGCGGCAGAGTCTGACGCTAACTGCTTCTTTATCGATGATGAAAACTCGCGCACCCTCTTCTTAGGTTACTCGGTGGCTGGCGAGCGCTTAAAGGCGCAGTTTGATGCGGCTGACATCAAGGTGGATAGTGAGCATCCGCTATTTGTTTACCTACCTTGTGGTGTGGGCGGTGGCCCAGGTGGTGTGGCTTTTGGTCTTAAGCTAGCCTTTGGTGATAACGTACACTGTTTCTTTGCCGAGCCAACACATTCTCCTTGTATGTTACTGGGTGTGCATACGGGTCTACATGACGAAATCGCGGTGCAAGATTTAGGCATCGATAACGTGACTGCAGCCGATGGTTTAGCGGTAGGTCGCGCATCAGGTTTTGTCGGCCGCGCCATGGAGCGTATGCTCGATGGTTACTACACACTAAGCGATCAGCACATGTATGATCTACTCGGTCTACTGGCTAAGAGCGAAGGTATCGAGCTTGAGCCATCGGCGCTTGCAGGTATGCCGGGCGCACTGAGAGTGAGCGCTGATAGCGAATATCAGGCACGTATGGGGCTGACAAGCGATATGATGGCGAACGCGACGCACGTGGTGTGGGCGACAGGTGGCGGAATGGTGCCAGCCACAGAGATGGCCAAGTATCTGGCGCAATCGGCTAACTAATGTATAAGCGCTAGTTTATCGCACTAGATAAGCGCAATAACAAAAAAGGCAGAGCGTTGACTGGGATATTCAGTCTTGGCTCTGCCTTTGTTGTTTCTAATCTTCTATTTAGAATGCTAGAGAGTAGGTTAAAGGCCTACCACAGGCCTTTAGATTTTACTCGGCTGGCACGTTCGAGCTGGGTTTCGATACTCGGGCTGTCGGCTAGCGCCTGCGTCGTTGGAATAGCTGAACCAGAAACTTGCTCACGCAGGGTGTTAATCTGGGTCATCAGCTTATCTTGGCCGCGCTTTAGCTGACTAAAGTGAGCGCTAAAATCAGATCCCGTTTCCGTTGAAGCCGCTCCCGCTGCTAAGTCTGCCAAAGCGGTTAACATCTGCTGCTGCCCCTGTTGTAAAAGGCTGAGTTGTTGCTGCAATTGTTCGAGGGCTAGCTCGCTAATGAGTGCTGTTTCGCCAAGCGCTTCTACAGGCGCTTCGGGTAAGTTGGCGCTTTCGAGTAGCGATGTTAGCTTCTGCCACTGGGGTTCAGTAAGCGCGCGAGTGTTAGCGTTCTCCAGCGGCAGACCAACGGCGCGCACTTGAGACGCTAAGGTTTTGCAGTTCACCTTGTCTTGCTGCAACATCTGCACCAGCATAGAAGGTAGCTGAGGTGCGAGCTCATGCAGGAACAGCCCTGACAGATACAGATTACGATGAAAGCGATTGCGCCGCACCAGTGCTGTATCGGAGTCGTCATCACGCTCTTTTTCCGCTTGTTGCCACTGCCTAAGGCTGGCGATGGCGTAGCTATGGGAGTCGTAGAGCTCAGGTTCTAGGCTAACATTGAATCGAATGCGCATAGCTTCCTCTTACGCCGCGTCGCTTGGTTCTGCCGCGTGATAGCAGCAGATCTCACGGGACAAGGCCTCTTGAGGATCTTTGACCATGACAATTTTATCGTTTAGCGAAGGGTAGGCCTCGCGAATCGCAGTTTCAATTAGCATAGCGCCACCGCCTACTAAGTAGATGCGGTTTGGGTTGCGAGTGAAGGTCTTGGCTTCGTAGGCAACTGCCGCGCCTAGCTCGGCAATTTTATCTTCGATACGCTCTAGCACCCAATCAACTTTACTGATGTCATTGATCACCTCTTCAACAAACTCGCGGTTATGGCGGCGCTTAATCAGCTCGTTAGCCACCAAGTAGCTGGCGTCGCTGTCGGCTGCGGCCAAGGCTTTGCGCGCTGCGTTGGTGACCATAGATACGCCAATCTCGGCATTGCCGTACACGGCGGAGATATCGTCAAACTCACCAACAATGACACCCATATCAAGGGTGGTGCCGCCGCAATCGATAACTAAAGACTTGGCAAATTCATTGACCCCTGAATCCATTAAGGTGGTTAGCACCGCTGGCAGGCTCTCGGGTAGCACTTCAACATCGACTATGGTAAATAGCTCGCCCTTGTTAAGGGTTATTTCTCGCATTAGGTTGGCTTTCTTGCGAGCGATGTTGTCTTCGTTCTTCTGGCAGTCATCGGCCTTGTAATATTCGGTGATAGGCAGGGTGACTAGGATACTAACGGGACAAGGCTTAACACCTGTCTGTAGTAGAGCATGGTGTACTGATAGTAGATTTAAGTCATCGTACTGAAAGGCAACATGGGTCGTCGAAAGTGCCTTGTCAGAGGTGGCATCGTAGGTATATTTGGTCGACGCGATTTGATAGTTGAACACCTTACGGTCGCTAAGTAGCGCTGCGCTTTTCCAGTCTTTGCGGAAAGAGTTAGGCGAGGTCACGCTACGCACTTGACCGTCCTCAAGCCAGCTGATCTTAACGTTGGTCGAGCCATCGTCGATGGCGAATTTCATGATGCTTGAATGCATGAGTGTTCCTATAAATAAACCCAATTTTGCAAGTTAATGCGACCCGATTTACAAAGAACTGAAATCTTTATTGGGTTTATTTTCTAGGATGTGGCGACACCACCAAAAAACGCTGTTTTCTGTTTAAAGCTTATCCAGTTAAAGCTTCAGCGGCTAGTCTGCCATGGCTTCGACTATCTTCCATTCAGGTAACTTGTCTTTTAGATCGGCTTCGATCTTATCTCTATCGCCTCGAATGACGATGTAGGGAGTGTTGTTAAACACCGAGCTGGCAATCTGTTGTAATTGCTCAGGTGTGAGTGCTGCGAGTCTGTCTGCTGCTTGTTGCTCCTGCTCAGGCGACCCACCGCGGATAAGTTGCTTAATGGTATCGACCTCTACCGCGCGAAAGTTTGCCTGACGTAGCATCTTTTGGCTGGTGAGGTAAGTGGTTAAGGCGTCCACTTCGACAGCCGATGGGGGCGTTTGTGTCGCCAATGTGAGGTGATCCAGCACGCCACTGATAAAGGCGCCAGTGTGCTCAAGCTTAGTGCTGCCATAAAATTTCAGTGTGCGTGATAGCGGGTTATCAAAGCAGCGGCCATAAATGCCGTAAGTTAAGCCGCGCACTTCGCGAAGATCGTAGTAAAGCCGTCCAGAAAAGCTGCGCCCAAGCCAGCTGGCCAGCAGCTTACAGTCTTGAATACTTTCGATATTTTTGTTGTTCGCATTCAGTGGATAGCCAATACGTACTTGTGTTTGCACGCTACCCGGAGCATCGATGATAAACAGTGTCTTGTTATCATTGCCTAGGGGGATGGCTGGGCTGTTCACTGGGCTATTGTTAGGGTTATTGCTAAGGCTATTGTTTAAGTTGGGCTCAGTGTTAGCTTCGCTATTGATGACAGATAGGGTTGATGGCGTGCTAGCAATTTTCGACTCAAACTGTTGGCTCAGCGCTGAGATAAACGCCTTGTCTTGCTCAAGGCTAGAATTGATTAAAAGCGCCCAATTAGATTGGCCTAAAATTTGTTTTTTAACTTGATTCAGTTTGTCTAAATCGAGCTCATCGGCAAGGGTTTTATCGTTGAGCGCTTGGTTATAAACATGCTGTTCACCGAGAATTTTCTTAGCCCACACATCATCGATTTCGGCGCCGCTGTAGGCGTTAATATGTTTAGCCAACTTGAGTTGGCGGCGCACATTCGCTATGTCTAGCTCGTCAAAACTACCTGCTTGCCAAAATTGCATCAACAGCTCACTGGTAAGAGCGGGGGAGTCTGGGCAGTCGATACTAATGGTCAAGCTGTGCATACTTGGGCGAATACTTAGGCTCTCTGCGCAGGCAAGTGTTGATTGCTGAACTAGCCAAGTTCTTTTCTCCTTAAAAGCTTGCACGAGTACATCTAGATTTATCATCGGCATGCTGCTGTAAGCAACCAATGAGAGGTGGTTTAGACCCGATAAGGTGTCATCAAACAGGTATAGATCAAGTTTGGGAGTAATAGAGACAGGCTCAGAATGGCGCCACTCTTTATAGTTAAGCGGCGTAATTTCTGGTGCGCCCTTTAGTTTATCGAATACGGGGAGTTGCGGTTCAGCCTTTGGGGTAAATTCGATATGCGTCTGCTGACAGCCAAGCGCACTCAGGAGTATGCCAGCTGTGAGAGTATATGAGCCGAGCTTTGTCAGAGGTTTCATTAGCATTCTCATCAGTAGCGTTATTATATGGGGCATCACATCACGCTCTCTTCAAGGCTGTCGGTCATTCCTTTAGGGAGGAACTCTAGAATCGATTTGGTGGCGCGAATATACCAAGGTGGTAGCAGATCCAGACGCACAGTATTGCCGCTAAAGTACTTTTGGGCGATGGCTTGTAGCTCTTTAGCGCTAACTGCATCGATACGTTGCCATGGCTCGGTGAGGGGATGGAGTCTATCTCGTGGTTGAGTAGCCGAAAGGCTTCTCGCTAGCTGTGACGGCGAGTCTAGAGTGGATAACGCCTTGTTGAGCCAGATCTGCTTTAACTGGCAAAGCTGCTCATCATCTATGGGCTGTGCGGCAACAGAGGCTATCAATGACTCGACATTGTCACTGAGCTTATCGAGCGAAGTGCGGGCGCGGGGCACCAATACTAAGTTTGTCATGCCGTGGTGAGCCATGGTTAAGGGAATCGAGTAACTCAGCAGTTGGTCGGGATCCTTAAGGCTAGTGCCCTGAATTAAACTGCTCTTGTTCTGAAACAAGTAGGCTTCGAGCAACGCTAGTCCCGGAGCATCGGCTGAATTGGTCCCAGCGGTATGCCAAGCAAAGAGCACTGCCGGCCAAGGGCCACGTTCATCGATGATTTCGCCATGCACAGGTTTAGGAAGTATCTTAAGGTCGCTCAGTTGGAGGCGTTCGATATCCGGCGCCTGCCAGTCGCCAAGCTGCGCGTCTATCCATGATTGCGTCTGAGGCGGAATATCGCCCACTAAGCTGAGCTGCATGGCATCGGGGCGATAAAACTGTTGATGAAATGCATTTAAACTCTCGGGTGTCGCAGCTTTGACATCTTCTACACTGCCGATCACCGCATGGCCATAGGGCGTGCCTTCAACCTGTGACAGTAAAAACTCCATCGCTTTGCGTACATAGGGCTGGTTATCTATGCTGGTGGCCATCTCTTCAAGCACAGCCCCTTGCTGATTTTTGACTGTGGTTTCATTGAGCGTTGGGTAACGAAAGCGGTCGGCCTCCAGCCATAGACTCAACTCGAGTGCCTGAGAGGGAATCGTCAGGTAGTAGTTGGTGAAATCAAAAAAGGTGCTGGCATTAAACTGGCCACTTAAGGCGCTCATGGTCTGGGTATAGCTATCGCCGGGGGCATTTTTACTGCCTTTAAACAGCATATGTTCAAATAGATGGGCATAACCGGTTTGGCCTTTCACTTCATTGCGAGATCCTACATCGAACTGGCTAGCAATGGAGACGGCTTGGGTGTTTTTAAGGGGCAGAGTGCGCACTTGTAAGCCATTATCGAGCTGGCGATATTGAATTTTCTGCTCTGCATCATAGAGTGGCTGGGCAAGTGTACTGAGCGCACAGCTTTTTGGTTTATCAGTGTCCTTTGCGCAGACTGGCAAAGAGGCCGCGTATAAAACAGTAATGCAGCTTATTATTAATCGCTTCAATTTAGTCTCAATTCCTTTTTAACGGCTTTTTAGCACTAATAAACAAGTTAAGTTATATCAGCTTAATCTGCGGTGTTCTATAGTCGGTAGCAGGCGTGTTTTTACTTTAATCCTATGCGCTTTGCGAGACGGTGTAGGTTACCAGAGTCTAGATCGAGCGCACGAGCCGTCGCAGCCCAGTTATTGCCATTGGCGGCTAATGCTTGACGGATATATTGCGCCTGAAATGACTCAGTGGCTTGTTTTAATGAGTGCCCTGAATTGATTTGGCTGCCCGTTTTTAGTTCAACGTGAGGCCTATGTAAAGACTGCTGTCCTTGTGAGTCTTGCCCTAACAGAGCAAAGTGCTGCGGAGTGATCACCGCAATATCAGACTGAGACTGGGCTCTTGATAATACGGCCGCTCGGCGCAGTACATGTTCGAGTTCACGAACATTGCCTGGCCAGTCATAATTATTTAATAGGCTAATGCTATCAGGGCTCAAGCTTAGGCTCTTTAAACCGAGCTTTTCTCTACTGCGTTCGACAAAGAAGCCGCTTAATAAAATCACGTCACCCTCACGCTCATTTAACGGTGGCACAACGATGGGAAATACACTCAAGCGGTGGTATAAGTCAGCCCTAAAACGCCCTGCCAATACCTCTTGTTTAAGATCTTTATTGGTGGCGGCAATAATACGTACGTCGACCTTAAGGCTTTTGTCTGAGCCGACTTTTTGTAAATCGCCGTACTGCAATACTCGTAATAACTTCGACTGTAATGACAGGGGTAACTCGCCTATCTCATCTAAAAACAGCGTGCCGTTATCGGCAATTTCAAACTTACCACTGCGGTGGCTAATGGCACCAGTAAAGGCACCTTTTACATGACCAAACAGCTCACTTTCTGCGACAGATTCAGGCAGTGCGGCGCAGTTCAAATACACCAGAGGTTTATTGGCGCGTAGTGACTCCTGATGAATCGACTTAGCAACTAGCTCTTTACCGGTGCCTGTATCGCCTAGAATTAAAACGTTGAGATCGGTACTGGCCACGACCTTAAGCTCATTTCGCATCGCTTGCATGGCAGGTGATTGACCAATAATCTCCACTTCACTGTCGCTGCTATGATTAAACGATGATGGCTCTTGCGATTGCACAGCCTGTTTTTCTAACTTTTCGATAAGTAGTGCATTACTGAGTGAGGCTGAAGCGATAGCACTTAAGGTGCGTAGTTCTTTATCGCTAAATCGATTGAATTGCTCTGGGTCGAAACCATCGATAGTGACCGCGCCGATAAGAGCCCCATCGGCAACTAAGGGCAGGCCAATACAAGCATGCACCATCAAATGATCTCCTTGATGGGGAATTAAGCCATCGTATGGGTCTGGCAGCTCACTGTCGGCAGGAAAGCGCACCACGTCGCCCGCACGAGCAATGGCCTCTAACCTTGGATGTTCAGACAGAATAAAGCGTCTGCCGAGCACATCGGGGCTCAAGCCATCGATAGCTAGTGGGGTAAATTGTTTACCACTAAATTGCAGCAATGCGGCCGCGTCACAGTGTAGGGTTTGCCGTATGGTATCTAACAGGCGAGCGAAGCGGTCATGGTCGGAAAGACCTGAAGTGATATCGAGTGCGATACGAGTAAGATCGCTTTGGCTTAGTGCCATGATGAACTCCAATTTATGGCTAACAGTGTAACCTTGCTTTAGTATTTAGCACTGCTAGGTAGTGTCTTTTTAACAGTATTGAATTCTGCTGTTTATATGTCAATTTTACACCCTGATAAGCGTGGGGGAGCCGATTAGTCTAGCAACAGGGCTGGTGGCAAGCTGCAAATGGTGTTGATTTTAACCTGATGACAAGATGGTAATTAAAAACTAGGGCCTCCAATCTGAAGAGCCCTAGCTCTGAAGACTCTAGTTTAGATGTCGGTCTCCATTTATGCTTTTCCAGTTTTTTCTAGGCTCTAGAACCTTGTTTCAATCCTAGAGCCTTCTTTAAACTTAAGCGTTTACCGATTGTTCATCATCAATCACGGCAACCGCTTTTTTCTTAGCGATGGCTTTTTTGATGATATCGAATAGGAACCAGCCCATAAATATTCCACCGAAGCTGAACAGTACATCACCTGGCATACGCATCCAGACTAAGGTTTCAACCAGTGGGCTGTGGATCACCTCGGGTGAGCGGGCAAACCAGTAACCGTTATCTATTACCGCAAAGAACTGCACAATTCCAACTGGAAGCAGTGATATAAATACCATAGCCGCAAGACCAATATTCATAGTCCAAAACGCGCCTTTTAGTAGCTTCTCGTTCCACTGCATCTGGCCAGTTAAACCGCGTAAACAGAACAACATTAGCCCCATACCTAGCATGCCGTATACCCCCATAAAGGCTGCATGAGCGTGGGTCGCGGTGGTATTCAAGCCTTGAATAAAGTACAGCGCGATAGGTGGATTGATTAAGAATCCAAGTATGCCAGCACCGACTAAGTTCCAGAACGCGGTTGCAACAAAGAACATAATTGCCCACTTATAACGGATCATCCATGGGCTAGCTGCCCGCAAGCGGTAGCTTTCAACTGCTTCAAAACCGATAAGTGCAAGTGGCACGACTTCTAGCGCCGAGAAGATGGCACCCCAAGCAATCACAGAGGTTGGTGTGCCAGTAAAGTATAGGTGGTGCAAGGTACCGATTAATCCACCCGTTAAGAAGATTACTGTGGCAAATAATACCGCTGCATTGGCACTTCGCGCGCGGATCAGGCCAAGGCGAACTAACATCAAGGCAATGACTGAGGTGGCAAAGGTTTCAAAGAAGCCTTCTACCCATAGGTGAACCACCCACCAACGCCAGTATTCGGCAATGGCTAAGTTGGTGTGCTTACCCATAAATAGGCCGGCACCGTAGAATAAGCCGATAGCAACACAAGAGGCGTATAGCACCCAAATAACAGGGCGCATTTCACTATCTACCTTTAATGCTGGGCGCATCGATGCTGTGACCAGTGCTAACCAGATGAGTAGACCGGCCAAGAGTAGTATCTGCCATACACGACCAAGATCAATGTACTCATAACCTTGATGACCAAACAGGAAGTTCATATCGAGATCGAAGTACTGCTGTACACCAATCCATTCCCCCGCCATTGATCCCAGCACCACAATTACCAGTGCTACCCAAAGCACATTAACACCTAAACGTTGGTACTTAGGTTCATATCCCGAAAGTGCAGGAGCGATATAAAGTCCGGTACCAAGCCATGCTGTGGCAATCCAAAATACCGCGAGCTGGGTGTGCCAAGTGCGGGTAACTGAATAGGGTAGAATTTCTGCAAGCGGAATACCGTAGAAGTTTTGCCCCTCAACCGCATAGTGAGCCGTGATGCCGCCTAATAAAATTTGCAGCAGGAATAGCCCTATTGCAGTGACAAAGTACTTACCCACGGCGCGTTGAGAAGCGGTTGGTTTGTTGTAGAACAAGGGATCTTGCTCTGCAGGAGTTGGCAAGCTTTCGTGCTTACCCGCAGCGTGGTACCACACCAGAGCGCCAATACCGGCAATCAAGGTGACGATACTGAGGATCGACCAAACCACGTTGTCAGAGGTCGGCGTATTACCAATTTGTGGGTCAAACGGCCAGTTATTGGTATAGGTGTAATCGGCATCAGGACGCTCGGTTACTGCGGCCCAGGCTCCCCAAAATAGAAAGCCATTTAACAGCTCACGACGCTCAAGGCTAGGCACCGTGCCCTCTTTCATCGCATATTGCTCACGTAAGGCCGATAGCTTAGGGTCGTTACCGAACAGAGCTAGATAATGTTGCTCAACCTGTTTAATTGCGGCAATACGGGTTGGTGACAAGCTAATTTCTATTTCGCCGTTGGCTTTTGTCAGTGCAGTATTTTTACGTATATCTTCACGTAGCGCTTGCTCAAGTCCAGCTTGTTGCTGGGAGTTCAGTTTAGCGAACTCGGTATTAAAGCGTTGCTTAGCGGTAATATTGAGCCAAGCTTGCGCTTCTCTGTGTAACCAGTCGGCAGTCCAGTCCGGTGCCACGTATGAGCCGTGTCCCCAAATTGAGCCTAGTTGATGCCCCCCCATAGAGCGCCAAACCAGCTGTCCGCGTTCAATATCGTTTTGACTAAATAGTGTTTCTCCTTGGTTATCGACAAAAGCCGTCGGGATAGGTGGCTTTTCTCGATAAATTTCACTGCCTATGCTCAGGAGTACAGTGAAGGAAGCAATTAGCACTAGCAGCAGTGCGATTGCGGTGATTTTTTGTTTGCTCATATTTCCTCTTAGCGCAAAGTCTTTTTGATACAGGCGAGCCCTGTTATTGCTAAGAGTGTGCCAAATTGCTTTGTTATTGTTTTTATGGGCTTATTTTTTATTTACGAGTGCGCTGTACAGGTTTTTAGTGTCATTTTAACATTGGGTTTGAGTGTCTTTATGACGCTTGAAAGTCAAATTGACAATTTCTTATCATTTCTAAATTGGTATCTAATGCTCACTAGGTTATTTCTTCTGTAATTCAAATGGTGATATCTAGTTTACAACGACTGCCAATAGCAATAATTAGGGTGCAAATAGCAATAAAATCTCACTATTTTATTTTTATGTATATCAATTGGTTACTCGTTGCTGTTAATTATTTTGATAACTTTTAATAAGCTTTAATTCTATTTGGCTGTTGGTGCCAAGGTTTGGATGATAAAACCACAATGTCATGGAGGCGTTAGCACAATCAAGGAGAGGGCGGTATGGGATTATCAATATGGGATTATCAAAAAGTGCGCTTATTTAAATTAAAATGGTGTGTTTTGCTAGCGTTTACAATTGGATTATTAATAGGGTTAAATGCCACTGCTTACGCAAGCATTCCTTCAAATTCTAGTTGGCAAGGGCAATCTCGTTGTTCAACCAACAGCTCTAACGGGGAATGGACTTTAGTTGCTGAGCTCCAAAATACAGAAGTTTCAATTAACACCAGTGTAGGTGAGGTCATTACTACTGTTGCGCCAGTAGGAGGACAATGGAACTTCTATTGTAACCGTGATTATGATTATCCAGCTTATCCTAAATCTGGACATTGGCTCCTAGGTTTTCCAACAACTTTTGCCTCCGGCTGGATTGGAGACCCAACTGTGTGCCTACTGCCTGAGTTTAATGGTTCAGGTATGGGGGTAAGATTTTATAATGCAGATGGTGATGTTGTTCCCTGTGGAATGGGGGCGAACCAATCATCTAATCGATTAATTACCATCGCAAACGGAAGCCTAACGACGGCAAATTATAGTGGTGTGTTTGCTGAGATAGTACGAGTGGGGACCATACCAGCAGGAACTTATTCGCTGCCAAACTTTAGCCTTTATTCTTTAGGTTGGGAGAAAGGCTCATATACTGCGAGTGTTGGTAAATGGGATCTTCAATTTGTGCACGCTACTTTTGAAGCAGCAAATTGTTTTATGGCTGGCCATAATCAAACCATCGACTTTGGGGAACGGACAAGAGGCTCTGATGTATACACTAAGTCCTTTGATATTTGGCTAACAGGCTGTGATGGTCAAGATCTTATCGATTTTAAAGCTAGCGCTAAGCTGAGTTTTGCCTCGTCTAGAATCAATATGTCTGGTACACGGTTAGCCAATTGCAACGACACTGATTGCGCAGATGGCGCCTATATTACCTTTACCGATCTTGAAGGTGATAATGTGAATTTATTTGGAGGTTATGATTTTAATGCACAGGCTAATAGCCTACCGAATCGAATTAGCTTTAACGCTAATTTGCATACTGAAAACACCACTGCCGGAAAGATAGACACCAATTTAACCCTCATTGTTGAGTATCTTTAATGTAAAGAGTGATAACTATGAGGTATTTTCTTTTTAGTGGGCAATGGCCTTACACTAACTGGTATTAATATAAATTATTAATAACGCTTATAAGTAAGGCTAATAATATATTTGAATATGTGTTTTATACTGATTGGTATTAATTCAGGCTAAACTCATTTCTTTTGCTGTAGTAGTCTTGGTTAAATAGACCTACTTTGCTGGCGACTTCTGTGAGTTTTCCCTTGATTACTAAATCACTAGGGTATAGTTCAATAGTCACGTCTTGTCCATTAACATTGACGTCTAAAGCTGTCAGCCAGTTAAACTTCTCTGCATGTAAGGTCTCAGGATTTGTTTTATACTCAATGTTATATAAAACATAATGCTTATCAGATATTTTAATAGAGTTACCTTTGATAGTATCAAGTGTGCCTATGCGATTTGTTGATATAGCGAAAAAACGGTTCTTATCGAATACCCATTTTACTTTATAGTTATCAAATTCAACGATAGCTGTGGTTTCAGTCGCCATTGTTCTATACACAATTGGTGCGGTCAATAACACGGCAAGAGCTAGCTGAAGCCAGAATATTTTTTTCAATAGAATCATAATTAAAAATACAGTTTTATGAGATTAATGATCACTATTAACAAGCCGATATTGACAAGTAATAGAGGCAGCTTAGCAAGGTATACAGAAAGTACAGGTTCCTTATTTATTACGTTTTTTGTTTGCTTGTTTAAGGTCTTTTCAGTCTGAATACTGGCTGTTGTATCACCCAATGTAAATACTACCTGCTCAGAAAGTTTGTAACCAAATCCTCGTATGGCGTCGATTGGATTCGGCCCACCAACTTCTTTGGTAAGCTTTCTTATGTTGTTTATGGCTACATTTAGCGATGTGCCAGTAACAACCCTTCCTTTCCATGCTGCATCTAATAGCATTTCCCGACTGCATCCTGCTTGCTCTTCAATCAATGACTCAAGGATTTTGATCTCTGATAGCGACAACAAATTAACGCTAGTCTCACCTGTTAGTTCATTGGTCAATTTTCTAGTTTGCTTGTTAAAAGTAACTCTTATTAACATGATTGCAGTCGGATCTAGGTGAATTTGCGCGCCATTCTAGAGGTTTGTGCTTTGTTAGGTAAGTTTCTGTACAAAATGTAGTCAAGGTGATAGGGGGTGATAGGGGCTAGGTGGTAGGGAGCTATGCGGTGACAAACTGTTTTAAGGCTAAAGCAGTGTTGTTAAACAGAGGGAGGGGCGTAGATGTGCGGATTATCAAAAAAATGATAATTCTGCTTTCTATCATTTACCTGAATCTATCATTTACTTGAAATAGTCTCGTTTAGTAAATAGTCTCGTTTAATAAATTATCGCTTTAGCCTTTAATAACCGTTTTGTACGCGACTATACGACGCTAAAGCGAGCAACAAAAAGTAAAAATGCAATATTATCAAAACACTTACTTGCAAGCCAAAAGCGTTAAGTTGTTTATGCTTACCCAATGAAATACTACTGCTATCTAATACTGTTATCTAATACTGTTATCTAATACTGTTATCTAATAACAGGGCTGGCTTCTATGTGATGACTTTTTGGGAAAGTGTAGTTTCTCAGTCTTATGTTTTGTGTCGATGCTGTGAAATCTTAATAAGTTTTAATATGAGTGGCTTTTGCTTACTGCTCCTTCTTTATGTTTTTAGTAGTCAGATTAATTTTCATAATAACTATTAATTTAAGTTTTTTAAGTCGGCGTCATAGAATTAGCTTCTAGATGGATTTGCGTGTTATTTCGTTTTTGAAGGGAGGCTAATATGTTGGATGAAGATATTCAAATTATCCAAACGAGTGGTGGGGTAGTCTGTGGCTATTTATACGAACGTTTTTCTAAACAGCCTCCGTGTGATCCCATTCAAACAAAATTGAACAATACAGGGTTTAAGTTTGAACCCATAGTTAGTAGAAAACGTAAGGTGTTAGGTTACGAAATATTAATTGATCGAAGCAAAGATAAGCAACAGCCTGTTGATACGAGTGAATACTTAGTATCAAGCAGTTGGTCATTTTCTGTTGGACTTGTGAAGCGACAATTGGACTTTATTCGAGAGAAATATAAGCAAATCGATGCACAATCT
>NZ_BPET01000018.1 GCF_019654915.1 Shewanella sp. MBTL60-007 | reverse complement strand
ATAGTTTTCCAATTATCTTCACTAAATGTCTTGTACTGTGGAAGCACCAATTTTAGCTGTTCAATAGTCTTTTCTATGAACCCCTCATCAACTTTTTGTCCGGAGGACTTAGCTTCGTTAAAAATCCTTAGAAGTGTATTGGTACAATCTTCAACCGCTACTTGTTCCATAGTTCTTTAAATCCTTTTAGTAGATCATCATAGCTAATATCATTCTGGTTAATTTTATTTGGCTCTGAAGACATTTTTTCATAGATATGATGAATGGGAATTTCCACTGACAGATGCGTCAAATACCCAATAAGATCGTAAACCTTGTCTTTATCTAGAGTTACTATTAACTTCTTTAAAAGAGTTTTATCTTTCGAAATTTCATAGCTAATACTCTTCTCTCTTTCATTTTCATTTACCTTCCAGAACGCGTTAGCTTCTTCTAAACGCCCTCTGTAACGGTAAGTTTTTTGGGACCTTTTTATTGGTTCCCTAATCAACTGTTTAAGTTTGACTTTTACTTTATGTGGGATCTCAAGCGACGATTTTTTAACATCTGTAGACCATTCTTCATCTAAGCTGGTAGGTACATTCACCTCAACCCTAGCCAACTTTCCAAGTTGTGACAGCCTAGTCAGGCCAAACCATCCCCCAGAGATAATAAGCCTGTTTGCTCTGTAAACGTATAAACCTTGATTAGCTGTTATTTGGTCCGTCCCTCCTAAATTATCAAGGTCAACTTTCGTCAATTTAGATTCATGAGGTAGTATGTGGACTCTAAGCTCAATACTCCCGCCCTTTTTAACTCTAAACTTTTGTGATGGTCCTTCTTGGTAACCGTTTCGATTTCTCAAGAAAGGATCAAAATGATCTAATTTCTGAAAATTAAAATAAAAGTTTATAGCGCGTTTTCCTTCCATGAATTTGTGGAAGTGCAATCGGACATAACTTTTGAGGCTGACTAGATCTTGCCCCAAGATAGCTTGTAGTTCAGCAATAGGATATCCATTATATTTGCTAATATTCTCCCATATTACAGCCGTACCAGACTCTCCAAACTCAATGTTAAACTTCGAACACAATCCCTTTGTTTCTTGTTCAGTGTGCTTAATTAATGTCCATGCATTCTCTCGCTCAACTAAATCTAAATCCCAAGTTGCACTCTGAATATTAAAGTTTTCAATCTTACTAATAACCGTTAGCTTTCTCGCTTGAGAAAAACTAGCCATCTTCATCCCTGAACCAAACCGCCCTAAGTCAAACTCACCTCTAATATCTGATGGGTCTTTACATCCTATCCTCATAGAATTGATTAGAGTATCTTCATCCATTCCGTAGCCATCATCTTTGATAACCAAAGCTGCTTTTTGATCTACAACATCCATCTCTACAAAGATATTTTTAGACTCGGCCGTGACTGAGTTATCGATAATGTCACTTATCGCAGAATCAAGGTTGTACCCTATTCTTGATAGCGTCTTTATATGGGATTTAGGGTTTGGCGATAGGTCAATATGTTCAGGCACTCGTAATTTCCTCCCAAGGAATACCCCAGTAATTAATGACCCTAGAAAGCGCCAAATTTTCCTTAAGATCTAAGCCGTCAGCCGATGCAGTTTCAGTCGCAATCTTCAACGCTAGTAACCGGTCCTCTAAACCAGAGATTTTATCGCAGTAATTTTCAAGCAGAAGATCCTCTTCAAAAAACTCTTCTATCCAAAAATCAATTTTCTTCTGCTCAACACTTGGGAAGTTTTTTAGAGATGACTTAACAAGTTGCTCCTCTTCTTCCTCCGATAAAACGCCGTCATTACAGGCGACGTATAATGCTATTTTTATAATATTTTCTTCGTAAACCATAAATACGTTCCTCCCACATCCTTGTACGCCTGCAAGGACCCAATTGTAATCTGGTAACTTAGTTAACTCATTGAGTAACAGATTTAATAAGCCCTTTCTTCAACTCTTTCAGAATCCAGTATCACAAGTCACTTAGCCCTGATTCAGTAACATAACTCATCCTAGCTACGATTGGTCTATTGCAAGGTCTGTTGTTTCAACTAATTTTTTAAAAAATGTGAGGCACTTCTTCATATCGGGACGACTGACTAGATGACTGGCTTGCGTATCATTGACAGAGCGATGTACTGCTTCGCCTCTTTTCTTAATCCACTGGTTCAATTTAGATCTGGCTTGGTCAGCATCACCATCAATCCAGGTCCATTTTTCTGTAACATCCTGGTGTAGAAAACGCTCAAACATCCCTTTAGTATTTTTAGCATTGGGTGTATGAAAGTACCTCAGTTCTCGCTCCAAAGTAGATGTTATGAAATTTGCTACTTTTGACCCCTCAAGCGTCCGTAAATCAGTAGTCAACCTTTCCTGAATGACATCTTCTACATAGGTTTCCCAGGCAGTTAACGTCATAATTAATGCAGCTCGTTTAAGCTCTTCAGGCTCTCTTGCTCTTTCTTCGACGTTATTAAGTTGATCATAAGCCTGCAAAATTCGTTCTGCATCTTGAATCGCATTTTCAAAATTATCTTTCGCCTTCGACACAAGTATTCCCTTATATTTGATATTTATTATTTTGAAGATCTAACCAGCTTGAAAACTGATGCAAAGGCTCACAGATTTTATCCATAGGAGACAAACGCCCTCCAATGACAACCCCATGAACGCTCATCCCGCGTTGCTCTTTACGGTTACTAATTTTTCTAGATAAGCCTGATGACACAGAAAACTCGCCATCGCTAACCAAAAGAATATCAGCCTGCTGCCATTGCTTCTCATCACTTCTTTCTAACGCCATATTGAGTGGACCTTCAACGTCAGTGCCGCCTCCGAATGACATAGACAAAAAGAGAATCATTTGTTCCAGTCCAGCTTTATCCGGTGTGAGCTCCATTTCTTTGACCTCGTTTTTGCTGCCAAACAAATAAACAAAGCATGCTCGTTTTTCTTTTTTTGCAACACTGATGCACTGCAACACAAGTGCCTTAGCAACATTCTCTGGTGTGCCTTGCATGGAACCAGATGTATCCAAGCAGACTATCATAGGGCCACGGTTTCGATTTACCTTGTTACCCGCTTTGTTTTCTTTGTAGTCTTGCTCTTGTTCAGTAACTTCAGTTATTAGCTCTGTACCTTCAACGGCATAACTCAGCAAAGCATGCTCAGCCCTACGAGCATGCCACAACTTTTTCAGTACTGGATGGCCAAAAAAAGCGGCCTCTTGTGGCAACATGCGACTAATAGAGTCTGAACGAGTAATACCTTTGGTTTCCATTGGCACTAAGGGGGTGGTTATTTCAACCTGATGTTTAAAGGTCACGCTCATACGTGAAATAATTTCTTCAATAACTGGCTCCCCTTCGGTATCTTTCATTTTACCTAAGGTTTCAATGACTTCTCGCAGCTGAGGTATTTGCTTAACTATCTTTTGTAACCTAACTAAATTCATCCAACCGTGGCTTTGAAATAACCCTTGAGAGAGATCCCAACCAAGACCGGTCACCAAGCCTAAATCTGTAAAAACCTCTTCAAGTTCTTGCCATATTTCTAACCTTTTAGACCAGATATCAGGAAGCTTAAATAATTGTCCACCAGCACTGTTTACTGACTGAATCCAAGCATTGAGCTCAGCTTGTATTTTAATATCTAAACGTAGAGCATCATTAAGTGCTAAATGCTTTTGTTTTTTTGAAGAACCACGTTGCTGTTGAATTTCTTCCAATGCTAGTCGTAGTTGCTCCAGTGCTTCCTTTTCTGCAATAATCGCCAACTGTCGTGATAATGTTGATGTCTGTAGCTGTAAGCCCTCTAGCTTAACTAATAGGTCGCTAAGCAAAGCATCGGTTACCTCTGGATTATATTTACAATAGCGCGCCACACCAGATATCTTGATTGATGTCGCGATTTCTTGCTGGATAACCTCTGGTAGCCACGGACATGGAAGCGTCAACTCTTCAGCGGCCAACAGCTGCGTACGGAGCAACGCAATAGACTGACAACGAGTCGTTAAGTCACCGCCAGGCAAAGTAACTACTGCAGGAACAAGCTCCTTCGGCAATAAATCAATGGCAGCAAACTGCTGGTCAAACTGCGCCAACAAGCCGACTTTATGTTTCGTCCTTGTTGGTTTAGGCTCACTCACAGAATTCACCTTCTAAAGTAGTATCTTCAGCTACATCTGAATCGATATATATAGACTCATCTTCTCTCGGCAACGCAGTAAAACCAGCTTCTAGCTTGATAATCTTAGACAGCTGATTTTGAGTATGTTCAAGTGCACTTTCAAGACTGGCTGTGACCTGAGGAAGTAATGATTTATCTAACCAAATGTGATTATTAAATATTGATGTAGCGGACTCTAATTGTTCGTTTAATGCCTCAATGTGTGATTGAGCAGTATCTTTCAAATTGCCGACTTCCTGCAATTGACCTTGAATATGAAATTCAGAGTATGGAACTGGTTCCATTACAGCCTTGTTGTGCTTTTCAACCATAATAGGGTCATTATCCCTATTGCTATAGTATCGTTGAAATGTTTGAGTAGTTTCCTCTTTTTCACCTTCATCCCAATAAAGTAATTCCCCGTGTTTATTAGTCTTTTGTGCTTCATCTGAAGATTTAGTCGTTTCATTTCCTTCATCATTTATAAATAAAGGCCGACCTTTGGCATCAATCTTTTGTCTTTGTTGCGATTTATCAGCCTTCAGTCTGTTATCCCATATTGAGATCAAACTAGCTAAGCGATCACTTGAGTACTCTCCATTGATAGCAACAGCTTGCTCAAAAACTTCTTTTAGACCTTGTAGTTCTTCTGGTTTATTCCAAAGGCAATGAGGCAAAATCCATGCATCATAATTACTGACCTCTGTCATTCCAGCTGTTAACGCAGACACTCTCATTAGCTTAATGGTTTTTAGCCAGCGACGGTCTGAAACATAGATATCCTCTCGCTGTAAATGCTCTCTAAAGGCCATACAGAGCTCAATAACTGAAGGATTAATGTGCACCTTTTCAGACAACTCCTGAACTTCAGTTAAATCTTCTAATTTAAGGCGAATCTCCAACTCTGGATCACAAGTTGAACCCGACAACATCAACAATTTTTGAAAACTCTCTTTTGATACTGGTGCAACAAAACTTCGCAGCATAAATCTGTCATAGAGTGCGGAAAGTTCTTCCCCTTCGGGCAGTTCGTTACTCGCCGCCACGACTGAAATAAGCGGAACCTTGTATCTACGATTACCATTATCAAACTCACGCTCGTGCAATAACGTCAGTAGGCTATTCAAAATGGCGCTGTTGGCTTTAAATATTTCATCAATAAAAGCAACTGATGCATCAGGTAAATAACCACTGGTTAAGCGTTTATACTGGTCTTCTTCAAGGGCTTTGATTGATAAAGGCCCAAACAACTCTTCTGGAACAGAAAACCTTGTCAATAATCGCTCAAAATAACTCGCTTCTACGAAGGCACTTTTCAAACGCTTAGCCAGTTCACTTTTTGCAGTACCTGGTGGACCAATTAACAAAACATGTTCACCGGCTAACGCGGCTAATAGCATTAGCTTTACTTGCTCATTACGTTCAAGCAGCCCATTGCTCATTTCATTAATTAAATAAGTTATTTTTTCTTTGCGAGAACGCTGACTAATTGGTGTTAGGTTTTTCAAAGTTTACATCCTTATTTTAAGTGACTGTCCGATACAACTTCCGGAATGAACCAGTGATAGCTAGATTCATGCCAATGTATAGCGCACTGTTTATATCCCTAGTGTTTTAAGTCGATTACTTAACGTTTGGTGATTATTGTAACCAAGCAATTTTGCGACTTTACTTTTGTTTCCATCAGCTTGTTCGAGCCCTTTGATAATGTATCTGCGCTCAACCTCAGCTAAAATATCATTTATATCAAAACCTTGATCTATCTCTCTGTCTAATAATGAATCTTGCTTATCTTCCATGGTAAACAAGGCTTTTTGCATTTCAGCTTCATCAATACAATCCGAACCGGACCATAATGCAGCTCGTAGTAACGTCGCCTTCAATTCCCGAATATTGCCTGGCCATTTGTGTTCTTTAATAACTTTTTTTGCAAGATAGGAAATATTTTTACCTTGCAGTACCGGATGCTCTTTAGCCAAGGTCTGTAGTAGTGAGTCGACCAAAAAATCTAAGTCACCTTGTCGAGCTCTTAATGGGGGTAATTGCAATACACCTATTGCAACGCGATAAAACAAGTCTTCACGAAAACGACCTTGGGCAACTTCATGAATCAAATTTTTATTGGTTGCAGTAATTAACCGGAAGTTGCTACTTTTCTCATCAGAATCTCCTAGGCGGGTATATTTTCCATCCTGTAGCACTCTGAGCAACCTTACCTGTACTGCAGGTTCCAGCTCTCCAAACTCATCCAAAAACAAAGTTCCGTTATGGGCTTGTTCAAATACACCAGCTTTGTCGGTTACAGCACCAGTAAATGCCCCACGTTTATGACCAAATAATATTGAGTCGATAAGTTCAGAGGGAAAAGCACCACAGTTTACTGCAACAAATGGCTTGTCTTTTCGAGCACTGGCATTGTGTATTGCTCTAGCAAACATCTCTTTACCTGTGCCGCTCTCGCCACAAATCAGCACTGGCACTTCTTGTTGTGCCAAAATTTGTGCTTGCTGCTTGAGTGTTTGAATATCTGCCCCAATGGTGATGATGTCATCGAAAGCTGAATCTAAGGGAGCTTCTAGTTGGGCGAGTTTACTTAGTTCGGACTGATTGAGTTGAGTCACTGCAGGGACATATTCTGCAGATAGCGTAAAAGGGATCTTAACGGCTTCAATTCCCTGCTCTTTTGAGGCTTGATAAAAAATACAAGGGAAACGCGTTTTACCAAGCAAGACCCAAATGGCTTGCATAGCAGGGGTGCCAGGGCTTAACAAAATACTTAAATCTGAATCTGGCTTTACAACCTCTTTCAATAACCGCTCAGCAGCAAGGTAAATTTCTTCGTAATCGACTGGGGATGAAAGATTGGCTTTACGGGCATTAACCTTACATTTTATCCGTTCTGACAGGAGTGATACATACGGCTTTACTTCATCTTCGCTGTAGTTATAGATTAGTTCAATCACATCAAATTTATGAGCTTTAACCAGCGCCCAGATAGGACCAGTCATCTGGCCTTCAGACATGCTTAGGTCCTTTCCACCAACCCAACTGACCAATAATCTTTGTTTATTCATCCCTAAACCTAAAAATTACTATCCAAATACTGTGAAGCTAGCAGCTTATACGAAAAACTGCGTTTTGTTCACAACTGCACCAATCTGTTTAAGACAAAAGAAATAATATCCGAGTTTGCGATGACGAGCTTAACTTGTTGATAAAAATGATTATCACCTGTTCTTTACAACTGCTCTCTAGATTGTTTCATCATACCCGCACATCATTAACGTACGGTAAAAAACCACCTATATCTTTGTTTTAAATCATAATAATCGAAAAGTATCAGCTTTTTTAATACCTAAAGTAATTTCAAATCGCCGCATTAATTGATTGGTTCAACATGCAGCGCTCATCATTAAGCTTGGCAATTATAAATCACTCTAAAAACAGAATCGCCAATACGTGTGCATATAGCCTCTTACTTCGAACATTTTTCACCTATATATCATCCTTATGCTGTAACCAATAACGGCACAGTAAAGCAGCTGGTGGACTAAAGGACACCAGATGCTATTTACTTTCTACTGATTCATTAAGGAGGCTTTATGCCGATAGCGTTTATTGCAGGCTTTGCAGTTGGCGTAGGTATCTACCGAGCTTTGAAGGAGTCTTACTATGTTTAATTTTGTGATGCAAAAGCCAATAGCGGAGCTGTTTCTGCTTGGTGTTATTGCTGGCTACAAATGGGCAGTTGAGAACGATAGTTAAATCTAGTGTTTAAGCCAATGGGGGGGGGGGCTAATGGCCCCCCCATTTATGCCGCCTATTATCGTGCAATCAATAATCGCTTATTAAGTTGTACTTCCATCTCTTATTTGCGGTTCATCAAAGCATTATGTGAAAGCAACTTCTCACTGCCAATTCAAGCTAGTGCTGAGCCGAAAGATGAGCAACACAGTCTACTGTTCTCAACCATGTGCCATTATGACTTTTGGGATAAAACAGGTAAACAAGCCGGATTTGATACGATTGAGCTGAGTTTACTTGCACTTAGACATGACAAACTACAAGGCGAACTTAGTGATGTTATTTCACTGCTTATTGAACGTTTAGCGACACAAGAATTTAAGATGCCTTTAGTTAACAATGCTGTGGTGGATAACTCACCATTGAAGATGCATGTACGTTACCCTAAGGAACATATATTGGTGGCGTTTGGCGATAGTACATTTAACAAGAAATCATCCAGTAGAGAAGGTGTACTAAATATTGCAGGAGCGAATACAGAACTGCTGTTTGTTACCTTAGATAAATGCGAAAAGCAATTTTCTGCAACAACCATGTACCATGACTACGCAATTAGTCCGACACTGTTTCACTGGCAAACCCAAAACAGCGCCAAACCAACTTCAGGCAGAGGCTTAGGCTATATAAACCAGCAAGAAAACAACAAAACATTCATCTTATTTGTTAGAGAACGAGCTAAAGATGAATATGGTAAAACTATGGGATTTGTTAATTTTGGGCCCGTAGACTTTGTTAAGTATGAGGGATCTCAACCAATGAATATTACATGGACGCTAAAACAAGCTATGCCAGCATATATGTGGTATGACACAGCAAAGTTAGCAGTCGGCTAATATGCAACGTCACCACCAACTTAATATCATCTACCAAACGAGTGGCTTTATGCCACTCTAACACAGACACCTACCGCAAAATTAAGCTTGTTATTGACTAGCAAAATATCGTCCAGGCGACTTTCCATAAACTCTACGAAACATCGCAATAAAATTACTTGGTGTAGCATAACCAAGAGCAAATGCAACATCTCCTACAGGCTTGCCACGAGCCATCATTTCTAGAGCATATACGAGTTGAATTTGCTGGCGCCATTCATGAAAACTCATATTTAATTCAGTACGAATTAAACGCCTTAGGGTTCGTGAAGAAATTGCGCCAATACTAGCCCAATACTCTATTTTTTTAGTATTACTGGGATCAGCCAAAATCGCATGAGTTATCTTTTGTAATCTCGGATCTTTAGGCTGAGGAAAATGCAGTGCCTCATGAGGAGCCTTGCTGATCTCATCAATAATAACAGTTTGAATACGTGACTTATCTGCTGTTAGTTCATGAGTTTTACTCCAGTCAAACGCTCTAGCAGACAACACGTTAAGCACATCATTCATTGCTATGACACAGGGACTATCTGGCAATTGATGACACCTATCTGGAGATAACAATAAAGACCAACCTTTTACCTTTCCGCAAAAGTAAACACGATGCATTGCTTGCGGCGGTATCCAACCTGCGCGATGAGGGGGCAACACCCAAACTCCCGCTTCAGTGCTAACTTGTATTAAGCCTTCATCAACGCATAGTAACTGGCCCCGATAATGCTTATGCCAGTTGTAAGGTCTTTTAAAAATTTGCACTGAATCGGCGCGATCACGTTGCCACTTCTTTGCAATCAGCGCAGCCCCACCTTTCCACTCACTGTAATCATAATTTTCACTTTGTTCTTCATGATTCATCTTGTGGCCACTTTTCATTATTTATTGGCCAAATAACGTTACCACAGCATATTAGGTTTCCCTTAATATTTCTCACAAGCAACGTATTTATTCAGCAGGGAGCTATTATGTACGAATATTATTTTATCTTTTATTACATTGCAGCAGGCCTAGTTGTTGGTTTTCTCGCTGGCCTTGTGGGCGTTGGTGGCGGAGGGATGGCAGTTCCTATTTTTACATTTCTGTTCACCATGCAAGGAATAGCAGATACAGAGGTCGTTCATTTAGCGCTAGGCACGTCTATGGCTTCGATGATTATTACTACCTTAGGTAGCATGCGTGCTCATTCAAAAAAGGGAAATGTTGACTCTGCAATGGCTATAAAGATCTCAAGTGGCGTTGTTATAGGGACATTTTTGGCAACCTTTGTTGCATCCTATTTGCAAAGTCTTTATTTAGCGGGGTTCTTCAGCATATTCATGCTATTCGTCGCCTATAAGATGTTTCAAAAACAGCAGTACAAGTATAATAAAAATCCACACGGTTCTTTAGCTAATATCACTACAGGCTCAATCATTGGTTCCATTTCGGCACTTGTATCTATAAGTGGTGCAGGCTTAACGATTCCTTATCTGGTTCAGCAAAACTTTGGCATCAAACACGCAATTGGTACATCAGCTGCTATAGGTTTTCCTATCGCAGTATCTGGTAGTTTGGGTTATTTAATTAACGGCTGGAGTAATACTGATTGGGATAATCTAGTCATCGGCTATATATACCTGCCAGCTATGATGAGTTTTTCTATCAGTAGCTATTTAACCACGACCATTGGTGTTCGTTGTTCGGCCTATGTTTCAAGCGAGCTTCTAAAAAAAGCCATTGGCATTCTGTGTGTCATATTAAGCCTTAAAATGTTTTTACAAGTTATGAATTAAATGCACAGCTTGAGCTTGTGAACATCGCAAATAACAAACAGCAGCCACACCAACTAGCCTGTTTTTTTAAACACTGTTTTCTAATTTAAAATCATTGCCGAACTCAACGAGTTCAACAAATAAACAGCTTTTGAAATTTCCTTACAAAACAAGTAGTAACAACAGCGTGAATTTAGCGATAACAGTCAAAAACTGCGCACTTTTTAGGCCACCGAAACCGCAACAAGTATTTTACTTTTCATTTCGTTGTTTAGCCTAAATCTCGTTGCTACCATCCGCGCACTTTCCATTTGAAGTTATTTGTCATGCCAACTTGCGAGCAGCCAACAGCTGAAAAGTTAGACCCTGAACACGTAAACTCTGAACAGTCACACAATGAAAAGTTACCCTCAAAAATGCTAAATCCTATCTTAGTTCAAGGCGCGATGGACGTTGAAGTCGAGACCCTCGTTGCCGCCCTTAGCGATGTACAACAAAAAACATTTGGTTCGTGGACATTCTGGCAAGGCCTATTAGATGGCTACCCAGTTGTGGTGTCACGCACCGAGATTGGTTTGGCTAACGCCGCCGCATCAACCACCCTTGGTATTGAGCACTTCCAGCCAAGAGCTATCATCAATCAGGGTACCTCTGGTGGCCACGATCCTAAGCTTTACCGCTCTGATATCGTTATTGGTGAAACCAGCTTTAACATGGGCGCTTACAAAATCGAGTTTGTGGAAAAAGGCCAAGGCATACACCCTACCACTTGGCAGAACTTCGATATGCCAATGTACCTGCGTGAAAATGGTGTTGTGGTTGAGCACAATCACTTTAAAGCTGACCCTAAGCTTGTTGAAATCGCCCTGTCGCAAGCAAGCACATACAGCCACGGCAAAGTGGTTGTGGGAAGAATTGGTAGCTGTGATGAATGGAACCGCGAAGTTGACCGTATTAACTGGTTCCACGAAACCATGGGCACCTCAGTTGAAGAAATGGAAACCTCAGCGGCTGCACAAGTTGCCGAAGCTTACAAGCTACCTTTTGTGAGTATTCGCGTGCTGTCTAATACCGACCAACATAAACAAGAGTTTGAGCCACAAACGGCTATTGACTGTCAGGTTTATGTACTTGATGTCATCAAGGCATTAATTAAGACCTTTTAAAACCAGTAAAAAACGAATAAGAGACGGGAATAACACTGCTATTCCCGCCCGCTTTCGCTCGCTTTTAAAACGTTAATTTGATGCTTATTCGCACTAAAAAGTGTTTATAGGTTGTTTTATCCATTGGGGGAGAAAACTCGCTTTCTCCTTTCATCAACTTAGATAGTAATAGACAAATTCAATGCAAATTTTAATCAGTATTGTTGGCATCATCGCCATTCTTGCCGTGGCGTTTTTGGCCTCTGAAAACCGTAAAGCCATTAACTACCGCACGGTTGGTTTGGCGTTTTTACTGCAGTTAATCATGGGTGCGTTTGTCATCTACTCATCGTTCGGTCAGGCGGTGATTTTTAATATGGCTGAAGCGGTTTCGACCGTGATTGGCTACAGCAGTGAAGGCATGTCGTTTATGTTTGGCGGCCTTGTTAGCGATAAGATGTATGAACTGTTTGGCCCTGGTGGCTTCGTTATCGCCTTTAAAGTACTACCAATTATCGTGTTTTTCTCGGCAATTTCAGCGGTGCTGTATTACCTAGGTATTATGCAATGGGTGGTTCGCATTGTGGGCGGCGCACTGCAAAAAATCCTTAATACCAGCAAGGCAGAGTCTATGTCTGCCAGTGCCAACATCTTCTTAGGTGTGACTGAAGCCCCGCTGCTGATTAAACCTTATATCCCTAAGATGAGCCGTGCAGAGCTGTTTGCGGTGATGTGTGGTGGTTTAGCATCAATTGCAGGCACCATGCTAGCGGGTTATGCCCAGTTAGGCATTAAGATGGAATACCTGTTAGCAGCCTCGTTTATGGCAGCGCCGGGTGGTTTACTGTTTGCTAAGTTATTAATTCCGCAAACTGAGAAAGTAAACGACCAAGATCTAACGGTTGTAGAAGAAAACCCACCAGCCAACATTATTGATGCTGCAACAACCGGCACCATGAACGGCCTGTCGTTAGCTATGGCTGTGGGCGCAATGCTATTTGCTTTTGTCAGCTTAGTAGCATTGATGAACGGCATGCTAGGTGGCATCGGTGATTGGTTTGGTGTTGAAGGCTTAAGCTTACAGCTGATTTTAGGCTACATATTCGCCCCTATCGCTTGGTTAATGGGTGTGGCTTGGGATGAAGCGCTACTCGCTGGCTCTTTCATCGGCCAGAAGATTGTCATCAACGAGTTCTTTGCTTATATCAACCTAGCACCTTACCTAACTGGTGACATGATTGTTGAATCAACAGGCTTACCGATGTCTGAGCGCACTCAAGTGATTTTATCATTCGCACTGTGTGGCTTTGCTAACTTAGGTACGGTAGCGATTGCGATTGCTGGTATTGGTGGTTTGGTGCCTGAACGTCGCTCTGAAATTGCATCACTTGGCTTAAAAGCATTGTTTGCTGGTATCTTGTCTAACCTAATGGCGGCAACGATTGCAGGCTTGTTTATGAGCTTTGTTTAATCAGCTAATAATCACAACTAATTAGCAAACAGGCCCATATGGCATAAACGTCATATGGGCCTGTTTGTTTGCAGTATACACCGCTATTACACTTGATAAATTATCCGATCAGTATGCTACTTGCAGCTTATTGGTATCACTCAAGCCTGCATATATCTTACTCACTGCAAACTCCGCAATGAGAATAGTAAACACAACGGCAAAGAAAGCGACGACACCATTGAAGGGGCCGCTAAATGCGACCTTTTCGCCAAACATCACATTTATCGCTTCAAGGATCATGAACTTGCTCCCCACCAAGATAATGTAAGTGCTAATGCCTCGATATACTTTTGCCGCCCTGCCCGGTTTAGCCTTAAAAAAGGCGGCCACCTTATGCTCAGTTTTAATCGACAGCTTAAGTAGCGTCAGCAAAAGCAGTGCTGCGACGAGTGAAACACTAAAGGACTCGATAGAAACCCAGTGCCAATACTCATTAAAGAAATTGAGCACAGTTAAATAAACCAATACCGCTAGGCTATAACCTACAAATCGTTGCTGAGTCATACTTCCTCCACTCTCTTTGCTCGTTGAATTCATTACGTTAAACCGACTGAGGCAGTAAGGCTTTTTCGATGTTAAACGCTTCAATGATCTTGTTTGCCGAAATATCAATATCCTCTATCGATGTATGATAATTAAGCACTGAGAACAGCATAGTCTTTAGGCCTTTGTAGCCTGATGTTGATGGATAAAGGTATCCCTCTTGCTGCAGTCTATGTACCACGCGCGCGGTTAGCTCGTTGCGATATTCCACATCACCTGTACCAAATTGCGCAGAGAATCGATTCGACACCACATCATTAAGAATGGTGATACCATCCACTTCCCGCAAAATATCAGCCATGCGTTTGGCTAATGCGCAGCAGTTATCTAAATGGTCAACAATGCCTTGCTTGCCAAGCGACTTGAACGCGGCATAGACAGGTAGACCACGGGCACGTCTTGATGCGGCAATACCAAAGTTAATCGCGTTACGATCTGGCTTCTCCATGGCATCATTAAGGTAATCGCCCATGTTACCGCCGCCCATTGCCGAGGTGATCTTGGCGGGATCTTTCACTATCACCATGCCGCAGTCGTATGGCATGTTGAACCACTTATGGCCGTCAGTATCGATGGAGTCTGCTCGCTCAATCCCTTTTAATAGATGCTTCTGCTTGTCGCTCGCGGCAGCCCACAGACCGATTGCGCCATCCACATGTAGCCAAGCGTTACCATGAGCAGCCACCGCATCTGCTATCTCATCGAAAGGATCGAAGGCACCCGAGTCGATACAACCCGCTTGGGCACAAACCAGTGTTGGCCCACTTATATTTGCTAACACACGCTCAAGCTCCTCTGGAATAAGGCGAAGGTTATCGTCCGTCGGCACCTTTACAATGGTTTCAATACCTAGACCAATCATAGAAAGCGCGCGCTTAATGGTTGAGTGAATTTGGTCACTCACAACCACATTCACCTGCGGCGCGCCATATAGACCTTTAGTGGCCACATCCCAGCCAGCATTTTCTAGCAGTGAATTGCGCGCAGTGATTAACGAGGTATAAATCGCTTCTTGTGCGCCAGAGGTAAAACCCACCGCAGAGCCTTTGGTCAAACCAAGTAGCTCTACCATCCATTCGGCTGCGGTTTCTTCGGCTACCGCCATTGCAGGGCTCGACACGTAATACGGCACGTTTTGATCCCAGGCACTAACTAACCAGTCTGCTGCTAACGCCGCAGGAAAAGTACCGCCAATAGCGTAACCAAAAAATCGTGGTCCACCCGACGCGACCAAACCAGCATCGAGCGCATATGCCATTTCATCAATTACCTGCTCTGGTGCTGTCGCTTGCTGTGGCATCTCACCCGCAATTAACTCGCGTAGCTGCTGCGATGTGACCTCTTGGGCAACAGGGCGTTCATCTAGCGACTCAAGATACGAGACTGCATGATCTAAAGAGCGCTCTAATGAGCCGCGGTAATCTTTAAAATGATGTGACATAGTTAATTCTCTTCAAGTAGGAATGTCCGTCTAATATACCAGCGACATTTTAAAAAAATGGCCATTTGGTGACAGTTAAAACAAAAGCATTCTTGCGTAGAATACGCCAGATAACAGATACAAAAACGGCACTTAGTTATATCAACTAAGCGCCGTTATTAGGTCATAAAATCCCTTTTACACTAGCTATTTGAGTCGCTATTACAGTGTGTTTTTGTAGATGATACCGTCTTTCATAATCATCTTTTGCTTGCTAGTGTCAGCGACACAAGCCACGCCCTCAAGTGGATTGCCGTCGATAATCAGCAGGTCGGCATAAGCCCCCTCAACCACTTGACCTAAACAGCCCTGCTGATACGGGTGCTGATAGGTCGACATTTCGAATAGTCGTCCACAGTTGGAGGTCACCATACGCAAAGCGGTTATCGTGTCGAAGGTCTGTTCAATTGCACCTAGCTCATTAAGCTGTGTAGCGTGTACGCTGGCTTCGCCTACGCAGTCGGTACCAAAGGCGATATTATCGATCTGATACTTCTTAATCAGTTCGGCAGATTTGAGCATCGCCTTACCTACCCGCTCAGTTTTGCGATATGTCTCTTCGTTAGGTAGCGGGATCTTACGTTCTGCAATCAGTGACGAGGTAAAGTAGGATGGGATCACCCAAATGCCTTTGTCTTTAATGGTTTGGGCAATGTCATCATCCATTATGGTGGCATGTTCAAACGACATCACGCCCGCCTCAGCTGCTCGGCGCATCGCGTCTGCAGTATGGATATGCGCCGCCACATACGTGCCGTAATCCGTTGCAGCCTCCACTGCGGCCTTCATCTCATCTAGAGTGAACTGCAGTGTATCGAGTGGATCAAAGGTTGATGACGCGCCACCTCCTGCCATGATCTTGATTTGCGATGCCCCCATAAACAGCTGCTCACGCACCGCTTTTAACACTTCTGCTCTGCCGTCTGCGACCTTCATTGCGCCAAGTTTCATCATAGGCGAGTCTTCATGCTGACCAATTCTTTCCTGCGCTTGATTTTGGCGGTAATCAGAATGGCCGCTGGTTTGAGAAACCGCCGCCATTGACGGCAAAATGCGTGGCCCTTTTGCATAACCGTTATCGATACTCTTTTTAAGGCCTAAGGTGTTACCTGCGACATCACGAATGGTGGTAAAACCACGCATTAACATCTCTTCTGAAATACGCGCAGAGCGAATAGCCACCTCTTCACGGGTCATGGTATCAATCACATTGAAAGGCGCCGACAAGGTAATATGAACATGTGCATCCATTAGACCCGGCATCACAGTGCCCCCTTTGGCGTCGATAACCTCATCCACAATCGACAAGTCAATGTCATCTTGGCGGCTAATCTTACTGATCAAGTTGTCTTCAATCAGTACTGCAACCTTCTCTAACAGTTGGTTGTCTGTGCCGTTAAAAACATTGGCGTTGATAATGAGTTTTTTCATCGTTAATACCTCGCGAGCTTGGTTGCACTAAAATGATTTCATCTAATTGATGAGTAAACTTTAACAACAGCGGCCTCAAATAAATGGCCATTTAGTGACACGAGAAATAACTGTGGATTTAAGATGTGTTGCCAAAGACAAAACAAGCAAGAGCCCCCTCAGGCTCCTTGCTTGCACTAAAGCATCGGCGAGTTTAGCTACTCTCGCTATACTCAGTTCAAAATCGTTCATATACTCAATAGGGTGATTTATTTACGGTAATTATTTATGTGCGGTCGACTCAATATTATTGATGACATGTTTGTACAAGCACTGATGGAAGACTTGCGGGTTAGCAATCAGCAAGAGATGCTGTTTGGTCGCTTTAAAATGCCCACCAATGACATCAGTATTGTGCGCGAAGTCGATGGTGAGCGCCGCTTGCAAACCGCCACTTGGTGGTTACTGCTTGATACTTGCTATGAAGGCTTTAAACCCAGCCGTTACACCTCATTTAACACTCGATTCGACAAGCTAAACACACCCAATAGTGCAGGCTTTCAGCCATTTAGAGAGAGTCGCTGTTTAGTGATTGCCAGTGGTTTTGGTGAAACCGAAAAGAAGGGAAGAGATACTTATTATCATGATTTTATCGCCGAGAACTCGGCGATAGCTTTTGGCGGCTTATTTCGAGACTGGCAACATCCCAAAACCGGCGAAGTGACCACATCCTGTTCCATCATCACTAATCCACCTCACCCCGATCTTATGCCGTTTCACAGCAAAGCCAGCCCGATGATCTTACCGCAAAATGATGACGTGCTTGATGCTTGGTTAAATCCAGCCAACCAGCAAGTAGAGATGTTTGCTGATTTACTCAAACCAGCCCTTAGGCATGACTTTATGGTGCAGCAAATAAATAAGCCGAGTCAGCATCAACCCATTGGTCAAGCTACTCGGCTTATTCCTAACGATTATCTTGTATAGGCGTTTACTGAACGTCTAGTTAAGATAAGTGATTAAACCGTTAAGCCCCACATATCAAAAGTCTCTCGACAGAGCTGCTCTCTAAAGTCTGGATGAGCGATATCGATCAATGCTCGCGCTCGTTCACGCAGGGACTTGCCTCGCAGATTGGCAATACCAAACTCCGTCACTATATAGTGCACATGGGCACGTGTGGTCACCACTCCAGCACCTGGCGACAATACGGTGGCTATTCGCGATACTGAGCCCCTCGCTGCAGTACTGGGTAGTGCAATCACTGAGCGACCACCTTCAGACAACCCAGCTCCACGAATAAAATCCATCTGCCCTCCCACTCCAGAGTAAATACGCGTGCCCAGAGAATCTGCACAGATTTGCCCTGAAATATCCACCTGCAATGCCGAGTTAATGGCCATCATATTAGGATTTTTACGAATGATGGCGGTGTCATTCACCTGTTCTATATCCATGAAAATCACCGAGGGATTATCATCAACATAGTCATAAAGCCGCTGGCTACCGAGAGCAAATCCGGTAACAATTTTGCCTGGATGTACTTGTTTACAGCGATTAGTGATCACCCCGAGTTCGACTAAGTTAAGTACTCCATCAGAAAACAGCTCGGTATGCACACCTAGCTCTTTATGATCAGTTAAACAGGAAAGAACCGCATCAGGAATAGCACCAATTCCCATTTGCAGGCAATCACCATCGCGTACTAACTGCGCGACGTTTCTCCCCACCGCAAGGCTAACTTCATCGCTGGCAGCTAAGGGGTGTTGAGGCAGTGGCATACTCTGCTCATAAACAGCGGTAAATTTACTGTAATGGATAAAGCCATCACCATGTGTTCTCGGCATCTGTGGGTTGATATGAGCAATTATCTTTCCCGCTACCTGACAGGCTGCTAAGGTCGCTTCAACCGAAATACCTAATGAACAGATCCCATGCTTATCGGGGGGAGATACTTGAATAATGGCGGTGTCGATTGGCTGCTCACCCGAACGAAATAGCTTAGGTACTTCAGAGAGAAAAATAGGCACATAATCGGCATCACCCTGCTGCAATAGCAAACGTGTCGGCAGACCGCCAAAGAAACATCGATGTCGTAGATGCCCCTTAAGCTTTTCATCACTTAAAGACTCTGCGCATTCGGTATGTAACTGTAATAGAGTGAGATCTTTTTTGGTTAAAGCATGTTCGGCGAGGGCATTGAGTAATAGGGTTGGCGTTGCTCCCATTGAGTGAGTCCATAACGTCTCACCACTCTCAATGAAAGATACAGCCTCTAGAGCACTGCCACAGATAATTGGCGCCATAAATGATACCTAATATGATTAATCTGTTCGCAGTGTATGAGGTTACGTCTCGCTTTAACAGCGATCAAACACTCAGTTAACATGAGTTTGATCTTAAACAAGATAAAAGTTGAATTCGGTTGCCAAAAAGGCAGCCTGAGTCGATCACTTTCTTAATACTGATGGGATAAAAAAAGGGGAAGAACTCCCCTGATTATTTAAGACTGTAAAAACTTGCTGAGCTCGTCTTGTTGGCTCAATAAACTTTGATACAGGGTAAACTGGTTCGCTGCACGCTCAAGGTTATGGCCTGCATGGTGGATTTGAAAGTACACATCACCATTGAGGTGATCGGTTAAGAATCTCACACCAATCATCAAACAAATCACTCGCGCACCTAGCCACAGGCTCTCGCGCTCAGCATCAGACAACACATCACCTAGCTCACTCAGGTAACCTTTACAGATGGCAGCAAAGATAGATTCTCTGACCTGCACTTTATCCAATGCGGTCGAGTCTTCCGCTTCAGGGCTGCAGAAGGTACGCACCATATCGCCAAAGTCATACATCAGATAACCTTTCATACAGGTATCTAAGTCGATAATAGCAAGGCTGGACATGTCACGCTTATCAAATAGCATGTTATTGATTTTGGTGTCGTTATGACAGATTCGGCGTGGCAGCTTACCCTCTAACTCGGCCAACTCCTGTAAAAGTTCGGTTTGCGACATAACAAAATCGACCCACTGCTGACATTCAGCCAAACGAGCATGACTATCAGCTTCCACCGCTTGAGCAAGGAGCTCAATACGTCCAGGCAGATGGTGGAAATTAGGGATAACATCCTCTAATAATTCGGCGTCCAGCCCCGACAAGGCCGATGAAAAATGGCCAAATGCCTTAGCCGCCATCTCGGCATCGGCTTCACTACCAACCACATCGATACTATGACTGTGAGGCAGATAATTTATCGCACGCCAAAACCCATTATCCCCAAGATCGACAAATAGCTCACCATCAAGGGTTAATTCAGGGGAAACCACCTGCAAACGATACTCATCGGCCGTAACTTTGCCTTGTAAGTGCTGGCTGATCTTATGGGCATTGTTAACCAAAGCTATCGGGGTTTTAAATACTTCTGTATTGATTTTTTGCAGAACAAATTCTCGCTCAACACTAAGCACCAAAAAGGTATGGTTAATATGGCCATTACCCAATGGTGACACCTTGGCGCTATCTGCATTTACACCAAAATGCGACAAAACATTTTGTCTTATAAAATCAATCACCCAACACTCCAGTTATCTCTATATCTCTCTGCTATCTGGGCTTATGTATCCAGACTTTCCTTGCAGTTGATTATTAAAAAAGGAATTAGCTTACCGCTATTATTTGCTCAGGGTTTGCTGTAATTTTTCTCTTACCCAAGCAACATCTTCTGGGTAGGTCACGCCGTACCATGACTCTTGAGCAACGCTGACATTGACCACCTTGTTACCCTGAGGAGCTGACGGAGCATCGAGTCGAGCTTGCACTACAGTAGGCAGATAACACTCGGCCTTTGGATGGCGACCATTGTGCTCAAGGAACTGATTAAACTGCTGTTCTACCACCTCGAAAATATCTGGCTTAAAGCCCCAACATGTCATCGACACCACAGCATCATCGGCAATAGCAAAGCGCTGCTCGTCTAACGTACCAGTTAAACCCGATGCTTCACAGCGAATATCGAGCCATTCGGCAACATCCACCAGTTTACCCGCCTCAACCTGACATAAACCTCGATTCACGCCACCATTTTCAGACAGAGTCAAACCGATTGGATAGGCCACCATCATCCAATCCTCATCGGCTGTCGATAACCCTTCGGCGAGCAAGCTAAAGGCGCTGTCGCCATAGAAGTCATCGGCATTAATCACAGCCATAGGGCCATGAACATGATTTCTTGCACTCCAAAGTGCATGGGCTGTGCCCCAAGGCTTTTGACGTTGAGCCACATCGGCAAATTCGTGTCCAGCGACAGGGAGGTCATCGAGTGCTTGAATGCAATACTCGCAGCTAAAGTCACTGGCAAGCTTATCCGCTAACACCTCATCGAGCAGCGGAGCCAACTCCGGACGGATAACCAGTACCGCACGATTAAACCCTGCGCGATGGGCACTCTTTAGCGATAGCTCCAACATGGTCTCATCATTTGGCCCTAGCTGCGCCAGCTGTTTATCGCCGCCAAATCGGCTACCTAAACCTGCCGCGAGGATCACTAAGGTTAAATCCTGCTTCTTGTTACTCATGACTCTCTCTCAAACAATGACGCTCTCAAACGATTAAAGTGCTGCCTCGCGATAAGGCGAAGCAGTTTAATGAGTCTGTAGGCTAATTTCCAGCGCTATCCGCCTTAAAAAACATGCTGATCCGAGCTTTATAAATAAGTACGGAAAGCGGCGACCTTGCCAAGAGCGGCTTGGCTGCCCTTCAAGCTAAAGTTATAACCGCAAAGGCTGACGTTACCGCGCCTTGCCATATCGACAATAATGGCTTCGGTATCGAGTGGAGAAAATCGTGCTTCGGTGCCGGTATCCGCAAGTAAGTCAACCACAAGTGGACGGTATTCGGTGCCGTTATTAAAACGCATAAGCGAGCAGGTCTTATCGCCTTTCGCCGTGGCTAAAGACCAGATATTAGTGGGCGTTCCGGTTTCTCCGAGCCAGCGCATAATCAACACATCATCTTCAAGCACCAAGCTAAACCCGTCAGGCATAGCGGTAGAGATCCGATCAATTTGAGGCGCACTCTCAATAGTATTTTCAGGCAGCGCCGCAGTTTCGACTTCAGGCTCAGAAGTTGGAATAAGTGACCAGATGCTAGCAATTAACATGACGCTGACTAACACACCAGAGATGGCAAACAGCCACTTTTGATTAACCTGCAGCGCCTGCCGTAACTGGGCTAGGTTAATTGCAGATGGCGTCTTACCACCTCGCAAAGATGATGACTGCCTACGAGTCTCAGCTCCAGCGTATGCATCAGCGTATTGCTGTTGAATTGAAGCATCGGCATCCGTTTCTACAAACTCGCGAGTGCCTTCTGACTCAAAACTTGTGCTCGATTCACTACCGCCTAGGGTCGGCTCTACTCTGACACGCTGACCTGCAGTGCGGGCTGTAGTGTTACTTGCTGTCATATCCACAGGCCCTGAATAACCCTGCACATAATTAGCTTCAGATGTCGAAGGCAGTATAGCCATATAGCCTATGCCCAAACCCGCAATCACCAGCAAAGTCAGCAACAACATCATGCTTTGAATATGCACTAAGGTGATCAGCACCAATAAGAATGGCAACAGCGTTAGCAGAATAAACTTCGGTGATTTACCGCTATCACGCAATCGACGCATTGTAGTTAAGGCTAAAACAGGTGCGATAAATAACGCGACACCATACAGGGCAGCAGAGGGACTAAAAAGCACAACTGCTAACAATAAAACGAAATAAACCAATCCACTGATAGCAGCGAAGCGCTGTCCATTATCTAAACCATTAACACACAAAAGCGACTTAAGCTGCATACTCTTCCGACCTTAAATAATAATCTATGACTCGGCTGTTCCCCCAACTTGATGTTGTAACAGCACCCCATTTCCATGCTCAGGCGAAAGCATAAAAAGTAAAGAGCTAGCCTACCGAATTTGCCTCTCAATGTCAGTGTTTTCGGGCAATTTTATCATTAAAGATAATTGATACAGGCAGGAGTTCCCACCACAATAATTGCTCACAACGACTGGAATTCCCCTAACTGCGACTAGCGCAAATATCACCCTAGGCTGTATAATGGCTCGCTTAACCTTTTTATCGCCCAATTTGAGTCTAGATCGAGTTGGTACAAACATCGGATATGCAGCTAATGACCGCTCGCGGAAACCTATTTATCGTCTCAGCGCCAAGTGGCGCAGGTAAATCATCGCTTATTTCGGCTCTGTTACGAGACCAGCCTGTAGATATGCAAGTTTCAGTTTCGCACACCACAAGGCAACCACGCCCAGGTGAAGAGAACGGTCAACACTACCACTTCGTTAATCAAGATGAGTTTAAGAGCTTAATTGCCGATGGCGCTTTTTTTGAATGGGCTGAGGTGTTTGGTAACTACTACGGCACCTCTCGTGTCACGATCGAGCAAACTCTAGAGAAGGGTATTGATGTATTTCTCGATATCGACTGGCAAGGGGCGCAGCAAGTTAAAAAGCTAATGCCTGAATCTATTGGTGTTTTTATTTTGCCACCATCAAAAACCGAACTAGAACGTCGTCTTACCGGTCGTGGACAAGATAGCGAAGAAGTGATTGCAGGCCGCATGGCACAAGCGGTTTCAGAGATGTCACACTACAATGAATATGACTTTGTTATAGTCAACGATGATTTCGACAAAGCACTGGCCGATCTTTTAGCGATCATTCGCAGTCAAAGATTAACCTCTGCTAGCCAAATTCATACGCAAAATGATATGATTAAAGATCTGTTGGCAGGCTAACTGTCTTCATGTACAATTTTGCGTCATTTTTTCAATCGATAAAACACTGGAGTTTCCAAACATGGCTCGCGTAACTGTAGAAGATGCCGTAAACCAAATCGGCAACCGTTTTGATATGATTCTGGTTGCAGCGCGTCGTGCTCGCCAAATCGCTGTGCAGGGTAAAGACCCTATGGTTGAAGAAGAGAACGACAAGCCAACGGTTATCGCCCTGCGCGAAATCGAACTAGGTTTAGTCACAGCTGATACTTTGGATGCCGATGAGCGCCAAACAGTTCGTGAACGTGAAGCAGCTGAAATCGCTGCTGTTGCTGCCATCGCTGAAGGCCGCAACGCTATATAAGGAGTGGAGTCACTTGTATCTGTTTGAAGGTCTCAAAGAGTCTGCTTCAGGTTATTTAGAACCTGAACAGGTAGAATTACTCAAGCAGGCCTATCAGGTGGCGCGCGATGCCCATGAAGGTCAGATGCGCACGAGTGGCGAACCTTATATTACCCATCCGGTTGCGGTTGCCCGCATCCTGGCCGATATGCGTCTCGATCATGAGACGCTTATGGCCGCACTCTTGCACGACACTATCGAAGACACCCCTGTCACCAAAGAAGAACTAGCTGAAATATTCAGCGACTCTATTGCTGAATTGGTTGAAGGCGTCTCCAAGCTCGATAAGCTCAAATTCCGCGATAAGAAAGAAGCCCAAGCCGAAAACTTCCGCAAAATGATGATGGCGATGACCCAAGATATCCGAGTCATCCTGATCAAGCTTGCCGATAGAACCCACAATATGCGCACCTTAGGTGCACTGCGGCCCGATAAGCGCCGTCGCATCGCCCGAGAAACCCTCGAAATTTACGCACCGATCGCCAACCGTCTTGGTATTCATAATATTAAGAGCGAGTTAGAGGAGTTAGGTTTTCAAGCCTATTACCCAATGCGACATCGCGTATTGAAAGAGGTGGTGAAAGCCGCTCGTGGCAATCGTAAAGAGCTTATCCAAAGCATCGAAGCGGCAATCAATACTCGCCTTGAAGATACTGGCCTAGAAGGCACAGTAAAAGGACGTGAGAAGAATCTTTATTCCATCTACAACAAGATGCGCAATAAAGAGCTGCAATTTCAAGAAGTGATGGATATCTATGCCTTTAGGGTCATCGTTGACTCTATCGACACTTGCTATCGCGTCATGGGCGCCATGCACGGCCTCTATAAGCCGCATCCTGGTCGCTTCAAAGATTATATCGCTATCCCTAAAGCTAACGGCTATCAGTCACTGCATACTTCACTTTTTGGTCCTCACGGCGTACCGGTTGAGATCCAAATTCGTACCGAAGATATGGACCAGATGGCAGACAAAGGGGTCGCGGCTCACTGGCTGTACAAGAAAGGCAGCGCAGCAGAGCAAGGCACAACCACTCAAGTTCGTGCTCGTAAGTGGATGCAGAGTTTGCTGGAACTTCAGCAAAGCGCTAGCACCTCTTTTGAATTTGTTGAAAACTTTAAGACCGAACTCTTCCCTGAAGAGATCTACGTGTTTACCCCTGAAGGCCGTATTTTAGAGCTACCAGTGGGCGCCACTCCAGTCGACTTCGCCTATGAAGTCCATACCGATGTGGGTAATACCTGCGTTGGTGCCAAGGTTAACCGTCAAGCTTATCCACTGAGTCAGCCACTGATCTCCGGCCAGACCGTTGAGATTATTACTGCCAATGGCGCACGTCCAAATGCAGCATGGCTTAACTTTGTAGTAACAGGTAAGGCTCGCGCCAAAATCCGCCAACTTCTAAAGAGCCTGAAAGAAGATGATGCAGTGTTACTGGGCAAGCGCCTACTTAATCACGCGCTAGGTGAGACCAAGCTAGACGGTCTATCTCAAGAGCAGATAGATAAAGTTGTTCACGATACCAAACATGACTCGCTCAACTCTTTGCTCGCTGATATTGGCCTAGGCAATGCAATGAGCATTGTTATCGCACAACGACTACTGGGTGATCAGATCGCTCCTGAAGAGCAAAAAGAAGTACCGACCATGTCGATCCGCGGCGCCGAAGGCATGCTAGTCACCTTTGCAAACTGCTGTCGCCCAATTCCTGGGGATGCGGTTATTGCCCATGTAAGCCCAGGCAAAGGCCTAGTGGTTCACATGGAAAGCTGCGCCAATATTCGTGGTTATCAAGGTGAGCCTGATAAGTACATCCCTGTACAATGGGATAGTGCTGAAGGCGTTGAATACCAAGCTAACCTGAGAGTTGAAATTGTAAACCATCAAGGTGCGCTGGCTAAAATCACCTCGATTGTGGCCGCTGCGGGTTCAAACATTCATAACTTAACCACTGAAGAGCGTGATGGGCGAGTTTTCCTCATCAACTTACGCATTTCAGTGAGAGATCGCATTCATTTAGCTAACGTGATGCGTCGGATCAGAGTACTTCCGGAAGTATTGCGTACATCGAGAAACCGTTAATTTACTTCAAATAAACAAGGAAAGAGCATGGCAGAAAAGATCATCATCGCAACCAATAAAGCACCACAAGCGATAGGCACATACTCTCAAGCTGTTAAAGTCGGTAGCACTGTGTATTTATCTGGTCAGATCCCACTCGATCCTGAATCAATGCAGATCGTTAGCGACGAATTTGAAGCTCAGGTTGTTCAAGTATTTGAAAACCTGACCGCCGTTTGCCAAGCGGCTGGCGGTTCTCTTAGCGATATCGTTAAGCTAAATATCTTTATGACAGATCTAAGCAACTTTGCCACTGTCAATGAGATAATGGGTCGCTACTTTGAACAGCCTTATCCAGCACGTGCAGCTATCGGTGTGAAGCAACTACCGAAAGATTCACTTGTTGAGATGGATGGAGTCATGGAGATCTAATCATTTCCATATCTCGATCAAACGGGCGCTACGGCGCCCATTTTATTATTTAAAACCAGCTATCCTACTAATTAGAAGCCTGCCATGAGTCCTGAACGTTTCGCCCGTATCAACCAGATGCTAGACAACCGTCAACCCGATCTTACCGTGTGCCTAGATACCGTGCACAAGGGAAATAATATCGCCGCCGTACTAAGAACGGCTGATGCAGCAGGTCTGCACGAAGTACACGCTGTTTGGTCTGATATCGAGATGCGTGTGTCAGGTAACACAGCCTCGGGTAGCCAGCAATGGGTCAAAACCCGTGTACACCACACTATGGCTGAAGCCGTTGAAGAGTTTCGGGCCAAAGACATGCAAATTTTAGCGACAACGTTTTCTGATACTGCGGTCGATTTTAGAGAGATTGATTACACCAAACCCACAGTGATTATTATGGGTAATGAGCGCGATGGCGTGAGCCCAGAAGGCATAGCTGCTGCCGACCAGCACATCATCATTCCAATGATCGGCATGGTGCAATCTCTGAACGTGTCTGTGGCTTCCGCTCTGATTATGTATGAGGCTCAACGCCAACGCACTGATGCAGGAATGTACGGCACACGTAAGCTAGATGATGCCTACTGCCAAATTAAGCTATTCGAGCAAGGCCACCCGATATACGCTAAAGCATGTCGCCGTAAGAAATTGCCTTATCCAAGAGTTGATGATCAAGGCCAAATTGTTGCCGATGAAGACTGGTGGCAAAAGATGCGCGCCCCTTCAGACGAAGAGTAATACCAATCAAGAATACCAGCACTCATGCCTATCAATGGCAGTGCTGGTATTTTTTTATCTCTAACAACCTCAATTCCCTGTGCTCGTCTACCAACCACACTCCAATCCACAACAAACTAAATTGTAACACCCGTTTGAAAAAGTTTGTCTTAGATCACATTTTTCGCCATACTCAAGATTAAAGTAGCCTGTTAAACGAACGATTAAAACAAAAAGAAATAACTAGGCTGAACTGGAATTAACAACTATCAATATGGAATTGCAATGGAATCCTCTATGAAAACCCCGATTGAGATGCTCGAACATTGGGTTGAAAAACAAGGCGATCAAGTTTATCTAAAGCAGCCTATTGACGGCAAATATAAGACCTTTACTTGGCGCGATGTTCAAACCAAAATGCAGCAGATTGCCGGCGCATTGAGACACCTAGGCCTCAATCCTGGAGACAAGGTTGCCGTACTTTCTAAAAACTGCGCCGAGTGGTTTATTACTGATTTAGCCCTTATGCACGGTGGCTATATAAGCGTACCTATCTATCCAACCGCCAATGCCGATACCATTCGCTACACCTTAGAGCACAGTGAAGCCAAAGCCATTTTTATCGGTAAACTTGATTACTGGGCGGACCAAGAAGCAGGCGTTGGCGGTGACATTCTGCGTATTGCCATGCCCTACGACACCATGCCATCTCAGTACCACTGGGATAAATTGCTCAATATGGGTCAGCCTTTAATTGATGCGCCGCTACCTACACCCGAGCAGGTAATGACCATCATCTATACCTCTGGCTCGACTGGTAAACCAAAAGGCGCAATTCAGAACTTTGCTAGCTATGCCTGGACCTGTACTGCGGTAGTGCGTGACCTTAAAACGGATGTTGAAGACAGATTACTGTCTTACTTACCGCTAGCGCATATTACCGAGCGTGTGGCGATTCAAGGCTCCTCTTTCTATTCAGGTAGCAGTGTCGCCTTTGTTGAAAGTCTAGATAGCTTCGTTGCCGACGTGCAGCGCGCTAGACCTACGGTATTTTTCTCTGTGCCGCGCCTTTGGAGCCTATTCCAGAAAAATATTATCGATAAAATCGGCTACAAGAAGCTTAACTTCCTATTAAAAGTGCCGATCATTAGCAGCATAGTGAAGCGTAAGATCCACCAAGGTTTAGGCTTGGAGCACTGCCACCTATTGGGCTCTGGTTCGGCACCGATCCCGCCATCGCTGGTTGAGTGGTATCACAATATAGGTCTCGATATCAGTGAGGCTTGGGGCATGACCGAAAACTGTGCCTACTCGATTATCAACCACCCATTCGATCCCAGAAAAATTGGCTCAGTTGGTCGCGCCGTAGAAGGCTGTGAAGCCAAGCAATCCGATGAAGGCGAACTCTTGGTTAAGAGCCCAGGCCTAATGCAGGGCTACTATAAGCAAGAAGAAGAAAGCGCTAAGTGCTTCGATAAAGATGGTTTCTTCCATACAGGGGATCTCTGCTCTATCGATGATGAAGGCAATGTCAGCATCACCGGCCGTGTTAAAGACAACTTTAAAACGGCTAAGGGTAAGTATGTTGCACCAGTACCGATCGAGCGCAAACTTGCACAAGATCCCCATGTGGAGATGATCTGTGTTATCGGTTCGGGTCTACCTCACCCTATCGCCCTAGTTCAGTTGTCAGAAGGGGCAGCGGTACAGCCAAGAGAAGAAGTGAGGGTATCGCTGAAAAACACCATAGATGCAGTAAACCCACACTTAGAGTCCCATGAAACGGTCGACGCTATCGTCATCGTCAGCGAGCCATGGGATGTAGAAAATGACGTCTTAACACCAACATTGAAGATCAAGCGCCATATTCTCGAGAAGAAGTTTAGCGACAAGGTTGATGGCATTCGTGGTGGTAAAGTCTGTTGGGAAGATGAAATCTAGTAATTGCTAAAGATATATCTTCTAAAACGGCACACTTTTACGTGTGCCGTTTTCATTTAGACCAAAATTTAGACAATTAACTAAATTTAATGATGCTAAGGCAGTTTTTGATTGCGCAATTTTTGAAAGAAACTATTCTTGCCCTCCTTTCAAGAAAATCCAATTTATAGAGTTAACCATGTTTATTTTATTGTCGATACTCGGCGGTTTTTTAATCCTTACTTTAGGGGCTGAAGCCTTAGTAAGAGGCGCGAGCCAAATTGCACTTAGATTAGGGCTTACTCCTCTAATTATTGGCTTAACCATCGTTGCCTTTGGTACCAGTGCGCCTGAACTTGCAGTGAGCGTAAAATCTGCCATTGCAGGCAATAGCGGTATTGCACTAGGTAACGTGATTGGCTCAAACATTGCCAACATCGGCCTGATCTTAGGTATCACAGCACTTATCCGCCCAATCAAGATTGAGTCTCAGATGGTACGCCGTGACATTCCAATCATGATAGCGGCATCGCTACTGTTCTGGAGTCTGCTACTCGATGGCGGCTTGAGCTTCTGGGATGGTGCGATTCTTTCTGCGCTGCTTGTGGCTTACTTGACCTTTAGCTACTTCACGGCCGAGAAACAGAGCGATGATGATGTAACCGATACCAAGCAAAATCCTCTGTTGTCGGTACTGTTTATCGTTATCGGTATTAGTATGCTGGTTGGCGGCGGTATTCTATTTGTTGATGGCGCTGTAGCCTTAGCTAAATCATTCGGCATTAGCGAAGTGATTATCGGCTTAACCATTGTGGCTATCGGTACCAGTATGCCTGAACTCGTTACCTCGATTGTTGCCGCGCTAAAAGGCGAAAGTGATATCGCAATTGGTAACGTTGTAGGTTCAAACCTATTCAATATTTTAGGTATTTTAGGTGTTACCGCACTTATTCACCCAATTATTGGTGGCGAAATCAGCAATCTAGATTGGAGCGCAATGATTGCCTTTGCAGTGATCTTATTGCCATTTGCCTACACAGGTTTACGCATTGGTCGCCGTGAAGCTGGCTTACTGGTGATTGGCTACGTGGCTTATATCGGCTATTTAGTTGCACAAGCTTAATTAGCTCAATTCCGCTCGTATTAAACGGCCTAAATTGCACTTCGCATTTTAGGCCGTTTTTGTTTCTATCCCTAGTCAATACTCAAGTTATATCGACCAACTGGGTTTAGCACAATCCGATTGAGCTGCTTGACTCTCAAGCAAATAAGCGCCAAATTTGCGTAAACCTATAACTCTGATAATATATGTATAAATTTACAGTGTTTGAGTGCTAACAGATTGCAAAGACTCGATCTTGTTCCAATAACCGATCTCAAGGGCGTTGCCAGTAAAATGGCCGAGAGATTAGCAAAGCTAGGAATTACAACAGTGCAAGACCTGTTGTTTCACCTGCCGCTGCGTTATGAGGATCGTACTCAAGTCTACCCTATTGCCTCGCTTTATCCTGGCAGTTACGGCACCATAGAAGCCGTCATTCAGTCCAGCCAAATTATTCAAGGGCGTAAGCGCATGCTGACCTGCACTGTGCGCGACGACAGTGGCAGTTTAACCCTGCGCTTTTTCAATTTCTCAGTCGCTCAACGTAACGGGCTAGAGATAGGCATGACCATTCGTGCTTACGGTGAGATCCGTCGCGGCAAACACAACGCAGAAATCATTCATCCTGAATATAAATTGATTGCTCCCGGTGAAGATCTGCAACTGAGTGACACGCTCACGCCAGTTTACCCAACCACTGAAGGGTTAAAGCAAGCAAGCTGGATCAAGCTCACCGAGCAGGCACTCGCAATGTTAGATAATGGCGGCCTACATGAGCTGCTGCCGCCACACCTGCAACCAAACAACTTAGATTTAAAGCAGGCACTGCAGATCCTACATAGACCCAATAACCAAATTTCATTGTTCGAGCTAGAGCAAGGCACGCATCCGGCGCAGCAACGTCTTATCCAAGAAGAGTTACTCGCGCACAACTTAAGTATGCTTCGCCTGCGTCAGCGCAGTAACCGTGACAGTGCGGTAAGCATGCATGCTACAGGTCAGCTACTAAACCCATTTTTAGCCTCTTTGCCCTTTAAGCCTACCGGCGCGCAACAACGAGTTGTAGCCGATATTACTCAAGACTTGGCTAAACACGAGCCGATGATGCGTCTCGTGCAAGGTGACGTTGGATCAGGTAAAACCTTAGTCGCTGCCTTAGCAGCACTACAGGCGATTGAGAGCGGCTATCAGGTCGCCATGATGGCTCCAACCGAGCTACTGGCAGAGCAGCATGCCATTAACTTTTCCGCTTGGTTCGAGCCTCTAGGGCTTAAGGTCGGCTGGCTTGCAGGTAAGCTTAAGGGTAAAGCCAGAGCCCAATCGCTGGCGGATATCGAATCCGGTGACGCTCATATTGTGATTGGTACCCATGCTATCTTCCAAGAGCAGGTGGTATTCAATAAGTTAGCGCTAATTATTATCGATGAACAACATAGATTTGGCGTGCATCAACGTTTAGGGCTACGAGAGAAAGGCATCAGTCAGGGCTTCCATCCACACCAGCTAATTATGACTGCTACCCCTATCCCACGCACCTTAGCGATGACCGCCTATGCCGATCTCGACACTTCGATTATCGATGAGCTGCCACCAGGTAGAACACCTGTTACTACGGTTGCGGTTTCCGATCAGCGCCGCGAAGAGGTAATCGACCGCGTACGCAAGGCAGCCCTAAATGATAAGCGTCAAGCCTACTGGGTCTGCACCTTGATTGAAGAATCTGAAGCGCTGGAGTGCCAAGCCGCCGAAGATACTGCCGAAGAGTTGAAACGAGCACTGCCTGAGCTGAAAATTGGCTTAGTTCACGGCCGTATGAAACCAGCTGAAAAGCAGCAAATTATGGCCGACTTTAAGGCTGGTGAACTCAACTTACTGGTCGCAACCACGGTAATCGAAGTTGGTGTGGACGTACCTAACGCCAGCCTGATGATTATCGAAAACCCCGAGCGTCTAGGGCTAGCTCAACTGCATCAACTTAGGGGGCGAGTTGGCCGTGGTGCCGTTGCTAGCCACTGTGTGCTGCTATACAAGGCACCACTATCGGCAACGGCTACCAAAAGGCTCGGTGTACTCAGGCAGAGTAACGATGGCTTTGTGATTGCTCAGCAAGACTTGGAGATCCGCGGACCTGGTGAGGTATTAGGCACCAAACAAACCGGTATCGCCGATATGAAAATTGCCGATCTGATGCGTGATCAAGCCCTTATCCCCCATGTACAGAAGCTCGCCGCCCACGTTATGCAACAAGCGCCCGACTGCGTCGATGCCATCATCGAACGCTGGCTAGGTGATCGTGAGCAATTCGTACAAGCGTAAACGACTCATTTAGACTGCTTTCGAAATTAAATATCCTTAATAGAGCTTCAGCCTATAGACAATCTGTTGGATTTTTGCAGAATGGATTGAAGCTATACTTTACTTATTAGTCCTATCACTGCGCGGTAGCAGAGGAGTTAAAATGCAACTCAGTCAAGAAGATAGAATTTCCCCTCAGGAGAAGAGCTCTGGCACCAATGGTCTGGCAATTTTGGCTATAGTGGCTGTGGTGGCACTATCTGCTGGCGGCTACTACTACCTCAGTGGCAATGAAAAAGTCGAAGAGCCTCAAGTGATAGCCCCAGTGGTTATTCCTGATCCTGTACCTGAACAGCCACTTGAAACTGAAGCAGTTCCTGAGCCTGAAGTGATAATAGAAGCTGAACCTGTACAGTTACCGGAAGTCGATCAGACTCCACAAGTCGAGCCGCTGCCAACACTCGCGGAGAGTGACGACTTCGTTCACCAGAAAGTTACTGACGTTGCCGACGGTATGGCGATTGAGCCGCTATTGATTGAAAATAATCTAGTGCGTCAATTTGTAGTGTTTGTCGATAACCTAGCCCAGGGCGAACTGGCTCGCAAAGTGAGCCCGCTCAAGGCACCAAATAATAGCTTTACCGTATCGGAGATCGCCAACAAGACCTACATCAACCCTGATAGTTACCATAGATATGATCTCTATGCCGATTTCCTAGCTAGCCTCAATGATGAGGAGTTAGCGAAAACCTACAAGGAGCTTACGCCATTATTGAGCGAAGCATTTGTCGAGCTAGGCTATAACGACATCTCATTCGATGAGCGTATGCAGGAGGCGATTGAGGTGATGTTGGATGCACCGATAATCGAACAGCCCATCGAGCTAGATGGTGTGAGTGTAAACTACCAGTTTGTCGATCCAAAACTTGAAGCACTGCCAAATGCGCAGAAGTTAATGATCCGTATGGGACCTGAAAACTCACGCAAAGTAAAATCAGCACTACGTCGGTTACAGCAGCATCTAAATTAGGCCATCACAGCCGTTAAATCGTTTCTTCAAGAGCCCTGAATTAACAGGGCTCTCATTCAAAGCCAACATTTATTCACCTCCCTCTCACCTTTAAGCGACACCTGTATCATAAAAGAGCTTATTAAGCCCTGCATTTATGATGTAGAATAGCGGCTCTAAATAACATTATATTTGACCACTTACAGACATAATTGCTGTCGTCGGTCAGCACTATCTTTTTACCAGTCAAGGTGATACGAAAGGATATTCGGATCTAAGGCGATGCATTTGAAGTTTAGCATTCTTTCATGGGGCGCCTGGTCGCCGCAGTACCAACAAGCCAATGAATGGTTAAATTGGCCATGCATAGCCCCAAACGACTCTATACAGCGCTCAGCTGTGCCAAAACTGGCTCATGTGCCTGCTATGCAGCGTAGAAGACTCAGCAAACTCACTAAAATCATCCTAGAAGCCGTATCTCAGTGTGCTCCGCCTGAGCAATGCCGTAGCATATTTTCCTCGCAACACGGCGAGATTAATCGCACAGTTGGCTTACTTAACGATATTGTTGCCGAGCAGCCACTATCCCCTACTGGTTTTAGTCAGTCGGTACACAACACTGCCAGTGGTATTTTCAGTATTTTAACGGGTAATCAGGCTGCCTCGACCTCCATTGCGGCGTGCAAGAATAGCTTTTCTCAAGCTTTCATCGAAGCCTTTGGACAACTGCACGCCGATCCTGAACCACTATTATTAGCCTATGCGGACGAGCCCGTGCCACAAGTTTATCAGCAGTTCTCCTCTGAACCGGAGTGGCCTATTGCCATCGCCTTTATGCTGGCTCCAGCAAATTGCCAGCAAGGTGCTATCGCGAGTTTGAACTTAACTGCCGACAAACGGGAACATAGAGATGAACGTGAGCAGCTCTGTTTCGGCCAGTTACTCGCAAGCCTTGCGGCTAAGCAGAGTATCTCAGGTTATTTGGCGGGATGGCATTGGGAGCTAATCTGCTATGACTAAGTCTTTAGCAAGTAAATCATCCCAGAGAGCCCAACCTCTCGCACCTAAGTTAACTGGCTTGGCCTATGTGCCACGCTGGCTTGGCGGCACCGCTTGCTATATCGCCTTCGGCCTTGGTGGCCTTTTAAGTTCGCTTACTATCCTGCCCATCCTGCGATTCTGGCCTGGTACGCCCCAGCAGCGTATCGAGCGGGTACAGCGCGCCGTACACATTATGTTTAAAGGATTCGTAAAAATGCTCACCTGGGCTGGCGTGATTAATGTCAGTCATGGAGACTTGAGTCGTCTTCGCGATGCAAAAGGCGTGATAGTCACTGCAAATCATCCCACCTTAGTCGATGTGGTCGTGCTTATCAGCTTGATGCCAAATGCAGGCTGTATCGTTAAGCAAGGGCTATGGCGCAACCCCTTTTTAAGAGGGGTAGTCTCTTGTGCGGGTTACATTCCCAACCGCGGGGCAGAGCTGCTATTGGAGGACTGCAAATCGGTACTTGAACGCGGCACGAATTTAATTATTTTCCCCGAGGGAACCCGCACTGTCATAGGTGAAAAAGTGAACCCCTTTGCACGTGGGGCCGCCAATATCACCCTGAGAACACGAAGCGACCTATTGCCTGTATTTCTGAAAACCAATACTGTTGGACTCAGTAAGCAGCAGGCTTGGTATCAGCTGCCTAGACGAACCATAGGCATGCATATCGAAATAGGCGAAACACTCCCCTATTTACGTTATGATGCCTGTGCAGGCGGCGATGCAAAAATGGCACGACAGATGACTCGTGACCTAGAAAATTATTATAAACAACAATTAGATAGATACTTATGAGCCTAGATAACGAAGTAAAACAACTAATCATTGACTGTCTCGACCTTGAAGACGTCAGCATTGAAGATATCGACTCACAGGCACCGCTATTTGGTGAAGGCCTTGGACTCGACTCTATCGATGCATTGGAGCTTGGCCTTGCCATCAAAAAGCAATTTGATGTGAAGATTGAAGCAAACTCAGATGCAACAAAACAGCATTTCTATAGCGTTGCCAGCTTGGTCAGTTTCATTGAGTCACAGCGGGTCTAGGGGGAAGTATGCAAAGTCGTGAACAGATCCTTGAAATGTTGACAGAGATCCTCGTCGAAGAATTCGAGATTGACGCAGAAGATATCACCCTAGAAGCTTCTCTGTATGAAGAGCTAGATCTAGACAGCATCGATGCTGTCGATTTGGTGATTAAGCTACAACAGATGACAGGCAAAAAGATTAAGCCTGAAGAGTTTAAAGCGGTGAGAACCGTAGATGACGTTGTGTCGGCTATCGAAGGCTTAGTTAAAGAGTAATGCGATTAATCCTGCAAATAGTGACGACCCTTGTGGTAATAGGCTACCCGCTGGCGGTCTATTTTGGTCTACACTATTTGCCTGCTGGCAGCATAGCACTCGCATTGTGCGCGGTCTTGGTCCTACGACTGGTGCTGCAACAGCAGCAAGTAAAGGCGCTTATGCTGCCGCTCCTTGTGGGTATAGGTTTAACGGCTGGTAGTTTTGTAGCCAAAGAAAATCACTGGCTACTCTTCTATCCAGTAGTGATAAACCTCACCATGCTGGCGCTTTTTGGCTATTCACTAAGGCGTGGGCCCAGCATGATAGAGAGGCTGGCGAGATTAAAGGAGCCAGAACTGCCCGATGAGGCAATCGGCTACCTCAAGACTGTTACCTTAGTTTGGTGCGGTTTGTTTATCTTTAATGGCGCAATGGCGCTTTATACCGCACTCTATGCCAGTCTAGAAACATGGACGCTTTATAACGGGCTGATCGCCTATCTGCTTATCGGGTCGCTACTTGGTGGCGAATGGTTATACAGAACATTTTGGTTGAAAAAGTCATGACGGATCTCCTTAAATCTTGGCTCTGCCAAGGCCCAGCTGCTCAGCAGCTAATTAGCTTCAATCATCACGATATCGTGACGGGTTCTGCATTTACCGCCCAAGTCGCCCAGCTGCAACAGCAACTCATTGACTCTGACTCCCAGCGTTGGCTGCTATGTTGCGATAGCAGCGATCTGTTTGCCGTTGGACTGTGTGCAGGATTACTCGCGGGGAAGCAGGTTGTACTGCCCGCAAACAGACAAGCGGGAACCTTGAGCCAACTGACCCACGAGTTCGATGGCGTACTCTCCGATATGCCCATCTGTGAAGGCAAAGCATTCTTGCGTCTCGATAAAGATCTCAACCCACCCGCGAGTGAATGGCCGCAAACCAATGACTTAGGTGAGCTAGTTCTATTCACCTCAGGTAGCAGCGGAAAGCCTAAGCGAGTCGTAAAATCTATCGAGCAGCTCGATGCCGAAGTCAGCGTACTAGAGCAGACTTTTGCCGAGCACCTGCCCCACTGCAGCGTCATCTCAACCGTCTCTCATCAGCATATTTACGGTCTCCTGTTTAAGATCCTTTGGCCTCTGGCGGCGAGTCGCCCATTCCTAAGCGATCTGGTCGAATACCCTGAGACCTTAAACTATTACGCCAACCTATTTCCAAATCTGTGTTTGATCAGTAGTCCGGCCCAATTGTCTCGATTGCCCGACGCGCTCGATAACGAGCGTCAACTGCGTGCACCGAGTTTAGTCTTTAGTTCTGGCGGGCCGTTAAGTTTTGATGCGTCTAAAGCCGTGGCACATTGCTATGGGCAGGCACCGATAGAGGTGTTTGGCAGCACCGAAACCGGTGGTATAGCCTATCGTCGTCAACACCAGCCTAACGCAGACTGGCAAGCTTTTGCGCCAATTGAGATCCAGCAAGATCCAAGCGATGGTGCACTAGTACTCAAATCGCCCTACCTGCCAGATAGTGAATGGCTAAAATGCGATGATAAAATTGACCTGCACGCCAATGGTAAATTTACCCTTCAAGGCCGCTTAGACCGAATTATCAAGGTGGAAGAGAAGCGCTTGTCGCTGGTGCAGATGGAGTCACTGTTAGAGAGTCACCCTTATGTGGCTAAAGCCGCGCTGGTGATGCTCGAACAGCCTAGAGTGCAGCTCGGCGCAGCCATTGAGCTTTCAGCCCAAGGGATGGAACAACTCGAAGCAAATGGCAAGTTGGCACTCAATAACCAACTGAAAAATCACCTGTTGTCACAGTTTGAACGAGTCACCCTACCTAGACGTTGGCGCTATGTAGAACAGCTGCCACTGGATCAGCAGGGGAAGCGTGTTCAATCTAGCATGTTAGCCCTATTCGATATCGATAAGTTTAAGAGCAAATGATTAGATCTAAATTGCCCACCATCATCAGTTGCAGCAAGAACCAAGACTCTGTGACTTGGCGGCTCAATATTGCAGCCGATCTCGACTATTTTAATGGCCACTTTCCAGAGCAACCCGTACTGCCAGGCGTGACTCAGCTCGATTGGGCGATAAAGCTCGGCTGTGAGCATTTCGGGTACGCCATAGATGTCGCAACCTTAGAGGTTCTAAAGTTTCAACAACTCATGTTGCCCGGCACTCAAGTAGATCTCAACATCAGCCACAATGCAGCCAAGGCTAAGCTTACGTTTGCCTACAGCGATGGCGATAAGCGCTTTGCATCGGGACGCATTGCACTCAATGGTGCCTCTAACACAGCGGATGCAAACTAATGCGTCTAGCTCTGGTTATTCCCAACTACAATCATCGCGGCGCAATCGAGAAGACGCTAGCTCGCCTCGCGGCTTTTGAGCTCCCCTGCTATCTGATTAACGATGGCAGTGACGATGACACTCGCTTTCTGCTCATCGAGCTGGCTAAGAAATATGATTGGGTGACACTGATCCACCACCCATTTAATCGCGGCAAAGGTGCGGCGGTGATGACAGGCCTGCGCAGAGCCTACGCCGATGGTTTCACCCACGCGCTGCAGGTCGATGCCGACGGTCAGCACGATTTAGATGATATTCCGGCGATGATCGCCCGTGCAGAATCAGCACCAGAGGCACTAATCTCCGGCCTTCCACAGTACGACGAATCCGTACCTAAGGGCCGTTTGTATGGCCGCTATATCACCCACTTCTGGGTGTGGATAGAGACCTTAAGCTTTGATATTCAAGACTCCATGTGTGGCTTTCGAGTTTACCCACTGGCGGCAACAGAGAAGCTATTTTTAAGCCACGCCTTGGGCGAGCGCATGGATTTCGATATCGAAGTGCTGGTGCGCCTCTATTGGCAAGGTGTCCCGGTTATCCATCTGCCAACACGGGTGATCTACCCCGAAGATGGTGTCAGTCATTTCCAAGGCCTCAAAGACAATGTGCGCATCTCACTGATGCACAGCAAACTCTTCTTTGGCATGTTGTTACGTCAGCCCAAGAAGCTGTTGCACAAACTGACTAGGCCGAGCCAGAACAAACACTGGTCCAGCATGGGTGAACGTGGCAGCTACTGGGGAATTAAGCTGCTAGCCCAAAGCTACCGCTTAGGTGGGCACTGGCTGTGCCGCGTCATCATGTATCCGGTGATCTGCTACTTCTTTATCACAGGCACCACGGCGCGAACCGCATCGAAGCAGTTTTTAACCCATGTGAAGCACCAGCGTCCTAACCACCCACAGTTGGGGGAGCCACTCAGCTGGCGCGATAGTCTGAAGCACTTTTTCGCCTTCGGTAATGCCGCCCTCGATAGAATCGATGCCTGGTGCGATCGTATCAAGCTCTCAGAGGTGGACTTTCCCAACCGTGAAATGCTCGCCAGCCAACTTGCTGCCGGCAATGGCGCCGTGTTACTGGTCTCACACCTAGGTAATTTAGAGCTGTGCCGCGCGATCTCAATCCACCAGCGCCAAGTCAAGGTTAACGTCATGGTGCTGACGCAAAACGCCGAGAACTTTAATCGGGTGCTCAAGCAGCTTAACCCTGATAGCTCACTGAATCTTATTCAGGTGACCGAGCTCGGCCCGAGCACCTCGATGCTACTACAGCAAAAGATTGAAGCCGGTGAACTGGTAGTAATTGCCGGAGACAGGACCTCGTCTCAAACGGCTGGACGGGTGATCTACCAAGAATTTTTAGGTGAGCAGGCCGCATTCCCACAAGGGCCGTTCATTTTGGCGGGGCTGCTGGACTGTCCGGTTTATACCATGTTCTGTCTGCGCCAAAATGGTCGCTATCATGTTCACCTTGAGCACTTCGCCGATACCTTAAAAGGCCCAAGAGCGGGACGCGCCGAAAGGCTTGAGCAAGCCGTAAACGAATTTAGCAGTCGCTTGGAGCGTTTTGCCCTGAGTGAGCCACTGCAATGGTTTAATTTTTATGATTTTTGGCGCAAGGATGAAGAGTTCCAGCGTGCCGATGCGCAAAGCAGTCGCGGCAGTAGTCGTAGCAGTAAAGGATAAGCAAGCAAATGACCCAACACAATACCTATAACCTTAGCCAGCAAACCGTTGAATTTGGCTATAACAGCCTATCGCTTGAAGATGTGGTGGCTATCGCCAAAGGCGCGACAGCTAAGCTCAATCAGACTGCCGAGTATCGTGCCTATATCCAAAAGGGTGCCCAATTCATCGATAGCCTGCTAAAAGAAGAGGGTGTGGTTTACGGCGTCACCACAGGTTATGGCGACTCCTGCACGGTGACGGTTGGCTTAGATTTAGTCCATGAATTACCACTGCATCTGACCCGTTTTCACGGCTGCGGTATGGGAGAGATCCTATCACCGATGCAAGCCCGTGCCGTGATGGCATGCCGACTCAGCTCACTCGCCGTTGGTAAATCTGGCGTCAGTTACGAGCTACTCGCGCGTATCGAAACCCTACTCAATCTCAACATCACCCCAGTGATCCCAGAAGAGGGGTCAGTCGGTGCCAGCGGTGACTTAACGCCACTGTCTTACCTTGCCGCGGTGCTTGTGGGCGAACGTGATGTCATCTATCAAGGTGAGCGACGCCCTACCAGCGACGTCTATCAAGAGCTGAATATCGTGCCGCTTAAGCTACGCCCGAAAGAGGGCTTAGCGCTGATGAACGGCACCGCAGTAATGACGGCACTGGCCTGCCTTGCCTATGACCGCGCTCAATATATGGCGCGCCTTGCTAGCCGCATTACCGCCATGGCTTCGCTAACATTAAAAGGTAACTCGAATCACTTCGATGACATCCTATTTGCCGCTAAGCCACACCCTGGGCAAAACCAGATCGCGGCGTGGATCCGGGAAGACCTCAATCATCATATCCATCCACGCAACTCTGACAGACTGCAGGACAGATACTCTATCCGCTGCGCCCCCCATGTCATTGGCGTACTGCAAGATGCGCTGCCCTTTATGCGTCAATTTATCGAGACCGAGCTTAACAGCGCTAACGATAACCCGATTGTCGATGGTGAAGGCGAGCATATCCTACACGGCGGTCACTTCTATGGCGGCCATATCGCCTTTGCCATGGATGCAATGAAAAACGCTGTGGCTAATATTGCCGATCTTATCGATCGTCAGATGGCGCTTGTGATGGATCAAAAATTCAATAACGGTTTACCCGCCAACCTGTCGGGTGCCCAAGGCAAGCGTAAGGCGATTAACCACGGCTTTAAGGCAGTGCAGATTGGAGTTTCGGCTTGGACGGCTGAGGCGCTGAAAAACACCATGCCTGCTAGCGTATTTTCTCGCTCAACCGAGTGCCATAACCAAGATAAGGTGAGCATGGGTACCATCTCGGCTCGCGACTGTATGCGGGTATTACAGCTTACCGAACAAGTGGCAGCGGCGGCGCTTCTGGCCATGTCTCAAGGTATTCGCCTGCGCATCGCCCAAGAGGAGCTCCAGCCCAGCTCGATTACCCCCTCACTGGGTAAGACCTTGGCTCAGGTTGAAGCAGACTTTGAGCTACTGACCGAAGATAGACCATTAGAGCAGACCCTACGCTCAACCGTGGATAAAATCCAAAATGGCTATTGGGAAGTATGTGGCTAATGACGGGAGCTTGCTAATGAAAGGCATTCTACATGCAGAACTAGAAGTTGAGACCCCATTCCATGATGTCGATTCTATGGGCTATAACTGCTGGCATGGTTTCGCTGTGCAAAAAGTTAAACTCGCTTCCGAAGTTGGAGCTTGCTAATGAAAGGTATCTTATTCGCAGAACTAGAAGTTGAGATCCCATTCCATGATGTCGATTCTATGGGCTATGACCGTTGGCATGGCTTATCTGTGCAAAAAATTAAGTTAGCTTCCGAGCTAGGAGCCTATCAATGAAAGGCATTCTACATGCAGAACTAGAAGTTGAGATCCCATTCCATGATGTCGATTCGATGGGCTATAACTGCTGGCATGGTTTCGCTGTGCAAAAAGTTAAACTCGCTTCCGAAGTTGGAGCTTGCTAATGAAAGGTATCTTATTCGCAGAACTAGAAGTTGAGATCCCATTCCACGATGTCGATTCGATGGGGATCACTTGGCATGGTAACTACCTACGCTACTTTGAGCTGGTACGCTGTAAGCTGCTGGATAAAATAGGCTACGGCTACCGCGCCATGCAGGATTCGGGCTACGTCTGGCCGATTGTGGATGTGCAGATAAAATACGTACAGTCGAGCACCTTCGAGCAGACGATTATCATCAAGGCGGCACTGGTCGAATGGGAAAACCGACTCAAGATAAACTATCAGGTGGTCGATGCCCAAACAGGTAAGCGCATCACCAAGGGGCACACCATTCAGGCAGCGGTCGATATGCAAACTCAGGAGCTGTGCTTTGTAACGCCTGATGTTTTCCAGCAGAGGATTGCTCATCTACTGCCTCAGTCACCCACTGCCGAGCAAAGCGAATGAAACGCCTCATTCCCCTAACACAAGCTCTAGCACTCGCTCTAGCATTTGCTTTCGTACCGGTGCTGCTTAGCAGCAGTTACGCGCAGGCTGATACACACACCGATTACTCCGAGCTATTTCAGCATGAGGCGAGCAGTGCAGAGCTGACGAGGCTAACGACCCAGCTATCGCCAAGCGCGCAGGCGAAAGGGAATTTCAGCCAATATCGCTACCTCAAGGTGCTTAAGAAGCCGCTAGTGAGTCAGGGGGAGTTTGTCTTTGCCAAAGATCTGGGCATGATTTGGCAACAGAATACCCCGTTTGCCAGCACGCTGATCTTAAAGGATAAGCAACTTATCCAGATAGATAGCCAAGGCAATATCAACATCAATAATGCCGAGCAAGCAGGCAGCGGTAATCAGATGAGTGAGTTGATGCCAAAGCTGTTAAACGCCCTATTAAGCGGTGATATTAAGCAGTTAGAGCAGCATTTTACCCTTAGCCTACAGCTAGCACCCAATACTGAAGGACAAGCGACACAACAATGGCAACTGGGGCTAAAACCCACTGACCCATTGCTAGAGAAAGCGATACCGCAGATGGTACTAGCAGGCGATGAGCAGATCCAAACTCTGGTGCTGTTTAGCCGTAACGGTGATCGCAGCCGTATCGAATTTTCAGCCATCGATGAAGGCCCATTAACGGCAGCAGATAAGCAACGCTTTAGCCCCGCTCCGTTACCAGAAGTATCGCCAAATGCCGCCCCTCAGATCGAGGGCAAACAGCCATAATGAAGCCGAGCTTTAATCGATTTCTAAACCACAAGACAGCCAAGTTAAGACTGCTCATTTGGCTAACCCTAATCGGCATTACTTTTGCGACTGGCCTTGTTTTGTGGCAAAGCGGCGCTCGAGTACAAAGCGATATTCTCGCCATGCTACCCAAGGTGAGTGAGAGCCCAATGACCCAGCGCGCCATGGCTCAGGTCGAACAGCAGTTGGCGAACCGCATTTACTTAGGCTTCATTAGTGATAACGAGCAGTCGGCAATCGATGCAGCCAAGACAGCAATGGCTAAGCTTAACCAGCCCTCGAAAGACGGGACTCGAGTGAGTAATCAAGAAAGTGCCTTTATCGATGTTAGCAGCGCGGATATGGCGCAGGCCGAGGCACTAAACAGTTATTACTTTAAACATAGATTTCAGCTACTCACAGATAAGCAGCAACAACTTCTTGAACGAGGGCAATGGCAGCCGCTCTCGCAAACCGCGCTCGAAAAGCTCTATAACGCCTTTAGCTATGCTAATAGCGACTTGCTGAGCCATGACCCACTATTGCTCTACCCAGATAACCTGCTCGCGTTGGCGCCATCACAGCAGCTCAACGTTAAGCAAGGGGTGCTGCTCAAGACTATCGAGGCTAAAGAGCTAAACCAAAGTCCTAAATTTGCCGCCATCGTCATGGCTAAGGGCCGTGATAGCGCCTTTAACCCTAATGCACAACAGCTACAACTCTCAGCACTGACATCGGCATTCGATACGGTAAAGCAGCAAGACCGCAATATTGAAATCATCAAGGCGGGGGCGCTATTTCATGCAATAGCCGCTACCGATAATGCCAAGAAAGAGGTCTCGACTATCGGTGTGATCTCACTGCTAGGTGTGATCACCTTAGTCTGGTTTGCGTTTCGCTCCTTTATGCCGCTAACCATTGCCTTAGTCACCGTCAGTAGCAGTTTTCTATTTGCAGTGGTAACCACAACTGCGGTATTTGGTGAGCTACACCTACTGACGCTAGTCTTTGGTACTAGCCTTATCGGGATCTCTATCGACTACTGCTTTCATTACTACTGTGAGCGCTTAAATCACCCAAGCTATAGTAGTGATCGAGTTATCCAACAGATTTTTATCGCCATATCACTGGCGCTACTAACCAGCGTTATCGCCTACAGCGCCATAGGCCTTGCCCCCTTCCCCGGAATGCAGCAAGTCGCGATATTCTGCGCTTCAGGCTTAGCCGGTGCCTACTTAACCCTGCTACTGGCCTACCCAATACTTGCGGCTCGTCCTGTGCGTAATGCTAGTCGAGCACTCGATTACGCCAGTCGCTACCAAGGCTTTATGCTTAGCCTGATGCCTGCAGGTTTGACTAAACGACTATTGCTCGCGATAGGGACATGCATCTTTATCACCATAGGCTTTACCCAGATAGAGGCTAATGACGATATCCGCCAGCTGCAGCATACACCTGCCGACATTCAAGCCGAGGAAGATGAGCTACGCACCCTGCTCAGTGGCGGCACCGACAATCAGTTTCTACTGGTGAGCGGAGATAGCGAACAGCAGGTTACCGATGAGCTCGCTCAGTTGGAGCCGCTCCTCAGGCAAGCAGAGCAAGATAACTTAATCGGTAATCACCTCAGCCTAAGCCGCTTTCTGCCAAGACAATCGGAACAAGAACGCCACTATCAACTACAGGGGCAGATCTACCTAGAGCATCTAGATGAGATCCTTGCCAGCTTAGGCTTAGACCCCAGCATTAAGGGCGCACTCGTAGAGCAATACCAAGCGGCAAAGGGAGGTTTCATCACAGCCGATAGCTTGTTAAATCATGCTGCGGGAGAAAGTTTTAAGCCACTATGGCTGTCGCCAGCAGAGGGGGAGACAGGTTATGGCGCTATCGTGCTGCTTGGCGGTATCACCCAGTTAGAGACGCTGGCTCAACGCTTCGATGCTCTCCCTCATGTTCAGCTAGTCGATAAAGTCGGCGATATATCGACGGTCATGGGTCACTATCGCCAGCTCACCTTGGGTTTATTAGCACTCGCGTTACTGATCGCTGGCATCATCTTTACCTTTAGATTTGGCCTGAGGCTCGCTGCCATCGTCGTTGCGGTGCCAACCCTATCAGCTCTGCTAACCTTGGCCTGCTTAGGGATCAGTCATAATCCGCTAACCCTATTTCATGCACTGGCACTGATCTTAGTCTTCGGCATAGGCATCGATTACAGTCTATTTTTTGCCGAGTCGAAACAACAAACTCGCGGGGTGATGATGGCGGTATTTATGTCAGCCATGTCGACCCTGCTCGCCTTTGGCTTGCTTGCCTTTAGCCAAACACCGGCAATTAATGCGTTTGGCCTAACCCTATTACTGGGAATTGGCTTTACCTTCTTGCTCTCCCCTTTTATCCAAAATTTTACAAGGAAGTCTACTGATGTCGACTGATCAAGCTGTTCAGTATGAGAGTGAATCTGGTGTAACCGAATCGGTTGATGTGGCCATTATTGGCGCCGGGCCATCGGGTAGCATTGCCGCTAGCTTATTACACGCTCAAGGTAAGAAAGTATTGGTGTTAGAGAAACAACATTTTCCGCGCTTCTCTATCGGTGAGAGTCTACTGCCCTGCTGCATGCAAGTTATCGATGAAGCCAATATGCTTGAAGCGGTCAACCAAGCAGGGTTTCAATTTAAGAATGGTGCCGCTTTTCGTTACCAAGATAAGTACACCACCTTCGATTTTACCGACAAGTTTAGCCAAGGTCCGGGCACAACCTTTCAGGTCGAACGTGCCAATTTCGATAAACTGCTAGCCGATGAAGCGGTAAAACAAGGAGTCCAGATCCGTTACGGTCACAGGGTCGACTCGATCGATTTAAGCGCCGAACCAAGCCTTGAAGTGAGCAACGACAAAGGCCAAAAGCAGACTGTTAAAGCCAAATTTGTGCTCGATGCCAGTGGCTTTGGCCGTGTGTTACCTAGACTACTCGACTTAGAAAAGCCCTCGACACTACCCACGCGGAGCGCCGTATTTAACCATATTCGAGACAAGATCACAGATCCTAATTTTGATCGAAATAAAATCCTGATCAGTGTGCATCCAGATAACCAAGATATCTGGTATTGGCTTATTCCTTTCAGCGATGGCCGTTGCTCGGTCGGCGTTGTCGGTGAGCCTGAGCAACTCACCTCTCTAAGCGGTTACGGGAATAATGGCTTCAGCACTGAGATCGGTAATAGCGACTTAGACTCGATTCTCAAGACTATGATTAACCAAGAGCCAGGACTGCAAAAGTTACTCGCCAATGCAGAGCTGATTAATGAGTCAGCGCTACTCAAAGGCTACTCGGCAAATGTGAAGACACTAGCAACCGATAAGTTTGCCCTGCTGGGTAATGCCGGCGAGTTTCTCGATCCGGTCTTTTCATCGGGGGTGACCATAGCGATGCGGTCTGCATCCATAGCGGCTCACACCTTGCTAAAACAGCTCGATGGCGAACAGGTCGATTGGCAGCAAGACTATGCCCAACCACTAATGAAAGGGGTCGACACCTTCAGAACCTATGTCGAGGCTTGGTACGATTGCAGCTTCCAAGAGGCGATCTTCTTCGACAGGCCAGACCCTAAAATCAAGCAGATGATCAGCTCCATTCTCGCAGGCTACGCTTGGGATGAGAACAATCCATTCGTTAGCGAATCGAAACGCCGACTCAATATGGTTGTAGAACTATGTCGAAGTTAAGTAAAAGATTAGCCTTTGCTGGTCTATGCCTAGTCATTAGTGCCTGTAGCCAGACACTGCAGCGTCAAACCTGTGTCGAACTGGCGACCGATGTGAGCTATTGCTTAGCACCTGTCTACCAGCAAGTCTTAGGGGAGCAGCACACGATAAGTGCAACGCAAAAGGTTAGCATTCAGACTCAAAATAACCAACACGAGCTGCTTAGTCAGTTAGAGCTTGAGCCACAGCGGCTCACCCTAGTTGGCCTTGCGCCACTTGGGCAAGCACTGTTTACCCTCACCTATGATGGCAACACCTTGATCAGTGAGCAGAGCCAACTACTCGGCGATCAATTCAAGGCCGAGTATCTGTTAGCGATTATGCAGCTCATCTATTGGCCCGATGCCAGCGTCAACCTGCATTTACGAGGCGCGAAGATGCAGAGCTATGACTGCGATGCCACTTTGTGTCGCGGGCTCTTTTTTGCTAAAAATGACACTATTGACTCGGCTGCAGGCAAGCAGCCGATAATAGCCATACGCTATAGCAATATAAGTGAAAGCAGCTTAAATAAGAATGGCTCAAATAAGAGTGAGTTAGACAAGTGGCAGACCGATGTTAACCTAAATATTGATGCTGCCAACTTTAAGCTAACCATCAGCCCGTTATAAACCTGATTTAGTGGACATTTTAGTGAACTCAACAACACAAATCGCGATAACCCATCTAGGTTTATGCTGCCCTCTAGGTCAGTCCCACCAAGTCGTGCTCGATAATCTACTCCACGCCAGTACCACTGGTATGCAGTGGCGTGACGACCTGCTATTTGAACGTTCAGTACTGGTTGGCCAAGTCGATGCCAAGTTGCCCGAACTCCCGTCTGCCTTAAAGCGGTTTGATACCCGTAATAACCAACTTACTCTGTTGATTGCCCGCCAAATTGAGCAAGCCGTTGAGCAAGCGAAAGCACGCTTTAGTTGTGAGCGGATCGGCATCGTTATCGGCACCAGCACCTCGGGCATTGCCACTGGTGAGGCAGCACTTAGCGAGCTTAAAGCTCATGGCGAATTTCCAAAAGAGTATGACTATGCCAAGCAAGAACTTGGCGATACTAGCCAATTTTTGCAGGCCTACTTTGGGTTAAGCGGTCCTTGCTATACCGTTTCAACCGCTTGTTCCTCTAGCGCCAAAGTCTTTGCCAGCGCCAAGCGTCTTATCGATGCCGATGTTTGCGATATGGTGATTGTCGGTGGTATCGATACCCTTTGTAAGCTAACCCTTAATGGGTTTTACTCCCTCGAATCGATATCTAACGGCCATTGCCAACCCTTTAGCATCAATCGTGACGGTATCAATATCGGAGAAGGCGGCGCGCTCTTTACTTTAGAGAAAGTGACTTTAGAGAAGGTTACTCTTGATAATGCAGCAAAAGATGGTGAGGAAAAAGCGATAATTCTCAGTGGCATCGGTGAGTCTAGCGATGCCCACCATATCTCGGCACCACACCCCGAAGGAAGAGGTGCAATCAATGCGATGCAAGCCGCCCTTAACATGGCCAAGCTTAAGCCGGAACAGATTGATTACCTCAACCTACATGGCACTGCTACGCCCAAAAATGATGCCATGGAGAGCCGCGCCGTACACCAAGTGTTTAGCAATAACTTGCCAGCATGCAGCTCCACTAAGTCACTAACCGGCCATACTTTGGGCGCTGCGGGTGCGATTGAAGCGGCATTTTGTTATCTACTGCTCAGTGATTACAATACTCAGCAGCAATTACCCCCACAGGTGTGGGACGGGGAGCAAGATCCTAACGACCCTAGCCTAACGCTAGTCGAAAAAGGGCAACAGGCCAATATTCGCCATGTGATGAGTAACTCTTTTGCCTTCGGTGGCAGTAATGCCAGCCTGATCTTGAGCCGCTACAGGTCAAGTCGCGAAGTCCTAGAAAATAGAGCCTTTGACTCAACAGAGACAAATCCAAATGTTTGATATATCTAACCTTGCCGAGCAAGCGGTAGAAAAGTTTATCCCTCACCGCCAGCCGATGATCTTAATCAGCCAGCTACTTAGCCATAGCCCAGATAGCTTACTGACCCAGACCAATATATCGACCTCAAGTCCCTATTTCGATGCATCTCTCAATGGCGTGCCCAACTATGTAGGTATCGAATATATGGCACAAAGCATCGCGGCACTGGCAGGCGTAGAAGCCCATCTGAGGGACGACATTATTAGAGTGGGATTCTTGCTGGGAAGCCGCAAGCTGAAGATGCATATCCCAACCTTTAAGCTTGGACAAAACTATCAAACCCGAGTGACTCGCCTCTACCAAGAGGAATCGGGCTTAGCGGTATTTGACTGCCAAATATTGCATAACCAAGAGGTAGTGGCCGAAGCCAATGTGAATGTGTTTCAGCCACAAGACGCGCAAGCCTATATTGCAGAGTCGACTCAGTAACTTAATTGATGAAAATATAAAGTCGCAGCGTATTAGCTCAGTCACAACTGTCATCTCAAGTGACGGCGAAAAACAGCTGAGCTAAGGCACTACGCAGGGAGCAACAACAAGATGACCAAAAGAGTATTAATTACCGGCTCAAGCCGCGGAATAGGCAAAGCCATCGCCCTAAAACTGGCTGGCTCAGGCTATGATATCGCAATGCATTTTCATAGCAACCAAACCGCCGCCGATGCCACCAAGGCTGAGCTTGAGCAGCTCGGCATTAAGGTCAGCTGTCTGCAGTTTGATATTGCAGATAGAGCCGCGGTCAAACAAGCCATAGAGCAAGATATCGAGCAACATGGCGCCTATTATGGTGTAGTACTCAATGCTGGTATCAATGCCGATACCGCCTTCCCTGCGATGACTGAATCTGAGTGGGACAGCGTAGTCCACACCAACCTAGATGGTTTCTATAACGTTATTCACCCGACTGTAATGCCTATGGTACAAAGCCGCCAAGGTGGACGCATCATTACCCTTGCATCGGTATCGGGCATTGCTGGCAATCGTGGTCAGGTCAACTACAGCGCATCTAAGGCGGGGATTATTGGCGCGACTAAGGCGCTCTCTTTAGAGCTCGCTAAACGGAAAATCACCGTAAACTGCATCGCCCCAGGGCTTATCGAGACAGATATGGTTAGCGATATACCAAAAGAGATGGTCAACAACATAGTGCCGATGCGCCGCATGGGCAAGCCGTCTGAGATTGCAGGCCTAGCCAATTACTTAATGTCAGAAGACGCTGCCTATATCACTCGTCAAGTTATCTCGGTAAACGGAGGCATGATATGAGCCAAGCAGCTTTTCCTCGCCGCGTAGTGATCACTGGCGTTGGCGGTATTTCAGCCCTAGGCCATGATTGGCCAAGCATTGCTGAGAGCTTAAAGGCGCAGAAGAACTGCGTGGTACGCATGGACGAGTGGGACAGGTTTGCCGATCTTCATACCCGCTTAGCAGCGCCTATTACTGATTTCGAAGTGCCAAGCCACTATAAGCGTAAGAAGATCCGCTCCATGGGGCGAGTGTCGATCATGGCCACTCGTGCCAGTGAGCTGGCATTGATAGATGCCAACCTACTCGATGACCCCGTAGTGACATCGGGCGCTATGGGTATAGCTTACGGCTCATCGACGGGCAGCACCGATCCGATTGTGGCATTCGGTGACATGCTTAAAGATGGCGACATGTCGGGTGTTACTGCCACCAGCTATATTCGTATGATGGCACACACCACTGCGGTAAACGTCGGAGTTTTCTTTGGTCTCAAGGGGCGAGTGCACACCACCAGCAGCGCCTGTACCTCTGGTAGCCAAGGGATAGGTTACGCCTATGAGGCCATCAAATATGGCCAGCAAGATCTTATGCTTGCTGGCGGCGGAGAAGAGCTGTGTCCAACCGAGGCGGTAGTCTTCGATACCCTATTTGCCACCAGCACTAAGAACGATACGCCAGCGGAGACGCCACGCCCATTCGACAAGGGCCGCGACGGTCTGGTGATAGGTGAAGGCGCCTGTACTCTGGTATTAGAAGAGCTCGAACACGCTCAGGCACGCGGCGCAAAGATCTATGCCGAAATCATAGGTTTTGGTACCAATGCCGACGGCCTACATGTGACGCAGCCAAACAGTGAAACCATGGAAGTCGCCATTCGCTTAGCACTAAAAGATGCCAACATCAGTGCCGACAAGATTGGCTATGTGAATGCCCACGGCACGGCGACCGATCGCGGCGATATCGCCGAAACCCAGGCCACTCATGCGGTATTTGGTGCTAAGCAGCCAATCTCTTCACTTAAGAGCTACACTGGCCATACATTGGGTGCCTGTGGTGCCCTAGAGGCGTGGGTCAGCATTGAAATGATGAACGCAGGCTGGTTTGCACCGACACTCAATCTGGCAGAAGTGGATCCTGAGTGTGGCGAGCTAGATTACATCAAAGACGAAGTTCGCCAGCTTGAAACCGACTATGTGATGAGTAATAACTTCGCCTTCGGTGGCATCAATACTTCGCTGATCTTTAAGCGATTTAAGGGATAGGTTCTAGGTTCTAGGGAAAGCAAAGACGAACGGCCTACGGCCTTACGGAACGCTGCGCTTACGGAAAAGCTAGGAAAGGTTCTAGGCTCTAGGAAAAGCAGGTCCTAGGTAAAGCCGGAAAAGCTAAGAAGGAGCACTGGTGGTGCTTTTCTCTTTTGCTGTTCCTAGCAGGGCGTAGCTCGTTCTCGAAGCGAAGCGCCCTAGGATCTCGTACCTTGTTTTAAAGCGCAGCGCCCTAGAATCTAGGTGCTAGGAAAGGCTAAGACAATAATAGCCGAACGGCCGACAGCCTAGGGAACGTGACTATGTCACTTACGGAACGCTGCGCTTACGGAAAAGCTAGGAAAGGTTCTAGGCTCTAGGAAAAGCTGGTCCTAGGTAAAGCCGGAAAAGCTAAGAAGGAGCACTGGTGGTGCTTTTCTCTTTTGCTGTTCCTAGCAGGGCGTAGCCCGTCCTCGAAGCGAAGCGCCCTAGGATCTCGTACCTTGTTTTAAAGCGCAGCGCCCTAGAGCCTAGGTCCTAGCTCCTAGCTCCTAGCTCCTTTTTTATAACTGATTTTCATCGTTAATCTTCGTGCTCTAGCCATAAACCGTTAATCGGCACAAACAATCATTAGCAAAAACTTATTGAAATTAATCTAATTAAAGGTTTAAATATCTGCACAAGTTTTGTTCAGCTAACATCAAACAAAATCAAAGAACACAATAAATAGAGGTGGATATGTTAAACACTCAGATTTCAAAATTACCGACTAAGCCTGCAAGCGATCAATGCTGGAAACTGATAGAGGACGGCGCGACCGTGATTGATGTACGCTCGCCGCAAGAATTTGCTAGCGGCCATCTACCACAGGCGATAAACGTGCCACTAGATAGCTTAGATGCTTGGTTACACAAGGTTGAAAACCGTCAACAAGTGTTCGTGCTCTATTGTGGTGCAGGCATTCGCGCCCAAAAAGGCTGCGATATTTTAAAGGCCAACGGCTTGGAATGTGTGATCAACGGCGGCGCATTAAAAGATCTACTCTGCTGTCAGCCAAAACGCTAAAAACTATCGGAATAAGTTAGTTACCCATACTGACATAAAGCCCAGAGAAGCTGGCACATAACTTATCACGACAATATAGCTCGACCTCTAAACGTACCTTAACTCGACGTCCTTGCGCTAACTTCGCGAGATCGACTTGCGGCCAACAAACTTTAGCTACAGGTTGAATGTCAATTGGGGCGATATAGCGCACATTGGCATCAGCTAACACGATATCGCCCTCTTGCTCGGCTAGCTTTTGCTGCAACCACAACATGCCCCAGCCAGTTAAGGTCATTAGCGTATAGATGCTGCCTGCAAACATGGTGTTGTGCAGGTTGATATTGGGCTCCATTGGTGCAGAGACTTCGAAAGTATCCCCATCAAACGCTAACGGTGCTACCTGCATAAACTCACTTACAGGTATGGTTTGATGCCAAGTCTGTTGCAGCTGCTTTAGCAAGTTTTGATAGTTTGAATCAGACATCCGCTTTCCTAATACGAGCCTTTACAATCCCTGAGCACGCAGTAAAGCTCTAGACTTGCAGGTTAAAGGTTACAGGGCCGTCATTCACTAAAGACACTTTCATGTCTGCGGCAAATTGGCCAGTTTGAGTGTTCACCCCTTTGGACTTACAAAAATCGACAAACGCCTCATAGAGTTCGCGCGCTTGATCCGGCGTACCTGCACCGGAGAAACTTGGACGCAATCCTCGGCCAGTATCGGCAGCTAAGGTAAACTGCGATACCACTAATAGACTGCCCCCCGCCTGTTCAAGGTTAAGGTTCATCTTGCCATTTTCATCGGAAAACACACGGTAGCTCATCACCTTGGTGGCCAGCTTTTGCATCTTCTCAATGTTATCCTCGCGCTCGACACCGAGTAATACCAACAGGCCTTTATCTATCTCACCGATAGTCGCGCCATCAACGACAACTTTTGCTTCACTCACACGTTGAATTAGGGCAATCACGTACAACACTCTCCAAAAAATTTAATAACTTAAATGAAAAAGCGAAGACGAACGCTTCGCTTTAAAACAAGGGATTAGGTTCTAGGACGCTTCGCTCCGAGGACGGGCTTCGCCCTGCTAGGAACAACAAAAACCAAAAGCACCACCTTTGCCATTTCTTAGCTTTTCCAGCTTTCCCTAGTACCTTTCTTAGCCTTTCCTAAGACCTAGGACCTGCTTTCCCTGCTTTTCCGTAAGCGCAGCGTTCCGTAAGTGACATAGTCACGTCCGTAAGGCCGTAGGCCGTTCGTCTTTGCTTTAAAGATCCTAGGACGCTTCGCTTCGAGGACGGGCTTCGCCCTGCTAGGAACAACAAAAACCAAAAGCACCACCTTTGCCATTTCTTAGCTTTCCCAGCTTTCCCTAGTACCTTTCTTAGCCTTTCCTAAGACCTAGGACCTGCTTTCCCTGCTTTCCCTAAAACCTTCTTTAAATCGACTGAATATTCTGCATCACAGGTATTGGCTTAATCACATCTTCCGAACCTTCTGGGAGAGACTCACCTACCTGACGTAAACCTTCATCTATCCATAGGATAAATCGACGGATCTCCTCCATGGTGATGGTATCGACAAATGTTGCCGCCCCTTGCACCTGGATCACCGCACCTTGGTCGCGGATAACAAACTTGGCGAAATTAAGCTTTTGGTTCAAGGTACCGATCATCAGCAACATCTCTTTACTACCCACATATTTAGGGTGAATGGCGTAAAAGCGATTCATCATGATGCGATCGATACCATCAGGGTTGATGCTCGGCTGCAGAATAAACTGGCTGTTATCAAAATTGACCGCCACACCATTAGGCCCTGCACGCGATGCCAAATAACTCTTATTTAACAGTGCTTCAAGCAATTTAGTCGTGGCTTCTTCGTTAGACAGGCCACCTAAATCCACACTGTCAGGCGCTTTGACAGCAGCTTCTGCCTCTGCTGTTTTTTCAGTTGAAGCGCAAGCCGTTAGGCCGATAGTTAAGCCGATAGCTAAGCCTGCAACAATCAGTTTTTTCATAGCGTCTATGTTTCCTTGTTTATTGTTTGGCCATTTCCTGTATGGCATCCATTACCGCTCTAGCCATCTTAACATCGGCCAAAGCGTGATACCCACCTTTAATCTCTGTCACCTCGATCAACTGGCTCGCCCTACCTTTAAAGAAGTTTTGCAGTACTTTAAATGGGCAGACCCAGTCCATCTCACCCTGCAGTACACGTGTTTGACATTGAATCAAAGGCAATTGAACGATGAGTTTTTCAAATGCACCAAAGTAATCATTAGCAACATAATAAAGCTCTATGCTTGCTAGAGACTGACTGAATGGCGAATTAATCTCGCCTAACATACAGCCTGGATAAGCTAAGGCCATTTCCCAGCGGATCCAGCGCTCTGCCGCAGAGTAGCGAACGTCTTGGCAGTCATCATCCAAACTGGAACGATAACTGGTGAGTAAAGCCGTTAACTCTTGTGGCTCTGCACCATCAACAAAATCTCGATATTCCTCTTTGAACAAGCGAGCCGCTCCACGATTACCGTAGAGCCATTCAATACCCGCAGGGCTGGGAACAAACAGCCCCCATAATACCTGTGAGATCACCCGGTTTGGGTAGTAGGCGGAATATAACAAGGCTAAGGTGGCACCAAATGAGCCCCCCGCCAGCATCCATTGAGGAACATTAAGCCAGCAGCGAACTCGCTCAATATCGGCCAGTAAATTGGAGAGGTTATTATGCTTAAGCTCCCCCCGAGGGCGTGAACGCCCAGCACCACGCTGATCGACTAAAATCACCTGATAAACAGACAGATCGAACAGCTTTAACTCTTCGACGCTACAACCCGCACCAGGACCACCGTGCAGATACAGCAGTGGGATTCCCTCGGAATTACCATACAATGCCACATGCAGTTGATGACCGTCACCAACATCGATCCAGGTTCGACGGAAGGCTTTAGGTAGCGCAATAGGCATTAGCCCTACTTATTCCTATCGGCAGACTTATCCTGCTTATCAGGGCTAGACTCACTCATTTGCTTGCTCGTTTTCTCACTAACTTGCTCATTCGTTTCTTCGAGTTGGCTAACACTCTGTTTTGACTCCTGCTCCAACTCTTCGGCTTCAGCCTCGGCCGATACCCTTTCTCGGATCTGCTGGCACTCATGCAGATACTCAGGCAGTCCTGCAGTGATCTCTGCACCAACGAGCACGATCACCCAAGAAACATAAACCCAAACAAATAAAATGGGTATTGTCGCTAGGGCGCCGTAGATGGCCTCGTAACTCGGGAACTGAGTCACATAGTATGCGAACCCCTTCTTGCCCAGCTCAAACAGCATGGCTGCGACTAGTGCACCCAGTAGTGCATGCAGAAACTTAACCTTCTTAACGGGTACAACCATATACAGCAGTAGAAAGGCCGCCACCGAAAAGATCATCGGCAAACGCTCTATCAGTATAGGGACGACTCCAGAAAGCTCTTCAGTATTGAACACCTTTAATGACACTATGTAAGAGGTTGCAACTAGGCTGGCCCCCACCAACACAGGCCCTAAGGTCAACACCATCCAATACATAGAAAAAGAGACCGCCGCCTGACGTTTTTCTTTGGTTCGCCAAATACTGTTTAGCGCCTTATCGATAGCCGAGATCAGCAGCAGTGCCACCACCACTAAGGCAGCGATACCGACGCTGGTCCCCTTAGAGGCGTTGGCGACAAATTCATTGATATAGATCTGCACCGTATCACCGGCGGCAGGCAGAAAATTGTCGTAAACAAACGCTTCTAACTTTTCGCGTATGCCAGAAAAAACCGGGAACGCCGACAACATGGAAAACATCACCGCCACAATTGGCACCAGTGACAACAGGGTGACATAGGCTAAGTGGCCAGCCTTAATATTGACTTGGTCTTCTTTAAAGCGACTGAGTAGGTGTAAAAAAAATGCCCAAATACTCAGTAAGAAAGAACGAACCTGATTTATCACAATCTTATTTTTCACTTGTTACTCTTGATTCTGTTAAAGTTAGTCTTAATCTATTAGACGATAATAATCATTATCTTGGTACAATAAAGCTTATAACCTTCTCTTTACAAGCATAAGGATTGAATTGATGTCTCAACAAGGATCAGCGGGCAATGTTATTGCCGCAATCGCGAGCTTTTTCTTCCCAGGCCTTGGACAGCTTGTTCAAGGGCGTATTTTAGCGGCTTTACTTTTCTGTGTTATTGCCGTTGTCGGTTATGCCCTATGGTGGCTTATTGTTCCGGCAATCATAGGCGGTATTGCCCATCTGTGGAGTATTATCGACGCAGCTAAGTTTCGCTCAGAGTAGCCTTTGAATTTTCAGGGATAAAAGAAAATGAAAAAACTAATTACCACCGCCGTTATTGGCACAAGTTTACTACTGGGTGGCTGCCAGAGTGCCTATTATGGCGCGATGGAAAAAGTGGGGTATCACAAGCGCGACATCATGGTCGATCGTGTCGAAGACGCTAGAGAATCTCAAGAAGATGCCCAAGAGCAGTTCAGCTCGGCGCTAGAAGAGATGCAAGCACTACTAAACCATGATGGTGGCGACCTAGAAAGTGCCTATAACAAGGCCAAAGACGAATACGAATCGGCACAAGATGCAGCCGATGATGTCACCAATCGTATCGACAAAGTTGAAGATGTGGCCGAGGCACTCTTTGACGAATGGCAAACAGAGATTGGTGAGATCAGCAAAGCCAGCCTACGCCGTAACAGTGAGTCTAAGCTCAAAGAGACTCGCCGTTCATATAACCAACTGGTAAAAAGCATGCGCCGCGCCGAGAGCAAGATGGAACCAGTTCTCACCGCGATGAAAGACAATATGCTGTACCTAAAGCATAACCTTAACGCCCAAGCCATTGGCGCGATTAAAGGGGAGTTTGCTAGCCTGCAGACCGATATCTCAGGGTTAATTAAAGAGATGAACAAGTCGATCGATGAATCAAACAAGTTCATTGCCTCATTAGAAGGTAAATAAACATCCCCTAAAGTTAGGTTCCTAAGCAACATAACTTAGGAACCTAACTTGTGAGCTAACACATCGTTTTCAACGCTATAATCCTCATTTTTCGATCTCCCGCACAAGCTAAGCGTTCAACAAGAACTAATTCTCAAACAAAGTTTCACAATAGTATCCATCCTATTTTAACTAACGCTATTTATGAGCTTTATCGAATCTTTAACTCTTGCCTTAGCGCTGACCTATAGCACCAGTCTGCTGTATTGGAGTGGCAAGAAGTGGGGGGCACTGACCACCGCCCTCCTAGTAACTGCTGCCATAATTTCTAGCCTATATTGGCCTCTTATCGCAGGTCTAGGCCTCGCCGTTATCGTTATCGGCCTAATAACTAAGTTACAGCCCGAAGTCGCTCAAGGCGCTCTGAGAGCCAATAACTTAAGAGACGGTGTACAGCATCTTTTAGCACTGTCGATGCTATTGGTTGGTGTGCAATTTGCGGTTAATGCCGCGTTACTTAAAGCTGGCATCACACCTTGGCTGATGCGCCCCGATGTTGGCGATGCCTTTTTACCCATTGCTGGCGGCATCGAGATTAAGGCGATTCTCAGCTTGGGGATCTGGGATCAAAACCACCCTGCAGCAGCTGTCATGTTAACAGTGGTGTTACTGACAGGTTTACTGTGTAAACGTGCTTTCTGCGGCTGGGCCTGCCCGTTAGGCTTGGCTGGTGAATATCTGTATAAACTCAGAAAGCGCTTCATCAAACAGGAGCTACTGCCACCCGCTTGGATAGACTGGCCACTACGTATGGTCAAATACCTGCTGTTACTGGCTTTGTTGTACATCATTGTTGGCATGCCGAGTCAGAGCATTCCCGGTTATTTAAACAGTAATTATCACAAGATTGCCGATCTTAAGATGGCACTGTTCTTTATCACTCCAGGGCTTGTGACCTTAATCTGTTTCGGCTTCATTCTAGGGCTTGCCGCTTGGCGCCGCCAAGGTTTCTGTCGCTATATCTGCCCTTATGGCGCGTTGCTTGGACTAGTAAGCTTCTTAAGTCCATTTAAGATCCGCCGCAGTACTCAGCACTGTCTAATCGAATCAAAAGGGATGAACTGCGATAAGTGCAGCCGCGCCTGCCCGGCGAATATCCAGGTACATAACCAAATCAACATTCGTTCAGACGAATGCCAGGCCTGTATGCGCTGCGTGTCCGCCTGCCCTAAGAAGGAGGCGCTGCATTTTAGTACTCGTAACGGTTGGAAGCTCTCCGCACGTGGACTTAGTATCATGCTGCTAATCATCATGTTCCTGCTCCCGCTTATCGCTTATCTAGGCGGCTTCTGGCACAGCGAAACGCCAGTCGAGGCACGTATGTACTTAATTCAACATTTAGATAGGATTGGGCATTAACGGAAGGTTCTAGGAAAAGCCAAGACGGTACAAGACGAACGGCCTTCGGCCTTACAGAACGCTGCGCTTACGGAGAAGATGGAGTAAAGCAGGGAAAGGCTGAGACGGTTTAAAGATGGTGAAAGCAAAGACGGAAAAGCGGGAAACGAATAAGGTCCTAGGAAAGGCTAAGAAAGGTGCTAGGAAAGGCCAGGATGGTAATAGCCGAACGGCCTTCGGCCTTACAAACGTGACTAGGTCACTTACGGCACGCTACGCTTTCGGAAAAGATGGAGTAAAGCAGGGAAAGGCTGAGACGGTTTAAAGATGGTGAAAGCAAAGACGGAAAAGCGGGAAACGAATAAGGTCCTAGGAAAGGCTAAGAAAGGTGCTAGGTGCTAGGAACTTCTTTTAAAGCTAAGAAAAGAGCCTGTTCCATGAATAGAGCAGGCTCATTAAATTCCGCCTATTGATTTTGATACGAATAAGCTTGAGTTAGTTTACTCGCTTGGCGTGTGCCTTGATTGTCGGCGATGCAATAGCATCCTGCGCGCCAATTAATTGCAGCTCATAAGCACCTTGGTTAAAGGTCTCTAGTAGTACGGCATCAACCGAGGCATTGGTGCGCTCGAAGGCTTCTACTGGGCTAAAACCTGCTTGCAGATTAGCTAACATCAAGCCACTGATTAAGTCTCCTACGCCCACAGGTTGCTTATCAAACTCATATAGAGGGCGAGAGATTAGGTAACTGCCTGTCTTGGTTACCAACAACATCTCAAACTGTTCTTGACTAGTAGCTGCCTTAGCAAGATGCTTCACCACCACAACCTCAAGCCCTTTTTCTAACAAGCACTCACACGCATTTATCACTTCATCTAGATTATGCAACTCTCTATCGGTAAGCGTTTCCAGCTCTAAGAGGTTAGGCGCAATAATATCGGCTTCGGCCAAGGCTTGAGTTTTAAGAAACTCTTGCACACCCGGCGCAACGATACAGCCTTTCTCAGGGTGGCCCATCACTGGGTCACAGAAGTAGATCGCCTGAGGATTGAGGGCTTTCATCTTTTTCACTGCAGCGACAATTTCACCACCCTGCTCGGCGCTACCTAAGTAGCCACTCAGAATAGCATCACAGCTTTGCAGTTTACCTATATTATCTAACCCTTGTACCAACTCGGTGATCTGCCCAGCTGGCATAATCGTTCCCGTCCATCCTTGTGCATACTGAGTATGGTTAGAGAACTGAACCGTATTGATTGGCCACACCTCCATACCTAGACGACGCATTGGGAATACGGCGCTACTGTTTCCTGCGCAGCCAAATACCACATGGGATTGAATGGATAAGATCCGCTTCATGGTTACAACCTTTAATTCTGTTAGCGATTTAGTAGAGGGCACTCAATAGCGATATGATTACAACTATTTGAGGTATTTTTTCGAATTATACCTATTCATCTAAATTAGTATTGCCAAACTTAATCAGCCTGTGAGCTATTGCATAGGATTGGCATTTTTTATGGCCAAACGCAGGCTAGTTAAGGCTATCCAACAATTATTCTAGAGGTGAACGTAAGTGAAGCTTAGACCTTAAAAAAACCCTTAACGAGTAATTAAGGGCTTATTGCTTTAAAGTGATCTTAACGCCTTAGGCGCTTACTTCTGGATCTGATAGAAGTTAACGCGATTATTCCCTTCACTCGCATCTAAGACTGCAAACTCACCATTTACGACTGTCAGTGCTTGTGGGTTATTTAGACCCGCAATATCACTAGCCGCAACTATGGTATTTGAAGCCAAATCCATAGTTAACATTTGCTGACCAGAATGACTAAGTAAATAAGCTTTATCGTCTACTACACTAACACCAGTCACATTAGGGTAAGCCTTGGCATCAATACTAATAATCGCTTCGCTGTTTAGCTCATAGTCTTTGCCACTTAAACGTGAAACCACAAAGTTATTGCGCTTCGTAGCTGGTAAGGTCACCATTAAATACTCTTGTGTATTCGCATCCCAAGCAACACTTGCCACGTAGTTGTACTTAGCACGGACTGTCGCAAAGCGGCTGCGCTTCACTTCGCGAACGCCATCTGTGCCTTCAATAAAACGTCCATAAGTATCATCAAACTTCACGCTAGAATCGTACTCTACACGCACAAAGCTTTTATGATCTGCTGTCACTAACACCGAGGTTTCACCGTCAAAAGTCACACCAGCAAGGTTAGATATTTCAGCAGAAAATGCCGCATCAATCTGCACTTTAGCCAAAGTAGTTGTTAGTGTGTCATCCAAGAAATAAACCCAGTTATTGCTGGTGACTACAGCGTACAGCTTACTTTGAGGGTTATAGCTAATACCGGTGGCCAAACCAAAAATGTCGGCTGGCAAATCAACACTTTGAAGTAAGCTAAGCGCTTCGTTAGTAGCTACTTTAGTCGCGGCATTTGCCGTCATCGCCGCAAAGTCAGGCTTTTCAATTGAGTATGCGCCACGCGCAGAAAGCTTAGAAAATGCTGGCCAGTTAGCCGTTGACCAAATGGTTTTCTCAGAATCAAATGTCATGCGCACAGGATCGCTTTGACCAATATATGGGAATGGTCCTGTTTGCGTGAATGCTTGCACAATGTTGAAGCCAATAATCACTAAGAACACATTTACAGTGACCTTGTTCAATAAGCTCCATTCACTGCTATCGCTCTTCTCTACTAGTTTATCGCCTTGTAGCAGCATTAATACACCAGCAAATAATAAGATAATCGCAAAGACCACAATCACCCATACATAAGTGTGTACGCCAAAAATAGCCGGGCCGAAGCCCTGGCCAATATCACGAAGAATATGTGCCGAGCTATGACGGTAACCCGCCCATAAGCCATATACAGCGGTAATAATCAGTGCGCCAATATACTTAGGCTTTAAGCCATAACGCATAATGAAAATCGCGATTAGAGATACTAGGACCATGGCAGTACGTTCTTGCCAACAAAGAATACATGGGGTGTCACCCATGGCAAAACCTAAGATGATACAAGCGATGCCGACTGGCAAAGTAATTAGCGCCAATGCCGCTAATGATACAATTCTGTTTACTGTTAATTCATTCATCATCGTGTTCTCACAAGTTACCGGCAGGTACTAACATGCCCCAAGTGGCGACCAACCAGATCCCCATACTCATTAAAATGCTCAGAGCTAAAAAAATATGCGCCAGTTTCTGTTTGTGGGGTTTAAAAGCAACCAAGAAACAAGCAATAAAAATTAGGCAAAAAAGTAGGAATTCCACGACTTTCTCCAATAGCGTTCATTAGAACTTAATTCAACAATGCGCTTAGCAAGAGCCATATAGCGGCTCAAAAATGTCTGCAGTATTGACTGCAATACTTAGTAAATTGGCTGTGCAAGTTACTAAAGCTGCTACCAAATTACGGTAAATCTAATGAAAAAAATGTGTCACAACCGCCATACCTCCAAATGAGTATTAGCGTATTCTGATTTTTGCTAAGTGGGTTCATTTATTACTAAATTAGTGAGATTTAACGCCTAGCACCACATCGAGTGCCCCGCTATATTCACACTCCACACCAACTTGTGAGCTAGGGCTGAATGCTATGATTATTGCGATTTAAAACAGCGTACGAAATGCGTTCCATACTAGCTGACTGTTACTGATAATGAGCCAAATACAAGTTTGTGTAGCACCAAAATTGCACTTAATAGAGAGAGGAATGCCATAAGCACAGCACAAATTGAATCGTTGAGATTAACGCTTGTTAAATCTGCGTAAAGCTCTCCAATTGTGGCGATAAAAGAGTGAGCCACATTCAAATAACGTAATAAAGAAATTGGTGCTTTAGCACTTATAATTTTCGGATTAACAAAAAAAGCCCTGAGCACATACATGCTCAGGGCTTTTTAAATACTTCACCCGGTTACAGGTTGAAGCTAAACGCGGTCATTACTTACGGTTATGACGCTTACGCTCGTTTTCAGTCAAGTAACGCTTACGAACACGGATGTTCAGCGGTGTTACTTCTACTAATTCATCATCATCGATGAACTCAAGAGCTTGCTCAAGTGTCATTTCGATATGCGGAGTTAGTACCTGAGCTTCGTCAGTACCTGATGCACGCATGTTAGTTAGCTGCTTACCTTTCAAACAGTTAACTGTTAGGTCGTTTGCACGAGCGTGAAGACCAACTACCTGACCTTCGTATACTTCTGCAGCGTGACCAATGAATAGACGACCACGCTCTTGCAGACCGAATAGTGCGAACGTTAGTGCTTTACCAGTAGCGTTAGAGATCAATACACCACGTGCACGTTGACCGATATCGCCACCCTTCACTGGACCGTAATGGTCGAATGAATGGTAGATAAGACCTGTACCAGAAGTGGCTGTCATGAATTCAGTTTGGAAACCGATTAGACCACGGCTAGGGATAACGAAGTCGATACGTACACGACCCTTACCGTCTAACTGCATGTCTTTCATGTCACCCTTACGAGTACCAAGCTTTTCGATCACTGCACCTTGATGTTCTTCTTGAACGTCAACAGTTAGTGTTTCGAATGGCTCACACATCTCGCCATCGATCTCTTTCATGATAACTTCTGGACGAGAAACGGCTAGCTCGTAACCTTCACGACGCATGTTTTCAATCAAGATAGATAGGTGAAGTTCACCACGACCAGATACGCGGAAACGATCTGGGCTGTCAGTCTCTTCAACGCGAAGTGCCACGTTGTGAACGAGTTCCTGCTCTAGACGCTCAAGGATGTTACGTGAAGTTACGTACTTACCTTCTTTACCCGCGAACGGAGAAGTGTTTACCTGGAAAGTCATTGTTAGTGTTGGTTCGTCAACAGACAATGGAGGTAATGCTTCAACAGTCGCTGTAGCACAGATAGTGTCAGAAATCTTAAGCTGACCAAGACCTGTGATCGCTACGATGTCGCCAGCGTTAGCTTCAGCAACTTCGTGACGCTCTAGACCCATGTAACCTAATACTTGGCCAACTTTACCGTTACGCTTGTTACCTTCAGCATCGATGATAGTTACTTGCTGGTTAGTCTTAACGCTACCACGCTTGATACGACCAACACCGATAACACCCACGTATGAGTTGTAGTCCAGCTGCGAAATCTGCATCTGGAAATCACCTTCAGCATCAGCATCTGGTGAAGAAACTTTTTCAACGATCGTTTCGAATAGCGGCGTCATGTCAGCGCTAACTTCGTCTGGATCTAATGAAGCAAAACCGTTTAGTGCAGAAGCATAAACGATTGGGAAATCTAGTTGCTCGTCAGTCGCACCTAAGTTGTCGAATAGATCGAATACTTGATCGATAACCCAATCTGGACGCGCGCCTGGACGGTCAATCTTGTTAATAACAACGATTGGCTTAAGGCCTTGAGCGAAAGCTTTCTTAGTCACGAAGCGAGTCTGTGGCATCGGACCATCTACTGCGTCAACTAGTAGTAATACTGAGTCAACCATAGATAGAACACGCTCTACCTCACCACCGAAATCGGCGTGACCTGGAGTATCAACGATGTTGATACGGTAATCGTTCCACTTGATGGCAGTGTTCTTGGCCAGAATCGTGATACCACGCTCCTTTTCAAGATCATTTGAATCCATCACCCGCTCAGTGGCTTCTCCTCGAGACTCAAGGGTTCCTGACTGCGCCAGCATCTTATCAACCAAGGTAGTCTTACCATGGTCAACGTGTGCAATAATGGCGATGTTACGTAAATTCTCTAACACGGCTAAACCTCTTACCATCGGTATATAAATAGGGGGGATTTGCAACTCACTAAAGCCAGTTTAGTATAGTAGTTGCAATAAAAAGCGTGACATTCTACTCTAGCTCGGCGCTATCTCACAGGATTATTTTTAACCAATCGTTAAAAATAACTCTTTCGCATTGATTTTTTTCGTCTTAACGTCCGCTTTTTATACACTTTTTTATAGTTTTGCGATGTGATGCCATTGACGTCAGATTAAATAATAAACAATGTCTTTTATTGGATATTTGAGCCTCTTCTCGCTAAATTACGCCCCCTTTTCCTCTTTAATCACTCAAAAATCTCACTGTCTTAAATCTGAATAACACTTATCGAAAATGGGATACTAATTCCTTGAGTTAGCTCCTATAAAAAACCAACCAGCTTAGCTAATGTGTAGCTGTTGTAAGTGGGACGAACATAAATCCGCTAGAGTCAGAATGGCACTGCACAACAATAGCGCGTGCACCACATAGATCCATTGAGTGCACCAAAATAGTGCAATCATGATAACTTTAGCCTGGAAGGCAAATAACTAATCTATTATTTTCAATAAGTTAAATTATTGGCACGAGTCTCGCTATATGAATATCAGAATCGCGTTCAGCGTTAAATATTAAAGATAAAATCAAGGGATTATCCTTTACCCTACTCGGAGACTCTAGAATGTCAGCAGAATCAGTTTTAAAACAACTAGTAGAATTAGAAGTTAAGTTCGTTGATTTGCGCTTTACCGATACTCGCGGTAAAGAGCAGCACGTTACAATTCCAACTCACCAAGTTGATGCTGACTTCTTTGAAGACGGTAAAATGTTTGACGGCTCTTCAATCTCTGGTTGGAAAGGGATTAACGAATCAGACATGGTATTGATGCCAGATCCAGCAAGTTTTGTACTGGACCCTTTCACAGCTGAAACGACTGCAAACATCCGCTGTGACATCCTAAACCCAGGCACAATGACAGGTTACAACCGTGACCCTCGCTCAATCGCAAAGAAAGCTGAAAACTACCTACGCTCTACTGGTATTGCTGACACTGTATTAGTCGGTCCAGAGCCAGAGTTCTTCCTATTTGACGATGTGAAATACGGCGCGGACATGTCAGGTTGTTTCTACAAGGTTGATGCTGAAGAAGCTTCTTGGAACTCTGGTACTCACTACGATGACGGCAATACAGGTCACCGTCCAGGCGTTAAAGGTGGTTACTTCCCAGTGGCTCCTGTTGACTCGTCACAGGATCTACGTTCGGCAATGTGTTTAGTACTTGAAGAGATGGGTCAAGTTGTTGAAGCGCATCACCACGAAGTGGCGACTGCGGGTCAGAACGAAATCGCAACTCGCTTTAACACCCTAACACTGAAGGCCGACGAAGTTCAGGTACTTAAGTATGTTGTTCATAACGTTGCTCACGCATACGGTAAGACAGCAACATTTATGCCTAAGCCAATCGTTGGCGACAACGGTAGCGGTATGCACGTACATATGTCACTAGCTAAAGATGGTACGAACCTATTTGCCGGTGATAAGTACGGCGGATTAAGCGAGTCGGCTCTGTTCTTCATCGGTGGTGTGATTAAGCATGCTCGCGCAATCAACGCATTCTCTAACCCATCTACAAACTCATATAAGCGTTTGGTTCCACACTTCGAAGCACCAGTTATGCTTGCTTACTCTGCAGCTAACCGCTCTGCTTCTATCCGTATCCCAGTGGTACCAAGTGCAAAGGCACGTCGTATCGAGCTACGCTTTGGTGACCCAGTTGCTAACCCATACTTAGCATTCTCTGCAATGTTGATGGCAGGTCTTGACGGTATTCAAAACAAGATCCACCCAGGTGAAGCGATGGATAAAGATCTATACGATCTTCCAGCTGAAGAAGCCGCTGAAATCCCAACAGTTGCAACTTCACTAGAAAATGCACTTGAGTGCCTAGATGCTGACCGTGAGTTCCTAACTCGTGGTGATGTATTCTGTAATGACTTCATCGATTCTTACATCAAACTAAAGTCTGCAGACGTTGAGCGTATCAACCAAACAACTCACCCAGTAGAGTTCGAGCTTTACTACAGCTTGTAATCCCTCTGAGTTGACTCGCTAACCCGAATAATGGGTTAGCATTAAAGCCCTAAACAGCGATGTTTGGGGCTTTTTTATTTCCTTGTCTGCCCGCCACTCCCCTGTGACCTATAGTTTAACTATCTTTATGCCAACAGGAATATTGATATGTGGCAAAAACTTAAACCCTATCGCTCCTCAATTATCTTACTTTCGGCTCTGATGCTGGGTGGACTTATAGGGCTCCTCTTTCCAGTGTTTGCACTTAAGCTTAAGCCCTTTGGCCAGATATTTCTTAACTTGCTGTTTATGATTATCGTGCCTTTAGTTGCAATTAGCGTGACCTCCTCTATCGCTCATATGACAGATTTGAAAAAGCTCGGAGCCATCTTAATCACTATTTTTCTCGTCTCCATCATCATGGCTATCATCCCAACCGTAGCGATTATCGGCCTCGCCTCTATTTACGACCCAGCGCAGGGCGTGACCTTAGATCTGCATCAACAAGTGAGCACGGGATCAGGTGAAATGGACTTTGTTAGCCTACTCACCACCAATGACTTTATCGGTTTACTGTCTAAGTCCAACATTCTGGCACTGATTATCATGTCAGTCATTGCAGGTATAGCAATTGGCCAGTCAGGAAAAGACGGCGAGAAAGTCTCAGCTCTACTTGATAGTTTTAATACTGTGATCATGAAAATTGTATCTATTCTAATGCTCGTTGCCCCCGTGGGGCTTGGCGCCTACTTCGCCTCAACTATGGCCAGCCAAGACACAGAGCTATTAAGTACATTTGCCCGTGCCATCGGCTTATTCTTTATAGCCGCGGCGATCTACTACACCTTAGGAAGCACGCTATATGCTTGGTTAGGTGGTGGCATTAATGGCGTGAAACAGTTTTGGCGCAACGCCATTGAACCTTCGGCAACTGCGTTAGGCACTAGCTCCTCACTAGCCTCACTCCCAGTGAACATACGAGCCGCTAATAAGATGGGAATTAAAGAAGAGATAGCTGATATCTGTCTGCCGTTACTAGTTAATCTAAATAAGGGCGGCGCGGCGATGACCACGGCACTAAAAATAGTGTTTATCTATTCGATACTTGGATTAGATTTTACTGCAGATGTATTTGCACTCACGATCTTAATTTCAGTGCTATCGGCCTTCGTCATTGGCGGTGTGCCTGGCGGCGCTTTCCTCGGCGAGATATTTATCGTTACCACACTAGGCTTACCCATAGAAGTGATCCCGATTCTAGTGATTATAGGCGCTGTCACTGATGCTCCTGCTACTGTGATTAACGTGATCCACGATCTCAACGCCACCCAAATTATCGAACGGATTAATGGTAAGCGTTATCATAGGCTATCTAGTTAACACAAAGCCTAGGGCTTATGTTTGAGCCTTTTATGCTGTAGGAGAGACTATTTAAAAGTATATACCGCGACTCGACCACCATGCCCCCCAGCCACCAGAGTATTGCCGTCAATCGCTAGGGTGAAAAATCCCTGAGTTTCGCCATTAATCAGCAGTGGCTGCCAACTATAACCATGATCATGTGAAATATCGGTCGACAATTTGCCCGATGCAATACAAGTTTCCTCATAACACGCCATAGCGGTGCGTAGGCCTGGGGTAGTACCTGGGGCTTTATGCCAAACATAGCCTCTTCTATAGACCAAGTTAGCATCATGCTTGTCCCGTTGTTGATAATCACCACCCAGCACAAATAGATCACCTAACGCATTAAATGCTAAGGCATAACCCCCTGCGGTTTGGGTATCATCATAAAGAGCAACTGGATGCCTACGCCAATGACTCCCCGAATCTGCACTACTATAGGCTGAGCTGCTATAGCCGCCCGAGGTAAACCAAGCCTTACCGCGCTTATCAACAATTAAGGTATTGCCGCTAGCGGCAAAAGCGACCTCTTTATCTAGTAGGCTAGGCAGAGAATCTTTAGCAATGCGCTGCCAGGTTTTGCCACCATCGGCCGTACGTAAAATGACATAACCACCGCCAATAGGGTCGCCGAGTAACAGCCCATTATTGCGATCCCAAAAAGCGATAGAGTTGAAAAAACCTAACTCATCAGGATTATCAAACAGTAACTGCCAACTTAAACCTTGGTTTTCAGTTACATAGAGTTTAGATAAGCCACCTTGACCTGCGCCCATCACTATCGCCGTATTAACATCGAACACTTCAATATCGCGTAAATCAGTCAAAGGGAACCCTTTAACCGATATATCTAGCCAGCTGTTACCGCCGTCTTTGGAAATATAGACACTATTGTCACTCCCCGTTACCCAAGCTACGCCATCAAGTACCGCACTGCCTCTAAAAGCAGTACCGGGTGTAAGCTTCTGAATATTCCAATCCATGGCAGATGTGCTAAAACAACACAGGCTGAGTAACAGCATGAATGTCTTCATAAAACCCCTTAAAAATGCTCCATGACAATCACTATCGGCCAAACGGCGTCGATAGGCAAGCTTAGAAAACAGACAGAACGAACTCATACACTCGCGGTGCAACACCGATAGATTAATTAGTGGGAACTAAATAAAACACAATTAAACAACAAGTTAGCAACAAAAAAATCTGGACACTGCCTAAACTATGAACTAAATTAAAAGTGTGACACAGATCACCATTAGAGTAATAAGGAACCTACTATGAGAAAAACAGTAACTCGGGTAGCACTGTTGAGTGCAGGACTACTACTTTCAACGACAAGTCTTGCCGCTATGAGTCCTATTACGGAATGTAATGATTGCTCAAGCCAAGCAGCATTGTCGGCGGCAAAAGCACAGCAAAGCGATAGCGTTTATGTGGTTGATTTTGTTAATCGCACCGCTCAGAAATTTGTCACTGACGACAAGGGTGCCGCATTACTGACTAAGCTATCAGTGGGTGAATTAAATCATCTCAACCAAGAATTCAATCACCGCAAAGTGCATTTAAGGGCAGTAAAGCCTTAAGCTTAAAGTGATATGACAGGCCTTAGGCCTGTTTTTTTTACCTTTCTACAGCTCGTTATCACGATTAGCCTTTCACTATCGGCATTCCTTTATTACAGACAGAAGGCGCTCGACATCGGCCATGTCATTATAAATATGCGGTGATACTCGGATCCCTTCACTACGCAAATCCACACTTACATCGGCCCTTAGCAATGCCGCTAACACCTGCTGCTGTTTCCCACCAAAATCTAAAATGAGGGTACCGCTGCGCTTAGCCTCAAGCCGAGGTGATACAAGCTCTGTCTCAAATTGCTCAGCAATCACATCGATTAACCATTGGTTATGTTCGCGAAGTTTATGGGATCCCATTTCGGCAAAGTAACCTATGCTGTGCGCTGCAATTGCATAGGGGGCTATCGATGGTGTTCCGCCCCAAAACTTAAGTGCTGTCGGATGATAACGAAAATTATGAATATCGAACTCGAAGGGGTTTTCATGGCTAAACCAGCCCACGTCTTTGGGTTGACAGCCCTCAATATGCTGCGGGCTCACCCACAAATAGGCTGCTCCAGGACCACCGCATAACCACTTAACGCTAGAGCCAATCATAAAGTCAGGTTGCAAAGCGGCAAGATCGAGCGGCACGATACCGGCCGATTGAGCCACATCGATAAGTGTCAGCACATTCTTAGATTTGGCAACGTCCACTATGTCAGCTAACGGAGCTTGCTGCCCAGTATTAGAATAAACATGGCTAACAAACACTAAATCAATATCCACGTTAATATACGACTGCCAAACGTCCGCTTCAGTGATATCCAGTTCTTTTGGAATAAAACGTAACTCACAGGAATCCGGCAGTGCTTTTTGCAGGGCAAAGCCCATGCTTGGAAAGTCAAGCTCACTCATCAGCACAACCGCCTTATCATGCGCAAGCTGCGGTAACGACATCACTAATTTGGTTAGTGCACTAGAAAGGTTAACCTGAGGGCAGAACTCTTCAGCCGAGCCATTAAACAGCTTTGCTAAACTCATGGTAAACTGGTCGATTACCGTTAGCCACTCTTGCCACGGCTCAACTCCCGAGGCTTTCCAAGGGGCAAAAAATTGCTGGCTAAATGCTTGCTCAGCATCTTTCAGCGGTCGACCAACAGAATGGTTAAGCAGGTAGCTTCCCGCCGCTAAGCTAAAATCCTCTTTAAAAGATTGCATATTACTTAGCCTCCAAACTCGCTGTTAACGCTTGCACATCGTCAAACCGAGTTTTAATGTCACTCCGATACACTGCGGCACGCCGATCACGCAGCTTCTCTAATGAATTGAGTAAAACGGGTAAAGGAGGACCACTTGCGGTCACCTTCGACATATGTTGCTGCTCCATGGTTTTCGAAGGCTCGGCAATATACTTAGTCACCAATTCATTATGGTGTTGAATGGCTGTTTCTCCGTGTAATGCGCACACCTCAAGAAACAGCTTTACATTGTTTTGATACCAAGGCTCATGACGTAAATGCATCATGTTAAGCAAATCATCCATAAAGCTATTTCGGCGCATACAATCACGTAAGATAGCCTGATCTTCTGGCATCATATAAAGGAATTTATCAACTAACATCTGCGAATATCCCGGCTCGTTGGCATTACAAAGCCCAAGCAGCATATCAATCACATTAATCCCAGCAAAGTCACCAGCATTGGCACCACGATAAACCTGACTCCCCACACGGTAAGGCTTGTAGTAAGGGCGCACACAATAGAAAAAATCATCTGCATCGAGCTCTTGAAACAGTACCCTATTCGAGTCAATCACATCCCTCAGTGCCTGCTTAGCAACTTGGAGCAGATCATAGGCGATGGGGTGATCTATACCTAAAGGCTGGATCTTTAACAGCGCATCGGCGGCACGTTTATAGGCCAAAATTCCTTTGGTGTTGTAATCGACAAACAGCTTCTCGGCATCTAGATCGGTAAAGCGTTTATACAAGCCTCCCTGTGCACGGTTATGAGTAGTAAGATGAGCAGTAGCAAATCTTGGCGTTACACCAATAGAGGCACCGATATGCATGGCTAAGGCCGATGCCTCAGTCAGCGGCGAGACTCTCTCCCGCGAGGGTTCGGTGATCTCATGGCGGCGACAGGCGGCCATATACAAACCCACGTTACCCAGCAGATCAAATGCATGATCAAAGCCTTCGTCGGTATTTCCCTCCGCCAGCAAGCTCACAATAAGCTCTCTACCTTCAGACTCTAACTGGGCTTTTAAATCGTCACCGACACCTTCTACATTCGCGCGATCAGCCTGTAAACGATAAAGATGCTCTAGCTCATTATTCAGTGCTACAAATCGAGTACGGATCCAATGATCGAACGCCTGAGTATTTTGCGTCATTGCCTATCCTTTATTTTTCTGGGCTCTAACCATGAGTGAATTAAATTAGCCTAGCAGCATACGTACGGTGTAAATCATTAAACTAAGCCAAATTACTTCCAATTAAGATCGAAATCCCCTATAAAAAGCCTAGTTAATATTGATATTCACCATAAGAAAAGAAAGGTTGCCAAGATGGATAACAAAGATCGCAATATACTCGCCATATTACAGCGTCACGGTCGTATTGCGATCTCAGAACTCGCAGCCAGACTGAACATGTCAGATACGCCTTGCCTTCGCCGTGTTAGAAAACTCGAGCAAACAGGTGTTATCAGTGGTTACGCGGCACAGATAGATCCTAAAGAGGTGGGTCTTAATGTGGTGGTATATGCTTTTGTGCGATTAAAAGAAAACTCTGATCAGCACGCAATACTGTTTGAAGAGAGTATGGAAAACTTGGAACAAGTTATGGAATGTTCCGTGGTAACCGGTGCCCATGATTACCTACTCAAAATCGTCGCCAGTGACCTACTCAGCTACGAAAGTTTCGTCAAAAAGTCCCTAGGCAGCCTAAACTGTATCGCGGGCATAGAATCAACCGTCGTGCTAAAACAAAACTTCTCACGCAGTACTTTGCCGTTATAACGACATTTAAAATGTTCAAAAAACTCCAACAACAAATCACTAGACGACCGGTCTAATTGTGTTAAGCTGGTTTACATGAAAACGACTCCTCAACAAACACGGCAGCATATTATCGATTCAGGCTACAGTCTGATTGCGAGTAAAGGCTTTTCAAATGTTGGTCTAGCGCAAATCCTTAAGTTTGCCGATGTGCCTAAGGGCTCTTTTTACCACTACTTCAAATCTAAGGAACAGTTTGGTGAAGAGATCATTACCGACTATTTTAAAAACTATTTACACAGTATTGATACGCTGTTTGCCGTAAATAACGGCTCAGGCCTTGAGAGACTCATGAGTTATTGGCTGCGCTGGCAACAAACTCAAAGTGATGCTTGTGTTGACCAAAAGTGCCTAGTGGTCAAGCTCAGCGCCGAGGTTGCAGATCTTTCCGAGTCAATGCGTCTAGCCCTAGACAAAGGCTCATCAGCAGTTATTGCTCGCCTTGCTGATTGTATTGAATCTGGGATAGAAGATGGTTCAATCCCGAGTCTTAATGCAGCGCATACCGCTGAAGCCCTATACCAGATGTGGTTAGGTGCCAGTTTAAGAAATAAATTATCTCGTGATCCAAATGTCATTGAACGCGTATTGCTGATGACCAAAGCCTTGTTGGCCAACCCGGTTTCCTCTTTGAAATAAACCATTGAGTTAACCATCTTTAAATGACCGACAAATTTATCTCCCCCGCCTAAGCTTAAGGCGGGAATTTTTTACAAATTTACTAGACGACTGGTCTACTAAAATTTAAACAGCATCATTCGACCACTAGGGTCGCTGAATAGGATTAATCATGTATAGCTTCGATTATTACAACCCAACACATATCAGCTTTGGTGAAGGTAAGATTGCCGAACTCGATAACTTAGTTCCCCAGAACGCAAAAGTGTTAATCCTGTTTGGTGGCAACAGCGCCAGAAGCACAGGTACACTCGACGAGGTAAAAGCGGCGCTAAAGCAACGTAATGTGGTTGAATTTGGCGGCATCGAGGCCAATCCCACTTACGAAACCTTAATGCAGGCCGTAGAGGTGGTTAAACAGCAAGAGATCGACTTCCTCCTCGCCGTTGGCGGAGGCTCGGTTATCGATGGTACTAAGTTTGTTGCCGCTGCGGCGCTATTTGAAGGTGAGCCATGGGATATTCTTTTAAGTTGGGGGGCTAAAGTCACCCAAGCAATGCCTTTTGGTACAGTTCTGACTTTACCTGCCACAGGTTCAGAGATGAATAGCGCGAGCGTGGTCACCCGCAAAGAGTTTCAAGCTAAATTGTCTTTCATGAGCAACCATGTTTTCCCTAAGTTCTCAATATTAGACCCGAGTAAAACTTTCACCCTACCTGAGCGCCAAGTGGCCAATGGGGTTGTAGATGCCTTTATTCACATCACAGAGCAATATCTAAACTACCCGGTTAATGCACCTGTCCAAGACAGATTTGCCGAAGGCTTACTACAAACCCTCATTGAACTTGGCCCTAAAGCATTAACGGAACCTAAAGACTTTGATGTGCGCGGCAATCTGATGTGGGTGGCAACCATGGCATTGAGCGGTGTGATTGGTAAAGGCGTACCACACGACTGGGCTACTCATATGATAGGCCATGAGATCACGGCTCTGTATGGCATCGACCATGCGCGTACTATCGCGATGATCTTGCCAGGCATGCTCGATGTACGCCGTGAAGGCAAGCAAGAGAAACTGCTGCAATATGCCGATCGAGTCTGGGGGATTAACCAAGGTAGCCAGAATGAGATCATCGATGCTGCTATTGGTAAGACCCGTGAATTTTTTGAGACCATGGGGATCAAGACTCGCTTATCGGATTACAATTTAGATAGCAGCAGTATCGATGAAATCATTAACCAGCTTGAAGCCCACGGCATGACGGCACTGGGTGAAAAGCAAGATGTAGATCTAGCCATGAGCCGCAAGATTTTAGAGTGTAACCTGTAAACCAAGATAAAACTATATAAGAGACCTCAGCTAGCTAACTGGTGTTATCTCGCTTGTTAGTTGGCAAACCAACAGATAAAAAGGACAACAATATGAACGTATTAATGGTACTCACTTCACACGACAAACTTGGCGACACAGGCTTAAAAACAGGCTTCTGGCTCGAAGAGTTTGCCAGTCCTTTTTATCGCTTTAAAGATAGTGGCTTTAATGTCACATTGGCCTCGCCTGCAGGTGGACAACCACCACTTGATCCAAGCAGCGAACAGGCTGATTTTCAAACAGCAGCAACAGAGCGATTCAATCAAGATGGGCAAGCCAAGCAGCAACTGGCAACGACCAAAGTCTTAGCTGAAATAGACCAAGCCGATTACGATGCCATCTTCTATCCCGGTGGACACGGGCCTTTATGGGATCTCGCCAATGATGCTCACTCCATTGCATTGATTGAAGCCTTCTACCAAGCTAACAAGCCTGTAGGCTTGGTGTGCCACGCACCTGGCGCGCTGAAAAATGTAAAAGCTGCTGACGGCACACCTTTAGTGGCAGGTAAAAAAGTAACCGGCTTCACCAACAGTGAAGAAGCTGCAGTGCAACTTACCGATATCGTGCCTTTCTTGGTTGAAGATATGCTGCAAGAAAATGGTGCGCTATACGGTAAAGGCGAGGACTGGAGCAGCTACCTCGCAGTTGATGGTAACCTTATCACCGGACAAAACCCGGCGTCTTCTGAAGTGGTCGCCGATGAGATGATCAAACAGCTGAAGTAGAAATTCCCGCATGAATCTGACTAATAAATAAAAGAACTATTCACCACGAAGCGCACACTTTGCTCGCTACACAGAGGACACGAAGAAAAGAAAAACTCGGGGCAGCTTTTCTTCGTGATTTTCGTGTCCTTCGAGATCCATTCTTATCCTTCAAAGTCATCAAATTTTTCTGAACGACTTCTTTAAATAAATGGTATTAAAGCTCCATATCTGCCTTTTAGTTTATGTTAACTGTCATATAAACTCGTTCGAGCCCTAGCTATTTAAGTAATTTACACCGATAGCTGTCATCGAAAAAACGCACGCTCGCCTCACCTTGATGCTCCCAAAACTCGAAGTTACGTCCTTGATACTTTGCGCCACTGCCACTGCGAACATTGGTGGCTAACAGTTGCTGCTCACCCACTTTCTCACTCGAAAAGGTAAATACAGCCGTAACAGGGTCTAATTGCGTATAAAAAACGGCGCTTATCTGTGGGTGAACACCACAGTCGAATACAACGGCAGGCGGAACCTCAAGCAATCCGCCCTGGATCTGCAATTCGATAATCCGCCCCTTGTAATTTTGCAGCGTACACTCGCGTACATCCTGCGCCTTCCAGCAGTCATTACGCCCCTTTATCCAACCTCTTTGCATCGCCTTAGGCTGCTCAACAGCTGGGATATTTACCACAGCCGCCTTATAAACTTGCGCCATCTGCCTATCGAGCTGCGCCAGTTCGCCGTCATGACAGATGAGCGTCTCAACTTGCCCCTGAGCCTTGGTGCAATCAAAGCTAGGCGACATAGGCTCTTGCGTCTGAATTTTTGCTGGCGTCTGAGCCGTCTCGGAGGTTTGGGATTGTTTGGTCGTGACAGCTTGTTGCTCCACTGTGCTACAGGCCGTTAGTAAGACTAGGCAGCTTACCATAATGTATTTTTGCATCTGTTATCCTTTAAGCTTTGCTATTTCGAAGGTTAACCACAGTCAGTGAGATCTAGCTTAACGATGGGTAACTGACCCATTTCGGTCACATTGTTATCGTTGGGGTTAAAATAATACAGATAACAGCGATCATTATTGAGGTTATTGCCTCGCGGAAAAATAATAAACCCCCGCCCAGTCGTTGCCGTGGTATAGCCACGTTGAGTAAACCAAGCTAAACCACGATTACGCGCACACCAAGCTGTGTCAGAATTTGTCTCAGTGCACTGATTAGAGGTGATAAAAGTCACTCCATCAAATTCTACCAAACGCGAGAAGGTGTTATTCCAGCGGCCATCGGGGTAATGACCTCTGACTCGGACGTTCTGACCATTCTCTAAAGTAAAACGGTTTTGAGCAGAGTTAAGGTTTTCAGGTCTTAAGGCTATCTGCGCCGCCAGCAGATCTCGAGCCGACTTAAGGCTAGCCTGCATCCCTTTTAGCACAGCGGTATCGGCATCGGTTCTCAAGTTAATAAATTTAGGAACGGCGATAACGGCCAAGATCCCCAACACGATGATCACCACCACTAATTCGATTAAGGTGAAGCCCCCTTTCCCCTTGATAAATCTCATGCTGCCCCTACTCATGACGCTTTATTAACTCACTAATATTTTAATCAATAGACTAAGTTCTACTCTAGCGCTAAAGATAGCAAATTTTTATCTCCGTAATGGAGTGTTATCTTTGCCATAATAAAGTCGATGATTTTTTATAGAAAAACAGCTAATCTTTCAATGATTACAACCCCGTAACAAAGGATGTCACGATGCGTGTTGGCTTAGCTCTACTGCTGTTATTGGTTGCAACTCTGGCTCATGGAACTGTTTATAAATGGGTCGACGAGAACGGCAAGGTTCACTTCTCTGACAAACCGGTCAAAAACGCCGAAGTCGTCGAGCTTAAAGAGAACACCCAAAACAATATCAAACTCCCCGAAGTCACCGCGCTGCCTAGCAGTCGACCCGATACGGATAAGGACAGCGAAAAGATCAAATATGCTGTCCAAATTATCTCCCCTAGTGAAGAGGAGAGTATTCGTGACAACGAGGGCAACCTCACCATTATCGCCAATGTTGAGCCACAACTCTCTTCCGCCCATGAGCTAGCTCTGTTTATGGATGGACAGCAGATTGGCAATACACAACAGCACGGCATCTTTAAGCTCAACAATATCGACCGCGGCGAACATAACTTTGTCGTGAAAGTATTGAGTAAAGACGGCAAACAACTTGCATCGACTCCTGCGAGAAAAGTATTTCTTCATCGGACGACTGTTAATGGGCCTGCACATTTTAGACCTCAGCCTAGAGGTAATGAATAAAAGTCTTTGAATAGACTTACTTAGGAATATTTTGATTTAGTCTACATTCCGATGACGTCTGGTTGCAGCTTGCACCACTTTGGTGCACCATAGTGGTGCAATCAACTCAGATGCCCAAGCGGGTGCATCAGCATAATTCGGAGTAGCCGATGAATACCAGTTTATTGCTCAATCATTTAGTAACGGCTGTGCTCGTTATCAATGAGGAGCTAGAGTTACTCTATGTCAATACCGCCACCGAGCAACTGCTCGGTGTTGGCAGCAATCGACTCGCCGAGCAGCCTCTGCCAGAACACTATCAACTGCTAGGAGTCGAGCCGCAGGTGCTTAAGCAGGCTATCTGCGAAGGCCAAGGGCTCAGCATTAATACTGTGCCACTGGTGACCATAGATGGCCAGCAGCACACGGTCGATGTCACCCTGACACCACTGGAACAGGAGCAAAATCTTGCCCTGATTGAGTTGCGCCAAGTTGATCAACAGCGACGTATTCACCAGCAATTGACCCAAGATGCCCAGCAACAAGCAGCGCAGTTCTTGGTGCGTAATCTTGCCCACGAAATTAAAAATCCGTTAGGCGGACTGCGGGGAGCGGCACAGCTGTTGTCTCGTGAACTCAAAGAGCCAGAGCTAAACGAATTTACCGATCTGATCATTGAGCAAGCCGATAGACTGCGCGGCTTAGTCGATCGCTTACTCGGTCCGCAGAAACCAACGCAACATAGCCTGTACAACATCCATGAAGTGATCCAAAAAGTCGTTAAGTTAGTCAACGTCACCCTGCCTAACAATATTGAACTGACTCAAGATTACGACCCCTCGATCCCAGATATCGAGATGGATCCTGATCAGCTACAGCAGGCCATCCTAAATATCGTGCAAAACGCGATACAGGCCCTAGAACCGAGTGGCGGTCATATTCGACTCAAGACTCGGACTCAACATCAGGTCACCATAGGCACCAAGCGCCACAAGCTAGTACTCATGCTGTCGATTATTGACGATGGCCCGGGGATCCAACCCGAGCTTATGGATACGCTATTTTACCCTATGGTCACCAGCCGCGAGCAAGGCTCAGGCTTGGGTCTTTCTATCGCCCATAACTTTGCCCGTTTACATGGCGGCCGTATCGATTGTGACTCAACGCCTGGTCACACCGAATTTACCATTACCTTACCCATCAATAGTTAATAAGAGGAAAACACTCAATGACTGAACAAGTTTGGATCCTCGACGACGATAGCTCGATACGTTGGGTATTAGAAAAGGCACTTCAAAGTGCCAAATTTAGCTGTGCTAGCTTCGCGGCAGCCGAGTCGCTATGGGAAGCATTAGAGATGGCGCAGCCACAGGTGATCGTCTCAGACATACGTATGCCGGGTACCGATGGTTTAACACTGCTAGAGCGATTACAGAATCACTATCCGCATATACCCGTTATCATCATGACTGCGCACTCCGATCTCGACAGCGCGGTGAGCGCCTATCAGGCGGGTGCCTTTGAGTATCTACCCAAACCTTTCGATATTGATGAGGCGATCTCACTGGTCGAGCGCGCACTCACCCACGCCAAGGAGCAGTCCTCCACTATCACCGTAGAGGAGCCGCTAGTCGCCACACCGGAGATTATTGGTGAAGCACCTGCAATGCAGGAGGTCTTTAGAGCCATCGGTCGCCTTTCTCGCTCCTCCATTAGCGTGTTAATTAACGGTCAATCGGGTACGGGTAAAGAGTTGGTCGCCAGCGCGCTGCACAAACACAGCCCACGTAAGGGTAAGCCTTTTATTGCCATCAACATGGCTGCGATCCCAAAAGATCTGATTGAGTCTGAACTATTTGGCCATGAGAAAGGAGCATTTACGGGGGCGGGCAGCGTACGGCAAGGTCGCTTCGAGCAAGCCAACGGCGGCACCCTGTTCCTAGATGAAATTGGCGATATGCCTCTAGACGTTCAGACACGATTACTGCGAGTACTGGCCGATGGTCAGTTCTATCGTGTAGGTGGCCATTCACCGGTGCAGGTGGATGTGCGCATTATCGCCGCTACCCATCAAAACCTTGAGCAATTGGTACATCAAGGGGATTTTCGTGAAGATCTGTTCCACCGCTTAAACGTCATTCGTGTGCACCTGCCCCCATTGTCTCAGCGCCGTGAAGATATCCCCCAGCTTGCGCGTCACTTCTTGATGATCGCCGCCAAGGAGATAGGTGTTGAACCTAAGGTGCTGACCAAGGAAACTGCCACTAAGTTATCGCAACTGCCTTGGCCGGGTAATGTGCGCCAGCTTGAAAACACCTGTCGCTGGTTAACCGTGATGGCATCGGGTCAGGAGATCTTGCCACTGGATCTACCGCCAGAGCTACTGCAAGAACCCAAATTCAGCCCTGTTCAAACTAGCGATAGCGACGACTGGCAAGGCGCACTAAAGCTGTTTATCGACCAGAAGCTCACCGATGGCGACAGTGATCTGCTCACCGAAGTGCAACCCGCGTTCGAGCGAATTTTACTGGAAACGGCACTTAAGCATACTAATGGTCACAAACAGGAAGCGGCTAAACGTCTAGGCTGGGGGCGTAATACTCTGACCCGTAAATTAAAAGAGCTAGAAATGGATTAGCGAAAGCTTCAATGCTTGTAACAAAAAGGAGAGCCGCAGGCTCTCCTTTTTTGCTTATACGCTAATCGCTACACCGGATCTTGGTGAATAATCACCTCGGACTCGACAAACTCCTCCCGCACCCGTTCTGAAGTTTTCACCGCTATTTTATGGGCTTGATGTAGGCTCAAATCGCCATCCAATTCTAGATGGAATTGAATAAACATCGTCTTGCCAGACTCACGGGTTCGCAAATCGTGGATCCCCCTAACTTGCGGATCGAGCATGGCTATTTCAGTGATCTTTGCTCGGGTTTCATCATCTAACTCTCTATCGAGCAGCGATTGCACCGAGCGATAGGCTAAACCAATCGCCTGCTGACCAATAAATAATGCAATCAACAGCGCAAATAAGCCATCGGCCCACCACCAGCCGTACTGAGACAGAACTAACGCCAGCAATACTGCGGCGTTTAGAAATAGATCCGACTTGTAATGTAGCGCATCGGCTTCAACCACAGTGCTTGAGGTCGCCGCTAAAGCCTTTTTTTGCAGTATGACTAGAGCAAGAGTCAGCGCAATTGCGATAATCGATACAATCACACCTAAGGTCGCATGCTGCACCTCAACAGGATTAATCAGACGCTCTCCGCCATGTAGCAGTAGTAAGAAAGCGGAACCAAGAATAAAGGCTGATTGCGCCAGTGCAGCGAGAGGCTCGGCCTTACCATGCCCGTATCTATGGTCTTGATCGGCAGGCACGATAGCGTAGCGAATGGCAATAAAGTTAACGATCGATGCCAGCGCATCTGCAAAAGAGTCAGTCAAAGATGCCAACATACTGGCCGAGCCAGAGTACATCCATGCCGCAAGCTTGATGATGATAAGGGTTAAAGCTGTCGCAACTGCAGCGCGGCTGGCCAGCTTTACCCAGAAATCGTATTGGGAAGTTTCATTCATAAAATCTGTTTACTGTTAAAGTAAGGGAAGCACAGATTCTAAGTTTATAACAAACTTGAGGGAAAAACTGATGATTTCCCTCAAGTTAATGCCTATCGATGTAATCGAAAAAAGCAGTTAGCCTATCGGCAGAACCATACGCCAGCTGCCGTCAGGTCCATTATCGATTATGATGCTTTTCAAAACGCTGCTTGAATTTCTCTTGTTGCTCAGGTGTTAGTAGTTGATAGGCTTGGTTTTGTAGCTTCAGCATATCCACAGCTTTTTGCTGACGAGCCTCTTGCTTTGCCGCCAGTGCTTGTCTCACTTCATCTTCGTTAAAGTTAGTGCTGGTAATAAAATCTAGCATCTGCGATTTTTGCGCCGCACGTTGCTCTTTTGAAGGACGGTTTTGCTTCATCTCATCACGGTGAGCCGTGAAAAGCGCCTTAATTTCAGTTTTCTGTTCATCGGTTAAATCCAAACCACGGAACATTTTACGCATGTCGTGATGACCGCCACGTTCACCTTTCATCTGATGGTAGCTCTTACCCTCATGTGAACCGTGATGCCCTTCACCAGCACTCACACCTGCGGTTAGTAATACACTGCTGGCCACTATGGCAAGCAAACCTGCTTTTAACGTATTCTTTTTCATCATGGTAGCCTCAATAATTGTGCTTAGACCCGCTAAGCTTGATTTGACGCTTACCAGTTTAGTTGGCTTAACGTAATGTTGGGTTTATATAGCGTAAAGCTCTGTAAAGCAGTTTAAATATCCCGCCACACTTAGATCTTTACGTTGAATTACACTCCTAAACCGCAATTGACATCAAACAGGGTATACTCAGCATAGTAAGAGTAGATAAAAGGGTAAATATGAGCCGTATATTGTTGGTAGATGATGACTTAGGTCTATCAGAGTTGCTTGCACAACTGCTGGAACTTGAAGGTTTCGAGCTAACACTCGCCCACGATGGCCAGGCAGGGCTCGATCTCGCTTTAGCGCAGCAGTTCGACCTAATCTTACTCGATGTCATGCTGCCCAAACTTAATGGTTTTGAAGTACTGCGCGCCCTGCGTAGCAAGAAACAGACGCCGGTGTTGATGCTAACGGCTCGCGGTGATGAAATCGATCGCGTGGTCGGCTTAGAGATCGGTGCCGATGACTATCTACCTAAGCCATTTAACGACAGAGAACTGGTGGCGCGTATTCGCGCCATCATCCGCCGTACTCATATTCAGCCCAATGAGACGCAGCAAACCACACATCATTATGGCGATATAAAGCTGGATCCTGCTCGTCAGGAGGTCCATTGCCAAGATCAGCTCATCATCCTCACTGGAACCGAGTTCAGCTTACTGTGTGAGCTAGTAAAAAATGCTGGCGAGCTAGCAAGCAAAGAGGCCTTAAGCGAAAAAGTACTCGGCAAAAAGCTGATGCCTTTCGACCGTAGCTTAGATATGCACCTTTCTAACCTACGTAAGAAGATGCCTGAGCGCGATGATGGCCGCCCAAGAGTAAAAACGATACGCGGTAAAGGCTACATCTGGTTACCCTAAATGCAGCTAACAAAAAATCCCAATAATATATTCGTTAAGCTACTACTGGGCTTTTGGCTCTGCAGCTCGCTGATCATCGCACTCATAGGGCTGCTACCTCTGTTGCAGCAAAACCACGATCAATCAGAACTTCCGATACCACTGAAGCGCATGCTTGAACGTAGCGCCGAGCGCATAGCCAGCAACCCGCAGGTATTAAACTCTGAAAAACTGAAACATTGGAGCCGCTTTAAAGAGTTTAAAGGCCGCCCTGCGCGGATCTATCTTGTCGATGAGTATGGCAAGGTACTGAACAGCCATAAACAATCACGCTCCCTGAGGCGCTTTATGTTGATGGCAGATGAAGCTGGCCATCCAATTAAACATCAATTTAGAGATGAGCTGATTTTCGGGCCTTATAACTTCAAAATAGAAGGTAAACCCTACAGCCTATACGGCCGCTTACCCGAGCACCACCCAAGACCTTGGTTCTTCTTTTTTATCGACAATAAGATCTTAACTCTCAGCATCGCGATCCTGCTATCAGGCTTGCTATGTGGTTTATTTGCTTGGCATCTAGGTAAGCCACTGCGTTCACTCAAACGCAGCGCCGATGCCCTTGCCGATGGCGATTTAAGTAGCCGCGTCGATATGGCGACCGCCCAGCGCAACGACGAAATTGGCCAGCTGGCTCAAGCCTTCAATGGCATGGCCGACTCGGTAGAGGATATGGTTAAGAGTCAACAAAGATTGATCAGCGATATCTCCCACGAGCTGCGCACACCACTGACAAGGCTAAAACTCTCTTTGGCATTAAGCCGCAAGAAAGGCTTAGCGACACCAGAAACCGAACGCATCGAATATGAAGCCGACCAACTCGAACAGATGATTGCCGAGCTGCTAGAACTCTCACGAGTAAAGCTCAACGCCAATGAGACAAAACGCAACTTAGAGTTATCGGAAAGCTTAAGCCAAGTGTTAGATGACGCCGATTTCGAGGCCCAGCAACAGCAGAAACAGCTACATATCGATATCGATGAATCAATCACTTTGCCACTTTACCCTAGACCCCTGTGCCGTGCGGTGGAAAACCTGCTGCGGAATGCGATTCGCTATGCCGATACTCGAGTCTCTATTCAAGCGATTGCCACTACCAGCAGTGTTCAGATAGAGATTATCGATGATGGCCCGGGGATCAGTGATGAGGCCGACTTAGATGCGATCTTCAAACCTTTTTACCGTCCACAATCAGCCCGTGAAAGGGAGTCCGGTGGCTGGGGATTAGGCCTAGCAATTGCCAAGGCGGCAATTCAGGCCCATCAAGGCAAGATCCAAGCTGAAAACCAGCAACCGAATGGCTTAAAGATCAGTATCAGCCTGCCTCTACACTAATATTTCTAGCGCTAAGCGGCATTTGCCGCTGGCTCTAGCCGAGCAAGCCAGCTAGCGTACTCAGGCTGTTTAGGAATACGCTTATTTGAATGCCCCATCAGCTGCGCGAGTGCATAGCTAAATTGATAATACAGACAGGCATCATCATACGCCTTACCCGCATCGTCACAGTTAATTAAAGCGCCGCGCAGATAATTAGCCACCAACTCCGCGCGATTAAAGCCCTCTACAACGCCGACAGATTTAATCAGCTCGTTATTCCAATTGATATACTCACCATAAACCTGCTCGAATGCGGCTCGGTTATCATCAGTCACCAGCTCAAGCAATTCTGGGTTCGGCATCACGCGGGAAATGATAAACCGATCATATAAAAGATCGTCTCTTAGTCCCCAGCAATGATGCATGAGGAATCGAGTCAAATAATCACTGTATTGCGCATCATCGATCGCCGCTCTCTCAAGACGTCTTCTGTAATGCGCCGTTGCAACGGCCACCACTAAATCAGCCTCTGAGGGAAAATGATTGTAGATGGTACCCTTAGAGATCTGGCTCGCCTCAACCAAGTGAGAGCGCCGCAAATCAAAGCTCTTATGCCCCCGTAAACAACGCTCGGCAATATCCGTTAAGTAGCTTTCTCGCTGCTGCCAGTTACTCATGTCGACCTCTTCACAAATCTAACAATCAATTGAAATTCACGTCACATTCGTAAAGTAGCAGCCTAGCGGCACTCGGGGGTATTGAGTAATACTGATACCACTATGAATAAACTCAATAGCCTATGTTAAAAATCGAACTATTAGAGAGCTTCATTGCGGTTGTAGAGTGTGGCAACTTATCTAAAGCTGCTGAAAAGCTGTGCCGCACCCAGTCAACTTTAAGTTTACAAATCAAAAAGTTAGAAGAAAGCGTTGGTCAACCTTTGCTGCTAAGAGACAACAAAGGGGTCACCATGACCGAGTCCGGCAAGACACTACTCAACTACGCCTATAAGATGCTGCAGCTCAGTTCTCAAGCGATCGACGAGCTAAAAGATTGTCAAAATCGTGAAGTCATACGACTCGGGGTGCCGACAGACTACATCAATCGTTACCTAGGCAGTTGCCTGCTAGAGTTTATTCGTGAATTTACCTGTATTGAGTTAGTCATAGATACCGATGTCAGTGGCAACCTCTATAAGCGACTACATAATGGCGAGTTCGATGTGATTGTCGCGACCCATTGGCAAGCCCCGGCAGTTGGTCATGGCGAGTTGTTATTTGAGCGCCGCTTTCATTGGGTTGCCGCAAAAGGTGGTAGTGCCCATAAACGCGAAACCGTGCCTATGGCGCTGTATCCTGAAAACTGTCCGATCCGTGCTCAGGTTTTTGCCAATCACCAGATCTCCATGCGTCCCATGAGCGTTCTGCTATCGACACCTTCACCAGCAGCCATGTGTATGGCGGTGGAGAATGATCTCGTTATCGCCCCTATTGCTGAGTTTCGTATCAGCGATAAGATGCAGATCATCGATCCGATTGAGCATAACATTCCGCCGCTGCCGCCCTTTAATGAGTCACTGTATCTCAACCCTGACACGCAAACAGAAGCGACTAATCAGCTTATTAACCTAATTAAAGCCAACGTGCTGGAGTTGGGTGAAGTACCGCAATCTAGACTACAGGGCTAATCCGTATGTAACCTAAAAGTAGGAAGCCACCTTCTGAAGTAGGTGGTTTAGGGCTAAAAACAAAAATACCAACCCTTGGTTGGCATTTTACTATCGACTGCTATCTAAACGGCAATAATACCAATCAGTATAACTAGAAATAGTAAGCAAAATTGATATTGAAGCGGTGGTTCCAGTGATCATCGCTTTGGACTAAGCCTAAGCTATTGCCACCCAACCAGAGCACATTCTTCGCCATGTAGTAGTCCACATACACAAAGACTGGGCCATAGGCTATTGAAAGCCCCATAGTATTCAATAATGAGTCATCAAACTCTTCAAAGTCAGGCTGTACCATACTGAAATCGTTATAAAGAGTTAAACTGCCCCATGAAGTGCCAACACTCTTAGACAGGTTTGCGGTATAGATATTCCCCTTGCTCGCGACTTCGTAAAAACCATCGAGCATGCCCATACCTATCTTATTAGGATCGATTTGGCCATCATCATACTGATCAAAATCAAACGCTAAATATTGAGCTTGAAAACCCCAGCCGTCATAATTCAGATCAAGATGCACGGCGTAATTAAGCGTGTCGCCATTCTCACCAAACTCTGAGTTATATAGCTGACCATATTCAATAGAAGCGCCGATAATCGTCGTCAAATCACCACTGGTTAAGGTAAAGCTTTGACGACCAGCAAAGGTATTGGTCTCTTCGTTGTTATAGGTGATGTCACCTACAGTGCCTTTAGCCACTGTACCGGCAAAATCCCTATGATCTGTAGAGCCATAGATGGCATTTTTAATGAATGCAACTTCGGTTAATGAACTACCATTTTGATATTGAGCGCTCACACCTAGACCATAATCATCCTCAAACCCCATATAGTAATTCAGGCTGTACCACCAGTTGTGGGATGCGTACCCCTTATTACCAAAGGGTTTACTGATAGCACCACCGCTTATTGTAAGGTCTTCATTGGCATCCCAATAAGCATAACCATACTTTAAATGATCATAACCATCATAAAATCGATATTCGGCTTTAACGCCAATATCATTCCATTTATCAGAAAAAGTAATAGAAAATAGATTAAAATCAAAATCACCTAATTTATCTTTTGAAGATTCTGAATAGTCACTGTAGCTATAGTTTACCCTTACCGAACCGCCAATCTCCAAATCATCGGCTAAGGCATATTGGCTTGTCATAGCAATAATGCTCACTAGCGGTAACACTAAATTCATTTTTTTCATCAGAGATATCCCTTCCAACTTCAATTTATATCTTCTTATATTTTTAGGCGGCAGCTTTTGCCCACCGCCTTTTATCGTAATTACCACTTCAGCTTAGTAAGATCACACTGGATCACTTCACCGCGTTTAGCCGGTGTGCCTGGGTTCTTGGCTGATTCACACAGTAAGGTGGTGCCATAATCATTGCGTTTATCATGGGCATTACTTCTTGCCCATACAGACACAATCGCACGCTCTGCAGGGTTAGCCTCACAACTACCATCGACATCAAACGCATGTATCGTATTTTGGTGGAAATAGATCAATGGATCTTGTTCACTACTACCCGAACGCCACATAGTTTGCGAATTGTGCTGCCCCTCATCAAACTGTACTCGACGGATCTTGTCATCCTCTTCAACAGTTTTAACCAGTGGTGAGTCTTCACGTATAGCCATAGTTTTAAACTGATTGGTACACGCGGGGATACGCATATTGTAGTACATCTCAGAGATCGCATGGTTATGAAACGGGTACAAGGTATCTACCGACTGTACTGTCATACCAATCTCGGCTCCGACTTTTTCACCGTTAATCTCATCGATACGCAGTAATCCCCAGTGACCGAAGATCTCAGCATAGGCATAACCACCACGAATATTATTAAAGTTCTTATCATTACGCTTGCTCTCTTCGGCGTACATAGGGAACCAACCCGCTGCAGCCCATAGGTTTGGTAAAGAGTTAGCGCTAATGTCATAGGGGAAGACGGCTGGCATTTTCACTTCATCGCCAGTCACCATCTTATAAAAGTTTTTAGTAAAGCTTTCGCCATACTGCTTCACTTGTTTATCTGTCACCTTCTCATCGAAAAACTCTTCAAATGTGGTGCGCTTAAAATGCTGAGCAACCGGGGAGTTCTGGGTTAGCTCACCACCGGGATTATAAATCCAACTCACATCTTCACGTGCGCCAAAACATCTCTTTGCTTCTTCTGCATTATTAATTACTTGATAGATGTTTTTTACCATCTGCTTCATATCGCGCCTGTCCATCACGCAAATATGCTGACCGCCCTCGGTTGAATCTATCATGGCAGTATCAGAGTTTAGGCATCCGCTGACTTGATCATTGGTTAACGCCACTGCATAGGCTTGCAAATAAGATAGCGTTTCATCCCATAGGATATCGATATACTTTTGATCTCTCGCACTATATTGAGGTGAGTCACCTAAACACTGAAATTGCGCATTCTCAATATCATTCTTATCGAGAAAATCAGGAATATCTGCAGCGACAACACTCGTTGATAATAACAAAGACCCGAACAAAAAATTAAACCTCATACATCACCCTTTAATATTTTTAATAAGTAACCCCTTTTTCTAAATGAAATAATAAACATGGAATTAATTCCAAAAAACTAGCAAGCTCAACATAAACAACATGCAATGTTGTATAGCTCACAATCACGGCTAAAAACACAAATTAAAATAAAGGCTATTTATAAAATACAGTAAATAGTAAAAAATGGTCACAGACACGCCATCCGTGGCGCAGCTGTAATGGGAGCATCTTCTAGCTAATGTCTGTCACCATTTGTGCTAAAAAGGATAATAAGAATTAAAACTTTAATTAGATAACGTACTTTAAAGAGAACATCACACGATTCAATTCCGCTGAATCGTTATTCTGCTTAGTATTCTCAGCATACATATATTCAACACCAACTGTAATCGGCTTAATTGGAGAATATAATAAGTTGATATAGCCAGAATAGGACTCTTTATTAACTTTCCCACCCGTTAAAGACTCATTATTATCAGCTTTGAAACCAGATAGAGTGACACTAGAGCGCCACTTTTCATTCCACCAATGACGATAAGATACAAATCCTCCGTAAGAATCGATAGTTTCAATATCACCATTGTTATCAATGACACCAGCATTGGCATAGTTCAATGCCATATAGCGACCTAAGCCCGATCCCGCTGTAGCGGAGAACTTAAGATCATCGTTACCAACAGGGACAACACCAGTCATACTCATGCCATATGCCATTTCCTGTGAATCGTAGTTTGCATCTTCAATATTTAATTGGCGCACTAAAGCTGCAAAAGAGTACTTAGCTCCACCTTGGGTATTAATGTTATAACGAGCAATAAAATCAGGAACCATGCCACTACCGCTAGTAAGTCTTCCTCCCCCCATATCAACATTTGCAGTCAATGTTGTTTCAGGGTTTTCTATCGCAAACTGAAAACCACCATTAGTGTAACGAACCTGTGTTTGACGAACGAATGGTGTACCTTCTGCGGCACCAACAAAGTCTAGGTTTTCAGGTAACGCAGCTGGATTTTGAAAAGTCGTCCAAGTTTGACCAACCAACCAGTTATCGAAGCTTACTAGCGCATGACGAATTCTAGGAGAGTAACTATTCGACACGCGTTCATTACCATCCGCATGCGTCATAAAGTCTAATTCAATAAACCCTTTTAACTTATGCCCATTAATATTACTGAGGGAGCTAAAGTTAAATCTTGACTCTCTAGCTTGAAAGTCAACAACTTGCTCACCATTATCAGAAACACCATATATAGTCCCAGGCACATAAAACTGTCTCGAAATATGACCTGAATCAGGTGCACCATTACTATAATCACTAAACATTACGTCAGCTTTTACATACCCACCAAATTTAAAAGTAGTATCACTAGCATTTGCACTACAACTTAAAATAGTTAAAACAGACAAAGCCAATATATTTTTATTAATCATTCACCACCGTAATTATTAACATAAATACAAA
>NZ_BPET01000017.1 GCF_019654915.1 Shewanella sp. MBTL60-007 | reverse complement strand
AAAAACAATCAATGAAAGCATTATTCCAATAATTTTATTGTTCATAGAAAACTCCATTTACTATTATTAACGACAAGCTGGCTATATCCCTCCAGCGCTTCCATTAATAACACCCCCCGATAAACAATAAAAATAATGAAATGTTAATTTATTTCTTTTTATAATAATTTACATTAATTAAAAAATATTAAAGTTATTACATTGCTAGTGTTCGGTCTGTTTTGTAAAGGTGATATAACAAACAACGTCACCGCTTACACTTTGGCGCAAAGCTCCTACCTTTGGTGACTGCTCGCCCAGAGATTGCCGAGCAGTCGTAATCCCCTTGCACTATACGCAATGAAACAGGATTAAAAATAAACGAATAAATTAATAATCATCGCGTTAATAATATCGATAAAGAAACCACACACCAGAGGCACAATAATAAAGGCCCTATGCGCCGCACCATATTGCTGAGTCACCGCCGTCATGTTGACAATCGCCGTTGCGGTAGAGCCCAAAGTCACACCACCAAAGCCCGAGCAGATCACAGCCGCCTCATAGTCTTTACCCATCATTCTAAATACCACAAAGATGGTAAAGATTATCGATAATAATACCTGTACTGCCATCACCACCGAGATATAGAGCAAGCTACCTTCTAGCTCCCACACCTTAAGGCTCATCAACGCCATGGTCAGGAACATACCCAAACAGATATCTTGAATAAGCGACAAGCCTTGTGATGCATCATCTAAATAGGCTCTGTCTTTGACCTCTCTGCGGCTAAGGATGGCTCTGCCGATATTACCGATGATAATACCAGCCAATAAACAAGCGACGAACATAGGTAGCTTAACCCCAGCCTCTTGCAGAGCAAGATCGATAAAATACCCAATAATCAAGGTGACGTTTAGCCATAGCCAAGCTCTCAACACGCCAAAGTAGTCCACCTTAATATGTGATGAGCCAGCCTGATGACTGGTACCAATATCAAGATCAGAGTCATGGTTAGCCTGGACCTTATGACGTTTCATCAAATACGCTGCAATTGGGCCGCCTATCACACAGGCAGAGATCAACCCCAGTGTATTAGAGGCTATACCTAGCTCGCTCGCATTGGCAATGCCTAACTCCTCAACAAAGGTTGGCGTCCAAGCCATCGCCGTGCCGACTCCACCAATCAATGCAATCGACCCCGACATCAAGCCAGCCTTGGGGTCTAAACCAAACAGCGAGGCTATAGTCACACCGGTAAAGTTTTGCAGGAAGATGAACACACTCGCCAGTGTAATTAAGATAAGTAGCGGCTTGCCGCCTTTAAGCAAGGTCGCAAAATCGGCTTTCAAACCAATACCTGCGAAAAAATACAACAGTAATACATCACGAATTTCGAGATTAAATTCAATCTGAATATCGAAGGCATAGTAAAGAACACCCACAATTGCCGCACAAGCAAAGCCGCCCACTACTGGCTCTGGAATACTGTATTTTCTGAGTAGCTCATAGCGAGAGATAATGTATTTACCGATAAATAACGCGATTATCGCCAAGGTAAAAGAGACGAAATCTTTAATTTCAATTAACTGTGTTTCCATGACAATCGATTAATCCCTGTAGAAGGTTAATAGCAAATACCTGAAAAGAGAGGTTCTCCCTCTTGTTGCCGAATCCCCATTGATAGCCCTTATACTTGACTTAAGAGATAGCGTATCGGTATCACGCAGCCTAGATATCATCATAGAAGCATTAGGCTAATTAATCACCCCGTTATTTTACAATAATTTAACCCTTCATCCTCTCCCCCCAATTTCATATCCACCTGCAGCCACAACAACATTCAGCCGAATTGCTCCGCACATTATCCAGAATAAGCGATTACACCTGTACGTAACAAAGCGCCAAACTTGCAAAGAAACATCGGAACATATACGTTAAATAACATAAAAATGTTAACAGTTTGATAACAACAAGTTTTGTAGTTGATTCTAATTCAGGCAAACTGCATCAAATAGCTTGGTCGGACTTGTGAACCCCGTCTCTTTAGTTGAATACTTTTTATACCAATCAAGGAGCGTTTATCTAAGGAAGGAAGTAACCAACATCATTGAAGGCAGCAGACTTATGTTTAAATCATTATCATCCCGTATATTCGTCGGCTTATTTGCCGGCCTAATATTAGGGACACTGTTCCAATACGGCTTTAGCGAAACCAGCTTTGCCAACACCACCCTTGTGGATATCGCATCCGGCGCTGGTAGCATGTTTGTCCAGCTCATTATGATGCTGGTTGTGCCACTAGTCTTTTTCAGCATCGTTAGCGGTATTATCGAGCTGAAAGACCTAAAGTCATTTAGTCGACTCGGTAGTAAGACGTTTGCTTTATATCTCGTTAACACCATTATCGCGATTGCAGCGGCCATTGGCCTTGCGTTACTTATTGCCCCCGGTCAAGGCATGCAACTAACTGGAGAAGAAGGGGCAGCCCTCTCTTCCACCAGCCTACCTAGCTTTATCGATATGATTGTAAATATTATTCCAAGTAACCCATTTCAGGCGTTTGCAGACGGTAATATGCTACAGATTATCTTTATGGCACTGCTAACTGGCGGCATCATTAAGGCGTTAGGCGATGATGTAAAACCTATCGTGACTTTCTTCAAGTACGGCAACAAAATCATGCTCAAGGCGATTACAGTTGTGATGCAAGTTGCGCCAATTGGTGTATTTGCCCTCATGGTTAAGCTGGGTGCCACCTTCGAGCCATCTGCATTTGTCAGCGTATTGAGCTATATGGCGGTGATTTTAAGCTTACTCGCTGTATGGGCGCTTGTGGTTTACCCAGTCGTTGTAGGTATGACAACTAATATTTCCGCTGGCGAGTTTCGCCGTAAAACCCGCGAGCAGTTCCTGTTTGCCCTCTCAACAGCCAGTTCAAACGCAACGATTCCTGTTACCATGCGCACCTTAACCGATAAACTGGGCGTTAAACCCAGCGTTGCAGGCTTTGGTGTGCCTATGGGCGCCACCATGAACATGAGTGGTGTGGCTATATACATCACTGTCGCAGCTTTCTTTGTCGGCAACGCCTTTGGCTACCCCATCACAACGGATCAAATTCCAGCACTGGCCTTTAGCGTGTTCCTGCTGTCTATTGGTGCCGGCGGCGTACCAGGGGGCGGTATTGTGATGATCGGCGTGCTTATTCATCAGATGGGCTTACCTGTCGAGGCCATCGCATTAGTTGCAGCGCTCGATCGTATCATCGATATGTTCTGTACCAGCACCAATGTGGTTGGTGACTCCGCTGTTGTCAGTATTGTCGACCACAGTGAGAAGCACGACTTAGCTGCGCCATCATCGCTGGAGCTGAATGCCGAGCCGCGTACATAGCTGCGTATAGAGTCACTAAGCGCTCAAAGTAAAAAAGGCACCCTCGGGTGCCTTTTTGCTCACTATCACTTTCGTTTACTTAGCGTATTCAACTGCAATGTTTGCCGCTAGTTTGGCGTTATTAAACACAAGCTCAATATTGGCAGCCAAGCTTACACCTTTGGTGGTTTCAGCCACTTTAGCCAATAGGAATGGCGTCGATGCTTTGCCCGAAATTCCTTTGCTGTCCATCTCTGCTACAGCGTCAACAATCACTTGATCGATCATAGCTCTGTCTAGCTGGTGCGCCTCTGGAATTGGGTTAGCAATCACTAAACCGCCCTTAAGATCCATATCCCACTTAGCCTTCATTGCCGCAGCAATCTGCGCTGGAGTATCTAGCTGATAATCAACACCAAACTCACTTTCACGGGTATAGAATGCAGGTAGCGTCTTAGTTTGATAACCCACAACTGGTACACCTTGAGTTTCTAGGTACTCTAGGGTTAAGCCGATATCTAAGATTGATTTTGCGCCAGCACAAACTACAGCAACATCGGTATTAGCCAGCTCTTGAAGATCGGCAGAGATATCGAAAGTCTGCTGCGCGCCACGGTGAACGCCACCAATACCGCCGGTTGCGAACACTTTAATGCCCGCCATTTCCGCTAGAATCATGGTCGAGGCTACAGTCGTTGCACCGTCTACACCTTTAGCAACAATAAATGGAATATCACGGCGGCTAGTCTTAATCACATCTAGTCCCGCTTTACCTAGGTATTCAATCTCTTCATGGGTCATACCCACTTTTAGGCGGCCTTTTAGAATCGCAATTGTTGCAGGTACCGCACCGTTGTCACGAATGATCTGCTCAACTTTAAGCGCCGTCTCTACGTTTTGCGGATAAGGCATACCGTGAGAAATAATGGTCGACTCCAATGCAACCACAGGCTTACCTGCTGCTAATGCTGCTGCAACTTCTGGATTAATATCTAGGTACTGCTCTAACATAACGACTCCTTGATAACGCGCTTAACGGTAATTTCAGACATATTAGGGTTTATTGTGGCTAGGTGAGACAACGCAACGACTGCGGCTCCCATAGCAAATTGAGTAGACTCTTTGGTGGTCCACTGCTGGATCCAGCCGTGAGCTAGGCCTGCTAAAAACGCATCACCCGCGCCATTGGCATTGACCATAGACACAGTCATAGCGGGGACTAACGCTTGTTCGCCCTCATCGCTATAAAACACGCCATCAGAACCTAGACTTAAGAAGATGCGCTTCACGCCTTGGCTGTGGAACCAGTTTGCTAGTTCAGGCAGTTGCTCATGGCTATCAATAGTGATCCCAGACAGCTGCTCAGCTTCTTTAAGGTTAGGTTTTAAGGTGTGGACAGAGCTTAAGAAAGGCTTAATTTTCTTTGCTTTAGCGCAAGAGACTGTATCGACAAAAATGGGTCTATCTGAGAAGTTACTTAACAGATATTCCAGAGACTCTGCCGATAAGTTGGCATCAACAATAATCAGCTCAGCTCGGCGCAGCACTTCCTCGTGGGTTTTCAACACGGCCACACTGAGTCTGTCCAAAATAGCCATATCATTAATGGCGACATGCATATCGCTGTCCCCATCAAGTACAGATAGATAGGTTGAGGTCGCAAACTCATCGAGTTGAATGCAGCCCTTCATATCAATGCCAGCCTGTTGACACTGAGTCATGATCATCTGGCCATAGGTATCTTTACCTAGTGCGCTAATCAGATGGGTATCAGAGCCGAGTCTTGCTAAGTTTTCTGCGATATTGCGGCCCACGCCTCCCGGTGAGCAGCTCACGCTACCTGGATTAGAGTCACCGACTTGTAGGGAGTGCAGAGGACGGCCAAGAATATCCATGTTGGCACCACCAATAACGATGGCATAACGTGATTCGGCAAGAATATAACCTTTACCTTTTATCACGCCCTTATGGGTTAAATTCATGATATGCCCCGCCACCGCGGAGCGACTGATCCCCAGTTGATCTGCGATATTTTGCTGCGGGATCAATGGGTCTTGTTTAAGTAGTGCTAGTATCTCGAGTTCGCGTTCTGTCATTGTTATTATCCAGTCGACACGGCCAAACAAACATTTGTTTGGATACCAAACTTTTGTTTAAACTTATGCTGAGGATATGCTTAATTAATTGATTAATCAAGAGCGACAATGTTTGATTGGAGGAAATTGTGATCGAGATGCTGAAAGGATTAGCTTAAGTAACGCTAAATTAGTTACAAATTAACAACCTGTTATCTGCAGACAAATAAGAGTGTGCTCGCAATTTAAGCGGCGCGAACACAGTCAATTCAGGCTCTAAGGGAGTACAACGGCTCTGCTATTTAATGTGAAGGTAGCTGAAGATAAGGCGCTTTGATTTAATTGAGAGATACGAGTAATGGATACAACTAGATATGGCAGCGGAAGACAAAGTTAATATAGATGAATACAATAAAAGGCCGACACTCACACTCCAGAGGAGCTGTCTCACACAGGACGGAGTACCTCACAAAGAGCTGCGAGTATCGTAAACCTATTATCTATCTTCTCACTCTGAACAAGCACTTAACCCTAACGCTAAGCACTTATTCTAAAAGCTAAATCACCATAGTTAAGTACCCTAAAACTAGCACTATCATAGAAGTAAGCGCATAAGGTACAGGGTAGCCTACGGCAGGCATATCGCTTTGACAAGCATCCTGAGCCCCCTTCATTGCCGGAGTGCTATTACGTCCGCCAGCACAAGCCCCTGCCAATATCGCCGGATTCATTTTACGAACATATAAACCATAGAGCCAAGCAAGTAAGGGAGGAACTAATGCGGCAGTAAGGCCCAGTGCGGCAATCTTAATGACCACGACACCTTGAAATGATGCCAAAATTTTAGGGCCGACCGTCGCGGCGAGCACAGCAACAAACAGACTCAAACCGATATCTTGTAAGAAACTTCTCGCCCCTTCGCTCATCGGCCCACCAAAGTTGGGATTACGGGTCCTTAAGAAGGAGAAAATAATCCCAGTTAGCATGCAGCCTGCCGATGTCCCTAATGCGAAGGGGATCCCACCTAAAGTAACGCTAAGGTGACCACAAACATAACCAATGAGTAGCGACAGAGCGAGGTAAAATGTCTCTGTTAGCGTGCTCTCAACAATAGGCGTACTATTGAGTTTCTTGGCAACCTGCTGCACACACCAATCTGAGCCTGCAACTCGCAATACATCGCCAATTTCGACAACGGCTTGTTGGGTTACGGGTAGCTGATGTCCTTGTCGAAACAGCGCTTTAATGTAAACACCAAAGCCCACCTCATCACTAATTTGAGCAATGGTTTTACCAGTATAATCTGACTTACCTAGATGGATATCTGCCACTTCAATGTCGACATTTCTTGCTCTGGGTTCATCGACCTCAACACCGACAAAAGCGCCATCGTCTATCAACACATGGTAGTCGCCTCGAATACCGATCACATCACCTAAGGCGAGTTTTGGATTATCAGCTGCATCAAATACTTGCTCGCCTCGAACCACTTTTAAAATCGCAGCATGGGGAAATTTCTTAAACAGCGACTCAACGCTTTGACCAACTAACTCTTGGTGCTCAACACGATAGGCACGAATGTCTAACGGCAACACACCGAGATTTGAAAAACCATTCGTGCTGGGTAGCGCCTCAACATCATCACCGACCCCGAATTCTGCTTCGGCATCTTTACCCGCCTTTACAGGATCGATCCCAAACATCGCGGGTAAATACTTAATAAGTAAAATAATGAAAACACTGGATAAGACATAACTAATAGCATAACCCGCAGCGATATTCGCGCTCACTTGATCTAACGTCATACCCGCTGGTGCCTTAAACGCTCCGGAGGAGATAGCCGATTGCGCAACACCCATCACCGCCGTGACGGTATAACTGCCCGAGATTATCCCTGCAGCATAACCTGGGGCTAAACCGAGTAATTTGGCGCCGAAAAATACGATAAGAAAGTTACTAAAGACCACTATCAGGCCTATCACGACAAAATCGAGGCCGCCTCTAGCAAGTCCGGAGAAAAACTGCGGCCCCACCTTCATGCCTATCGCATACATAAACATCATCAAGAAAATGTCTGACACTAATCCGGGCTCTTCGATTTTCAACCCATAAACTGAAAAAGCCGTCAGTGCGATAGCCACACCTACGACTAAGGTTCCGGCCGTTGAGCCTAGGGCTATTCCCTTGATAGAGATCTTGCCAAGTGGGTAACCGATAGCGATGGCTAAAAATAGAAACACAAAGGGGTTATGAGCGATATAACTAAACACAAAACTGAATAACTCAGAAATATTCATAATCATTTCTCACTAAGTTATATAGAAAAAGGCCGTCTATGTAGACGGCCTTTCGACTAGTTAACCATGATTAAAGCCTGCAGACTCTTTGGCGTCACTGCCGTGTGAAATAGGATGTTCGGCAAAAAACTCGACACAATGCTTCAAGTCAGCCACTAATAAGTCGGCCTGATCTCGACTAAAGCCATGACGAACCAAAATACGCATAATGACTAAGTCCTCTCTCTTAGGCGGCATCGCATAAGCTGCAATCTGCCAACCTCGAGAGCGGATACGATCTGAGAGGTCAAACAGATTAAACCCTGGGTCTATGCCTTCTTTTAAGGACCAACTCATCGCAGGGATCCCACCATGACCATCATAGATAATCTCGAACATACCCAGCTTTTCAATCTCGCTCGACAGGTATTGCGCCGTGTCGTAACAAGCCTGATGGATCTTGCGATACCCCTCTTTACCTAAACGTAAGAAATTATAGTATTGCGCGACTATCTGTCCGCCTGGGCGGGAGAAGTTCAGTGCGAAGGTGGGCATGTTACCGCCGAGGTAGTTCACATTAAAAATAAGGTCTTCATCTAACGCTGATGCATCTCGCCAAATAACCCAGCCCACACCAAGAGGACTCAAACCAAATTTATGACCCGATGCATTAATCGATTTGACCCGTGGTAATTTAAAATCCCATTCTAGCTCTGGCTGGCAAAATGGCGCTAAAAATCCCCCACTGGCGGCGTCAACATGTATTGGGATATCCAGTCCGGTATCTTTTTGCAACTGATCGAGCGCATCATGCACCGCCTTTACTGGTTCGTATTGACAGGTGAACGTCACCCCTAGGGTTGGTACCACCCCAATAGTGTTCTCATCGCAACGTTTAATCACCTCTTCAGCATTCATGATTAAACGATCGCCTTCCATCGGAATTTCACGTAACTCTATGTCCCAGTAACGCGCGAATTTATGCCAGCAAACCTGCACCGGGCCGCAAACCATATTGGGTTTATCCGCTGGTTTACCTAACGCCTTCATCTTCTTACGCCAAGCCCATTTCAATGCCATACCACCGAGCATCGCAGCTTCGCTCGAACCTGTAGTCGAGCAACCTAAGGTGTTTTCAGCGTCAGGAGAGTTCCATAGATCGGCAAGCATATGCACGCAGCGGGCTTCAAGTTCTGCAGTTTGAGGATATTCATCTTTATCGATCATATTCTTATCGATACATTCGTCCATCAATTGATGGACTTCATCCTCAACCCAAGTTTGACAAAATGTCGCTAGGTTTTGACGGGAATTTCCGTCCATCATCAGCTCGTCGTGTACGATTTGATATGCATGACGTGGATTATTTTCCTGCTCAGGCATCTTATATTTAGGCATGGATAAAGCTAAATCTGTCGATGAGTAGATATCATCTAAGAGGTCGTCTCGCACAGTATCTTTTGAGTGAAGAGGCATTATATTTTACTCCAATGAATTAAATAAAATTTCCTACTAGCTGGCGATGGTCAGCTGACATAACCAACATAGAAGATAGCAGCTACAACCACAACAACAACCAGAATAAAAAACCACAAAATTAATCCAGAGTTAATACAAAAAACATAAAGCGATGCACTCAACAGCTAAAAATAACAACAAGAAAACCAAAGTCAACATTTTAGACCACCACCAACACCTTAAGATAACTTTAAAACCCTTTGTACAACCTTGATTTTTGAGCCGCTTTTACTTATTAACCATAAGGCAAACTCAGGCTGTAATTGTAGCCATTTCATATGCGGCTACCCGCTCACTAATATGAATAGCCACTGATATTGCTACAGGCATACAAAGTTTATCGTGCTCAGCAATTCTCAAACTTATTTTGATAATAAAAGCCTGTGTTCGGCACGCTCATCGGGATCTACTATAGTTGACACATCAAAGGTAACCTCAAATCGAGAGAACAAAATGACTCAATTAACCACTCAGTTAACGATAGTGGCAAATATCACGGCCCATGCCGATAAAGTTGAAATAGTAAAAGCTGAACTAATTAAGCTGATTGCAACTACTCGTGAGGAAGAGGGTTGCTTGCAGTATGATCTGCACCAAGATAATGACAACCCCGCCCATTTCACTTTTTATGAAAACTGGAGTTCAAGAGCGCTTTGGCAAGCTCATATGAATGCACAACATATAAAAAACTATGTCGGCGCAACGGAAGGAATGGTTAAGGAGTTTACCCTTAATGAGATGACTCTTATTGGTTAAGTGAGCAAGGGCCAGCAATACAAATCCGACTCCCAAAACTCATATAGCAATTAACACAGTGGCGACTATGCATCCTCTTCATGCATATACCCTTCGATCAGTTCCATCTGCTCAGAGAGCTTATCGTCGACGTTGGCTAAGCGGTAAGTTCCATGAGGTAACCGTTCAAGGCTAATGCTATCACCAGCATGTAAATGCAATTGCTCAACGACCTCTTTTGGCAGTGTGACACCTAACCCCTCACCAATCACCTGTATTTTGAGTTCAGCCATAATCATCACCTACTCTATCTATTAATATGACAATGTACTTTGTGCGTCCTCCGAAGTAAGAGAATTCACTATTAATATTATAGTTGAACTCTCCTTTTTCAGTGCTTGTTCACTGCTTTGTTGATCCCAGCTCAAACTCGGTTGCCACTCGCTTCCAATAGACACCTGACTCGTAACTGGTTTTATCTCTATCAAGAATAAAAAGGCCCTTAAAGCGATACATAGTCTGCCCAAGCTCATCTTTTACACGAGCAAAAACCATTTGCTGAATGTTCTCAGCTAGATTCTTATCAATAAACTTGCGCTTCTTTTCCTCTGATTCGATACAGTATTCATGAATTTCACAGCCGTCATAACTGATATGATTAAACCACTGCTCGTTAGGATAAAGCTTAGGAAACCATAGCTTTATATTGGGGTGGTGAGGTACGCTGGCTGAAGAGCGCTGCCATCCTTTATAGTTATGCCCGAGTAGGTTACAGACTTCAGATGAAGTACGCAGAGCCACGTTTTCGCTGACACGAATAACACCTCGGCTCTGTAGGTAGTTTACGCTGTGCTCAATTTCAGGATCCCAAGGTTGAAAATGACCCGCTGTTTTTTGCTCCTCAACTGTTCGCTGGATACCAGCTACAATTTGGTCGACCTGTTGGTTAATCATCTCAATTGATACCGAGGCATCGATGCGCTTAATCTCGTGATCGGTCGCCGTTATGATATCGAGTTCTCGGATCTTGTCTGCGTCGATCTGCTGCTTATGAAAGCCTTCATCGATCTCAATATGCAGCTTTAGCTGAGGCAGATACAGATCGGTCAGCGCAAAGCCATCTGGCCTAGCAACGTATTGCTGGGTGACGAACTTAATATCGAGATCATCGACCTTATGGATAATGCGAGTAATGGCGTACAACTCAAAGCGCTTACTTTTACAGCGTTGAAGTTGCCGTGTCATGTGTAGGGTTTTCATCTCGGGTAAATCTAACTCATTCAAATAGAAAAATGGCGTATTTTAAGTACTTGCAAGAGGGAAATAAATTCGTTGTCACGAACAGCGTTCAGCAAGTTTAAACTTGAACAACATTAAAAGGAGAGCGGCCGCTCTCTCTTAATAGCCCCTAGAACCTACAGGCTCAATTATTTGGCTTATGATGCTTGGTTATAAAGCGGTCTAATTGGTTACCAAAGGCTTGCTTCTCGCTGGCGCCGATTGCAGAGGGGCCGCCAGTTTGCACACCACTAGCGCGCATGGTGTCCATAAAGTCACGCATATTGAGAATCGATTTGATGTTCTGCTCGGTATAGAGTTCACCACGAGGATTTAACGCCACTCCGCCTTTATCTATCACCTCAGAAGCCAGCGGAATATCGGCGGTGATAACGAGATCTCCGGCCGTTAAGCGTTTAACAATCTCATCATCAGCAACATCAAACCCTGAGGATACGCTCACTAGATTGATATAAGGCGATGGGGGGATGCGCATCCAGTGGTTAGCCACCAGCGTCACTTCTATTTTGGCTCTGTCTGCCACTCTAAATAATATCTCTTTAATCACACCCGGACATGCATCGGCGTCAACCCAAACCTTCATTTATACTCCTCTCTGCGCTGTCTGATTCGCGCCATAAAAACGAGCACAGATTATAACAGCAATTTTGTATTAATCTTAGCAAGGTACGCTGCGAAAGTAGATCAAGCTCCACCACTAAGATATCCTCTATTCTAACTCTTTCTTTAAAGCTAGGATGTTACTTCTATGAGCCTGTTTTCTCCTGCATGTTTTGACTTTTTAAACCAACTTTCAGTCAATAACGACAGAGAGTGGTTCAAGGCTAACCAACAGACATATGAAGATAAGGTTCGCACTCCTGCACTTAAGTTCATTGAGGCGATGCAGCCACAACTCCTAGCGCTATCCCCTCGTTTGACTGCGGTCCCTAAGAAAGTTGGCGGCAGTATGATGCGCCCCCAGCGTGATAGCCGTTTTAGTAAGGATAAAACCCCCTATAAAACCAATGTCGGCATACAATTTAGACATTTTCAGGGCAAAGATGTGCATGCACCTGGACTCTACCTGCACCTTGCCAACGATGGCTGCTTTGTTGGCGCGGGCATTTGGCATCCAGAATCTACGGCCCTCAATGCTATTCGCAGCTGTATCGATGAAAACCCTAACGGCTACAAAAAAGCGCTGCGTGAGTTAACGAGTCACGGATTCGAGATGCAAGGCAGCAAGCTGGTTCGCCCACCTAAAGGCTATGACAAAGACCACCCCATGCTAGAGGAGCTTAAGCGTAAAGACTTCATTGCGATTAAGCCCTTGAGCATCGAGCAGGTTTGTTCACCAGAGTTTGTCGATATTTGCGCCCAAGAGTTTGCCGCCTGCCAACAACTGATGCTCTATCTCTGCTTTGCACTCGACTTAGATTTCTAGGGATTTCTAGGGATTTCTAACATTAAAAGAGTGGTAATTAGAGGGGAAATTCATCTAGATATTCTCCCCTAGCCTTACCGAGTGATCGTTTGCGACAAACAGCTTAATCAGCCTTGCTCCTTAAGGCGTTTCTCGCAAGCGCCTCTACACTCCCCTGCAATCTCTGCTACAATTGCGCCAGTTTTAATTTCCAGCCAATTTAGGCAAGTTCAGGCACACTTTAATGGTAGAACCTTCATCATCTCCACAAAACGCTTTTCAAGCAGATACTCCTGCGCAAAAACGAGCATTAAGCTATAGCAACACCATACATCAGCTGTTTGTCAGTGTGATGAGTGAAAAGCTACCAGCAGACCGCATTGTTGGAGAGTACTTCAGGACCCATAAAAAACATGGTTCTAAAGATAGACGCGTCATTCGTGAGAGTCTGTTTGCGCTATTTCGTTGGTGGGGCTGGCTCAAAAAGATCCATATCAGTGAGCAACAAGATGCAAGTTGGTTTGCCTGTCTAAGTCTGGTTGCCGAACTCGAAGGGCATAAGTGGACTCAATTTAGCGCTGCATGGCAAGAATTTGCCAACCAGTCACCTGAGTTTAATCTAAGCCCAGCGAAGCAAGCCTTGGTTAGTGTGAGCGACCGCTGTGCGTATTTAAACCAGCAATTTGCCGATCTAAGCTTCAACGATACGGAGTTATTGCCAGATTGGTTTTGGCAGCTAGTTGAGGTCAGTGGCACCGAAAAGCAGGCGATTATCGAAGCCATGTGTTCACGCCCGCCAATCTGGGGCCGAGCACAAACTCTCACCCAGCAACAACTGATTGACTCACTCGCTAACGATGAAATCACAGCCATTGCTAGTGAGTACTTTGATGATGCAGTAAGTCTTGGACATAAGAGCGTTAACCTTAATGCTATCGGCGCCTATCAACGTGGCGAGCTTGAGATCCAAGATCTTGGCTCTCAAGTCATAGGACAGATCTGCGCTCCGAAAGCGAATGAGTTGTGGTGGGATACCTGCTCAGGCGCTGGCGGTAAAACACTACAGCTACGCTCTTTAATGCTAAGACAAGACTCATCGGCGTCTGGGACAATAGTCTCATCAGATATTCGCCGCAAGCCGTTAGAAGAGCTGACCAAACGCGCCAAGCGTGCAGGCTTTAATGGCATTAGCACCGCACCATGGAAAAGCGATGATTTACCGGTTAAGGCGAACGCTTTTGATGGCGTATTAGTCGATGCCCCCTGTAGCTGCACGGGTACTTGGCGACGTAACCCGGATATGCGCTGGCTCGATGAGCAAAGCGTAGTCACTGATAAGCATGCTCTACAGTTAGATATCCTGACTCGAAGCGCCAAAGCGGTTAAACCACAAGGGCAGCTCGTTTATGCTACTTGCTCACTCTCTACTATCGAAAACGAACAGGTAGTAAACGCCTTCTTAGGGGCAAACCCAGAGTTTGAGCTGCAAACAGTGACACATCCCTTTACTGGCAAGCAAACTCAAATGCTCACCATCTGGCCCCACGAAGCCGATAGCGATGGTATGTTTGTCGCGAAGATGAAAAAGCGCTAATACAGGCTCTCAGATGCTAAAAGTAAAAAAACGCCATACTATCGTATGGCGTTTTTTTGGGAGTCCCTTCTCGCAGTCCATATGCCTAGGCATATATTTAGCTCTTTCAACCGCATCTAATACCGAGCACAAACAGACAGAATGCGGCTTAGAATGAGGCTTTGGCACCTAAGTAGAAACCAGAATCTAAGCTAGTGTTTGACGCATTGTCATACTGCAAACGGACATCACGATACCCCACAAACAGGGCTAACGCAGGGTTAAGGTTATATTGCACGCGACCATCTAACTGCCACGAACCATCAATATCACCAAAAGATAACACCGATGGTGAATAGTAGCCCGAGCCATAGATAGAAACATTTGAACCTAATTGCATCCCATAACGACCACCAATTCCGACGAAGTTACCGTTTTGACTCTTCTTTGACCATACCTGAGAAAACTTAGCACCAAGCTCAAAGTGATGAATACCTGCATCATGGGCAATATGCAGCGCGCCTGATAACATCTGGCCACCTTTATCGGCATAGATATACTCAACAGACCCGTTAACATCTTTGTTGAGTGCGAACTGTAACTCAGTCGACAGGGTGTCGTCATTGAGGCCAAATGTAAAATCTGTCGCATGAGCATTGATAGACAAGGCACTCAGTACAAGCGTTGCCATTATAGTTTTAACTGTCATAGATAATTCCGAAACTTATAAGCTTTCGGCAAGCATACACAAAGCTCTGACGCTTTTTTATAGAAACCTGAGCTCACACAGTGCATTTAAATAAATAGCGACAACTGAAAAACCCCAATACAACAAAAACAACCTCATTCATGTAGGTGTATCTTGGTGTAACATAGAGAAGAAGTATTAATTTTACCTGTTAAATCTTTATGTTAGCGCCAGCATTAACACTACTCGAACCTAAAGAGAAAAAAACACAAATATCTTATTTTCTATGTGGTAATTTAAGTGTGAATTTCTCGAGTATTAGTCCTCATATCCTTAGCTACATCAGGGGTGAAGCGAGTTTAAATCGATGCAAACTCCGCAATAATTGTGGCTAACGACTATACTCAATTATCAAAATAAACTGCTTTGGAGCACAGATGAAACAGCTAAAATTAACCTCACTCACAATCGCTATCGCTGCGGGCTTAATGCTATCTGGTTGCGGTTCTGACAGTGATTCAACACCTACGCCGAAAACAGCAATGGTTTCATTCTCTATAGCTGATGCTCCAGTCGATGACGCTCAAGAAGTTGTAGTCGCAATCGATGCTATCGAGCTAGTGAAAGATGGTCAGGAAAACCTCATTCTTGATGTTTCTGGCGAGAATGACTTAGATTATATGCAAGTTGACTTGAAACAATTCCAAGGAGGCGATAGTGCACTTCTGCTAGGTGATCAAGAACTAACGGTTGGTGAGTACAAAGAACTAATTTTGCATGTTTTAGATGAAAGCGAAGGCCCCGATTTTAGTTATGTAACGGAGCTTTCTGGCGCTCAAATCCCAATGAAACAACCTAGCCAAAAGTTAAAGCTAGGTGGCTTTGAGGTCACTTCAGATGGTGTACAAAGGTTCACTATTCACTTCGATCTGAGAACCGCACTCGTTTCAAATCAAAATGGCCAAAGATACAACTTAAAACCTCATGGAGTCGAAATCGTCGATAACTCAACTGTTGCTTCCCTATATGGAACAGTGGACGCCTCACTAGTCACATCATGCGTTGGTGATGAAAATGAAGGTAGTTTTGTTTATCTATATCCGGGTGTGGGTATGACCAATGAACAACTTGCTGATAACTTTGACCCTGCAATCAACGTAAACCCACTTCCTGAAGGCGCAGTTCGCCCAACAAACTCTACAGTAGTGGAGATGAAAGATGGCAGCAATGATTACTCTTACGCTTTTGGCTTCATTCCTGCTGGAGACTACACAGTAGCATTCAGTTGCAGCGCAGCTTTCGATAGTCCAGAGTCGTATGAAGGATTGACAATTCCTAACCCTGAAACACAGCGCCATGATGTGACACTTAACAACGAAGAAGATCTTGAGCAAAACTTTCAAGAAGCCCAGTAGTTAAGTACTTATCAAGTAAAAAAGGGATAGTAAGAAATTACTATCCCTTTTTCCTTTTTCCTTTTTCCTTTTTGTTCACATAAATCAATAGCACAACTACACTGCGCATAATAAAGTACAAACACAGCATTTAGTCAACTTCGCAGGAGTGGCAATGACAGCTTCCATTTATAACTTTTCAGTTAACAACATTCAGGGACAAAGGGTTTCATTGGCGGACTTTAAAGGCAAGGTCATTTTAATCGTCAATACCGCTAGCGAGTGTGGCTTTACCCCTCAATATAGAGAGCTTGAAGCTCTGTATCAAAAACATCAAGCTCAAGGGCTTGTGGTACTAGGGTTCCCCTGTAATCAGTTTGGTGGGCAAGAAAAAGGTGATAGCCAAACCATTAGCGCTTTTTGTGAATTGAACTTTGGCGTGACCTTCCCCCTATTTGAAAAAGTAGAGGTTAATGGTGCCAACACCGCACCACTTTATGCCTACTTAAAACATTCCGCTAAGGGCTTGCTCGGTTCAGAGAGGATCAAATGGAACTTTACTAAGTTTCTAGTCAATAAACAGGGCAAAGTCACTCAACGTTTTGCGCCAACCACCAAGCCTATGGCGATTGAATCAGAGATCTTAAAGCTACTTTAATCCATAAAATTAGCTACTTAAAATTCTCTTAAAAAAAGTTGAAATAATCGAGGTTATTTTTTGAACTTTATCTAAATACTTACCTCTAACCTTTTGAGCATTGATTTTTATGTTCATCATTCTCCCTGGGGCTTCTAGCGCAGCCCCCTTGATCTCCATGTAGATCAATCAGGCAACCCCTTGGGTTGCCCTTTTTTTATCCATTTTTTGCTATTTTCCAATTTTTGGCACTTTTTTATAAAAATTTTAAATATGGATTGAACTAAACCTAAATTGGCCAGTCTGACTATATGAACCGATTCTCTTTAAGTGAATATATTAAGGATTAACGACTTAATATATTGGCTTAATCTTAGTTTCATTGTTCATCATCATTCTCTTTGGCATATCCCCTCTTGGGTTTGCCATCAAAATAAGTGTTTAGCTAGCGCATGGACATTTATTTCGAACTAGATTATTACGGCAACCTATTAGGTTGCCTTTTTTTTGACTGGCGTTTACTGCTGGGCTAAAAAGACTAGATAAACAAGATCATAAGAAACATATCAGCGGGCTATATCAAATAGCTGCTCCCCCAAAGTCATCTTTCCCAACTAACCCTTTAGAGATATAAAAAAATAAAATCAATTTTTTTGCTTCTAATGGGAACTATTTGGAATTTGCCGACTCTGACTATATGAACCGATTCTCTTTAAGTGAATATATTAAGGATTAACGACTTAATATATTGGCTTAACCTTAGTTTCATTGTTCATCATCATTCCCTTAGGCATTCCTATTAGGTTTGCCATAGAGTTAACTCTTTCGCTAGCGCATTAAAGACTTAACTTTCAAACTGATACTTTTATGGCAACCTGATTAGGTTGCCATTTTTTTTACCAAAACTTCAGCTACTCTAGCTTCACTTACTCTAACTTCGGCTACAGTAGCTGCTGATCTAGCATCACCACAATTGATGGATGGTAACCATCACGAGCCAGAGAGTAGATCTGCTTAACCTCCTGCTTAAATCCAGCCTTAAGTAGCTCACTATAAAGAGGTTTAACAAACTTTCCTCGACCAATTTTTACCAAGTAGTCACTCACTGCCGATAATACTGTCTCATAACGGTTACGAATCGCCACCCTAAACCAGTCGCAGGCAATTTCTGCATTCGTCGATTGAGTAAACTTAAATGTTGTATCTAAGTCAGCGAGTTGCTCATGGGAAAGCACTTGAGGTAAGTTCGTTAAGAAGTATTGCCAGTGGTGAACCCGCCAGCCATCGGTTAACAAACTCTTGGCCGAGGCACCATCATCGAATGCCCGCAACGCCATAATCACCTTATCCAAACTTTTAGACTTAGGCTCATTAAACCAACTCGGCATCCCCTCGCCATAAATCCACTCGAGCATTTCAGCTTCTGAAAGCTGTTGTGAGTGCTGCTTCAGCAATGTTTGCCTAGCATAATCAACGAAGGTTTCAGTGGTGATAGCTTCGAACGCAAAAGCTTGCACATACTCATACAAAAACTTATCAAACGCCTCACGTCCGAGTCGCCTCTCTAAATCATGAACAAACATCGAGGCCTTATCATAGGTAAAGCGGTTAAACGCTTCATTGGGATCTTGCTGCTGCAGGTTGGCAGGCAGAGTCTGGGCATTGAGTTCCGTTGTTGAAATCGCCTCCTGCAAACGACCATTTTCGAGCACTAACTCAAGTTCAGCTAACTCCTTGCCGTAAACCTCTTCCACGATGCGATTGGTAAAATAGGTGGTAAAGCCCTCATTAAGCCAGAGATCACGCCAGGTGGCATTACTCACCAAGTTGCCCGTCCAAGAGTGCGCGAGCTCATGAGCGACCGTAGATACCAGACTCTTATCGCCTGCAATCAGGGTGGGGGTCATAAAGGCGAGACGCGGATTCTCCATGCCGCCAAATGGGAAACTCGGTGGCAAGACGAGCATGTCATACCGCCCCCAAGGGTAGGGCCCCAGTAAAGACTCGGCCACCTCAACCATGTTCTCAGTGTCTTCAAATTCGGCCACCGCCGCATCAATCACCTCTGGCTCCGCATAGACTCCCGTTCGCTCGCCAAGTTCGCCAAAGGCCAGATCACCAACAGCGATCGCCAATAGGTGAGTCGGCATCGCTTTTTCCATGGTAAAACTAAACTGCCCCATTAATGGTGCCTTAGCATCATTCATCGCACTCATCACAGCGCGCATCCCTTGCGGGACATTCACAACAGCATCAAAGGTGATCCGTGCTTTTGGCGTGTCTTGTAGCGGGATCCAGCTGCGAGCATTAATGGGTTGAGATTGGCTAAATAGAAATGGCTGTTTCTTTCCACTGGTTTGCTGAGGCGTCAACCACTGTAGTCCCTGCGCCTGAGGCGATGTGCGATAACGAATGAGTACACTCGAAACACTGGGAGCTAATTGAATATTTAAACGCTGACCCAAGATCTCATCTTGCTTATCTAGGCTAAAGGCTAGTGGCTGCTGAGTATTAGACTCAACCGTTTCAATCGTTAAGTCTCGACAATCTAACCAGAGTTCTCGACTCTGCTTATCGATAAACTCCAGCTGTAACTCTACCAGCCCTGCTAACTGCTTTGCCTCAAAATCAACATCGAGGGATAGCGAAAGATGCTTAACCCTTACCTCATCGGTATTGGCAAACGAGTGGTAATCGTGATTATTATCCCATTGCTTTGACACGGCATATCCTTTTTATGTGGCTGGTTAATCAATTGTATTCTAACGCTATTAGCTATGAATAAAAGCTCCATTTGACTTCAACAGAGCGAAATGAAACACTTGTGAATATTGTATGCAAAACAGCAAATCAGAGAAAGCCTCGATGAAAAATAAATACCCCCTACTCTCACTAACCCTAGCTTCGCTGCTGCCTGTCACAGCTCAAGCTCAGCAAGACGCAAGCATTGAAGAAGTTCTCAGTCAAAATAATGCCTGTAGCGATACCATTGTCATTCGTTCTCAGGCCTTAACCGAAGCGCAAATAGCATCCGCTTGCGAGCTATTAGTTAAGCAGGAAGCGAATTTCCACAAGCTCTTTGGCACACTTAACAAGCCTGTTGCCGATGATAATAATCACAGCATGCGTGCCAATGTTTATCACTCAAGAGAAGACTACGTCGCCCACGTGACTAACCACTTTGATGTACCCAGTGATAACGGCGGCATGTATTTAGAAGGCTTACCTTGGAAAAGCGACAATCAAGCCGAGTTTGTGGCCTATGAAAAAAAGGGACAAATCTGGAACCTAGCACATGAATACGTGCATTATCTCGATGGCAGATTCAACCTTTATGGTGACTTTTGCCTGTCGCTGCATGACTCTCACAGCGGCCCAGAGTACTGCCCTAAACCTGCGCCACTCTACCCGCATACGGTTTGGTGGAGCGAAGGTGTAGCTGAATATATCTCTGTTGGTGATAACAACCCTAAGGCGCTTGCTTTAATTGGTGAAAAAAACCTTGAGCTAAGTGAGATCTTCAATACTAGCTATGAGCAAAATGGCGGAACCGACCGTGTTTATCGTTGGGGCTACCTAGCCGTGCGCTTTATGATTGAAAACCATAAAGACAAGGTCGATGAGATGCTCGGCTTCACCCGTAAAGGTGATTATCCAAGATACCAAGCTTTGATTAAGCAATGGGACACCAGCATGGATGATGAATTTCAAAGCTGGCTTAACGCTCTGTAATCCTGATAATTTTAAAAATTAAGAATCTGGGAATGGGAAACAGTTACAGAAAGCCATCAGCATTTATTCATTATTTTGAATTTAATTTTGAACTTTATGCGATATGGCGACTCTGACTATATGAACAGAATGACAATCGATGTGTTTTACGAAATGGGTCGATCTATTTTCACCGTTCATCATCATTCCCTTTAGATAGTGTCTAGCGCCACTATCCCAGGATTCCGAATTGGAACCTTAGCGACCTCATTGAGGTCGCTTTTTTTATTCTCTTTTTACCGCTTCCTGTTTATCACTCTATCGTTATTCCCCCGACTAAATCACGGCAACAAAAAAGGCCTCAATAGAGGCCTTTTCATCAATGTTCGTTGGTCATTGTTATCATTCGAGATTAAAGACGAATGCCCGCTTTAGCTAGGTCTTTAGCAATAACACTGCGTGGTAGTGCAACATAACCGTCTTTTTCTACGATTTGCTGACCTTGCTTAGAAAGTACATAGCGGATGAATTCACGATCCATTGGAGCAAGCTCTTTATTTGGATGTTTGTTCACATATACGTATAGGTAACGAGATAGTGGGTACTTACCCGTTGCCGCATTTTCAGCGGTAGCCGCGACATAATTAGTGCCTTTCTTAGCAATCGCAACCGCCTTAACGCCAGCAGTCTTATAACCGATGCCAGAGTAGCCAATCGCATTAAGTGACTGAGAAACTGACTGCACAACAGATGCTGAACCTGGCTGCTCGTTTACGTTTGCTTTGAAGTCACCCTTACAAAGTGCTTTCTTCTTAAAGTAACCGTATGTGCCCGATACCGAGTTACGGCCGTAAAGCTGTATATCTCTCGCCGCCCAGCCACCATCAAGCCCGACTTGGCCCCAGCGCGTCACATCGCCGCCACCGCACTTATCTGTAGAAGAAAAGATACCGTCGATCTGTTCGATGCTCATGCCTTCAATCGGGTTATCTTTATGGACAAATACCGCTAGCGCATCGATCGCAACGCGGATAGGCGTTGGCTGATAACCATAATGCTTTTCAAATGCCTCAACTTCATTTGGCTTCATCTTACGGCTCATAGGGCCGAATTGAGAAGTGCCTTCAGTTAATGCTGGTGGCGCAGTAGAAGAACCCGCCGCTTGGATCTGTATATTGACGTTTGGATAGAGCTGCTTAAAGTCTTCAGCCCATAGTGTCATCATGTTAGCCAGCGTATCTGAGCCAACTGAAGATAAGTTACCTGACACGCCGCTTGTCTTTTCGTAAGTGGGTAAAGACTGGTCGATTTCAGCCATTGATGCTGCAGAAAATACAGTCGCTGCAGTAAAACTTACCGCGCCAACAAGTTGTTTCAGTTTCATTCTTTGCTCCAGTGTTTATCTATCTTAGTATTTAAAACGCTGTCAGTATTGACTCCATTAATGACAAGTCTATTACTCATAAATGACACTTAGATGACAAACCCATTGAATCTCTATTTATGACTAAAAAAAACAGGCCTAAAGCCTGTTCTTTATGACAACCCTATGCAAAAGTTGAAATGTGTGTAATACCTTAAGCCAACTCTTGCTTGGTAAACTCGACTAGATTGGCCGGAATAACAAAGCTAAAGGTACTGCCCTTACCTAGCTGACTCATAATATTAAGCTCACTTTGATGGTGACTCAGTGCATGCTTAGCAATCGCCAACCCTAGACCTGTGCCGCCACTTTGCCTCGAACGAGCACTATCGACACGATAGAAACGCTCCGTTAAGCGACCGATATGCTGCGGGGCAACCCCCTCACCGTTATCTTTCACGCTAAATCGGCCGCCAGAGGCAATTTTTCGCCAACTAATCTCAATCTTACCGCCGGGCTCGGTGTAACGGATCGCATTTGAGATAAGGTTTGAGCAGGCACTGCGTAACAGTAACTCATTACCATATATATCCAGTCCTGGCTCGCAGTAAAAACTCACTTCATATTGATCTTGTGCTAGCGCTAGGGCTTCATCACGCAAGATATCCATCATCTGTGACATGTTAACTTTGACTTCAAGATCTACATCGCTGGCATCTTCGATTCTTGAAAGTGCCAACAGCTGCTCAACCATAGATCGCATGCGCGTAGTTTGTTGCAGCATCTGATCCATAGCTCGAATATTTGGGGAGCCAGGCTCAGCCATCGACTGCATCATCTCAAGGTAACCCTGTAATACAGTCAATGGCGTCTTGAGTTCATGTGACACATTTGCAACAAACTCTTTTCGCATTCCCTCTAGCTGACGCACACGGGTAATGTCTCTAGCTATGAGTAAATGCTGCCCCGATCCATAACCCATGATACGGATTTCAAGAATATGCCGTTCCGATTGCGGTGATGTTAACTCTAGAGGCTCTTGGTAGTCTTTGTTTTTCAAATAAGCCGAAAAGTCTGGATGACGAATGAGGTTATCTATCCGCTGGCCGTTGTCTTGCGGCCATACAAATCCAAGCAGCAACTGCGCCAGCTTATTACACCATAAAATATTATTATCTGAGTCGAGCACGACTGCGGCATCGGGAAGCGCTTCGGCTCCCTGCCTAAAGCGACCCAGTAAAAATGCTAACTGAGACACTCGCTTACGATTCTTGCCCTGCAAGCGATAGATACCGTTAAACACAGCTTCCCAGCTACCACGACCGTTAGGCGGAGTCAGACTACGATCATGCCATAGCCAAAAGTTTAAACGGGAAAGCTGGCGATAATGCCAAACCAATAGGCAAAGCGACCCCAACAATAGGAACATAAGCACTTCACCAAATAGCAATCCAACTATCAAACATAAGGTTAGATAGATCACCAGTCGTGAAATTAAGCGGTACCCTGAATATGAATCAAACATATAACGACCATAAGGGAGAACTAAGCACAAGATACCCTAAAAGCGTCCCAATGCCTAAAGAGTGTTAAGCTAAAGTCTCGTAGAGAAACGATAGCCTGCACCTCGGACGGTTTGGATAAGACGATCATGACCCGATGGGGTCACCGCCTTTCGTAAGCGTCGAATGTGTACATCGACTGTGCGGTCTTCGACATAGACATTGGTTCCCCAAACATTATCGAGAAGCTGTTCTCGGCTATAAACACGCTCTTGATGTGTCATGAAGAAATGCAGTAGTCGAAACTCTGTCGGCCCCATATCAAGCACCTGATCCCCGACGGACACGCGATGGCTCACTGGATCAAGCTGTAATCCCTGCACATCGATGATCTCCTCTAAGCATGTCGGTGCGCTACGACGCATAACAGCCTTAATACGAGCGACCAGCTCTTTAGGGGAAAATGGTTTAGTAATAAAGTCATCTGCGCCAACCTCTAGCCCTCTGACTTTATCTTCCTCTTCACCGCGTGCGGTCAACATTATGATAGGAATATGACGAGTAAACTCATCTTGGCGTAAACGCTTGGCTAACTGAATGCCACTGCCGCCAGGAAACATCCAATCGAGTAACACAAGATCAGGGTATGGCTCCGTTAACATATCTAATGCTGAGTCATAGTCCTCTGCTGCAGCCGTGGTGTAGCCGTGTTGCTCTAAAACAAAAGTTAGCATCTCGCGGATGGCTAACTCGTCTTCAACTATCAAAATCCTTGCAGTCATAATCGATCTTCTATCAGTGAATGTCTACGTTGGCTATTATTGGTCACTTTTATGACATTAATATTAAACACCAAGATATTTTGCCATATTCGGGTACATTTTTGTCATAAATATTATCTTTCGCTTATCGACCTTAGTCATTAAAAAATGCTTAAGTCAGCAATATTTAAACAATACCATTAGCCACAAAAAAGGGGCCAAAGCCCCTTGTAATTAAAAGTGCTGAAGTTAGAACTTATGTTCTAGACCCACACCGAAGTAGCTATCATCATTATCGATATTTTCGAATGAACGATTAGTATAGAAAGCGAACAACTTAGTTGGCTTACCCAACTTGTAATCGCCACCAACAGACCATGAATCTCCCTTGTCTTCCATATCTTGGTACTGGGCTTTTAATACAACTGCATCAATTTGGTATGCTGCGCTCAGTAGGTAACCCGTCTTACTTTCAGCGCCAACAGTTGGCGAACCGTCTTTCTTATAGGTCTCTTCCTGCTGTTGATACATGCCGCCTAACTTAAAACCAGCAATTTTGCCCTGCACGGTTGCACGAACCACTTCGTAGCCTTTCACATCTGAATCATAGGCAACCGATGCATAGATTGGTGACTTTTTAAGTTTTGCATCGCCGTACATAGCAGCTACGCTGAAGCCATCTTGTGCGTACTGTGAACTCGCGCCTTCGGCTGCATAGGTCACACCGACCTTAAAACCACTGAAAGAAGGAGTGACATAAGTGGCGGTTTGTTCAATACGGTTTTCCCCCTTGAACAAGTTCTTCAAGTCACCAGATAAGTCGTTGAACTGATCGACCTTACCTTGGGAGATTTTTAGCATGGTGTCATTACGACCAACTGAAAAGGCACCAAAGTTACCTTTTAGGCCCACAAACTGATTACGAGCCTTAAAGTTTTCTTTTGCTTCATCACCAGTATCCACCTCATATTCAACGGTATAAAACGCCTCAAGAGAACTACTTAATTCGAAAGCACCTTTAACACCAAAACGAGAAGCATTAGATTGAATCGTTGTGGTTGACTCATCGTTCACATCATTTGACTGAGCCGTTACATTCAGCTTGCCGTAAACCGTTAATGGGTCAGCCGCGTAAGCAGAAGACAGTGTTGCAGTCGCAAGAGCAGAAGCCAGTATAGTTTTACAAAAAACGTTCATCATTTAATCCTTTTGACGTTATTCGTCTTGGTTATGGGTTTGGACGAGCGCCATAATGAAGGTGATTTGTTGCACTTTTATTTCAGTAAAAGGTGAATAACGGTAAATAAATTCAATATTGGGCAACAGATATTCGCTAGCCCAGAGCTAGCCTGGCTTTTAGCGAAAGTGTAAGAAATGTGACACTTTAATGAAATGTCACATAACTATGATTCAAGATGACAATGAGGCGGTTTACCCGAACCGGACAATGGCTTACACTGCGGCTTTAATTTTGATTGAGCACTTATCTATGTGGTTTAAAAATCTAACTGTATACCGCTTTAACAAGCCTTTCTCTGTTGACCCTGATTCACTAGAAAAATCACTGGAAGACTTCACCTTCTCTCCTTGCTCAAGCCAAGACATCAGCAAATTTGGATTCTCTAAGGCAATGGGCAAGCATGGCGAAACCCTGATCCATACAGCCGGTGACAGACACCTTATCTGCGCGACTAAAGAAGAAAAGATTTTACCATCTCAGGTGATTAAAGAAGCACTTGAAGAGAAAGTCAGCCAAATTGAGGCTGAAGAAAACCGTAAGCTTGCCAAGAAAGAAAAAGACGCACTGAAGGATGAGATCACCACGACCTTATTGCCACGTGCTTTCTCTCGTCGCAGCCAAATTCGTGCATTGATCTTGCCTGAGATCCAGATGGTACTTGTCGACAGCTCTAGTGCGGCAAAATCTGAAGAGCTAATGGCACTGCTGCGTAAAGCGATTGGCACCCTACCTATCATTCCTATGAGCTTTAAAACCCCTATCGAAACTCAGCTGACTGAGTGGTTAAAAGAGGGGAAAACACCAGCTGCGTTTGAGATGCAAGATGAGGCCGAACTCAAGAGTGACTCAGATGAAGGTGGTATCGTACGCTTCAAGCAGCAAGACTTGAGTGAAGATGAAGTACTGGCGCATATAGAAGTGGGTAAACAGGTTCATAAGCTCGCCCTGCATTTCGGTCAATCGATTGCATTCTTGCTACAGTCAGATGCCGCAATTAAGCGCCTTAAGTTCTCTGAAGAATTTAGAGCCGGTAACGATGATTTAGGCAATGATGATCCAATGGCTAAGCTAGATGCAGACTTCGCCTTGATGAGCAGCGAACTTATCGCACTTATCAATGCCGTCGTAGAGGCTCTTGGCGGCCTAGAAGACAGCATCTAACTCAATTACGATTGATACATAAAAGGCGCCTAATGGCGCCTTTTTTATAACAAAGCTATTGATAACAAAGCTATTGAGCCGACTTAAATTTTCCCTGCTTATCGAATGGCCAGTCAACACCTAGCCACGCCTTAAAAAAGGCCTTTTGTGCACGGCTTGGCTTATCGACACTAGTAATTGCCAACTTGCCACTTTGCTTCTCACCCAGCTTAAGCGTCAGCTCTTTCAATCTATCGTTACTGAAGAGCGTCACTTGTATGGTGTCACCCGCCTTAAAGTCTTTAATGCGTGACGCAAAGCCACTCGCAGTGACCTTGAGGCCATTAATCGCAACGATTTCATCACCATTGACAATTCCGGCATTCCAAGCAGGTCCATTACGCAGCACTTGGGACAACACCAATGAACCAGACTTTAAAGTGACACCAGTGAATGGCTCTACCTTGGCGTCTTTACCATAGGTGGTTTTCAGGCCTGCTTGTGCTAAAAGCGCTTTAAAATCTAGACTAACGGGCGAGTTAACATATTGCTGCCACCACTGCTCGTAACTCGTTCCTGAGATCTCATCTAAAATCCCTTTCACATCGGCAATGGTGTAGCCCATTGGAATACGATAGTCGTTATAGAGTTTACGGTGCACATCACGATATGAGCGCTTAAGCTTAGTCTCTTCAAGCAGTGAAAAATCTAATGCCAAAGAGGTTAGATAGCCTTCTGAGTAGATATTAGTGCTGTGGTTGACCGCATAATCTCCACCACTGCTAGCCCACTGGTTGGCACTTGCCTCAGCAATGGATTGCACTTCTCTACCCGGAGTCTGCTCACTTTGCGCTACTCGCTTTGCTAAGTCTTCCAAAAACTCCTTTGGCGTCATCACCCCTGCACGTAATAGCAACTGGCTTTGGAAATAACTGGTAGAGCCTTCAGCAATCCAAAGCAATTCGGTTATCTCTTCATCTTGATAGTTGTAAGGCACTAAACCATCTGGTCGATAGGCTTTAACGTTCCAAGTATGGATGAACTCATGAGAGGCGGTTTTAATAAAGCCTAGATAATCTTTACGCTCTCTATAACTAAAACGTGGACGCTGAATAATAGTTGAGTTCAGGTGCTCTGTTGCCCCCCGCGCACCACTCGTGGCATGAACCATATAGACATAACGCTCAAATGGATAATCGTCCCAAATAACGTCAGCTTGACCGCTGAGCTTAGTCAGGTCGGTGACCATCTTGTCGATATCGTAGTTACCCTCTCCCCAAACGACTAACTCATATTGCCTACCATCAGCGCTAAACTCACGATGCTCGCTGATCCCAGTTTCAATCGGTGAATCGACTAAGATATCGTAATTGTCAGCGATAAATGAGTGAGCGTTTGCTCCTCTATCCATGCCCGAGTAGCTGTTCCAGCTATTAGGCACCTTGAGAGACACCCTGATAGGCTCATCTCTAAAGTCTGGGCTATACACAAATGTGCCGCTAGCATCTAAAAACGCATGGGAGGCATCGATATGGTTAACTCTTTGCCCCAACTTGTTAGCGTATAACTGATAGTTCACGGTGACACTTGTAGGCTCCGACAGGGTGACAGTCCATTCTCCGCTCGCCGTACGCGTCCAAGGCAATACCGCTCCGTTGTTATCAGTCGCTGTGAATTTTCTCACCGCATCGGCTAAGGGTAAGACTTGATACTTACCTGTACGCCATACAGGTAAGTTGACCACCAGAGAGTTTGAATCCGTTACGGGAAAGTTAACCTCAACTTTTGCTAAATGATGTTCGGGACTGGTTAAATCGATCTTGTAATCGACATCGGCAACGGCGTTAGCACAAGCTAAGCTACTAAAAGTTAAGATAAGGGGAACTACAGGTTTCACTCTTACGTCCTTCTGTTATTATTGTTCTTTGCTGAGTCAGAAAAATATAACATTAGACTTAGTTAAGCCAATAGAATTACAAAAAATAGGCACTTAATTTAACGATTAAGCATAAGGAATGGCATTTTTATGCGTACTTTCATCCCCCTACTCTCCATCTTACTGTTATCGTTTTTCAGCGCTCAAGCTTATTCCAGTGTAAGAGACGAACTGCTTACAGAACTCCAAATACGAGAAGCTCCCAAAACACTCGAACACTCTCTATCAAAGACACTGCCGACCCTACCAAACTTTACTTCAGCAGCAGAGTTTAGCCGCTTTGCCGATGACCATCGCCTCTCAAAGGCAGAGTTAAAGCGCGACATTCAGCTATTCACTCGTTTGAAGATGGAGCTTTATAACAAAGATAAAGACCGCTATGGGATCGCCAAAAGGCTCACAGAGCAACTTGAACTACTGAGCAGTAGCACCTTCGATAACAGCTATGTATTAATGCTAAAAGGACGGTACGCCGGAAGGAGCCAACAAGATTACACAACCGCAATCTCTTTGTATCAACAAGCTGTCGCGATCATGGAGCACTCTACAGATGAGACCAGTTTAGTCCTGCGTTATACCTTACAAGAACACCTAGGGGTGATGCATATGATTCTACGCGAAGAGTCCACCGCCCTATTACACCTAAAAGAGCTATCTCGGTTATCTAAGCAGCTTGAGAATGATTACCTGATTGCTCACGCTGAATCTGTATTAGGTAAGTATTTTTATAAGCAGAACCAGCTGGGAAAATCTTTGGCTCACTACACTGAAGCCACCAAATACTCCCAAGATGGTAATAATTCGTCTCAAAATGCTCATATCGAGCTGCAACTAGCGAGGATCTATCGTGATTTAGAATCCTGGGATGAAGCCCTTAGCGCCGCTAATAATGCGGCAGAAGCATTTAGCCAGCTCGGTAACGAAAACTACGTCTCTTCATCGATGACTGTTATCGCCATGATTTATGCCAATCAAGGACAGTGGTATAAGGCAATTGATTACCACCTCAATGCTCAACATATCGAGTCGAAACTTGGAAACTATATAGGCCTAGGACTCAATCTGCATAACCTAGGTGAAGCCTATTATAAAATAGGCGATACCCGAACCTCACTTGAAAACCTTAAGCGAGCAAATGAAATATTTACCTCGAAGAAGAGTAATCACTACCTCGTATATAACGATCTACTTATCTCTGAAGTCGCAGCCAATGACGCCAATTGGGAGATGTCGTTAGATTATGCTTCTAAGGCTGTAGCCATTGCCGAGTCCAAACAACTGAACACAGAGTTAAAAGAAGCCTTATCGAGACAAACTGACGCCTTAGAAGCGCTCGGCTTATATGAAGAAGCCTTTAACAGCGTTAGAAAGTTAAACAACCTAAACGAATTGACTCAACCACAACCATCTGGATTTGATGAGCAAAAGTCAATTATTGCAGCACAAAAGCTCGAGCTTAGCCTAAGCCAAGCTCAAAACCAGTTGCAAACTAAGACCAAGCAGCTTAATAACACTCGATTAATAACCATACTTTGTGTGTTTGTGCTTTGCCTAAGCTTACTAATATTACTCAAATTATGGCGACTTAAAAACAAGCTCAGCTTAGAAACTAAAACGCTACAACAGACTCAACTATTGGAGCCTTTTACTCGGCTTCATGGTTACTTAGCTTTTAAACGAGACTATTTAAACTCAAACAGTGCACCAATGAAAACCATGGCGCTTATCTCCCTGTCTGATCAACTCGACGCCGATCTTTCTCAAGGTTATGAGTGTAATGCAAAGATGAATAAGCAACAGGTATTAGCCATTAAAAACAGCTTAAACTGTCACACCTATGTTATTCGCCCAGGTGTATTTTTACTCTGCTTCAACGAGTCGATGGAACCTAATCACTTACTCAGTCTCCTGAGAGATATCATCTCGAACCACAATGGGCAAACTAGCCTTCATATGGGGGTATTGCAGCTACCATTACTGGCAGACCCAGCCATAAAACTCAGTGCTGCACAGCACTTTGGTAGCCTACAGATGATGCTCCATGCCGCCAGAACGCTCGGCAGCGATAAAGATTACTTTGCGACCATGAAGATGCTTAATTTTGCATCGGCCGGCATATTTAACGATCCTCTCTACATTAATATCGAGAAAAGTATCGTACGTGGGATCATTAAAGTCGACACTAATGGCAATAAGGAAGATATCATTTGGCCAAGATGGAAGAACCATCAAAATATAGACATTAATGAGGATAAATTAGCCATATAACTCTTTGAAGATAGTAGGATAAGGATGTTAATATCTCTTTTTTAGGACAACTGGTAAGATAAGCTCTAAAAAGAATCCCGATTTCGATACTAGGTAATTGATAGGAAAAATAATAAATATGAAGGATGCCGCCATAGGTACATCTCAAGTAAATGTACTGCAGCAAAAGCTTTACTCTGCAAAGCAGGCTTTAGAAGAGATGAACGAAGAGCAAAATGCAAAGCTGCGCATCCTAATGCAATTTATTGCCCAATTAAGTCTTGCCTGTAAAGGACAAAACCTAGAGCTTGATAATAAACTGGCAAAGTTACGCCATAAATTAGCAAACTTTAGCCAAGTTGAAGAGGCGTTGCCGACTCTCTATGAAGCCGAAATGACATTAAAGCAGCAATATGCTCATGTCATGTTACAGCTTGAAGATTGCCGCAAATCACTGTCGAATATAGTCGGCCAGATTCAAAGGGTTGAGTCTCTACCTAGCAAGTTAAAACTTGAGATATCTTACTTCAAAAAAGATCTTCTTAAGCCGTTTCATAGCTACTGGGATTACATCCCTAAAGTAGATAAAATCATCCAATTCTATGATGCTATCTTACAAGAAAAACTGAATTTAGGTGATCAGTTTGAGGTATTGCCTCGCCACCGTCAGGCCGCTCATGAATTAGCACAGTTACTGTCTGAGATTGAGTTTAGAAAGGATCAGCGAGCTCAGGTTTCCGAAATCAAACAGCAACTCACCCAAGAGTTTGAACTTAACACTCTACTCAACGCCTATCAGGTCGTACTAAGTTTACTTCTAGATAATATCGCCCGAGAGAAAACGGCATCGCAAGAGTTTTTATACGTACTCAATAATGCCTTGAGTAACGTACAAGAGGTCGTCGCAGATTCATATAGCCACTCAATCAAAAACTATCAGGTTGCTAAACAACTAAACCGCGATATCAACTACCAAGTCGATAACGTCGGAGAAACCGTGATAGAAGTTGATGATATCAACGAGCTAAAAAACCAGATCACGACACACCTAGCCTCATTGCGTAAATCTCTTAGTCGTAAAGAGCTACTAGAAAATAGAGAACAGACTCAGCTAAAGCAATCTGTAGAAACTCTACGTCGAGAGCTTAAAGAGCTTGCAAAAGAGACAGAGTCCTACAAGGAGCGTCTGTTTGAGCAGCAAAAGCTCAATCTACTCGACTCACTTACTCAACTGCCAAATCGCAGTGCATTAGAAGAGCGAATGGATATTGAGTATCGTAGCCACAAGCGTACTAAGCAGCCATTATGGGTCGCCGTTGCCGACATCGATCACTTCAAGACTATTAATGACAGCTTCGGTCACAGCACCGGTGATAAAACACTGCAAGTCATTGCTATGGCGCTAAAAAATTCGTTACGCGAATCGGAGTTTGTCGCCCGTTACGGCGGTGAGGAGTTCGTTCTATTACTACCCGATATTGCTGAGAGCGATATCCTTCCCCTGCTTAACCGAGTAAGAGAAAAGGTAAAAAGTATACCTTTTAAGTTTAAAGATCAGCGAATTACAGTTACAGTGTCTATAGGTGCTGCACAAATAATTGAAAATGAGCTCATCACAGAAACTTTCGACAGAGCCGATGCTGCACTATATAAAGCCAAAAACGAAAGCAGAGATAGAGTCATCATAGACTTCTAAGCTTCTCCCCTTGTGTTAACGCCCGTTACACCTCTCTTTTTTGGGATAGCTTACTCATCACTGCTTAAGGAGTTGCTATGATAGTAAAAATAAGTCCTAGAGGAAGCCTAGATCAACTTTCGCAACTGGAAGTTGATAGATTAAAACAGAACGCCAAAAGTGAGCTTTACCAGCTCTACCGCAACTGCTCACTCGCCGTACTCGCATCTGGCCTTAAAAGTGATAATGCTGAGGGCCTTTTCACTCAGTTTAGTGACTTTAATATCAATGTCTTACGCCGTGAGCGTGGCATAAAAATCGAGTTGACCAACCCACCAGAAGAAGCGTTCGTCGACGGTGAAATCATCGCAGGGATCCAGGAGCACCTCTTTGCGGTATTAAGGGATATCGTCTACATCAACGATAAGTACGACAACCTTAAGCATATCAACCTCACGAATGCGAGCCACATTACTAACGTCGTATTCGATATCTTACGCAACGCGCGTTCAATGCCAATGCTCGATCCCAATATCGTCGTTTGCTGGGGCGGGCACAGTATCAATCCCATCGAGTACCAATATACCCGTGAAGTGGGTTACGAATTAGGGCTGCGTGCACTCGATATCTGTACAGGTTGTGGACCCGGTGCTATGGAAGGGCCGATGAAAGGTGCCGCCATTGGTCACGCAAAACAACGGGTGAATCACGCCCGCTACATTGGTCTAACCGAACCAAGTATTATTGCCGCTGAGCCACCGAATCAAATTGTCAATGAATTGGTCATTCTGCCCGATATTGAAAAGCGCTTAGAGGCCTTTGTAAGATTAGGGCACGGCATTGTTATCTTCCCAGGCGGTGCGGGGACAGCCGAAGAGCTACTTTATCTACTGGGCATTCTACTCAACAAAGATAACCGCAATATCCCCTTCCCATTAGTACTTACGGGGCCGAAAGAGAGTGAAGAGTATTTCTTGCGCATCGATGAATTTATTGGCGCGACTCTTGGTGAGGAAGCACAGAGCAAGTATCAAATCGTAATCGATGATCCGGTAAAGGTCGCTCGAATACAGAAGCAGGCTATGGAAGAGATCAAAACCTTCCGCAGAGAGAATGGCGACTCTTATCAATACCAGTGGTCGTTAAAAATTGAGCCTGAGTTCCAACTCCCTTTTGAGCCTACTCACGAGGTGATGAGCAACTTAGACCTATACTCTCAAGCTAATAAGGCTGAGCTCGCAGCAAACCTGCGTAAAGCGTTTTCAGGTATCGTCGCTGGTAATGTCAAGATGGACACCATTAAAGCAATTGAGCTCAATGGACCGTTCGAGCTTAAAGGCGATCCCGAACTTATGACGCTGATGGACGACCTATTAGGTGCATTTGTTTCCCAACAGCGAATGAAATTACCGGGAAGTGAATACATTCCCTGCTACAAAGTCATAAAATAGAAACTCATAGAGTATAGAAAGTACAGAGAGAAAAAGTTGAATAAACTGCTTATTATCGATGGTATGAACTTGGTGCGGCGGATCCACGCCGCACAACCCAACGAGTCAGATGTCTCAGGGCTGAAGGAACGCGTTAACGGCGCCTGCCGCAAGTTGCTTAAGTTCCATGCACCGACACATGTAACTATCGTCTGGGACGGCGACTCAATCTCATGGCGTAAAGCCCTCTATGAAGATTACAAAAAAGGCCGTAAGCCTATGCCCCAAGCATTAGCCGATGGCCTTGATGACATCAAAACTTATTTAGCAGAGCACCAAATTCACTCTATTGATGCAGAATCTGAAGCCGACGATGTGATAGCGACCTTAGCCACTAAACTTGCCAACACAGATGGCGAAGCGATTATCGTCTCTACAGACAAAGGATTTAGCCAATTAAATCATCCGCATATCAAGCAATGGGATCACTTTAATCAGATCTATCTAACTGTTGAAGATATGGAACAAAAACTAGGGGTTGAACATTCTCAGTTAATTGACTACTTAGCATTAGCAGGTGATAGCGGTAATAAAATCCCAGGAGTCCCCGGTATCGGCCCTAAATCTGCGGTAGAGTTACTCAGAATTTATCGCTCACTAGCAAACATCTATAACTCCATCGACAAGGTAGGCTCTAAACAAGCCAAAAAACTTCAAGAGGGCAAACAGATGGCGCGCCTCAGTTATAAATTGGTGCAACTCAGAACCGATATGCCTTTATGCGTAAACCTGAAACAATTTAGAATTGAAAAGCCGGATCCCGCTTAAACTTACATTTGTTAACACAAAGTTATCACTCTAGCATTTACCATAATGCGATCACATAGTATCTTAGGCTTATTGAAAGAGCCCCATGAAGGATTCGTTGCTAGGATGAAATCTAAACTTCCCGTCATTATCATCAGTATTTTCGTCACTTACGTTGCTTTTGTCGCCGTGATTATGCTCACTTATGATCCCAGCCCCGATGAGATGAGATGGGAAGATAGGCAGGCCTATAACAAAGCTATGATGGCCGAAATCAGCATAGGGCAAAGCATAGCCGAGATAAAATCCCTTTTTGGCAAAGCCGATTTTACAGAAGCTAAAATCTCAAACGAACAACACTTACAAGTACTCTTCTACCGAACCCATCATGTCACTTCAGATGGTGAAACCTCTAAGGAGGAGTGCACTCCACTACTGTTTAAGCAGGGAGTACTCATCGCTTGGGGGGAAGATACGTATAATCAGTACCTAGCCAGCAAGATCGATAGCTAAGCCATCATCAAGATTTAGCAACAACTCAAGCAAGCCTTGTGTAGTAGAAAGCAAAAAGCAGCACCTATGTGCTGCTTTTACAATTTGAGCTTTTGATTTTCGCTCAATTAGTTATCCTGTAGCTCCTTTTGAAGCTCTTTTTCAGCCTGCTCTCGCTTAGCAAGCTCGGCTAACAAACGTTGCTCCTCAGTTTGTTGCACCTCGCCTTTATCAGCCACTCTTTTTCTCGCTTCCCAATCAGGTTCACCTTCAAGCGGAGCTTTTGCAATAGCAATTGCGGGTAAGCCTAGCAGTATCACACTAACTAAAGTTATCACATTGAATTTATTCATTTACCTTCCTTGTGTATGAATCAAAAACGAATACGTTATATCATCAATTGGGCTCTCTGTAATAGGGCCGTCAGACGACATAAAGCGGCACCTGACGGTCTATCTAGAGACACACCAATTTCCATAGCCGCTTAATATTAGAACACTTTTATACCTTATGCCTAACATTGCCCCCGTCACATAGAATGTGCTATCAAGGCAACCTCTTGCTTAGGCAAGCACCTTAAAGGCGCCCTGTAATCCCTCTACCGCCATCTGAGTACCGATAACGGCCAAAATAAGCCCCATCATTCGGGTAATGGCCCCCAATGCAGCACTGCCTAAGTAACTGACTAAGCGACCACCAAAAATAAAGAACACGTAAGTGATAACACATAAAACACCAAACGAAGCAATAGTGCTAATAAGCTCTGCGATTCCTCCACCAGCGGTAAAGTTCATTGCAGTAGTAATCGTGCCGGGGCCTGCCAAGATAGGCAGCGCTAAAGGGGATATCGCAATACTGAGTTTAGATTCTAGCGACTCCTCAACGGGCTTGTCTTTATCATGGTGCACCGCAGACTGATTCCCCTGAAGCATATGAAAACCTATCAAAAACACTAGCAAGCCCCCCGTGATGCGGAAGGCGGGCAGTGAGATCCCAAATAAGTGAAAGATAAACTGACCCGATACGGCGAATAAGCTCACAATGACAAATGCGATAATTAAAGCTCTAAAAGCGATTAACCGGGTCGTCTTCTCATCGTCATCAGCTGTAAGCCCAAGGAAGATGGGGACATTAGCTATCGGATTCATTATGGCAAAAAAGCCCATAAACACAGCCCCTACGTGCATCCAAATCCCATCCATTTACTCTACACCTTACACACTCAATTCATGCTGCTCATTATGCAACAATTTGATGCAATTACGACCCTGTTTATTTGCTGCCCACTGTTTTCTTAGATAAAAAAATGCCGAGGTGATGAACCTCGGCATTTTAAAAGTGAACAATCTTATTTAATCGGCTTTTTTATACTCAGTATAAGCTTCGCCTTCACTCAACCATTTAGGCGCAGGCATGCCCTTGAGGTAGTGATCGAAGTATTCCATCATACGAATACTGTAATCGAGCTTATTAGGATACTTCTTAAGATGATGTGGCTCATCCTGATATTGCAAGAACACCACATCCTTACCCGCACGGCGCATAGCAAGGTATAGTTCAACCCCTTGCTCCCAAGGCACCGCATCATCTTTATCACCAAACATGATCATCATAGGTGTCTTAATACGCTCAGCGTAAAATACCGGTGAGTTTTCAATATATTTCTGTGGTGATTTAAACAGGCTTTCACCAATGCGGCTCTGACCTGTTTCATATTGGAACTGTCTCGCAAGACCACTTCCATGACGAATACCACTATAGGCGCTGGTCATATTAGACACAGGGGCCCCCGTCACTGCAGCTTTAAAGATATTGGTTTTTGTTACCGCAAAAGCCGTTTGGTACCCGCCCCATGAATGGCCCTGAATACCTACGGCTTTTGGATCGGCAACCCCGATATCGATCAGGTGCTGTACGCCAGAGGTCAATGCCTGTACTGAGGTCTCTCCTGGGTAACCTACTTCGAAACGAATATCGGGCAAGAAAATGGCGTAACCATTATCGGCATACCATGCAAAGTTCGGCCTATGATTAATCTTCATCTGTGGAAAGGCGTGCAACCTGTCGCTCATAAAGCGATAAAAGTAGACAAGCACAGGATAACGCTGACCTTCAACATAATTGGTTGGCTTGATCAAAACGCCATCAAGGGGTTTGCCATCGCCATTGGTCCACTGAACTAACTCTGACTGTCCCCAGTTAAAGGCGTCACGCTGTTTATCTAAGTTAGTTTGACGTACCGCATTTTGCGGTGCACTTACAGGTGCCGTGTAGAGATCCGGGAACTGATCGTACTGCTCCTTAGAGTACACGATTGTCTGTGCATCTTTACTGCGCGCCAGCAACTTAAGCTTATAGTCCCCATCCATTAAAGGGGTCACACCGGCGACTCCTATCTGCGCACGATAAAAACCATCGCCCTTGGTGATATCGTTATAGCCATGAAGCAAAACTTTATCACCATTAGCTAGCACACTTGGATACTCTTTATCTTGAACCAAGCCAGTTACTCGATATTGGATCTGCTGCTCACGTCCCTGACCTGCTGTCAGTTTAAATGTATCATTCGATAGCGTATTGACCTGCCAAATATCAAACTTGTCGTAAATCAACAAACCTGCATCATCACTAATCCAAGGACCAAAACCATAACTTGGCGCGTTTGATGGGTAGTCATGATCTTCATCGGCAAAAGAAACACCTAAATCTTTGGTAATGTTGATGCGTCTATCTTGAGCAATCTCATACAGGAACACGTTCCCGTGCAAGTAATAAGACACAAACTTTTCACCCGGAGACAGATTAGGCTCTTCAGAACTGCTCTGTTGGGTAAGCAGCGGGATCTTCCGTCCAGTATTAAGATCTACCAGATAAAAATCACGATAAAACCCTGCCCAAGTGATCATCTTACGGTATGGCAGATCAGAACTTGCCAGTGCATATCGCTGCTGTTGCTGCACCTCAATATCTGGCACATCGAGATCAGCAAGCTGTACTAAGTTATTGCCCTTGACATGCAGTACTGCTAAATAGGTTCGCTTAAACTCTTTCTTATATTGCTGAACTTCATGGGGCTTAATACGAGGATCCTCACCATGCCATACTCTAAGGGCACGATTTGAGGTAATAATATCTTTATCAAATAGATCGGACTGCTGTTCATATTTAGCCAGCTCTAACTGCTGAGCAACCTGAGGCACACGGCCAAAGAACAAGCGTTGACTGTCATCGGAAAAGCGTAGCTCTGCGTAACGATTAAGCGTCCAATCTGCTGACTTAGGTGTTTCAACAAGCTTATTATTTTCAAGACTCAAAAGTGCCAATTCATATTCGCGACCAAAAGGTGCAACCTTGGCATCACCATAGGTAAAAGCTAAGTAGTTACCATCATTCGATAATGCGATAGCACCGACTTGCTGTTGTTTTAAACTATGGACTGTTGAAATGCTATTATCGGCCAGCTTAACTAGGTTTAACTCGTGCTTATTGGTTTCAATATTATTTATCGCCAATGCAAAATTTAACCCAGACTGATCAAAACTAAGCGCCGTAACATCTTTAAAGGTTATTGATTTCAAATCCTTAAGAGAAAGCAGCTCGACAGTCGTGCCCTTATCCTCTTTAGCGACTTTTATATCACTTTTAGCGCTTTGCCCATTATCAGCCGATTTTTCATCTTTTTTTGACTCTTCGGCTTCAAACCAGATAGCTAGATGAGTTCCCTTATCATTGAACTCAAAGGATTTAACACGCTCATAGCGGATCTCTTCACCCGTTGAGGTATCTAACAAAACCAAGCCAGGCTTGAGTTTCTTCTTGGCTTTCTTGCTGGCTGTCTCTGATTCAAAAAGCGGTACTTCATCGACAAACGCCACAAAACGGCCATCATGGCTAACTTTTGGCTTACTAGCGCCTTTTACACTAAACTGCTTATTAGCTACGAGGTTCCTTACAAGGCCGTGGCTATCGCCACGATCCGGAGTCACCTCAACGGCCAGCATATTGCCAGTATCTGAAATAACAGGCTTTTTAAGCGATTCGAATCGCATAATATCGTCGGGAGTGATGCTATTGTTGGCCGCTATCAAGTTTGCTGACAACAAACTCGTCGAGAATAGCAATAGAGATGTAATAGGTAATGACTTCAAGGTCTTCCTCATTATTTATTATTAGACTAAAGTAGACTTTTTAACCTTCTAACGATCAATCATCGTCATAAGCAGTTATTTATGCAAGTTACCCTACAGAAAAAAACGTGAGATTGCTCACTATTTCCTGTGAAAGTTGTGTAAAAGTGTTTAAAATACATCGAGCAAAAAGAAAATAATTCCAACTCACTTGCCGTGTCCCAAGACATGGTCAGACAATTGCAGTAACGCCTAACCGTGGTAGGACTATCCATGACAAAAAGAACGATAACCGTTATCCCAGGTGATGGGATTGGCCCAAGCATTATTGACTCAGCACTTAAAATTCTTGATAAAGCTGGTTGTGACTTTGAATATGAGTTTGCAGATGCCGGTCTCGCTGCGCTAGAAAAGCACGGTGAACTATTACCTCAGCGTACATTAGAGCTTATTGAAAAAAATCGCATTACTCTAAAAGGCCCACTAACAACACCTGTTGGCGAAGGCTTTACCTCTATTAACGTGAGCCTACGTAAGCAATTCAGCCTTTACGCAAACGTACGTCCAGTACTGTCTTTTAAAGGCACACAGGCTCGTTATGACAATATCGATATCATCACAGTACGTGAAAATACCGAAGGCATGTATTCGGGTCTAGGACAAACCGTCTCTGATGACGGTGCAACCGCTGAAGCAACCAGTATTATTACTCGCCAAGGTGCAGAGCAGATCACCACATTTGCTTATGAGCTTGCCCGTAAGGAAGGTCGTAAAAAAGTCACTATCGTCCATAAAGCTAACATCATGAAGTCTACGTCTGGACTATTCTTGAAAGTCGCTCGTGAAGTGAGCCAGCGTTACCCAGATATCACGACCGAAGAGATGATTGTTGACGCAACCTGTATGAAGCTGGTGATGAATCCTGAAAACTTCGATGTGATTGTCACCACAAACCTATTCGGTGACATCTTATCTGATCTTTGTGCAGGCCTTGTTGGCGGCCTAGGTATGGCACCTGGTGCTAACATTGGTAGCGATGCGGCAATTTTTGAAGCGGTGCACGGTAGTGCGCCAGATATCGCTGGCAAAAACCTAGCAAACCCAACTTCTGTTGTACTGGCATCAATTCAGATGCTTGAGTATTTAGGCATGTCAGATAAAGCCGAGCTTATTCGCAATGCGATTACCGCGGTGATTGAAGAAGGCGACCGCACAACGCGTGACCTAGGTGGTACTCATGGTACAACCGACTTCACTCAGGCCGTGATTGAGCGTTTATCTTAATAATCAATTTATGATCCAATAAAAAGGCCCCATGTTTTCACATGGGGCCTTTTTTAATGCTTTGTCCCGACCTGAGTTCAGTCGGCACTTTCGTCAATATTTACCAAGGCTGAGTAGGTCTCAAGCAAAGGTGAACGGTCACTTCATCACGGTCATGGTAAAGATGCTTAGCGGCGATAGTAAAATCATCTACGCCATTCTCTTTCAAGATCTCTTCCATGGTCGCCAAAATAGTCGACACCTCTTTATAGCGTGCCTTCATCGGTAACTTTAAGTTAAAAATCGCTTCTTTAAACCAACCGTTAATCGCCCACGCTTCAATCAGCTCGGCCACGCGAGATGGCTTTTCAATCATGTCGCACACAAGCCAAGTGATATTCTTCCTAGGAGGTTCGAATCTAAAACCGTCGGCTTGGTAATGTTTAACCTGTCCGGTATCCATTAGACCTTGATCCATAGGCCCATTATCGACAGCGGCAACAAACATACCACGTCTCACAAGCTGATAGGTCCAGCCACCAGGACATGCACCAAGATCCACCGCCTTCATACCACTGCTAAGGCGCGTCTCTTGCTCTTCTTTAGGGATAAAGTGAATAAAGGCTTCATCAAGTTTTAATGTCGAGCGACTCGGTGCGTCCGCTGCAATCTTAAGTCTTGGGATCCCCATGAAATATGGCGAGCTATTGTTACTTAGCGAGTAACCCACATAAGCTTGACCCGAAGCGACAAAACAAACGTGAATAATCGGGCGCTTGCTGTTTTCTTTCTCAAGCAAGGTACCTGACTTCTTCAGTGCCTGTCTTAGGGGCACCGTAAACTTGCGACAGAAGTTAGAGAGTTCTTTGGCTTCGTTAGTATCTGGTGTTTCAACACGCAATTCACCCGCTTTATGCACTTGAGTCAAAGCTTCAACGATCGGGCTAATTCTATCTTGCTCAGGTAAGCCTTTAAGCAACTCCTTGGCCGCAAACATCTGTCTGGTAAAAATAAGCGAATCTAGACTGATATTTTTAGCTAAAACTTCAGCATCACCGGCTTGGAAGCACTGAAAAATCACATAAGCATCGTTGGTGTTGGTTTTTACAAATCCACCAATATCGAGCTCAGCTGCGCGCACTTGGATCTCTGCTGCACAATCTTTCTCATAGCCAGCACGGCAAAATAAAAATAGGTTTATCATTGAATTTCCTGAAGATAAAAATAATATCAATCAAGGTAGCACTTAGTAAAAGCGTTACCGAGACCTCAAAGCATAGCGTTAAAAACGCTCTACGTTATTGAAGGATTGATATAAAAAAGCGGCCAACAAAGTTGTTGCCCGCTATTTTACACTGTTCAAGCTTTGCTGTGTACTGTCTAAAATTTAATATTCACCGCGCAGCCTAAACCTATAGATAGACTAAGTCACCACTAAAAACTTAATCCAGCTCTTTAACGCGATTACGCCAAACTGCAACGGCGATAAATAGCCAACCTAACAGGAAGCAAACACCACCCATTGGGGTCACAGGACCAGTCCATTTAGCGCCAATTAGCGCGTAGAGGTACAAGGACCCCGAAAATAGCACCATACCAGCGATAAAGAGGTAGCCAGCCCAGTCCAATAATCGAGATTTTAACCAATGACCAGAGAACGCCACTGCAATCAGCGCAAACGTATGATAGAACTGATACTCAACACCTAAGTTAAAGATAGCAATGAGATCAGGCGGTGCCACATTCTTCAATCCATGGGCGCCAAATGCGCCCAGTGCTACAGCAATAAAACCACTCAATGCTGCTAGCAGCAAAAATCCATTACGCATTTAACCTCCTACAAACTATCGACTCACCTGCCAACAGATAGAAAATTTTCATTCCAACTGTCTGTATCGTCTCTCATTATGATGACTGTTTAATAAAGTCTTTGATATGGGAGACCGCCTGCTCTAGATTAGCCTCTAACGTAGTTCCTGACGACTTTCTAGGCTTAAAACTATGATCACCATCGGTTAACCAATGCAGTTGTACTTTTTCCATTTCCGGCCAAGTGTTAACTAACCCCTTATGACCAAACTTATCTCGCTCACCTTGGATCACCATCAGTGGCGCTAAACACTTCTCGATCGGCTCTAAACGCGGCTCACCACCACTGAGTGGAATAAAGGGATAACCAAGAGCAACAACACCATTAACCTTTATGCTCTCGGCTAAAATTGTCGACATCCGCCCCCCCATCGATTTGCCCACTAAGTAGACTTTCTTAGGCTTAAACTGTTGTTTAAGAATACTAAACTGCAGCGCATAGTCGGCAATCAACTTCGGCGCCCTGTCTGGCGGACGACGCTTACCATCGATGGCATTGGCACGCATATAGGGAAAGTTAAAACGCACGACTGTTGCGCCTACGCTCAGCCCCTTGGCCATCTGAGTCATAAATTCATGGTGCATATTCGCGCCTGCACCATGGGCTAAGATAATCAGGGTGTCGCAGTCTTTTTCGGCGCTATTTGTACCGATACAGTCTACAAGATAGTGCTGCGCATCGAAAGCTAGCTCCTCTGGAGATAATTCAGCAACGGCCGCGGCTAACTCACCATCAAGGTAGGCTTGTTTTAACTTATCCTGTAAGCAGCTCACTACGCGTCTCCTCTTCAAACATATCGAGCATCCACTCTCTAAAAGCTGCGACCTTACCAATATCGGCATGGCTTTGTTGGCACACTAAGTAATATGCATTTTTACTGACTAAAACTTCAGGGAAAGGGCAGATAAGACGACCCGCTTTAATATCGGGCCTTGCAAGTACACTGTAGCCTAGCGCCACACCCTGGCCGTGAGCGGCAGCTTGCAGCACCAACGAAGAATGACTAAATATTGGACCTTGGTTCACATTAATATCAGTAATTCCACATTGTCTAAACCAAGCCTGCCAATCTTGGCGACTAGAGTCGTGCAATAGGGTATGATTTTTCAAATCGCTAGGTTTTTCTAATGGCTTAGGACCGCTTAATAATAGCGGTGAACAGACCGGAATTAACACCTCATTTCTGAGCTTATCGGCTCGCATTCCAGACCAGTTCCCCATACCATAATAGATGGCCACATCAACGTCATCAGTCAGCGAACCATCTTCATCATCCACAGCCTTAATTCGCACATCGATCTCTGGATTTTTCTCACTAAACTTGGCCAAGCGTGGCACTAACCATTGAATCGCAAAGCTCGGAGAAGTCGCTACAGTAAGGGAACCGATAGCACTTCGGGCTAATAATCTATCTGTGGCATCGGCAAGTTGGGTGAAAATATCTTTGATGTCGAGAAAGTAGCTTTGCCCCTCCTCAGTTAGCAGTAATGAACGGTTCTTACGTCTAAATAATTTTAATCCAAGATACTCTTCTAATGCCTTGATTTGATGACTCACGGCAGCCTGGGTAACAAATAACTCTTCTGCCGCTCGAGTGAAGCTCAAATGCCTAGCTGCTGCCTCAAATGCCTTCACTGCATTCAGGGGAGGTAATCGTCTTGCCATAGTGATCCAGATCCCGGTTTTTAATTAGTTTTTCTAATGCCTATTGTTACATTTTATCGTTTGTTAAGGCCAGTACTTTCGTTCAGAATTTGCCCCAACGAAATGATACTAGTTGGACAGCCTCTACGACGTAATTGGGGAGTGTCTAACAACCCAAATACTAGCCCGGAGGCTACCGCGTATGTTAAACCTAAAATCAGTATTTGTTATCGCTATCCTCGGCGCCTCAGCCAGTGTTAGTGCCGACGAAATATCTATCAACACTAAAGATATCGAAGCAACGTTAACAGCTAACTTAACAGAAAGCATGGAGTTAATGCAGGCTCAACTGACTGCTGAGCTAGATAATATGTTAGCGACTGATGAATTAAAGAAGAACGAAGAAGCTACGGCTCAAGTATTATTAGCCGACTAATAAAGCACTACATCTTCAACTTTAAAGCCACCTAATAGAGGTGGTTTTTTTGTATCTATTAACCGCTAGCTCGCGGTTAATAGATACAAAAAAGGCGACCAATATTGGTCGCCTTCTCGTTTAAGTCCACTCTGGCGCTCACAGACGCCGTTTAAGGACGGTAAACCTTAACATTGGTGTAACCTTGCTCTTGCAGATAAAGCGCCTGTAGCTTGCTCATCACGCCACGGTCACAATATAACAGGTAGTTCTTCTCTTTATCGAGATCACCAAACAGCGTTGCTAGCTTATAGAAAGGAATCGCCTTAACTTCGACGCCATCGACTTCAAGCGGAGCCTTCTCCTCCTCTTCTGGCGCACGGACGTCGATAATGATCTCACCAGCACTAATCGCATCGACAGTTTCTGTTGCGGTAATTTTGGTATCCATCTGAGTAGCAATCTCCCTAATATCGATAACTTCTGCATCTGCAATCACGCGGTCGAGCAGATCTTCAGAAAACTTCGCTTCTTCGGCTTCAACTTTTGACAACACCGCTTTTACCGTTGGCTTTTGAGAAATAACGCCACAATACTCAGGAATTGATTTAGCAAAGTCTTCGGTACCGATTTCACGGCTAATATTGATGATGTCTTGCTTATCCATTGCAATAAGAGGGCGCAAAATCAATTGATCTGTACAACGGTCGATGACATTTAAGTTAGTCAAGGTTTGGCTAGAAACCTGCCCCATCGCCTCACCCGTAACCAAGGCTTGAATGCCCATCTTTTGTGCCACTTTTGCTGCAGCGCGCATCATCATACGCTTTAACACTACGCCCATCTGGCCGTTATCAACGCGCTCTAGAATTTCTTGCACCACAGGGTCAAACGGCACAGAGATAAACTTAACCTTATGTGATTCGCCATATTTCTGCCACAAGTGGTAAGCCACCTGCTTAACGCCTATTTCGTGCTGGTCGCCACCTAAGTTAAAGAAACAATAATGAGTACGAGAACCACGCTTAATGAACTGGTAACTCGACACGCCTGAGTCGAAACCACCAGAAATCAGTGACAACACATCTTCCTGAGTCGCCATCGGGAAGCCGCCAAGACCTTCAATACGCTTATCGATGAGATAAAGGTGTTCATTATCAATCTCTAGATGCACTGTCATATCAGGATCTTTTAAGCGAACACCTGCCGCTTCGGTAAATTGATTCAATCCACCACCCACATAGCGCTCAACTTCAATAGAGTTGAAGTCATGCTTACCCGCACGCTTAACGCGTACACAGAAAGTCTTGCCAACAAGCTGCTCTTTATAAACAGCTAACGTCTGCTGGTAGATATCGTCGACTGAAGTGAAGGTACTCACGTTTACTTGCAGTACATGAGCAATACCAGGAATACAGGCTAAACGCTCACCAAAGGCTTCAACCAGATCTGGCCTATCATCTGGTACCATCACCATGATCTTGTCCCACTGACGCTGTACTTTAGCGGACTCATCCACTTTTCTAAGTACATTACGAATATTGGTCTCGAGCATCTTGGTAAAACGCATTCTTACCGGCTTGCTCTTCATCATGATTTCAGGAAACAGTTTTACGATAAATTTCATTGGTCTTCCGCGAGGGGGTAGTTTAAACAGCAATTTCCCGATTATAACAAGAACGCGCGGCAATTGCGTATATCCAATGTCAGTTTGTCACCACAAAAATCAATTATTCCCCTGTCAATAATCTGGAATCCCTAAAATGCAAAAGGCGCGCAAGCCAGTCTCCTAGGTTGCGCGCCTCTAACCATGATTAATGAAAGCTACTGACTCACTTGGATCTCTTGAGACTCTTTGGCTTTGCCCTGCTCTATCGCAATCTCAACTCGGCGATTTCGCGCACGATTAGCGCTAGAGTTGTTCTCTACTAGCGGATCCGATGACGCCATGCCCACCACCTTCATACGCTTCGGATCAAACCCCTTCACCTTAATCAGTTCATGACCCACGGCTACGGCTCGCTTACTCGACAGATCCCAATTAGAGCTATAGAGCTCGTTAGAGATATTCCAGTCATCGGTATGCCCCGATACGGTAACGATGCCAGGCACATCTTTAAGCAACTCACCCACACGGCGGATCACAGGCTTAAACCTAGGTTGCAAGAAGCCCGATCCAGAGGCGAAGGCTCCTTTTTCTCGAATGCGAATAATGATCTGTTGTCCAAGAGATTCGATCTCGATGGCACCATCGACGATCTCTTTATTGAGCTCTTGTGCCATCTTCTTCACCTGCTCATTAATCTTATCTTGAGCCGATGCTTGTGTTTTCGTCGATTGCGTATCCGATTGCGCGGCATTTTCAGCCTTGGCTTCGGCCTCACTCTGCTCCTGTGCCGTTGCCGAAGCTTGACCACCGCGCTGTTCGCCGCGCTGCTGCTGAATGCCGCCAGCACTATCATCTTCGCCCTCTTGAAACTCAAGCATAGGCTCCGTCATCTCGTTAGTTTGCTGGTTGATGATCTCAATCGGCGTAGGCTCGGGACGTCCGGGCCTAAATTCAAGGGCAATCACCGAGGTGCCTTTAGGAATATCTTTGACTTCGACTTTATTCTGCACACCAAAGGCGTACTTCATCGAGCCTGCTATCTGCTTAAACTTCATCACATCCATTTCTGAAAAAGCGAGCAGCAGTACGAAGAAACACATCAGCAACGACATCAAGTCAGCGAAAGTTGCCAACCAGAGCGGCGCACCGGGTGGGGGACAATCACATTTGGCTTTTTTAGCCATCTGTTTACGCCCCGTCCAACGTGTCTATTTTTCTTGATTTTTCGGATAGGTAATTCTTCAGGAAACCCTCAATGACTCTTGGGTTCTGGCCATCTTGTATCGCTAAAACCGCATCCATGATAAGGTTACGATTAAGCATCTCTTCATTCATTCTCAGCGCCAGCTTGTCAGCAATGGGTAATGCAACCATGTTCGCAATCACAGCACCATATAAAGTGGTTAATAGTGCAACAGCCATTGCAGGGCCAATTGACTTAGGATCATCCATGTTCGATAACATGCCGACAAGACCAATTAGAGTACCTATCATGCCCATCGCTGGCGCAACATCACCAATTGATTTAAAAATACCAATACCGGTTCGATGACGTTCTTCAGTCAAAGCGATATCTTTTTCTAATGCGTCACGAACCACATCACCGTCGTGCCCATCAACCAACATGTCTACAGCCTTTTGCATAAAGCTGTTACTGATTTCAGCCTCTTCTAAAGCTAGAAATCCCCCCTTACGTGCTGCATCAGCCATGGAAATAGATTGCTCGATAAGATCTTCAGGTTTATCCAATTTGAAGATAAAGGCTTTGCCTGCGATTTTTGCTGATCCTAAAAACTGTTTGAGGTTATATTTCATCATGACAACAAATAGCGAGCCAATCATAACGATAAGAATCGAGGGCACGTTGATAAAAATGCCGATGCCACCACCACTGACCATGGCCATGATAACGAAGGCAAATGCGCCAATAAGTCCAATTAGGGTTGCTAAATCCAAAGCTGCTCCTCAAATACCAATCAATACACTGTTATCGACTGTCTCAAATACTAAGTGCTACGCATAATGCTGGGAATAAATTCGGTAGCGACAATATTACGCCTTCAATCTGACAGCAAGTGACAAGTCACCAAATTCCTCATTCAGGCATACATTTTCAGTATTTCATCTTATATAACGACCAAATAAAAGATCTCTTGAGCGATATTTCCAGCAAATTTTCTGTGGTTTCCGTTAAAATAGCGGTTAAATTGCAGGCTGGGGTCAGATACAGGCCGCCAAAAACTGATCTATAATCGGCTCGCTCACGTATGCTTAATGACTTATCAGAGTACCTTTGATGCATAAAGCGTGCTTTTGCGCAAATAGTCAACGGCTTAATTTGACCCCTGTGTCCTGCTGATATACTTTGTGTACCGCTTATTTTCTAGGAATGTTCATCGTGGCAAAAAAACCAGAAAACCTCTCATTTGAAGATTCACTTTCCGAGCTAGAAAAAATCGTAACCGATTTAGAGCATGGCGATATCGCGCTTGATGACGCACTAAAACAGTTCGAGCGTGGAATTAAACTTGTGCGCAACAGCCAAAGCAAGTTAGAAAATGCCCAACAAAAAGTCGCGGTGCTAATGCAAGAAGAGGGTGTTGACACCCTAAAACCTTATGATGTCGAGGGTGAGTAATTGTTAGTAGCGTCACTGAAACAGTACCAAGAGCGTATCAATCAACAACTTGAATTTCGCATCGACTCACTAGCCGATATCGATCCGCAGCTTAAAGCGGCCATGAAGCATGGTGCTTTAATTGGCGGAAAACGAATTAGACCTTTTCTAGTTTATGCTATCGGCGACATGTTAGGTGTTAAGCTTGCGACTTTAGACGCTTGTGCAGCGGCCGTTGAATGTGTTCATGCTTACTCGCTTATTCATGATGATCTCCCCGCCATGGATGATGATGCGCTGCGCCGAGGCCAGCCAACTGTGCATATCGCTTTTGACGAAGCAACCGCGATATTAGCCGGTGACGCACTGCAGGCACTTGCCTTCGAAATTCTCAGCGATCCGATTGAAAACATTACTCCATCACAGAATTTAGCTATGGTTAAAGCCTTAGCCAACGCCTCTGGGTATAGTGGTATGTGTGGTGGTCAGGCGATGGACTTAAGTGCCACCAATAAGCAGATCGAACTAGCCACCTTAATACAGCTACACAAATTAAAAACCGGTGCGCTTATTCGCTGTGCTGTAGAGTTTGCTATTATTGCCGCTAAAGTAGAGGGACAAGAGCGTCAAGCCCTACTCGACTTTGCCGACGCTATCGGCCTCGCCTTCCAAGTACAAGACGATGTCCTCGATATTATCGCTAGCACCGAAGAGCTTGGAAAACCGCAAGGTTCAGATACAGATTCAAACAAAAGCACCTATCCAAAGTTGCTTGGATTAGAGGGCGCCCAAAAAACTGCCAGCAGTTTGATTGAGGACGCACTATCAGCGCTGGCCAAATTACCATACAATAGCCAGCTAATTGCAGAATTCGCCCGTTACATCATTGAGCGAAGAGTTTAATAAAGAGACAAAGAATCTCGATATGAGTTTTGATATTTCTCAATTTCCTGTGCTTGCACAGGCTAATACCCCAGATGAGCTAAGACAGCTCCCTCAAGCCGTACTGCCACAATTGGCAGATGAGCTTAGAGGTTTCCTATTGAAGTCTGTTGGTAAATCAAGCGGTCACTTCGCATCGGGTCTTGGTACGGTGGAACTCACCGTAGCACTTCATTACGTGTACAACACGCCATTCGATAGACTTGTCTGGGACGTAGGCCACCAAGCTTACCCACATAAAATCTTGACTGGTCGCCGCGAAAAAATGCACACCATTCGTCAGAAAGGTGGCGTGCACCCATTCCCGTGGCGTGAAGAAAGTGAATACGACACCTTTAGCGTTGGTCACTCTGGCACCTCAATCAGTGCAGCATTAGCTATGGCTGTTGCCGCCGAAAAAGAGCAAGCTGGCCGTAAGGTTGTTGCGGTTATCGGCGATGGCGCGATGACTGGCGGCATGGTATTTGAGGCGATGAACCACGCAGGTGACTTGCACAACGACATGCTAGTGGTACTAAACGATAACGAGATGTCTATCTCTGAAAACGTTGGCGCACTAAACAATCACCTTGCTCAGCTGATGTCAGGTCGTTTCTACACCACGATTCGTGAAAGCAGCAAGAAAGTGCTTCAAGGTATGCCAGTTATCAAAGAGATGGCTAAGCGTACCGAAGAACACCTAAAAGGTATGGTCGTTCCTGGCACCATGTTCGAGGAATTAGGCTTCAACTACATCGGACCAATCGATGGCCACGATGTGGACGCCCTCGTCGAAACCATGCGTAATATGCGCAATCTAAGCGGCCCACAGATTCTACATATCATGACCAAGAAAGGTCGTGGCTATGAACCTGCAGAGAAAGATCCGATCGGCTGGCACGCCGTGCCTAAGTTTGATCCGTCAACCTTTGAGAAACCTGCCACTATGCCATCAGACCCAACCTTCTCAGAAGTGTTTGGTAAGTGGTTATGTGACATTGCTGAAAAGGATGAAAAGGTCTTGGGGATCACCCCAGCGATGCGTGAAGGCTCAGGTATGGTTGAGTTTTCTCAACGTTTCCCTAAGCAGTACTTCGACGCAGCAATCGCCGAGCAACATGCCGTAACCTTAGGTGCGGGTTTCGCCTGCGAAGGCTACAAGCCTGTGGTGGCGATTTATTCAACCTTCCTACAACGTGGCTATGATCAATTGATCCACGACGTAGCACTACAGAGATTACCAGTGCTGTTTGCGATCGACCGCGGCGGTATCGTTGGTGCTGATGGCCCAACTCACCAAGGAGCATTCGATTTAAGCTTTATGCGCACAGTCCCAAATATGGTGATCATGGCGCCATCTGATGAAAACGAATGTCGTCAGATGCTGTATACCGGTTATTGCTATAACGATGGCCCGACAGCCGTGCGTTACCCTCGTGGCAGTGCTACAGGGGCTAAACAAGTAGAAACCATGACGGCTCTGCCAATTGGTAAAGGCTTGATTAAACGCCAAGGTAAAAAGGTCGCCATTCTTAACTTTGGGACGACATTAGCCAGCAGCTTAGTCGCTGCAGAGGCTCTTGATGCTACCGTTGCCGATATGCGCTTCGTGAAGCCACTTGATGTTGAGCTAGTTAAAGAGCTTGCAACCAACCACGATGTGCTCGTGACGGTTGAGGAAAACGCCATTATGGGCGGCGCAGGTTCTGGTGTACTCGAGCTATTACAGACACTGAAGATGCCAAAGCCAGTATTACTCATAGGCTTACCTGATGAGTTTATTAAGCACGGCGCACCTGAAGAGATCATCAGCGAGCTAGGATTAGATGCTGCGGGAATTCAGAGACAGATCGAAGAGTTTCTTGCGTAATCTTATCTAGATAGAAGCTTTAATTAAAATCAGCTAAATAAAAAAGGACTGCCATGGCAGTCCTTTTTTATTTCTTGATGCTAAGCCATGGCTTAGCATCAATAGCTCATTAACCTTGAGAAACCATCACCATCGCAGGGCGAAGTAGACGCTCGTTCAAGGTGTAACCCTTCTGCATCACCATCATAACGGTGTTTGCAGGGAAATCTGCACTTGGCTGCATGCCAATAGCTTGGTGAAGTTCTGGGTTAAACGCATCACCTTGTGGATCAACCTGGACTAAACCAAATTTCTCAACGGTGCTCACGAAGCTCTTAGCTGTTAACTCTACACCTTCGTAAATAGCCTTAGTCGCTTCAGCTTCAGCGTCTGTGCCCTGAAGAGCACGTTCCATATTATCCAATACAGGAAGCAACTCATTAATAAACTTTTCTAAAGCGAACTTATGTGCCTTCTCGACATCGATGGCCGCGCGGCGACGAATATTGTCCACTTCTGCTGCGGCGCGGATCACTGAGTCTTTTTGCGCTTCAACTTTTGCTTCTGCTTCTTGCAAAGCTTTTTCTAACTCTTCAACACGGAAGTTAGCCTGAGTAAGCTCATCCATCAAAGAGGCTTCGTCTGTGGTTTCTGCGCCATTTTCATTTAGCAATTCACCCTCTACGATCTCTTCAACTTGGTTGTCTTGTGCTTTATTTGTTTGGTTGCTCATTTTTGCTCCAGCTAAAAATGCTTTGTTTCTGCATGCTCTGGGCATATTATGGGGATCAAATTTAAGGTTTCAAGGCCTAAAGCTGGATCTAACATAAATTATGAGCAATACGTTTCACACAATTGGTCTAATCGGTAAACCTAACCATAAAGGAACCACACAGACCTTAAAAAGGTTGCATCATTGGCTTAGCATGCAAGGCTACAAAGTGTTGGTCGAAGAGCGAGTCGCTGGTGAACTTGGGCCTCAAATCCAATCTGTCGACCTGTTAGAAATTGGCAAGCAATGTGATTTAGCCATCGTTGTCGGTGGTGATGGCAATATGCTAGGTGCGGCTCGTGTGCTTGCAAGATTTAATATCGGCGTCATAGGCGTTAACCGAGGTAACTTGGGCTTCTTAACCGATCTGCCCCCCGACTCCTTCGAAGAAGCCTTATCTAATGTACTCGAAGGCGAGTTTGAAATTGAGCAGCGATTTCTACTCGAAGCCGAGGTACATCGTCACGGCGAGCTAAAGTCGAGTAATACCGCAGTCAACGAAGCGGTACTTCATCCGGGTAAGATTGCTCATATGATCGAATTTGAAGTCTATATTGACGACAAATTCATGTATAGCCAACGAGCCGACGGGATGATTGTATCGACCCCTACTGGCTCAACGGCCTACTCTCTGTCCGCAGGGGGCGCTATTTTAACGCCAAACCTCGCAGCGATGATCTTGGTTCCCATGTTTCCACATACACTTTCCTGCAGGCCAATCGTCGTCGATGCAGCCAGTATCATTAAGCTAGTCGTATCTCCTCACAACGGTGATAATTTAGAGGTTAGCTGTGATGGCCATGTTCATCTGTCCGTTCTGCCTGGTGATGAGATAATTATCAAGCGCAGTGAGGAAACCTTAAGGCTTATTCACCCGAAAGGGCATAACTACTTCCACGTGCTGCGTAGCAAACTCGGTTGGGGCAGCAAACTTTTCTAATGATTCAATACTGCCGATATGCCTACTTAGGTTATCGGCATCACGTCTCCCCTCGCCCTTCCTGTAAACTCGTAAATTTCATAACTTCCATCGTTAGTAAGCTACAGTATTTATTGCATCATATTTTAGGCAGTAAAAATTAACGCTATGTTAGTTAAATAACTAAGCCAGCCAAAAACATTAACTTAGATTAATAATGATAATTAAACGCAAAAGAACAACACACGAAACATGATGCAGATCACAAGCACGATGAAAATCAAAGCTATTAATAAACACCAAATAAGAAATTTAACGATCAAATTCAGCATAAATTCATCGCTATAGGTTACATATCGATACCTTTGCCGCTAAAAATGTTGCAAAAATTACACTTCGCATGACAATCTATCATCGACAACCACTTTTGATGTGATCAAGATCACCTTACATCAAACTCGAAAACTGTGAGCGATCTCACTAACAGTATAATCAACCACAATTAGGGCAGAGCATGATCTAGATCATCTTTGTTAATTACTAATTCACGTTTAGTACACACCCTACCCGTCACAACTAAAGATAAACAGAGGCTCGGGTAGCAACAATTGAAGTGAGTCGCTCAAATTTAGTCATTTGAATTAGAAATTGAAGCTAGTTACAGCAATATAAATCAAACGAGGCAAGCATGACCTTTATTCAACTACTCGCAAGCTTAACGCCGATTATCAGCGTAATGCTGTTCTTAGTCCTACTCCGGATGCCAGCATCGAGAGCCATGCCGATTTCGATGGTATTTACGGGGCTTGCAGCCGTATTTATCTGGCAAATGGACACCACCTTCCTTGCCGCTTCAGTGGTTGAGGGCTTACTTTCAGCATTAACGCCATTGACCATTATTTTTGGCGCTGTGTTTCTGCTTAATACGCTTAAGTATTCCGGTGCTATGGATACCATTCGCGCGGGTTTCACCAATATTAGTGGTGATGCACGCGTACAGGTGATTATCATCTGTTGGCTGTTTGGCTCGTTTATTGAAGGCTCTGCAGGATTCGGTACCCCTGCCGCAATTGGTGCGCCACTGCTGGTGTTACTTGGTATTCCCCCTATCGCCGCTGCGGTAGTAGCGCTGATTGCCGACTCAACTTCAGTTTCGTTCGGTGCTATCGGTCTTCCCGTTCTGTTTGGTATGGAGCAAGGACTGACTCAGGGCGGTAGCAATATGGCTGCACAGCAAATTGCACAGCATGGGGGCAGCTTCGCCGATTACGCACAGTTTATTGCGATGCACATGATCACTATCGACCTAGTGACGGGCACTCTGATCCCATTAACTATGGTTGCGATTCTGACTGGATTCTTTGGCCGTAATAAGTCGTTCAAAGAAGGCTTAGCCATTTGGAAGTTTGCCCTGTTTGCAGGCCTTGCCTTCACAGTTCCAGCATGGTTAATCAACTATTTTGCAGGCCCAGAGTTCCCATCGGTTATCGGTGCACTTGTCGGTATGGCGCTTGTCATTCCTGTCGCTAAGAAAGGCTATCTACTGCCAAAAGAGCAATGGAACGACTTTGCTGAAAATGACGGCCAAGAGCGCAAAGAGTTAGACACTGAGGTTAAATTCTCGCAAATTGCGGCTTGGTCCCCTTATCTTATTATGGCTGCGTTGCTAGTACTATCACGTACTGTAGCCCCACTAAAAGCTTGGTTATCTAGCTTTAACATCAGCTGGACTGGATTATTAGGTACTGAATTAAAAGCTGGCTTTGCAACACTGTATGCCCCTGGTGCCTTCTTTGTCTTAGTCTGTATCCTTGGTTTCTTCCTTTTTAAAATGAAGTCGCCAGCCATTAAAGAGTCTATCTCAGTCTCTTGTAAGTCTATGGTACCCACCATTATCTCCCTTGGTGCATCTGTACCTATGGTGAAGATCTTCCTTAACTCCGGTGAGAATGCATCGGGCCTTGCCTCTATGCCTGTTGCGCTAGCCGATACCTTAGCTAACACCATGGGCGCAGTTTGGGCTTGGGTGTCACCCATTGTTGGTATTTTCGGTGCCTTCCTATCAGGCTCAGCCACCTTCTCAAACATGATGTTCTCCGGCCTGCAATACAGTGTTGCCGATAATATTGGCGCTAACCACGCACTGATTTTGGCGATGCAAGGCATTGGTGCTAATGCCGGTAACATGATGTGTGTGATGAATGTGGTTGCAGCGGCAACGGTTGTTGGCATGGCAGGACGCGAGTCCGAGATCATTCGTAAAACAATGCCTGTAGCACTAGGCTATGCTTTAGTCGCAGGTACTATCGCAGCGGTTTGGGGTGGCTTCTAGCCCTTCTTATCTCTGGCAAGACGATAAACAGAAATAATAATATCGAGAAAGCCGCACTAACTGCGGCTTTATTCACTCAAAATATGTGTGTGAGATAAAGTTCATGTCGATTAATTATGAAGCAGTATTAAGAGATTTACGTAGACAAGTGGGTGAGCACGCCGCCACCAACGATCCGGTCCGCCGTTTTGCTTGGTCTACCGATGCTAGTTATTTCCGCATCGTACCTGAGATCGTAGTTCACGCCGATACCTTAGAGCAAGCCAAACGCACACTCGCAATTGCTCGCACTTATGGCGCGCCAGTCACTTTTAGAGCAGCGGGTACAAGCCTTTCAGGCCAAGCCATTGGCGAAGGCATTTTGCTTATCCTCGGTCATGACGGCTTTAGAACCCTCACCGTAAGTGAAGATGCGTCGAAGATCACCTTAGGCACAGCTGTTATCGGTGGCGATGCGAACGCAGTACTCAAGCCTCTAAATAAGAAAATTGGCCCCGATCCCGCCACCCTTGCTTCAGCTAAGATTGGTGGCATCGTCTCCAACAACGCCTCGGGTATGTGCTGTGGTACAGCGCAAAATAGCTACCAAACGATAGCTTCGGCCAAGTTACTATTTGCCGATGGCGCTGAGCTCGACACAGGTTGTCAAGCGTCAAAAGATGCCTTCACTCAGTCTCATCCACAGTTACTCAAAGAGCTTACCGAACTCGCTGAGTTAACCATTAACAACACCACACTTGCCGATCGCATTCGCAAGAAGTTCTCTATTAAAAACACCACGGGCTATAGCCTAAATGCACTGGTAGACTTTGCCGATCCATTTGAGCTCATTAATCACCTGATTGTGGGTGCCGAAGGTACACTGGCGTTCGTTGAAGAGGTCACCTATCACACGGTCGATGAAGCACGCTTTAAAGCCTCTGCCATGGCGGTATTTTTCAACATGGAAGATGCTGCTCGCGCGATTCCGCCACTGGTTGGCGACAGTGTAGCTGCTGCAGAACTATTGGACTGGGCCTCTATCAAAGCTGTAACAGGCAAAGAAGGTATGCCACTATGGCTATCAGAACTGCCTGAGGGTGCCTCGATTCTATTGATTGAATCACGCGCGAATGATAAGCAAACCTTAGATCGCTATACCCAAGATGTCATCGCCAAGCTTTCCCATATCGAGACAGAGCGTCCGATCACATTCAGTGATGACCCAGCGGTATTTGGTCAATATTGGGCAATGCGTTCGGGTCTGTTCCCCATTATTGGTGGCGAGCGCCCTAAAGGCACCTCTGTAATCATCGAAGATGTTGCCTTTGAACTTGAACATTTAGCCGCAGCGGCAAATGATTTGACCGAGCTATTCCATAAGCATAACTACCCTGAAGGTGTTATCTATGGACATGCGCTTGCGGGTAACTTCCACTTCATCATAACACCAACCTTTAACTCTCAAGCCGATATCGAACGCTTCCACGCCTTTATGCAAGATGTCGCCGAGATGGTGATCAATAAATACGATGGTTCGATGAAGGCCGAACACGGCACAGGTCGTGCGGTTGCCCCTTTCGTTGAAATGGAATGGGGTAGTGACGCTTACACCTTGATGAAACGCATTAAGCAAATTTTTGATCCTGAAGGCCTATTAAACCCAGGGGTTATTCTTAACGATGATAACCAAATTCACGTTAAAAATATCAAGCCATGTCCTGTAGTTGATGACTTAGTCGATAAGTGTATCGAATGCGGCTTCTGCGAGAAAACCTGCCCAACGTCAGCGCTAAATATGTCGCCACGTCAACGCATTGCGACCTTAAGAGAGATCGAGCGTCTAGAGCAATCTGGTGACAAGCAAGCCGCAGAAGAGATGCGCGCCGCCGCCAAGTATGATGTGGTCGATACCTGCGCCGCCTGTCAGCTTTGTACTATTGCCTGTCCGGTAGATAACAGCATGGGCCAGCTAGTACGTAAACTCAGAACCCCTTATATCACTAGCACTGAGCAGAAAGTGCTCGACTTCCAAGCTAAGCACTTTGGCGCGGTAAATCAGGTGATCAGCACAGGTTTCGATGTGCTCGGTACTATCCACAAGATAACCGGGAGCGCGATAACTGGCGCAATAATGAAAGCCGGACGCGTAGTCAGCAAAGAAGTGCCCTATTGGAACCCTGATTTTCCAAAAGGGGGCAAGTTACCAAAACTGACCGCCCCTATTCCGGGTCAGGAAACCGTGGTTTACTTCCCTGCTTGTGGCGGCCGTACCTTTGGCCCTACACCAAAAGATCCCGATAACCGAACCTTGCCTGAGGTCATCGTGACTTTGCTTGAGCGTTCTGGTTATAACGTCATCACACCGGAGAAGACCCGTGAACTGTGTTGCGGTCAGATGTGGGAGTCTAAGGGAGATTTTAAAAACGCCGATGCTAAACGCAAGGAGCTAATTGAGGCTGTTGCGGCCATGACCCAAGGCGGCAAACTACCGGTTATCATCGATGCACTCTCATGTACTTACCGTACTCTTGCAGATGATAAGTCACTGACCGACAAAGTCGAGATTGTCGACATGGTTGACTTCATCCATGACAAACTGCTCGACAAACTTACTATTACGCGTCAGAAACCCGCAGTAGCACTACACTTGGGTTGTAGCGCGCGCAAGATGAAAGTTGAGCCAAAGATGGAAGCGATTGTCGAAGCCTGCAGCAAACAGGTTGTTCGCCCAGCTGGAATCGACTGCTGTGGTTATGCCGGTGAAAAAGGCTTGTATAAACCAGAAATCAACGCCAGTGCACTGCGTAATATTAAAAAGCTCATTCCCGTCGATGTGAGTGAAGGCTACTACGCTAACCGCATGTGTGAAGTGGGTTTAACTCAGCATAGCGGCATATCTTATCGTCATTTGGCTTATCTACTAGAGGAGTGCACTCGCTAAAGCCTTTTAAAGTTAAGCCTAAATTTCAGCAATAACCTTCTCTTTAGGGGCAGCGACTGCCCCTAATTCTTTTCATTTATCATCAAGATAACTCCAGCCTCAACCAAACAAACCATTTTTAGTCATTCAGATTATCAACCTAGAGTATAAACTCAACAATTAATATATTAAACAAGCATATAGCTTATTTTCATTTTTGCAAAAATGCCTCTTTTTATTTGCTAAATTAGCACTACTTTTTACAAGGTTATCGGCCTATATTTATAGTCTGAATAAATATACGTGAATGTCCGCTTACTAAAAAGTCGGCTTTTTGAGCAGGCTTTTTGCGGCTACTTTTACAGTTAGAAAGTCGCTAACAATGTCTGCAAAATAGAAGAGAAAACATAATGAAGATCGCACTTTTCATTCCGTGTCTAGTGAATCAGATGGTCCCTGAAGTGGGAATAGCCACCTTAGAATTATTAGAAAAACTCGGACACCAAGTCATACTGCCAAAAGGCCAAACATGCTGCGGCCAGCCCATGACAAACTCAGGTTGTTATAACGAAGCCAAGAAGACCACCATGAAACTACTCAATGCTTTCAAGGGCGTTGAATGTGATGCTATCGTCTGCCCTGCCGCTTCCTGCCTCGTTGCCGCTAAAGAGAACTTTCATGAGTTCGATAGCAGCCCTGAAGCTCAGGCTGTCATTAATAAACTGTATGAGTTAACCGAGTTTCTTCACGACATCTCTCCTATTCCAGCCTTTAGTAAGCCTTTCCCACACAAGATCAGCCTACAGATGAGCTGCCATGGCATTCGCATGCTCGACTTAGCCACCCCAAGTGAGCAAATGGGGCCAAGAATGAACAAGTTCGAAGCTGTACTTGCTGCGATCCCTGAGATTGAAATTGTCTATCCAGATCGCCGCGATGAGTGCTGCGGCTTCGGTGGCACCTTCGCCCTTGATGAAGGCGCGGTATCAGCCAAGATGGGCAAAGATAAAGCCCAGGCTCACGCCGAAACTGGCGCAGCCTATGCCGTTGGCTTCGATCCCTCTTGCTTACTGCATATCGATGGTATGGTCAGACGGCAGAAACTGCCAATTGAGACTCGCCATATCGCTCAAATCATCAACGCAGCGCTTTAGGAGAAGATATGTCTAGCTCTAAATCAGCGGTACATGCCCATAAAGCGGAGATCTTCTGTAAAGATGAGTCTCGTGTCGATTGGCACTCTAAAGCCCTTTGGGTACTTCGCGAAAAGCGTGACCGCGCGGCAGGAAGCTTGCCAGAATGGGAACAGCTACGCCAAATCGGCTCTGAGATGAAGCTACACACGCTAACCCATTTAGCGCAGTATCTCGAAGAGTTTGAGCAAAACTGCCTCAAAAACAATATTAAGGTGCACTGGGCTAAAGATGGTGCAGAGCATAACCGTATCGTGCATGAAATCTTAGCCAAACATCAGGTCAAAAAGCTGGTTAAGTCTAAATCTATGCTCACAGAAGAGTGTCATATGAATCCATTTTTGGAGCAGCGTGGCATCGAAGTGATAGATACCGACTTAGGTGAGCGTATTATCCAGCTTGCAGGGCAGCCACCATCACACATTGTAGTGCCAGCGATTCATCTAAAAAAAGAGGAAGTGGGCGATCTGTTCCATGACAAACTCGGCACAGATGCCGGTGCCTCAGATCCACTTTACTTAACCCGCGCCGCCCGTGCACACCTGCGTGAACAGTTCCTGTCTGCCGATGCAGCTATGACAGGGGTTAACATGGCGGTTGCTGACACAGGCGCGGTGGTGGTGTGTACCAACGAAGGCAACGCCGATATGGGTGCCAACTTACCTAAGTTGCAACTGCACTCAATGGGTATCGACAAAGTCGTGCCTAACATAGACAGTGCAGCCGTACTGCTACGTACACTCGCCAGAAATGCGACTGGCCAGCCGATCACCACATACAGCTCTTTCTATCGTGGCCCACAAGAGGGTGGCGAGATGCATGTCATTATTGTCGATAACGGCCGTACCGATATGCTAAAAGACAAGATCTTAGCCGAATCACTGAAGTGTATTCGCTGTGGTGGCTGTCTCAATACCTGCCCTGTTTATCGCCGCAGTGGTGGCTACAGCTATAACTACACCATTCCTGGTCCAATCGGCATCGCTGTTGGGGCTAAAACCGATGACACTAACTCTATTCCTTGGGCCTGTACCTTATGTGGCAGCTGCTCTTATGTATGTCCAACGAAAGTACCACTGGATAAGATCATCCATCACCATCGTCGCCTAAAAGCCGAAGCCGGGAAACTGCCTTACGGCAAGTCAGGCTATATGCCGCTAGTCGGCAAGTTAATGGCCAGTGAAACGGCGCTAAATTGCTCGATGAGTATTGCCCGTACGGCACTGAAGATCCTACCAGGCAGCCTATTGAAACCATTCTCAGGCGCTTGGGGTAAATATCGCGAGTTACCTGTGGCACCAAATTCAAGCTTCGAAGCTTGGTTTAAGAAAAATAGAGGGTAGAAACATGTCTAGTAAACACGACATTCTTAACGCGCTAAAGAGCGCCGCAATTGCGCCTCAAGCCATGCCTGTTATCAAGGTTGAACCGCGCATTGATGACTTAGTTGGTCAGTTTGAAACCAGCCTAAATACCGTTGCTGGCACCTTGCACCGTGAAGGTGGCTTAGCCAAATTACAAGCACAAGTTGATGAGCATATCGCTCAGGGCATGCAGATAATCTCTATGGTTGAAGGAATTAAAGGCAACCGCGAGGTGACCGACACCGCCCACCAGCTAAGAGATATCGATTACGCTGTGATCCCTGGAGACTTAGGTGTCGCCGAAAATGGCGCTATCTGGGTCAACAACAAAAACCTTGGTCACCGCGTGACGCCGTTTATCTGCGAAAACCTATTCTTAGTATTAGATTCGAGCACGATAGTGGCTAACATGCATCAAGCCGCAGGTAAGCTAACCTTAGACTCCGGTGAGTTCGGCACCTTTATCGCAGGGCCATCAAAAACCGCCGATATCGAGCAAGCATTAGTTGTTGGTGCCCACGGCGCGTGTAGCTTAAACGTGTATTTGGTTTAACCCTAGCAATACCGCTATACAGGATCAAAAAAGCCCTAATTTATATTAGGGCTTTTCACCTATTTCAGAACGTAATATACGCACTGAATAAAATTAGATTTATCTTTTCTCGACATAGTATTCTAAATTAACCTTAAGCCCTTTTGCCTCAACCGCTTCGCCATCAATAAATTTAGGGGCATAACGCCATTGCTTTAATGCTATCAGTGATTCTGTTTCGAACTTACTGCCACCGTTAGACTCTATCACCACAACATCTTTCACAAAGCCCATTTTATCTATGGTAAAACTCATATGCGTACTACCACTTTTTCCAGCTTTCAAATAAGAAATCGGGTAATCAGGGTGCTTACGAAACAATGGGGTAGGCTCTATATCTTCCTTCCATGGCTTCATATTGCCAATGGCAATACAGTGCTGGGTGGACTTTTCACTCTCACCTTCTAGCTCATAAATCTGCACTAATTTAGCATGAGCTGCCAGCTCATAGGGATGATTGTAATCAAGCTTTTGAAATTGAGTGATGACACCTAAAAACAGCTCTTCTGCCTCATCATAATCTTTTTCTGCAAAGCGTACATTGCCCACTCTAAAGCTCGTTAGCACTCGCTTCATAGCATCTTCTGGCAACAATTCACTGTAGGCTTCTTGTGCATCAAAAGCATAATTACGCACTTTACGGGTGTAATAACGGGAATTAACCAAACGTTCGAAATAGGCCATTTTGGTATCTGCTATTAACATTGCATTATCAGAGTCTTCAGCAATATCTAGGGCATCATCCAAAAACTCGCGCGCATATTTTTTACTGCTGGCATCGCTTAGACCTAAAAGCGGGTCAATAAGCTCGACAGCTTCTTCACCATAATGCTTACTGTAGATCGCTAATGTCTCTTCAAACAAATCATATGCCTGAGGCTGTCGCTTTTTCTTTTTCTTTTTCGTTTTCGCTTTCGCTTTCACCTCTGTATCAAACGTCTCTTTAGGCATATTAGTGATTAATGCGTTACCTGCATTTAATGCCAGCATCGCGGTATTAATATTATCGCCACCAAACTTCACCTTACCTAGCTCATAAGCTTGTAACGCATAAAGCGCTACATCTGATTGATTTTCTGCGGTTACTGCGGCTTTATAGGCTGAATAGGCCTCACTAAATTCGGAGGCAAAAGTGGATGAAGAAAGGCTAACTGCAGTTGTAAAAACTGCCGCCAATATAATATTGCGATGACTAACACTTCGCTTTGTAAACATGAAAAATCCTTATTTCATTTTATTCTTAATATGCATCCTATAAAAAGGAAAAGCGTTAAGCTAACAATTTATTATGAGTTCGCTTCATAATCCAGCCCATCCAAATCACTAAAATTGTGCTGCAGGTTGCTAGCGAAATCCATACACCCGGTACACCAAACGCCCAAGCAAACACCCATAAGATAGCGCTAAAGAGGATCAATTTAGCCCCGGTCAAAATAGAAGCTTCTTTAGAGTAGTTAATGGCTTGGAAGAAGGAGGCCCCAACTAACAGCAGTCCTTCCATCGGCAAGCCCCAGAAATACCAACGCATGCCTTCTGTGGCAATAGGTGTAAGCAAGGCATTGTCCCCAGCAAATATATACACAAACACCTCAGGTACTGCATAGATAAAGACTAAGCCAAGCCCCGCACAAACTAAGGTTACAGAGAAGGCCATTTTCAACGCCTGCTTAACCCTGTCGAATCGTTTAGCTCCAGCGTTAAAACTTAAGATCGGCTGTACGCCGAAGGCGATACCTTCAAACAAGAGATAGAAGAAGGCCTCTGTGTAACTCACGACGCCATATGCAGCAACATGCAGCGGCGTGCCCACGGCAAGAAACGCCACATTGTGCAGCGTTAGCACCACGGTTAGATACATATTCATTAGGAAGCTAGGGATACCGACACGGATAATATTGACACAGTGATCCCACTTAAGCTTCATCTGCTCAAGGTTGATACCAATTTCGGTTTTACTGCCAAAGAAATGCTGTAAACACAGTGCACCAGTAACGGCCTGGGAGATCATAGTCGCAATTGCCGCCCCCATTAACCCATAGGGAAAAACCACAATTAACAGCCAGTCGAGGACAGTATTGAGTACGCCACCTAAGATTAAAACAAAGGTCACAAATCCAGGACGACCATCGTTCCTAAGTAGCGCGGTAAATGCCATCGACACGATAGGGAAAGTGCCTAGAGCAAAATACCAAAACAAATAATCATCAGCGCTATTTAAGATCTCTCCCTCGGCACCAAGCAACACCAAGATATCTCTTGAGAAATAACAGCCAAGTAGCGTGGTGATAAAACCTGAGATCAAACACAGACTAAAGGTATTACCCAATATGCGCCGCGCAATATGAGTCTCACCTTGTCCCTGATGAATTGACACTAGCGCCGCGCCCCCCATGCCCAAGGTAGCCCCTATTGCATAGAGGATTGCAGCGATGGGATATGCCAAGATCATGCCCGCAAGGCCAACTTCACCCAAATAATGGCCGATAAACATACCGTCGATGGTCACGTAAATCCCCGTCACCAGCATAGATAGAATTGTCGGTATGCTATAACGCCAAAATAGCTTGGCTATTGGCTCTGTGATCATCGGCGAATCGACTGTGACTCGATTCGTTTCAGCTGGCGGCATAGGGTGGGTCATGGTCATTCTCTAATTATTGTTATTATTTTCGCCGATATACAGCTCTGTTGCTTACAGAGCGACTAAGATACTTAAAATAGTCATGAGTTAACATGCAAGTATGCAAAATTGGTCTTTAAAATGGATAGCTAGGCGCCAAGTCGCAAAGATAGCGCGAGCAAAGCTGCCTCCACAGCTTGGATATCAATTTTTGACATAGAAAGCAGCTCAATACGTGAGTCCATGGCATCATCGATCTCTACGATAGATAGCTCCGAGTCAACACGGTTAAAACCAGCAATCCCCTCTTCGGTAATCATTACGGCTTTAAGCCTCACAACATCTAACTCTTTGATTAAGGCTACTAACTGTTCAAAGTCGAACTCATAGCTTGGCTCAAACACCCAGCCACAACTATAAAAACCATCACCTTGATTGGTCTTTCGCTGCAGCCCGCGTTCATCAAATTGATTGTATTGACTCCCTGCGGAATCGGTATCTTGCTCTGAAAAGAGCGGGCTATAATTTAGATCAATCAGACGCGGCTCTTGAATGGCTCCTATTACTTTAGGCTCAACGCCAGAAACAGAGTTTGCTGCACTATTTGAACTAGTAGAGGTCACGCCTTTATGAGGAAGGTCTAACAAGGCTAAAATTGATAGACTGAGCTCGTCCGCTTGTTTAAGGCTCCATGGCTTGACAGTAATGGCTTGTCTATCAGCGCCTTTGACTAATTCAAGGTGATCGGTTAATCGCGTCATGAGTGAGCCTTTATAGCTATCTGCCTTACTCGCTAGTACCAGATCGGCAACACGTAACTGCTGGTTAAAGATCTCATGCTCAGTATAGCGACTATCATCGAGCTTTCTCGCATCCACTAAGGTGACACAAGCTTTCATCGCTAATACTTGTCGATAGTGAGGTTGAGTCAATACCTTAAGCACCTCTTCAGGATGACCTAAGCCCGTTGGCTCAATCAGTAATCTGTCAGGCTTAGCTTTGGCGATAAGTTGATTAATTGCCACTTGCATAGGTAAGCCTGCAGCGCAACACATACAACCACCCGCGACTTCCTTGATCTGTACCTGTTGTTTGTTGCTATTGAGTAATCCAGCATCTATGCCTATCTCACCAAACTCATTGACCAATACAGCCCACACCTCTGCCTCTGGCTTATGCTGCAATAGGGCTTTAATCAAAGAGGTCTTACCGACGCCTAAAAAGCCGGTAATCACATTGGTTGGGATAATGCTCTGGATCATAGTGCTAGCTCATTCTATCGAATAGCCAGTGATTCTAATCCCTAAGAGGCTTTAATGTCACCCCATAGCCTTAACTAAGGGGCGTGATAATGGCCTTCATAATCTATAGCCTACATATAATGATAAGGGCTTAGAACTAAGGCCCGCTAATGATGGCGCCTAATCAATATAATGCTTATCGATATAATCACACCATTGTTCTGAGTCTAACTTTGGATTTGCCTCGTTACCTCGGATCCCTAGCTTAAACTCGACCACACTGCGCCACTCCATTGAGCCAAGATCGGGTCCATGCCCTTGGCCATCACCTGTGAAGACTTTTTTTTCGACTTTCTTAAACCAGTCTAAATTACAGCCATTTGGGTTAGACTCTGTTGCCGACGCAGGCTTAACTTCGGTTTGCTGCACTATCGATTGTTCTGAACTCGCTTGTTCATCATTAACGGCGCAGCCCAGTAGCAAACTTGTCACAGTTACAACCACGCCTAAGTTCACTAACTTACTCATCACTGTCTCCTCTTGTCATCGTTAAATACTCTGCTTCTATCTAGGTTTGAAAACTACACTAAACTCAGTCCAAGCTTCTTCATTAATAGCGCGAGGATTATCCTTTATATTTTTAGTTTAAAGGAGTTACCTTACCCCATAAAAAAAGTGAACACACGATTAATCGATGTGTCCACTTTCTGAAGCTGAATTAACGAATATGGGAGCTATTTCTTAGCTTTGTCTTTCGAGCGACCATAGGTACTCTTACCCGATGTTGCGCCACGGAAGCTACTCTTTCCAACGGCGTTTTTAGCCGTGCGATTTTTATCCTGATACTTTCGTTTATTATGACTCTTCTCTTTAACAGGCTTAGCTACCACATCACGATAACGTGCGGGTAGAGGCGCCCCCTCTTCATAGCCTGGCATAGTGATGCACGGCAAGCTCTGGCCGATTAACAGTTCAATCTCCTGCAACATGCTCTTATCTTGCGGTGATACAAACGAGATAGCGTGACCAGCAAGGCCTGCGCGTCCTGTGCGGCCAACACGATGTACATAGTCCTCGGCGGCAAATGGCAGTTCAAGGTTAATCACCAAAGGCAGGGCTTCAATATCTAGACCACGAGCAGCCACATCGGTCGCCACCATGACCCTTAATTTGCCAGACTTAAACTCTTCGAGTGCGCGATTTCTTGCCCCTTGAGTCTTTTCACCATGAAAGACGGCGTTTTTCACACCATCAAGTTTTAACTCGGTATGTAGATGCTCGGCACTCTCCCGAGTGCTAACAAATACTAAGACTTGCTGCCAATTATTACGACCAATCAGTTCTGACAGTAGCTCGGCCTTACGGCGAGTATCGACTAAATAAACTTCCTGAGTGATAAGGCTTGCCGTGGTCGATGTCGCAACATTGATCCATTCAGGCGCAATCAACATCTTCTCGGCTAGCTTTTTCACCTCTTCACTATAGGTCGCAGAGAAGAAAAGCGTTTGATGGCTAGCAGCGACCAACTTTTTAACCTTTTCGATATCGCGAACAAACCCCATATCCAGCATGCGGTCGGCTTCATCTACGACTAAATGAGTCACATTCGAAAGATCCAGACCGAATTGACCAATATGATCGAACAAGCGGCCCGGTGTAGCGACCAGAATATCAACTCCTGCTTGCAATGCTTTACGCTGTGGATTCATGTTTGAGCCACCATATACCGCCGTGGTCTTAAAGGGTAAGAACTGCGCGTAGGCGGTAATATTATCGGCAACTTGAATGGCAAGCTCGCGGGTTGGCGTCAACACCAATACCCTCAGCTTAGGTTGATACTCAAGTTCAGCCTCACATGGTGCTGAGAAGTTATATTCCTTAACTAACCTGTTTAGCAGTGGCAGGGCAAATGCGGCTGTTTTACCAGTACCGGTTTGCGCACACGCCATTATGTCTTTACCTTCCATGGCAACGGGTAAAACCTGCGATTGAACTTGGGTCAATTGCTGGTATCCGCGCGCAGAAACTGCATCTAATATTTTGGAATGTAAATCGAATGCATCAAAGTTCATGGTCGGCTCAATAGAGTTAATAAGAGTATAAGGAATAAAAGTGAGCGCGGAGTCTAGCAAAATACCGCGCCAGATAATAGCCAAGATAAAACCGACTCTTTTTAACTAAGCTCTTTCTATATGAGGGGTCTCAAGGTAGGCCTGCTCAAACTTTTCAACCGGCACAGGTCTTGAAAATAGATAACCTTGGCCATAATCACAGCCCGCACCAGCTAATACCTTACGTTGGTAATCGGTCTCGACCCCTTCAGCTATCACCTTCATGCCCAATTTATGGGCCATGACGATAATCGCCTCACACAGGGTAAAATCATCACTATTACTGTCTAGGTTTCGAGTAAAAGACTGATCAATCTTTAGAAAATCAATCTCAAACTTCTTAAGGTAGGCCAATGAGGAGTAACCCGTACCGAAATCATCCAGCGAGATCTGTATGCCGGAGTCACGATATTGCTTCAACCTAGAAGAGATAGCGCTATTGCCATCGAGCAATAAGCCCTCAGTGATCTCGATACAGATGTTGTTATTGGTTAAATTCAGTGTCTTTAACAAAGATACCCAAGATTCAAAGCTCTCACCATCATCTCTAAACTGAACGGGAGACTTGTTAATGCTTATCTGTACTTCGACTCCGAAACGATCACGCCATAGCGCACTCTGCCGCGCCGCTTGTTGAAAAACCCAGTTACCGATTTCAATAATCAGCCCTGTTTCCTCTGCAACCGCAATAAACTCTATTGGCGAAACCAGACCTCGTTTAGGGTGGCGCCAGCGGATCAATGCCTCAGCCTTAAGTCTCTGCTCCCCCTGCATACAGACGATAGGCTGGTAATAGAGTTCAAATTCTTGATTAGCAATAGCCTGACGTAAATCTTGAATTAATCGCATCCTATACTTCGCGTACCGCTGCATCGAGGGGGTGAAATAATGAAAACGATTTCGGCCTTCATCTTTGGCGGCATACATCGCCTGATCAGCATGCTTTAATAGCCCCTCAATAGTCGAGGCATCATCGGGATAAAGCGTAATGCCTATACTCCCACTAATATAGGCCGTTTCCTCGCCCAAGTTATAGGGTTCCGCAATACGAGTTAAGATATGCTTAGCCACCTTATCTACACCTTTGATATCGGTGATCCCCGATAAAACTATGGTAAACTCATCGCCTCCCAGCCTTGCGACTACATCCGTTTCCCGAATACAGCCTTTAAGACGCTTGGCGGTTTCTGTTAGCAGCATATCGCCCATGTCATGACCTAGTGTGTCGTTCACCTCTTTAAAGTAATCTAAGTCTAAAAACATCAGAGCAAAATGCAGCTCTCGAGTATCTGACTTCAAAATCTCCGCATTAAGGTAGTCAAGCAACATGCGTCTATTAGGTAAACCTGTTAACGGGTCGTAGTTCGCCTGCTTCCATATAATCTGCTCGGCTTGCTTCTTTTCGGTGATATCGGAAAACAGCGCTACGCGTAACTGGCTCTGGGCTTCGGCATCGAATAACGTATTTAGCGTGAGCCAAACCACGAACTCCTCACCATTTTTGCGCCTTAGCCATACTTCCCCCCGCCAACGCCCTTCTTCCTCGAGAGCCAGGTTCATCTGCTCATAGGCGCTGCGATTGTTACGGCTACACTGCAATATCCTAATATTCTGATGCTTAACTTCCGCTTCACTGTAGCCAGTAATATCTGAAAACGCCGCATTGATATTAATAATATGCCCTTGCTCGTCCTGCACGCTCATGGCTTCACAGCTATTGTTATACACAGAGGCGGCCAGCTTTAATGACTCCTCAACCCGCTTTCTTTCGGTGATATCCGTATGAATACCGCACATCCTTATGGGGCAACCGCTTCGATCGCGGCTCATCACTTTGCCTGAATCTAAAATCCACAATGTTTCTGCGGCTTGATTACGGATACGGTACTCAATTTTATGCTGCTCGCTTTCCCCGTTTAGATGAGCCTCTATCGACTTAAGTACTGCAACTCTATCCTCGGGGTGAATCGCATTAATCCATAATTCAGGCGACCGATTGAGGGTTTCGACATCACAGCCCAATATGGCAGCGCTGTGCTCATTACGTTCAATAACATCACTACGAATATCCCAATCCCAAAAACCCAGTCCACTACTGCCAAGCACTAACCCCAATTGCTCTTGACTCGCGGCTTTGTCTTTCTCAGCTTGCTTTTGAGAGGTACGATTCAACAGTCCTGTAATGATTAACTCGACTTTTGAGTGCACTCTTTGACAGGCCACCGTCATGTGGGTGTACACCATCGACTCATCTTTTGCGATAAAAGCGACATCGAGCTCAAATTCGTCAACCTCTCCCTCGATCATCTGAGCAAAGTGATGCTTATACAGATGGAAGTCGCCGGGAGACACCAACTCCTCCCATGAGACCCGCAACAGTTCCTCCTCGGTATACTTCAACATCTGACACAAGTTAGGATTAACTTTAATCCAGCTATGATCGACATCGGTTATGGCGATGGCCATATTTCCGCTATGAAAATGCGACTTAAACAATAGGTGATCCTGTAACTTGAGCTTTTGCTCTCGCTCAATTTCGATGCGCCGAGATAATAGCAACCCCAATAAAACTGTCGTGATAGGAAAGATAAGCAACAAAGGAATAGTGACCTGTTTTAGTAGAGCGATGGCCATTTCGATAGGCATGGTCAGGCCCCAGAGTAATGCCACACTATTAGTCATAAAGCCAAAGGCCCATAACTCACTGATGCGAATATCCTCTATATCACCTTTACGATACTTTCCCCAAAGGTAACCAATGAGGCCTGATGTCACTATAGTACCTACGCCTGACCATGCGGCAATCCCACCTTCACTCAACCGATATACGCAACTTAGAACCACCGCGACTAAAGTGGGAATACCGCCAAAAAATAGGCCACAAATACTGAGAATTATGGTTCTTGAATCTAAGAAAACCCCATCACTGTACTGCCAGGGCATTAACATAATAGAGATGGTGATAATGGCAACGAGAAGCCCGCTACCGATACGCCATAAGATAGCTAATGAACGTTTTTTAGTCCGCGGGAAGGCGTCATAGACGAGTACTATGGCAAGTAATAAGGCGGCATTTTGTATGAGTGAGAGAATTAAGCCTTGTTCCATAAGAAGCTATTCATCCTTGATAAATTCTTTTAAAAATTATTTTTATAGTTCATAACCTATTCTAGAAGACGACCATTAAGCCTCCTACAAAGATAAACACTAAATAGCTAAATTTCAAAGAACTTAGACGAAATATTCTACTAATTAATCATCAGCTGAGGTAAAAGTTATGGTAGAGCAGAAAACCATTAAGCGCGATAGAAGGTCCCTTTTATAGCGACTAACCACATCGCGAATCTGGGAATGAATCATAGAGGAGTGAATCAATCTTAAGGTATAAGCCGCTTAAGCAATCGAGCAATATTTCATCACAGGTGAGTTATGATGAAATATTGCCTAACACTGACTGTTAACCCGCTTGATGGGTCACTAAAGTCGGCTTAAGTAAGTTGTCATGAACAGGACAACGATGACAGACAGTATCGATAAACGTCTGTTTTTGCTCTTCGGTTAACGGCTCATTATTAACTGCAGCATCCATCTCGACTGTGATATCGATATGTTTAAATCCAACCGGATCGTCGGTAGCCTTACCCAGCAGACCTAACGTATTTAACTGGGCCTTGATGGAGACATCAAAATGGTTAAGTGCGACTTTTTGCTCTCTGGCGACCATTCGAGCTATGGTAGAGATGCAACCAGCAAGAGAGAATATAAAAGTCTCTAATGGGTTCGCCCCCTCATTACCCGCTGTTGGTTGGTCGATGACTAACTGGTGCTCTCTTACCTGCGCGGTAACCTTCCAGCCTTCTCCCATATGTGTTTTAACTTCAACGCATTTTTCTGCCATCTCAAACCACTCCATTAGATTTATTTCAATGAGATTATTCTAATGGTTATTCCGACAAAAACTCAAGCACAGCTCACGCTTTCTCCAATTTTTCAGTAAGTCGATTTACAGGTCGCTTACTGTGATAAACTGCCCCTAAACATCCTACACAGACGAAACTAAAGCTAATTATCTATGTCGCAAACTCAATCTCTGCAGTCAAATACCTCTGAATCTAAACCCGTTCAGTACAGCAAGACTTACCACTTCCCCGTTCAAATCTACTATGAAGATACCGATTTTTCGGGTGTGGTGTACCACCCTAATTTTCTAAAGTATTTTGAACGTGCCCGCGAGCATGTCATAGGAGCAAACGAGTTAGCTAAGTTATGGGATGAACATGATTTAGGGTTCGCCGTATATCGTAGTGATATGCTTTGCCACGATGGTGTGGAGTTTGCCGATATTATCGATATTAGAACCAAGTTCTACTTTGAGAGTAAATACCGTACGGTTTGGTTACAGGAGATCTGGCGCCCCAGTGGCAAAAAGCCTGCCGTCACAGCCCAGATTGAGATGATCTGCATGAATAAGAAACGTCAGCTAAGTCCAATGCCACCACAATTAATTGGTCGCCTAGGTGAAGCCTTCTCTGAAACTGTTATTTTTTAAACGCAGCCCAAACAACAAAGGTAAGTCTGCAATCTAGCCAGCGACTTACCTGTTTATTTTTAGCGTGTTACGCCTTACTTATTTTTGGCCAGCGGGACTCCAACTCTTTAGCCGTTAAAGGCTTAGAAAAAATATCACCTTGAACTTTATCGACGCCCATACCGAGCAGTAACTGTAATACATCTTCGGTTTCCACCCCTTCGACAGTCACCCTAAAGCCAAGGCCTTTAGCTAAACGGATACTGGTATCCATAATATGGCGAGCTCTTTCGTCAACTTCTAAATCATCCAAAAATGCCTTATCTATCTTCACTTCATCAACAGGTAAGTACTTAAGGTAAGCTAACGAGGAGTGACCTGTACCAAAGTCATCGATAGCCACATCGATGCCAATTTGACGTAAACGTTTAATGGTGGCAACCGCTCCGTTGAGATCTTGCATCAGCTTGCTTTCGGTGATCTCTATCGAAATCACATCCGCTTTGAACTGGTACTGCTCTAGCCTTGCTTCTATGCCACTGATCAAAGAGACGTTACGCAGATCTTGAGTCGATAGGTTAACCGCTACTTGCAGCTTTATCCCCCTTTGCAGCCATAGGGCCTGCTGAGCAAAAACCTCGTCCAAGACCCATTGGCTAACGATATCTATCATGCCGGAATATTCGGCTAATGGAATAAACTCCGCGGGAGAGATATTACCCAGTAACGGGTGATCCCAGCGCATTAACGCCTCTACTTGATGGCAACCTCCTTTGGGAATGCTTTGTTTGGGTTGATACACCATATAAAGCTCACCGTCACGCAGCGCCTTAGCAAGACTATTAATAATCGACACTTCTCTTAACTGCACGACATCATCACCCAACAAGTACTCTGACAGTGCCACATCGTGGGTCTTGGCTTTTTTTAGCGCTAAGTCGAGCCTACGTAGCATGGTACTAATATCACTATGAAACGGCTCTAACGCCAGATGTCCCATCTGTACTCTTGTGGTAATGATGCTCCCAAAAATGTCATAGGGAAGCTGTAATCTATCGATAAGCAACTTTAGTTGCGGCTCGGTCATTGCACTGGTGAAATAGATAAGAAACTCATCTTCATTCATCCTGGCAATCAGCGAACTTTCGGGGGCAAGGCTTCTCACTCTGGCGGCTATCTGCTTAAGCAGCTCATCGCCAAAGTTAAAACCAAATAGGTCATTCACGTAGCGAAAACGATAGATATCGAGTAGCACCAAACTACCTTTATCTAACGGCATCATGGCCGCCATCTTACGCTTCATAGTTAAACGATTATCAAGCTCGGTGAGTTTATCTCGTTCAGTTTGTCGAGTCTGGGCATAGAGCCCTGTAATTAGCTCATGTAAGTTAGCCAATTTAGCGGCTATAGAGGGCGGACTAGAGGAGAGTTTGATATCTTTAAGGGAGAGATTGTTAAACAGCTTATTAACTTGATTACGCAGTCTATGGTGTTGCCACAATACCCATACTAACAAAATGAGCAGTAATAAACACACAGCGGAAATCATCCTAAAACTGTCCATATATGAGTACTTTATCCGTTCTAAAATCTCAACTTATTCTGCTATAAACTATAGCGCCTAGCCGCACCTACGCCACTAAACACTATAGTTTCCCTTTGCTCACTAGCACTATATTAGTGGGCTCACTTATTCGTAACTAGCCTTAATAGATTGATAGGTCTCTAAAAATTTTTCGCTGGTCAATTCTTCGGTCGATACAGGTAAGCCGCGCTCAATAAATACAGCCATTCTTTGCTCTAAATCTGCACCCGCTTTCAGCTCCCCCGTATAAAAAGCAGCAGCTCGAATGAAATCCAAATATGTAACTCGCTCCGCACTATAAGTAAGATCGGCCCAGCGTTCGACCACTTCCATCACATCTGGCGAAAACTCCCAGCTGCTCAATACTGCACGGCCTAGCGGCCCCTGTAACTTTTTAACCAAGCTACGCAATAACTCAATGCTATCGAATAACTCCGGCTGTGCCTCAGCCTCGGTCAATACAGGTAATGCCCCGATATTATGCACAAGTCCAGCAAGTGTCATAGTGTCATAATTTAGGTTACTTCCCGGATGGGTCTCATTATATCGCTGTAACATGGCACATGCAGCAGAGGTAACATCAATTGAAGAGTTCCACACCTCATCCATCACCTGCCATACCATCTGATTAGTCGAGATGAAGAGTTGCTCCATCGCTATCGAGGTTGCAATCGACTTTATCTGCATCAGACCGATACGATTAATCGCAGCGTTAAGGTTATCTGCAGGGATCCCGCGGCTGTATAGGGCACTATTAGCGATGCGGATCACCCGAGCTGAAATTGCTGCGTCTTGACCAATGATCATCGCCACATCTTTGAGGCTGGCATCGTCTCGGCCAGCAACCTCCTGCACCCGCATCGCTACCTCTGGCAAGGTAGGTAAGACTAAGGCGTCTGATTTTAACTTTTTCAACAAACCAACTAATACTTGATGCTCTGTAGACATCCCGACTCCCTTACTATTCGTATTAATTTGCAGCGAATTGAGTATATCAGCAGAACGCTTTAAGCGTGTGTTCAAAATGTTATTAAAAGGCTAATACTTAACCAGGTGCCACGATTAGCGTCAAATCGCTTAAAAATTGATAACCAGATCACAAGACTTTATAATAAACGACCCAGATCGACCTGAATCCACTTATTATATACGGCTGACTTTCTTGCATTAGCACACCCGCATTCAGTAAAATGCGCGGCCGATTGTCGAGCCCTTATCCGTTAACAGAGAAGCTATTATGTTTAAACCTGAGCTATTATCCCCCGCCGGTACGTTAAAAAATATGCGTTACGCCTTTGCCTATGGCGCCGATGCAGTTTATGCTGGCCAGCCAAGATATAGTCTTCGCGTACGTAATAACGACTTTAAAATGGAGAATCTGGCTGCTGGTATTAAAGAAGCCCACAGCCTGAACAAAAAGCTCTATGTGGTCAGCAATATTGCACCGCACAACGCGAAACTGAAAACCTACATCAAAGATATGGAGCCTGTGGTTGCTATGCAACCTGACGCATTAATCATGTCTGATCCTGGTCTTATCATGATGGTACGTGAAGCGTTTCCAGATCAAGTCGTGCACTTGTCGGTTCAGGCAAACGCCATCAACTGGGCGTCGGTTAAGTTTTGGGAATCTCAAGGTATCAAACGAGTCATTCTTTCTCGCGAGCTATCTCTTGATGAGATCGAAGAGATACGTCAGCGCTGCCCAGATATCGAATTAGAAGTATTTGTTCACGGGGCACTTTGTATGGCCTATTCTGGTCGCTGCCTATTATCTGGTTATATCAACAAGCGTGATCCTAACCAAGGTACTTGTACCAATGCTTGCCGCTGGAAGTACGATGTCCATGAAGCCCAGCAAACAGAGAGCGGCGATGTGGTTGCCGTTAATCCTGAAGTACAGATTGAAACACCAACATTAGGCGCGGGTCAGCCTTCAGACCAAATCGTACTGCTTCAAGAAGCAGGACGTCCAGGCGAATATATGCCAGCGTTTGAAGATGAGCATGGTACTTACATCATGAACTCAAAAGACCTACGTGCAATTCAACACGTAGAGCGCTTAACCAAGATGGGCGTCGACTCACTTAAAATTGAAGGTCGTACTAAGTCTTTCTATTATGTTGCGCGTACCGCACAGCTTTATCGCCAAGCGATTGAAGACGCAGTCGCGGGTAAAGACTTTGACCGCACCTTGATGCATAACCTAGAAGGTCTTGCACACCGAGGCTACACCGAAGGCTTCCTACGTCGTCACGTACATGATGAATACCAAAATTACGATTACGGTTACTCAATCAGCGATACGCAGCAGTTTGTGGGCGAGTTCACAGGCGTTCGTAATGAAGCAGGTTTTGCTGAAGTTGATGTGAAGAACAAGTTCCTTGTTGGCGACAGTGTTGAGGTGATGACACCACAAGGTAACCTAACAATAAAGGTTGATAGCCTAATTAACCGCAAAGGTGAAAGTGTTGAGGCAGGTCTGGGTTCTGGACACTTTGTATTCCTAGACGTCCCTGCAGGTGTTGAGCTAGACAAAGCCGTGTTACTACGTAACTTGCCACAAGGGCAAGATACCCGTAACCCGCATCAGCCAACTGCTTAATACTCCTTACCTGAGCGGTATTGCAGAGCTCTTAAAACCGTTTTAAAAAGAACGCTGCAAGTATAAAAGGCCTCTAAATAGAGGCCTTTTTCGTATGGATTTATTATGCGTAAGCTTATTAGAACGCCACTCTCGCTCTCAAACCAAGCACCCAAGTATCATCCTCTGTTGAGATAGCAGGGTTATCAATATATTGAATATTAGGGGTTAGCTGCACAAACTCACCAATACTCATGTTGTAATAAAGCTCTGAGGTAAATTGCCTGTCGTCAGTAACGCCATAAGCCTTACCTAAGCTTTCATTCACCTCACTAAAATTTATCGCAAAGCCTAAGTTATTTTTCTCACCAGCTAAACCAAAGTAACCCACTCCCAGAGTTAAGGATTTATCGTATAGCGCCACATCCCCTTCAGATAATCCGCCACGGACAAAAGGCATGATTTGCGGCGTAACAAAGAAACTGGCGGAGAAGTTGACCCCTTGGCCGCTTTCGCTTGGCTGAGTAAGATTATGTTGGGTACCGCCATCAATATGCCAAAGAGTCAGGTGTACATTGTCGGTATAAATATGCTCCTGTGATGCCGTCCAGCCAAACTCCAATGAGGTGAACAGCTTATGGTCATTAAACAGAGTCTCAAAGCCATCTAAAGGCTTATCAGAGCGCCCCTTCGCATCTGCAGCACCAGCAATAATATAAAAATTATCATCGAGCATATGACCAACTGCAATCCCTAAAATCCCATCGTCAGGCAGGCCAATTGCGCCAGCCCCTGTACTAAATGCGAGATTGGTAAACCCCGTCCACGGACTTGCTAATGCATAGGTATCGACATAATCGGATGTATCTAAGTAGCCCGCCATTAACGCAGTTTTACCCTGATTAAATTGCTGCTTCCAATACAGGTTGGTCAGTCGGCCGCCTTGGTCGCTATATGCCGGACCTATCATGCCAATGTAGCCAAGTCCTGGCTCAATAAATGAATAGGCTTTAGGCGCGGTATCGGTATAACCATGTCGATGCTCAACTTTCCACACTAAGCCACCCACATTCCCCCCCTCTAACCCAGTAAGATTCCAAGAACCGTAAAATCGAGCAACACCCGCCGCAGAGTTATCGTCCCCGCCTTCGGTAGGCGAACTTGCCGACAACCCAAGCACTTGATAATCAAGCCCTATAGTCAGGTTATGTTCACTGGCTAGGTTTTCACGCCAAGATTCTTTCTTGCGGGTATTCTCTTTGATGGTGTTATCAACGGTATTTGGGCTACCAAAGCTGGTACTGGCATAACTCACAGCGCTAAATAGGCTGCCACCACAAGCAAAGCAGGCTCCGATTAAAACTGCTATACGCATTGTATTCATACAGGTTTCCTTGTTTACGCGTCTTTCATTCCATGTGTATCAATCAGTTAGTGAGCATGGCCCTTATGATCATGTCCTTTGCGATCTAGCTGCTCTTTAGCGACTGGAGCTGGCACCGCATCACCATAGTATTTCTCAATCGTTAGCGCATCCATGGCATAACCCATAGTGACGTTCATCTTGCCATCGACCAGTTGCACCAGCTCCGTTTTCTTCTCTGCGTTAATAGTGCCACTTACCGTCACTGGAAATTGTACATTCTCAACTTCAAATCCGGCTGGATAGCTCAGTTTTACTATTTGATTTGCCGCTGGTGGCGGCATATGGATACAGGCACCTGCATAAGGCAGTAGCAGAAACTCTGTCGCTTTGACGCCGTTAAACTTGGTCGGTACCACAAAGCCAGACATGCTAACCCGCTTACCGTTAACCTCTGTATTTAAGCTCTCGGCTTTTCGCTGCGCAAGCGACATATAGCGCACTCTAGCATCGAGCGCTGCATCAACATCGACACCGTCATCGGCTAAGCGTTGCCGTGCTTTCATGACATTTTCTCTATCAACTGGCTTTGCGCTATCTTGCAATTGAATAACCGTTGCCAGTAGTCGTTTTTGGCTTTCTGTTACATCGGGCAAATGTACATCTTGCTCCTTGATGATTGGTGCCAGCACTTGCCAATCTAATGTTTGCATGTCTAGTGCTTGTATATCTGACATTTCAGAGTTTGCATGAACTGCAAAAGATAAGCTCAACAACACTAATAATACTTTCTTCATCGCGCCCTCAACATTCGGCTCTTGTCAACTTTGTCACACAAACAGGCAGTTACAATCCGCTTTTACGAAAAGCTCATCGATACAGCCCATTGATATAAAGGCAAGCGAGATGGCTTGCCTTTATCCATAAGACCAACACATCAACTTACAGGGTGTTTTTATAAATCACACCGTCTTTCATAATGATTTTCATCGTCTCGATACCATCACGCTTAGGTGCATCAAACCACTTCTCATTAGCACCAATCACAGTGAGATCTTCTAGTGGGTTACCATCAACTAACAGAAGATCCGCATATGCGCCCTCTTCGACGACCCCAAGCTTACCTTCAAAGTAAGGGTCTAACACTTCACCCGCCAGTTTGACTATTTCACCGTTTACCGATGTCATCGACAGCAAGGTGTAATGGTTACCAAAGAACTTACCGCTCAAGTAAATAGAGTGGTCAGCTTGCTGCTCACAGGCGGCAACGCCACCGACACAATCCACATGGAAACCCAGTTTAGGCTGATACTTGTTCACATTGTCGATGTAGTCACCAAAAGCGGCTTGCGCTGTTTTTGCTTTACGCGCAGAAGCAGGGTTGGAGTTAATCGCTTCGATCTCGCCTAAATAGGGTGAGAATGCCGTCATGTTGGTGGTCATATAGGCATCATTTTTCTTCATTGCTCTATAGACATCTTTGTCAAACATAAAGGCATGCTCTAGGGTTTTGACACCCGCCTCCAAATTACGCAGCAGTGATACCTTACTGTAAGCATGAGACATGGCGTAGGAGCCGTAGGCGTTGGCTACTTCGACCGCAGCTTGAAGCTCCTCAAGCGAATAGGCATTGAGCTGCCAAGGGTCAAATGATGAAGCTACCCCGCCACTGGACATTAACTTAATTTGCGTTGCACCTTGCATGTAGTTTTGACGAGCACAGGCTTTAATGTCACCAATACTGTCTGCGGTGCAGCTCATACCAAGGCGGCCGCCCGAAGAGTTATGACCATAAAAAGTTTCATTTGGGGTGGTGAAGTTACGAAAATCCGCATGTGATCCAGTAGGGCCAATAAATGCGCCAGACGGATAAATTCGAGGACCCACTAACTCGCCGCTATCGATGGTCTTTTTAAGGCCTGCCCCCATACCACCAGCATCACGCCAAGTGGTAAAGCCAGACATCAATGCCGATTTTGCCCGCGCCGCAGAACGTGCAGCCAACTCTTCCCAGTTACGGTTATTTTCAATATCCGGTAAAGAAGTGCCATTCATCTGCAGGTGACCGTGACCTTCGATAAGTCCCGGCATTAATGTCATACCTTTGCCGTCAATCACTGTTGCGCCTTGAGCAGCAATAGCTTCGCTAGACACTTTACTGATCTTGTTATCTACCACTAATACTTGATAGTTTGTTAGTAGCTCATCTTTTTTGCCGTCAAACACATTAACGTTGGTAAACAAGGTTGACTCAGCGCTAACAGAAAAAGCTAATGAGCAAGAAACAGCAACAACAGACATCTTCAACGTTCGGTTTTTCATTCATGCACCTCAAGTTATCCATGCTTGGTGAAAAATCACCTCGCGTAACATTCCATACTAAAAAAAGCGTTACAAAATTAGCCGATATAAACACACTATTTGCGTTTACAAATAATTAACACTTTGTAAGCTAGGTCAAATTTTGGACGAACACAAGGTTGAATAATAGCCATTTGACGACAGCAAATAACAAACTCGAGACGCAAAAGCTGATGACTTGATTCTAGTTGGCAGGCGATTAACTGAATTGACGACGATACTGACTCGGGGTCATATTCATTTGGCGTTTAAATGCGCGGGTAAAATGTGCAGCGTCAGAGTATCCCATCCTGATCGCAATTGAGGTGATCTTTAATGAAGGGCACTTTAACAGATCTAAGGTTTGATCAAGCACCATCTCCTCGACAATATCCCCATATTGAACCTGTTCTTTTGCTAAACGCCGCTGCAGCGTTCTTACATTTAAATGAAGAATTTGCGCCGCAGTCTTGATAGGCAGTTTCCCCATAGACAGATAGGGTTGAATCGCCAACTTGAAGGTTTCTAGAAAGCAATCTAGTGAAGGAGTGGCAACAACATGGTCTTTAGTCGAAATATAAGCATGGCTAACGGGTGCAGTCATTAAGCTTGCTTCGATAGAGAAGGCCGTTACTGGTCTATTGGTAAAAAACTGGCTGCGAGTCAATTGTGGTATAGTGGAAAACACTGCATCATCAGAAGACTGAACCCCCACTTGTTTCGGACGCCATTTATTAGCCGTGAGTGCTGATAGCAGTTCACTGATAAAAATAACTGAAAACAGCTCTGCATGGGTAAACCATGCTTCATCCACTCCCTCTTTTTCTCTAACCAGCCACCAGCTTCCCCCGGTAAATTGGGTATACACCTGAGTATGAGTCAGATTAGATTTTAATTGCTCAGCAAACTCATCGAGTGCCTCTTTTAAAGAGCCGCTTTGGGTCAGGCGTCTAATGAAGCCCGGAATATAGATATTCTTACAAGCGCTGCTAACGAGCTGAATAAACTCTTGGTGATCTAACTTCTCTCCCAAGGCCTGAATCAGGTTTTTAACCGTATTTTCAGGAAGGTAATCATAGTTATTCTCGTTCGAATACAGGTCAACAGGCACTTTTGCCTCTTGCAACAATGGATAGATATTTCCCTCTAATCCCCTCAGCAAACTTGCAAAAAATACCACATCTTGACGCTGGATCAGCGGTATAGCTTGATTGCTCGTATCCAATGGCATGGCTTCTCCCTTAATGATATTTTCCATTTATAAATCAATATAGAAAACCTGTCTATAAAACAAACTGCGCGTAAATTAGAGCCGATAAATCACCACCATCGCTTTATAGCGCGCCATTAGCGTGATAATAGTCCAGCTTCACCGCGCTTGGAGCCTAGTCTACACACCTTTGTATGGTATAATTGCTAGATATCCATTTTAGACTGCTCCGCATAGGCGGGGTTTAAGTAAATTTTATAGGCACGCTAATTCAATGGCATTATTAATCGACGACAGCTGTATCAACTGCGACATGTGTGAGCCAGAATGTCCAAACCAGGCAATCACCATGGGTGAAGAGATCTATGAGATCGATCCAGTACTATGCACAGAATGCGTTGGTCATTATGACAAGCCTACTTGTATCTCAGTATGCCCTATCGATTGCATCGCAGTTGATCCTGACCACAAAGAGTCTGAAGATGAGCTGTTAGTTAAATATCATATCATCACAGGTAAGCCTGTTTAATCGGTGCCTAGATGATAAAAATGGAGCCTGATGGCTCCATTTTTGTTTTGTGCCAAGCCATAAAACGATAGCGCTATTTTACGCTCTTTGACTAATGACTTCGTCGACGTGACAACGTAAAATTGCGCGCATTATCGCCGTGCGAACTTAATTTAATTAGGTTGATTTCTGTTAATCCAGTTTTGTTTAGCGCTCGTTTATCCTTCCAAAATAGATGTTAGATGCCCATGTACTCTGCTCAGCACTGCTTTACCCGTTTCAAGTCTGCTATCGATAGCTATGAGCTGCCAAAGCGCTTTACCTTTCCCTTTTATTACGAGCCACACCCGCTATGCTTGTTAGCTGCCAAAGAGCTGCAAAGCTATTTAAGCACACAGAATGACTGGCAGCATAACTTTGGCTTAAACAATACGTTAGAGAATGGCTTAGATGATGCTGCCGACAATAAAAGCACTGCCATTGGCAAGATGTTTGGGGTATTACTGGTTCGAAACTCAAACGGTGAACTTGGCTATTTAGCCGCGTTTTCCGGCAAACTCGCCGAGCAAAACCTAATCAATGGTTTTGTGCCGCCGGTATTCGATATGCTCACTCAGGGAAGCTTCTTTCAAACAGGGACACTAACGCTCAATCAATTGACAGAGCAACTCCAAACCTTGGAACAAAGGCCTGAAATAGAGACCTTAACAGTAAAGCTCACCGAGTTAAGCAGCCAAGCCGATAACGAATTAGAGGCTATTCGAGCGAAAATTATTGAAAACCGTAAGGCACGCAAATCGCGTCGTGCCCTCGCAAAAGCAGAGCAAAACCCTACATTGCTTAACGAGCTTAATATTGTACTAGGCAAAGAGAGTGTGGCTGAGAAATTTCAGCTAAAAGCGGCAAAGCAAGAGTGGGATAATCGGTGTGCCGAGGTGTCATTACAGCTAGAACAACTACTCGGTGAAATCGCAGAACTTAAAGCTAAGCGAGCTCAACTCTCTAATCAATTACAAAAACAATTGTTTGCCCAGTATCGATTCTTAAACCCTGCTGGTGAGTTTAAAGATCTCAACGAGATCTTTAACTCTGCCCCAAACCAACAGCCACCTGCGGGGGCTGGAGAGTGCGCTGCGCCTAAACTGCTGCAATTTGCATTTAGCAAAGGCTTCACTCCACTCGCTATGGCTGAATTTTGGTGGGGCGCATCGCCTAAGTCAGAAGTCAAACAGCATAAGAACTTCTATGGTTCATGTCAGGGTAAGTGCCAACCTATTTTGAGCCACATGCTCGCAGGTGTTGAGATGGATCCGAACCCATTGCTGAACAATCCCGCCGAAGGAAAATCTATCGAGATTTTATATCAAGATGAGGCGATGGCGGTGATCAATAAACCTGCCGAATTTCTCTCTGTACCGGGTAAGAGTGTGACAGATTCTGTTTATACTCGAATGAAGGCGATGTTTCCCCAAGCGACCGGCCCACTCATCGTCCATAGATTGGATATGTCGACCTCGGGCTTAATGGTGATTGCACTAACTCGAGATGCCAATAAGTCACTGGCACAGCAGTTTATTGCGCGAACAGTGGAAAAGCGCTACGTGGCGCAAGTTGCAGGTGTGGTACTTGGGGAGCAAGGGGAAATTAACTTACCGCTTAGAGTCGACCTAGACGACAGGCCGCGGCAGTTAGTGTGTTATGAGCATGGTAAGCATGCTCATACTGTGTGGCAGGTAAAATCTCGCAACGAGAAACACACCATGCTATATCTCTATCCCCACACAGGAAGAACTCATCAACTGCGAGTGCATTGTGCTCATCATGATGGCTTACATCTACCGATTATTGGCGATGATCTCTATGGAAGTAAGGCCAATCGATTACACCTTCATGCTCAAAGGTTAGTACTCAATCATCCAGTGACTAATGAACGTTTAACCTTTGAAGTCGATGCCGACTTTAAACTAGAGGCTTAACCTTTAACTTGGGAGATATGGTTTAACCTAAATGGATAAACCATACTCCTAAATGCTAAGCCTAAACGGTGAATTAAGCAAAACTCGGCTGGGCTTTCACTTGCAAGGTTTGTAGCGCCTCTGCCAACTTTTCAATTGTCACTCTAATGGCTGCAGGCATGGCATCAAACTCAACACTTAACAGTAAGTTTTTAACCTCAAGCCCAAGCTCCGTATCGCCTTCGATGCAAAGCTTACGCTGGAAAAACAGTGTATCCGGATCTTCTTTCGCAGCTGCGATTAATAACAACTCTTTAGACTGAGCGGTAAAGGTTACCTCAGCACCTTGCAGCGGTCGTACATGCCAACACTCATCAAAGGTGACTTCGAAGGTTAATCCTAAGTCTTCAATGTTAATCGCAACCCAGCGACCTTCTAAAAAGCTCAACTCATCGTCTTCAGCTTGCTCCGCAAGTAACAAGCCTAGAATTCGCTTTAGCAGTTCCGCCTTCATAGCGAAAGGCACGATGGCTAATGGGCGAGCAATAACTTTAGGCCCTATTTCGAGTATTTGTTGCGCTAACTTATGAGGAGGAAAACCTTGCATGTAGAAATGAATCCAAAATGTGGCAAAGAAAGGAATATTACCTAGATTTTATGATCACAAACCTGTTTTACATCAAAAATTTGATCTTCATTCCCTTTTAAACTCCTGTTTCATTCTTTTTGGAGCATCCATATGGAACTGCTGTGCCCCGCGGGAAATCTCGCTTCTTTGAAAACCGCTCTCAATGCAGGAGCCGACGCGGTCTACTTGGGTCTAAAAGACGATACCAATGCTCGCTCATTTGCAGGATTAAACTTTACCCCTAAAAAGTTACAACAAGCTGCTGAATACACGAAAAAATGTGGCAAAAAAGTATTTCTAACCATCAACACCTTCCCCAAACCTGGCGAAGAGAGCCGCTGGTATCAGGCGATCGATCTTGCTGCCGATACCGGTGTTGATGCATTAATCATGGCCGACCTGTCATTACTCGATTACGCTCACAGCCGTTATCCTCACCTCCCCTTACACCTATCGGTGCAGGCCAGCGCTACCAACTTAGGTGCACTGACACTGTATAAGGAAGAGTTTAATATTGAGCGGGCAGTGCTGCCACGCGTGCTATCGATGAAACAAGTGCGCGACCTTGCTAAGGTCACACCTGTCGATTTGGAAGTTTTCGCCTTTGGTAGCCTGTGTATTATGGCCGAAGGCCGTTGCCATCTCTCCTCTTATGTCACCGGGCAATCGCCTAACACGGGCGGCTCATGCTCGCCGGCTAAACACGTACGTTGGCAAGAGCTCGGCAGTGACCGTCTAACACTGCTAAATGATGTGTTGATCGATAAATCTGGCTTAGATGAGCAGATGGGCTACCCAGTGGTGTGTAAGGGTCGTTACACCACAGATGAGAACACGAGTCCAAGTCATATTCTCGAATCACCAACCAGCCTCAATACCTTGAGCTTGCTACCCGAGCTTGCCAAGGCCAATGTGGTATCGCTTAAAATTGAGGGGCGTCAACGGAGCCCAGCTTATGTTGAGCAGGTCACTAAAGTGTGGCGCGCTGCTATCGACAGCTATAAGTCTGCACCGGAAAAGTATCAAACGCAGCAAGCTTGGGATCAGGCACTAGCAAAGGTCTCAGAGGGACAAACTACGACTCTTGGCGCTTATGAGCGTAACTGGCAATAAGGAATAATAATGAAAATGTCACTCGGACCACTGCAGTATTGCTGGGAAAAAGAAAAAGTTAACGCTTTTTATGAACAGGCAGCCCAGAGCAATATTCCTTTGATTTACTTAGGCGAAACCGTATGTAGTCGTCGACGCCAGCTTAAGTTTTCAGATTATTTTGCCCTCGCCCAGATGCTAAGAGAGTCTGGAAAACATGTCGTGCTTTCTACTCTTGCGCTGCTAGAAGCGCCATCTGAATATAATGAGCTGAAAAAGCATGTCGACAATGGCGAGTTTATGATTGAAGCCAATGACATGGGCGCGGTGCAAGCGGCAAAAGAGCGTAACCTCCCCTTTGTCTGCGGCCCAACGGTGAATAACTATAACTTCGCCACACTAAAGAAGCTGCACCAATGGGGTATGCAACGCTTCGTTATGCCAGTCGAACTCTCTAAAGAGTGGTTAACCAGCGTTATTGAAACTGAACAGCCTATCCCTTTTGAAGTGGAAGTCTTTGGTCATGGCTATTTGCCACTGGCTCACTCTGCACGCTGCTTTACCGCTAGGCAACAGGGACTGCAAAAAGACGATTGCCAAATCGTGTGCTTATCTCATTCTAAAGGATTGCTCGCCCAAACCATGGATGATCAACCTTTGCTCAGACTAAATGGTATTCAAACCCAATCGGCAAGCTTAATTGATCTCTCCAATGAGGTTGAGCAGATGAAGCTGATGGGGGTCGACTATTTTAGAGTGTCACCAAATAGCCTGCAGAGCATAGAGATTGCTGAACACATTCTTCAGCAACCAAGCAGCGATAAAACCCAATCTTGTAACGGTTATTGGCACCAGACAGCCGGATTTAACCAAGTAGCTTGTAGCTAAACATCCCGTGCCAGTCAATTATGTAGCACCCCTTAGCCAGCTTACCCAATAACTCGGTTTATAAGAAAAGCCCGCTTATTAATAGGTAAGCGGGCTTTTTTGTTGAGTGTTACTCGTTGATTAAGCTGGTTTAAATAAGCATTTTAATCGCTTAAAAATAATCAAACGTGACATGGCTAAATAACCGCTCACGGTTTTTTGATGCAGACGAAAAATCGTATCGTAGAGACGGCGTACTAGTCGCCCCTTCAAGATTAATCTGTCATTCATCATGGTACTAATAGCAAAGTTATGTCCAATAGCGACCACCATGCCACCATCGTTGTAGACGAAAGGCTTCAACTCTTTACCATTTAGATGGGCCACTAGGCTCTTAGCTAAATGTACCGCTGCGCGGTTAGCAGCCTGAGCTTTAGGCGGCACCTGACTACCGTCAGCTTGTGGAATTGCCGCGCAATCCCCCAGTGCAAAAATCGATGAGTCGAACGTTGTAACCAGCGTTTGTTCCACCACCAGTTGGTTAAGTGAATTACTCTGCAGCCCGCCAATCTCTCTCAGCCAATCCGGCGCTTTGATCCCTGCCGCCCAAAACTGCACGTCGGCATTCAACACTTGGCCGTCACTGGTTGTCATGCGATCAGCTTCAACACTTGCGATGCGAGTGTTGAGCATTACATTAACCTGATACTTCTCCAGCCTGAGTAATGCTTGTTCTGACATCTTCAGCGGACCGTTTGGTAACACTCTATCGGCCGCTTCAATCAGGTTGATATTAAGTTTTGCTGCATAAGGGTTGCGGCTTAACTCCTCGCTAACTTTGGCAAGCTCTGCCGCAAGCTCTAGACCCGTTGCGCCTGCGCCGACGATATTGATTGTACGGCTCTGACCGGAGCGTAACAGGCTACTGATTTTATGCCAGCTATCCCGAGCTTGCTCTGGGGTGTCTAGGAACAAGCAGTGCTCCTTTGCACCTTGGGTTGCAAAGTCGTTGCTAATGGCACCGATGGCAATAATTAAGTAGTCGTATTCCAGTGTATCCATGTCACCGTTTGGTTTACGGACCGAAAGCTGCTTGGTTGCGCGGTTGATATCCGTCATCCATGCCTGATAATGCATATAGCCATTTTTTGCGCCGTGAGTGAAATAGCACAGGCTATCGAGATCACTGTCAAAGGTTCCCGCCGCGATCTCATGGAAACGAGGCTTCCAATAGTGGTGGGTTTCCCCCTCAACCAAAATCACTTCATCTTGGCTGTTCACACTACGACCTAGAAGACTTGCGATCTCAAGCCCAGCTGCGCCACCACCAACAATAACAATACGAGACATAATAACTTCCTCTGCGCATCGATAGATGCAGACATAATTTGACAATCGCCTTAGGACTCAAGGGAAATACGTACGGTATGATCCAGTGCCAGGCTTTAGATGGCGCTCATTATAGTTATCACCAGCTCTGGAACAATTAGGTTAAAAAGTAAATCACCTTTACCCACCAGTAATAATCGTGCAAATAAAAAGTGCTATTCCACTGAATTTAAAAGATTTTAATGAATCCTTTCATATTGACTGTCGATCAGACGCTTAAGCTATACGCCAAAATGGGCACTATATTAAGCCCGTTTAAGCGCTGTCATTGGCAGCTTTAGGTATATGGCTTTAGTCACTTAGCGAGCAGACTATCTTTGATAAATGCGTACAGATAAGAGCCAAGAACCACTGCTCAAAAAGAACAAATATTAGCCACTAAGCTTATTATGGACTATGCATAGTAGAGGCATTAGCCGTCTGGTTGTCCCGACGTTCAAATAAACGCATTATTGTTACCGTATGGTAAAAGCTATTTGCATTTCATACCGATTACCAACAACAAGGAATTAGTTATAATCTTTCACACTAAATACGGTGGTAAGCGGTACTGCTAAATTCATTTAAATTAGGAATATAAGATGACAGCAAAAACTCTCAAATCGAAAGCCGCAGTTGCTTGGGCTGTTGGCGAACCACTCTCTATGGAGATCGTAGATGTTATGCCGCCTCAAAAGGGCGAAGTACGTATAAAAATGATAGCAACGGGTGTCTGCCACACCGATGCCTTCACCCTTTCAGGTGATGATCCAGAGGGTATTTTCCCTTGTATTCTTGGTCATGAAGGTGGCGGTATAGTTGAGTCTATCGGTGAAGGGGTAACTAGCGTTAAAGTGGGCGATCATGTGATCCCACTTTATACACCAGAGTGCGGTGAATGTAAGTACTGTAAGTCTGGTAAGACTAACCTTTGTCAGAAAATCCGTGAAACTCAAGGTAAAGGTTTAATGCCTGACGGCACCACACGCTTCTCTAAAGATGGTCAGCCTATCTTCCATTACATGGGCACCTCGACTTTCTCTGAGTACACAGTACTACCAGAGATCTCATTAGCGAAAGTGAACCCTGCAGCCCCACTTGAAGAAGTCTGTTTATTAGGCTGCGGTGTAACAACAGGTATGGGGGCGGTAATGAATACCGCTAAAGTTGAGGAAGGCTCAACTGTTGCGATATTCGGTATGGGCGGCATTGGTTTATCCGCTATTATTGGTGCAGTGATGGCTAAAGCCTCACGTATCATTGCTATCGATATCAATGAGAGCAAGTTTGAACTAGCTCGTAAGTTAGGTGCGACTGATTGCATCAACCCAAAAGACTACGATAAGCCCATTCAAGAAGTCATTGTTGAGCTCACAGAGGGTGGTGTGGATTACTCGTTCGAGTGTATCGGTAACGTCCACGTCATGCGTAGCGCACTTGAGTGTTGCCATAAAGGTTGGGGAGAGTCGGTCATCATAGGCGTTGCAGGAGCAGGACAAGAGATCTCAACTCGTCCATTCCAGCTGGTAACGGGTCGAGTATGGAAAGGTAGTGCATTCGGTGGCGTCAAGGGCCGCTCTGAATTACCGCAATACGTTGAACGTTACATGGCGGGTGAGTTCAAGCTAGATGACTTTATCACCCACACTATGGGACTCGATCAAGTTAACGATGCATTCGATCTATTGCACGCGGGTAAGAGTATCCGCACCGTGCTTCACTTTGATAAGTAGATAATCAATAACACAATAAGCGCTCTGGCGCTTATTGTGTTTAAGAGCGTTCTTATATTCCTTACCTTTTCACTAGCTAAGGTCAACGGCTTTAGTTTTTATCACTAAAGCCGTCCAAAATAGAAACGTGACTAGGCTAGCCCATTGCATGATGGCTGGCCACCAGATCTCCGCTCTAGATGGCTTTGCTAGCATCTCATCGTAAAAAGCGCTGTCCCCCACAGTAAAGCCCAATTCAAGTAAAGGCAGTAATAGAAAAGAGGTCATAAAAACGAAGGCAAACAAGGCACAAATATAGGTCAAAACTGTCCCTTGCGCCTCAGTGACGGTCAGCTGCTGCAAACCATAAAGTAGTAAACTGACGCAACCAAAGATAAAGAAGTATTTAATCGCGATAATATGCAGGTGATACACATTAATAGGAAACAGTCCCGTTGCGGCAAAAGCAAGATAGGTTAATCCTAGGCTCACATAAAAAGCATAGCTCCAAGGAGAGGCATTAAGCTGGAGACTAAGTAAGCAAAACAGCACCACACAAAGCCCACCGAAAAACAGCCCACCATTTACGATCACCGCAAAATAGGAGTGACCATAGCTTCCCAACTCGCTCAGCGTATTGCTCAAAAAACTAAAGTTTTTACCATCAAACTGCTCAAACATTAGCACCGATAACACCAGCCCCAGTACTTGTCCAAAAATACCAAGCATGCCAAATCTGAATGCTAACCTTGAAACTTTACTGTATTTCTTGACGAGCATAGTTCCCTATTAAATCACTTTATTAACGTATATTAATGTATATCGAATCGGCTAATGGTAAAGAGGCATAGCTCAGAGTTTTAACAAACAGTTACAACAGGAGTATGTAATCTAAGTGTTATTTTTATAATCTGCGCCATAGAAATTCAAGTTTTTTGCTAAAAACAATCTAAAAAACATAGAAGAAAAAGAGAATAAACCCAAAACCTTAACTAAATTCAGTCAACAAAATTCCTCATGATAAACAGACATTAAAAATCCTTCTTCACAATTTAAACACCCGTATTAATGTTATATCCTATGCCGCTGTGTTAATGCATTGAGACACTTGCGCAATGCTTTTGCGGTCACATGGAATAATTATGACAAACAAAATAACAAACGTGATTAACCAAGAAGTTAAGCTAAACCCTAACGACCAACTCATATCCACCACAGACAAACGCGGGGTAATCACCTACGTTAACCAAAGGTTTATTGAGATCTCTGGCTTTGAACAGGCAGAGCTGATCGGCCATAACCACAACCTTGTGCGCCATCCCGACATGCCTAAGGCGGCCTTCGAAGAGATGTGGGGCAAATTACAGCAGGGGCTTTCTTGGCGTGGCGTGGTGAAAAACCGCCGCAAAGATGGCAAATACTATTGGGTCGATGCCTTTGTGTCGCCACTATTTGAGAAAGGCGAACTCATCGGTTATCAATCGGTTCGAGTCGCAGCCAGTGAGCGACTGACCAGCAAAGCAGCCCAGATCTATCAGCGACTCAGCCAAGGAAAGTCGATTAACGACCCCATCAGTTTAACCAATAAGCGACTGCTCTCGGCAGTCTGTGCTAGCACTGGATTGTTGATCGCTGGGGCAATCTGGGGCTGGGGGGTTATTATTGCGGGTATCATTCTAATGGGAGCCAACCTTGCCATCTTCTACGATGAAGCCTTTCGTGTACCAGCAAAACTGATGAAGATGAAGTTAGAATATGACTCTATTAGCCGCTTTATCTATTGTGGTCGCGACACCTCATCACTGTTGGATTTTCAATTGATGATGAAGGATGCCAAACTCCAAGGGGTACTCGGACGCTCTCAAGATAATGCCCAACATATCGAAGATATTGCCAGCCAGTTAATTGCGGCGACAGAGCAAACTCACGTGGGCTTAGAGATAGAGAAACAACAGATAGAACAGATAGCGAGTGCTACCGAAGAGATGGGTAGCACCATCTGCGAAGTCGCAAAGAACACGCAATCCACCTCTGACAGCATTCAAGACAGCTATCAGTTTTGCCACGACAGCCGTGAAAAGATGCAACAAAATGCCATCGACATCCACCAACTATCTGATTCTGTTACTCAGGCGGCAGCCAATGCGCAGCTGCTCAATCAAGAGGCTGAACGGGTCGCAAGTGCGATGTCAGAAATAGACTCAATTGCTGAGCAAACCAACTTACTTGCGCTTAATGCCGCCATCGAAGCCGCCCGAGCAGGTGAACAAGGGCGGGGGTTTGCCGTAGTCGCCGATGAAGTCCGTGCCCTGTCGAGTCGCACACAACAATCGACCACCAGCATATCTAAGAGTGTCGATAAAATGTTCTCTATGCTGACTCTATGGTCAAAGCAGATGGAGCAGAGTAAGTCTCAAGCATTATTATGCAGTGAAGATGCCGAAATCTCCGTTAAAAAAGTAGATACCATCTACCAATCGATGAAAAACATTCAAGAATTAGCTATTCAAAACGCGGTTGCGGCAGAGCAACAAACCTTAGTGGTGACCGAAATTAATCAAAATATCAACAAAATTAGCCAAGCCTCAAGTGAAAATCTATGCGCAGTAAACTTGGTAGAGGACTCGGTGAAAGAGTTAAAGCGTAATGCTGAAAAAGCAAAATCTTGGAGAAAAACATTTAGTTAATTCCTCTTTAAAACCCCATTTAGCCGTCACGATATAAAGTTGACGGCTAAAAAACCACACAACCGAACAACTCGCGCGCAACATTAATAAACATCTGTTTTAAAAAAGATTTAACCAAAAAAAGTTTTGTGCTTTTTCGCAAACTTCCGATACAATATAAATAATCATATTGAGC
>NZ_BPET01000016.1 GCF_019654915.1 Shewanella sp. MBTL60-007 | reverse complement strand
TTACTATTGAGTGGACGTACGCATATGAATACCCTAGAAAAGGTGCAGAAAAGCCTTACCCATTTTAGTAAATCTGAACGTAAAGTTGCAGAAGTCATTTTATCTTCGCCACAGACTGCTATTCACTCGAGTATTGCAACGCTGGCTAAGATGGCAGATGTAAGTGAACCAACGGTTAACCGTTTCTGCCGCCGCCTTGATACTAAGGGCTTTCCAGACTTTAAACTCCACTTAGCGCAAAGCCTAGCTAACGGTACGCCTTATGTTAGCCGCCATGTTGAAGAAGACGATAGTCCAGACTCTTACACCACTAAGATTTTCGAATCTTCAATGGCCTCTTTAGATACTGCTAGACAAAGTATCGACACCGCAGCTATCAACAAGGCGGTAGACATTCTTACTCAGGCTAAAAAAATCTCCTTCTTTGGCCTAGGCGCGTCAGCTTCCGTTGCCCATGACGCTCAAAATAAATTCTTCCGCTTTAATGTGCCTGTTATCAGTTTTGACGATGTTCTTATGCAGCGTATGAGCTGTATAAACAGTAACGAGGGCGATGTAGTGGTATTGATCTCTCATACAGGCCGAACTAAATCGCTTATCGATATTGCAAAACTTGCGAGAGAAAATGGCGCTGCAGTTATCGGCATTACTGCCAGACATTCCCCGCTATCAACTGTATGTACACTTCCCGTAACAATGGAAGTGCCAGAAGATACCGATATGTACTTGCCTATGGCTTCACGTTTAGCACAATTAGTTATAATTGATGTGTTAGCGACAGGATTTACACTTAGACGAGGTCCTCGTTTCCGTGAGAATTTGAAGCGAGTAAAGGAAGTGTTAAAAGAATCAAGAATAGACAAAGATCCAGTTTTGTAACTGACTTCCTACATGAATTTAGGCAATTTGGCTTAGGTTGAATTGCCTATTTTCAGCTATATGTTGGAATAGGTCACAAAATTAAAAACTTGAGTTAGATCATTTTGCTCGTAATTTTACTACATTAAAGGATATTGTCTGTTAATATAGGGTCAGAATTTTTTAAACTTAACGGAGTATGTCATGTTCCGCAGAACCAAAATTGTAACAACTTTGGGTCCAGCCACCGACCGTGATGACAACTTACGCCGCATTATTGCTGCCGGCGCTAACGTTGTTCGCTTAAACTTCTCTCACGGTGCACCAGAAGATCATAAGAAACGCGCAGACGATACTCGAGCGATTGCAAAAGAGCTCGGTGTTCATGTAGCTGTTTTAGGCGATCTACAGGGTCCTAAAATCCGTATCTCAACTTTCAAAGACAACAAGAAGGTGATGTTAGAGCTTGGCCAAGCCTATACCCTTGATGCTGATCTCGCGAAAGGTGAAGGTGATGAGAACCAAGTCGGTATCGATTATAAAGAATTACCACAAGACGTTAGTCTTGGTGACATCTTAATGCTCGATGATGGCCGCGTTCAGTTACGCGTTGAAAGTGTTGAAGGTAACAAGGTTCACACCACTGTGACAGTTGCCGGTCCTTTATCAAACAATAAAGGTATCAACAAGCAAGGCGGTGGCCTTTCTGCTGCAGCGCTAACTGAAAAAGATAAGCAAGACATCATTACTGCTGCGGCGATTAATGTTGACTACCTCGCCGTCTCTTTCCCAAGAAGCGGAGCAGATCTTAATTATGCACGTGATTTAGCGCGTAAAGCGGGTAGCAACGCATTGATCGTTTCTAAAGTGGAGCGTGCAGAAGCCGTTGCTACAGACGAAGCGATGGATGATGTGATCATTGCATCAGATGCTGTAATGGTTGCCCGTGGTGACTTAGGTGTTGAAATCGGTGATCCTGCACTTGTTGCGGTTCAGAAGAAACTCATTAGCCGTTCTCGTCAATTGAATAAGCCTGTTATCACGGCAACTCAAATGATGGAGTCAATGATCTCTAGCCCGATGCCAACACGTGCAGAGGTTATGGACGTTGCGAACGCAGTACTCGATGGTACTGACGCCGTAATGCTTAGCGCCGAAACCGCAGCCGGTGACTTCCCAGAAGAAACGGTGAAAGCCATGGCTCAAGTTTGTTTAGGCGCCGAGTCTCACCCGAGTGTTCAAGTGTCTAAGCACAGATTGGATCAGCAGTTTACAACTATCGAAGAAACCATTGCGTTATCGACAATGTATGCTGCGAACCACCTTGAAGGTATCAAGGCGATCATCGCTCTGACCGAATCAGGTGCAACGCCGCAGATGATGTCACGTATCAGCTCTGCCCTGCCAATTTTTGCTCTGTCTCGTCATGAGTCTACTTTGGCTAAGATGGCACTTTATCGTGGTGTTCAGCCAGTGTACTTTGATTCGACAACCCATTCTCCAGAAGCGGTTGCACAAAAGGCACTCGACACCCTAGCACAAGCTGGTTACCTACAAAAAGGTGATATGGCGATGATGACTAAGGGCGACGCGATGGAAACCGTTGGTGGCACTAACACCAGTAAGGTTGTTGTTGTTTAATCCAAATACTCAAGCTTACCCTTAAGAACACTCAGTAATAAAAGGCTACTATTTGTTAATAGTAGCTTTTTTATATCTCTGAAAGCGAAAACTCTGAAAATGTGAAATTTAACGCTAGTAAAAATGTATTAAAACAAATCTAAGATGCAACTTTATAGATCAGTAAGTTTCAAAAGCTCCCTTCATATACCAGCGCAACATTTCGATACTATTATTAGATAGATTTAAAGTGCCTTAGCTTATATATTAATCACATAGAAAACATAGGCTCATAGATATAAAAAGCAACAAGGAAAAGTTGAACAATGAAACGGAAGTTACTGGTTATCTCGTGTTTCACGATAAGCAGCCTAGGTGGCTATTATGTTTATAGTAGTAATAAAAGCGATAAGTACCTGCTACAAAATATTCCCCACAAAATTGACTCTTCCAATATCAGTCGTGAAATAACCGCTCAACAGCCAACAATCAAATCGCCCCCCAATAACATAAATGTTCAAAAAACCAAGGTTCAGCAGCTTACTTTTGCGCATGCTCAATGCCAGGAACGTAGCTATAACTTCAGTGAGTATGTTGACGATGTCCACAGCGGTGTAGTTACCGCACTTGAGCATGAGTTGAAGCAAGGTAAAACGGATCGCGAGCTACTCGCTTATGAGGCGCAATACCAAACATTCTACGATAGTTATCAGAGCCTGCTTGTTAAAGCTAAAGTGAATATTGAAGAAAACAAATATTCCTTCACTCAATCAGTATCAATTTTAAATGAGTGGAATGGTATGTCTGTCATTGAAGGCTTGAACACTGACACACTTAATGAATTGGTCGCAGCGCTTCAACCATTAGAAAATCAAAATCACGGACTTAATATGTCTATATCTTTAGCGCAAGATATAAAAAAAGCGGATATCTATGCCCTACTTGATAACAATGAGAACTTTTCTACTTATTTAGATTCTCCACTTTCAATTGGCGACAGTCCTGTTTTATCACCATCAATTCTATTCATATTAAGTGCTGAGAACCTTAAAATCGAAGAATATGAGCAAGCTATTGCCTTACGTACATTTACGGTCAACGAAGTGGCAATTGCGCTCAACAATAAAATGGCAACAGAATATTTAGTTCCCTTGATCAAGCAAACAAAATCTTTAGGCGATATGCCTATATTGACACAGGAACGTTTTATACGTTACGAAAATCTTGCCGATATCGCAGCCGCTAATTTTCATGTTGATGCTCTAAAATTATTATCCAAGTACGGTGTTAAACCTATTAATGAGCCTGGCATATTAACAGCAATGGACATCGCTATATTGAATTTGCCACGTAACGGCACCGAGTACAATAAACTCAACCCCGACACCAACAAGGTACTCGCAACGCTGAGCTACTTAAAAGCTGAAGGTTATAAAGCCCACGGGAAAATAAAGCAGTTTAACAATTTGACTCATACTGTTTTTAAGGCTCCAAGAAACGCACACACAAATACTCAAAGTATCTCTAATATCAAATTAAAATCACTTCTTAAAAGTATCCCCCTTATAGATAAAAGCTTTAATGTTCAGCAGCTTGAACCCGATAACTCTGTTATCTCCATTGCCATTACCGAATCAAAAAACAAGCAAAAGGCAATGAAGCGAGAGTCAGAGTTATGCGCATCTGTAAAGCAACAACTGCTTTCTGAGCAAGGCTTTGAAGGAAGAGATAAAGCCTATGACATCATTGATGAGATAAAACAAAATCCAATTGACGTTAAGCAGCGATTGCATCAAATAGACCCAGTTCTTGTTGGTCTCTGGCAAAAGCTTGAGCTTAACTATCAACCTGCGCCATTAAATTCAGACTCGAGTGATACATTTGAACGCTTATTAGCAGAGGGAAAGACATCACAAGCACTTGAGTATAGCGCACAAACTCCACTGACCCAGACACAAACAGATGCTCTATTTCATTATATGCTACGCAGTAATATCGAATTTCTATCAGCATGGAATGTGAGAGTTTCTCCTCAAATGCCGTCAAGTATACTCTCACTTAGAGGGTTACCTGTGGAGAAATGGCAAGACTTATTACATCAAGGCTTTGATTTTTCGATAATAGATCTATTAGGGAATGATGCCTACATCGCTGCAGCATTAAATTCGCCACAAGCAATCCAATTTTTAGTCGACAATAACTTTAAACTGGATATTGATAAATATGGCTTAGACGCCCTTGATACACTGCTAGAGCTTAGCTATGAAAACGGTCAGTTACATGAGAACCTGCCCAAACTGATCCCCCTGTATCCCAAATTCCGTGCTAGTCATTACGCGAGAGTTGCAAGAATAAAGCAGTTTTATCCCGAAGAATACCTACAACTCATCGCAATTGATAAAGCCCTTACCCCGATAGCAGGCACAGAGCTAAACAAGTTCAGAAGCCGATATTTTTAGTTTTTGACCTAAGCTGAAAATGCAAAAAATTGAGTATAGCTATTAAATAGACGGATCGATTTGGATTCAATTGCAATCAATATAAAGGAACGTCATATTTAAATAAAAAATGCCGCCATACTCTGTACTCATTGATGTACATCATTAGGCGGCATTTTATTTAATTGCTCGTCAATATTGATTAAAACAAGCTGCGATTATTAGCTCAGTTACTTACAGCGCTTCAAACTCATCAACTGCGATGGCCGCTAATCTTAACTCATCGGCTTTCACTAAGCTTTGATATTCTTGCTCGGTGATCAATGCTATCTCTAGCGCAGCATCAAATAATGCCAATGGTGCTAACTTAGTGGGCAAACTGCCCTCTTTCTGTGCACTCTTGAGCTTCTTATACAGGCCTTTACAAGCGTGCTTAGCAACAAAAGCATTTTCGACTTCGGCGATACCACTGGTATCTCCCTCAAAGTCAGGGCAAAGAAATGTCAGTCTGTCACGGGCAGGCCCTGGCTGACTCATCGCATTAGCTAGCTCTATCGATAACTTGTCACTGGCATCTTTAAAGCGATTACCCAGTGGGAAAATTAATGCTCGAAGCAATAACGCCACGCCACGATTAGGGAAATTACGAATCGCTTCATCAAGCGCTTTGGCAGCTAAGTGCAAGCGGGTCGCCATAACATGGCGCACTGCAGGTAAGTCATCAAACTGACGACCGTTATCTTCAAATAACTTCAATGTGGCAGAGCCCAAGTAGAGCTGACTTAACACATCCCCCATACGCGCACTGAGCATCTCTTTGCGTTTTAAGTCACCGCCTAAGATCAACATAGAAACATCGGTCATCAGGGCTAAACCTGCAGATAAACGGGTCATATCTTTATAATACTGCTTAGTTTCGCCACTAACAGGTGACTGAGCAAAACGACTTCCAGTCAAGGCATTACCCAAGGCACTAAAGGCATTACGAGTCGCATAACCAATATGCCCAAGCAACAAGGCATCAAAACGCTCAAGGCCAGCACTAGTATCTTCCATGCCTGCCGCTTCCATTTCTGCCAATACATATGGGTGACAACGCGTTGCCCCTTGGCCAAAGATCATCAGACTGCGGGTTAAAATATTTGCCCCTTCAACAGTAATAGAGATTGGCAGCGCCATATAACCGTGACCCAAATAGTTCTTCGGCCCCAATTGAATCCCTTTACCCGACTGGATATCCATTGCATCATCGACAACCTTTCTGCCAAGCTCTGTCATATGATACTTAGCGATCGCAGTCACCACAGAAGGTTTAACCTTTAAGTCGATTCCGGTGGTAGTCAAGCGTCTAGCCGCTTCAAGCTGATAAGTATTGGCGATCACACGAGCTAAGGCTTCTTGTACGCCTTCAAATTTACCGATCTCTAAACCAAACTGCTGACGAACGGCGCTGTATGCGGTCGTTGTCTTGGTTGTCATATGGCCTGAAGCCGTTGACAGTGCAGGCAATGAAATACCGCGCCCAGCCGATAAGCACTCAACCAACATTCTCCAACCGCGACCGGCGTACTGTGAACCACCGATAATCCAATCCAATGGGATAAATACATCTTTACCGCGAGTTGTGCCGTTCATAAAGGCCAAGTTGAGTGGGTTATGACGGCTACCTATCTCAACGCCATCATGATCGGTTGGGATCAAAGCACAGGTAATCCCGATATGCTTAGTGTCACCGAGAAGGCCGTCAGGATCATACATTTGAAAGGCAAGACCCAGTACATTCGCCACTGGCGCAAGAGTAATATAGCGCTTATCCCAGTTAAGCTTTAAACCTAAAGTGTCTACACCGTTAAACTCTTGACGACAAACGATACCTGAATCGGGGATAGCGCCTGCATCACTGCCCGCTTCAGGGCCTGTTAACGCAAAGCATGGAATCGCACGGCCATCGGCAAGTTGTGGTAACCAGTAATCTTTTTGCTCGCTAGTACCGTAATGGGTCAGTAACTCACCTGGGCCCAATGAGTTTGGCACCATAACGGTGACTGCTGCACTGACACTGCGACTGGCAATTTTACTGACAATCGTTGAATTCGCGTAGGCTGAAAATGCCTTGCCGCCGTATTTTTTAGGGATGATAAGCGCGAAAAATCCCTCTTTCTTAAAGTAGTCCCAAAGCTCAGGCGGTAAGTCTTTTCTATCATTAACTATATTGTAGTCATCGATCATAGTTAATGCGGTCATGACTTGGTTATCGATAAATTCTTGCTCTTCTGAGGTCAGCGTCGGTTTACCGTAACTGTGAAGTATCTGCCAGTTTGGCTTGCCTTTAAATAGCTCACCCTCCCACCAAACATCACCAGCTTCCATCGCTTCTTTCTCAGTATTGGAGAGCGGTGGCAGCACTTTTTTGAAAAAACTGAAAACAGGACGCGAGATTACCTGCATCCTGATATTTTTAACACTGAATACAACCACTATTGCGATAAGCAATAGCACTAGTAATGTCGTAGCCATAAGTTTTACATTACATCCTTAGTAAGTGGAACGGACACTCCGGCAGACAAATACGGAATGACTTTTCTAATAACAGCTTCAATATCATTGTGCTCCCCAAAGTCGGCTTCTGCAATTTCGGTTAGTGCATCGGCTGATGCCATGGTGAAGACGATCGTGCCTAAGGTAAAGTGTAGTCGCCAGAACATCTCTGCTGGCGGAATATGCGGTGCACTTTGGGCTACAGCCTTTACAAATAGTCCCAAATACTCGCCATAATGGGTGGTGATAAACCAGCGAAGGTGACCTTGGCTTTCTATATAGCCACGACCAAGTAGTTGCAGGAAGGTTGTTGTACCTTCTGTTCTTAGGCTATTAAGGTCGAGCAGTGGGGCGACTAAACTTGAGAATATATCGTTTAACGATGCATCGGCATTGTTTTTTTGAACTGCGATGATAGCCTCTGCAGCGCTAGGCATAAATACATCGAGGTAACGGGCCAATACCGCTCTAATCAGCTCTTTTTTAGAGCCGAAGTGATAATTAACAGATGCAAGGTTTACCTCTGCTTTACTGGTAATTAGTCTTAGAGAGGTCTCAGAGAAACCTCTTTCTGCAAATAACTTTTCCGCAGCATCGAGTATTCTTGTTTTTGTATCGGAGCGATTTGCCATTCCTTTGCCTTTATATCTATTTAAAACACTCGTTTAAATTAAACATTCGCTTGCCCATTGTCAAACAAAATCCCGATATCGCCCAAAACAGAGTCAACGTTGGCACACCTGTTTTAATCCGCTATTAATCAGCAACAAAATAAGTAAAATAAGCAACACAATAATAACAAGGGATTTAAACGATGAATAAAAACCTAGTTCAGGTTTCTAAGCTGTCGGCAGTCATAGCGTTAACACTTGGCGTTGCTGCTTGTAATAGCACTGATGTCGAGAGTACAGAAGTAAGCGCCGATAAGACCATAGAAGCAAAACAGTTTATCAAGGATGCAGAATCTAAGATGGCCGATCTCTCTATTGAGATTAATCGCTCTGAATGGATCTACAGTAACTTTATTACTCAGGACACCGCAGCACTTGCAGCTAGCGTATCTGAAAAGTACACCGCGACATCGGTCGAGCTCGCCACTAAATCGGCTCAGTACGCCGATCTTAACTTAAGCGCTCAGGAAAAACGTAAACTCAATATTCTACGAAGCTCAATCGTACTCCCCGCTCCTCTTGATCCTGCTAAGAACGCCGAGTTAGCAAAGATCAGCGCCGAACTGAACGGCTTATACGGCAAAGGTAAATACTGCTTTAAAGATGGCCGCTGTTTAACTCAGCCCGAGCTTTCGGCCATTATGGGGGAGTCTAACAATCCAGATGAATTACTAGAGGTTTGGCAAGGCTGGCGTGAAATCGCAAAACCTATGCGCCCGCTATTTGAAAGAGAAATCGAGCTAGCTAATGAGGGAGCGAAAGATCTTGGCTACGCTAACCTATCTGAGCTTTGGCGTAGCAATTACGATATGAAACCTGATGAGTTTTCAACCGAACTCGACCGTCTATGGGGCCAAGTCAAACCCCTATATGACTCGCTACACTGTTACGTGCGCGGTGAACTTAACGAGCAATATGGTGATGAGGTCGCTCCAGAATCTGGCCCAATACCCGCTCACCTACTGGGTAATATGTGGGCACAGAGCTGGGGCAATATTTATAATCAAGTTGCCCCAGAAGATGCCGATCCTGGCTATGACGTCACCGAGTTGTTAGCCAAGCATAATTATGATGAGATAAAGATGGTTGAGCAAGCCGAAGGCTTCTTTACTTCTTTAGGTTTTGAACCTCTACCCGACACTTTCTGGGAGCGCTCTTTATTTGTCCAGCCTGAAGACCGTGATGTGGTTTGTCACGCCTCGGCTTGGGATCTGGATAACCGCGATGATATTCGTATCAAGATGTGTATTCAAAAGACCGCCGAAGACTTTACCGTGATCCATCATGAACTCGGCCACAACTTCTATCAACGCGCCTATAAAGAACAGCCGTTTATCTTTAAAAATAGCGCCAACGATGGCTTCCATGAAGCAATAGGTGATACGGTTGCCCTATCTATCACCCCAAACTACCTCAAGCAGATAGGCTTACTTGATGAGGTCCCAGATGCGTCTAAAGATATTGGCCTACTGCTAAAGCAAGCACTGGATAAAGTCGCATTCCTTCCCTTTGGTTTAATGATCGACCAATGGCGCTGGAAGGTATTCAGCGGTGAAATTACGCCAGAACAATATAATCAGGCGTGGTGGGAGCTTCGGGAAAAATACCAAGGTGTTAAAGCCCCTATCGCCCGCAGTGAAGCAGATTTCGATCCCGGTGCTAAATACCATGTACCAGGCAATGTGCCTTACACACGCTATTTCCTCGCCCATATTTTGCAATTCCAATTCCACAAATCATTATGTGAAATTGCCGGCGATACAGGTCCTGTTCACAGATGCAGTATCTACGGCAATAAAGAAGCCGGTGCTAAGTTAAACACCATGTTAGAGATGGGCCAGAGTAAGCCGTGGCCTGAAGCCTTAGCCGCTGTGACTGGCACTAAAGAGATGGACGCCAATGCGGTACTCGATTACTTTGCACCGCTGCAAACTTGGCTAGATGAGCAAAACAAAACTGCTAATCGACAGTGTGGTTGGTAAAACAATAGACTCGTTAATACCTACTAATTATCACTAAGCAAAAAGGCTATCTAACCTAAGATAGCCTTTTTTAACTCTCTAAAAGATCACCTAATATTCACGCCTTTATGGTTGGTTTCTTTGGTTTCAATCCGTTTCTGCTCAGATTTTGCCAGCATCACATATAATGCCCCCGCGCCGCCATGGTGGGTCTGCGCACTATGATACGCCAGCACTTCATCTATCTGCTCAAGCCAATTCGCCACAAAAGACTTCATTAACCCAGCGATAGGTTTACTGTTAACCCCTTTACCATGAACAACCAGAATACTCCTCTCACCTTTTTGTCGACTCTTTTGGATCTCGTTATAGAGGACTTCTCGCGCCTGCTGTACTTTTAGCTGGTGCAGCAAAATCTCATGTTTTATCGGATAGCCGCCGCGGCTGAAACGATGAAATACAGCGTCTTGTACGCCGTCACGCTTGAATTCAATTATCGCCTCTGGTTCAGCAGGTTCGATCTCGTTGACATCTGTCGCTAACTTAGCCAACTGCTCGCTCATTTGAAGTTGAGCTCGGCGTAAATTTTGCGCTTGCGTTGAGACTTTCTGCTCCCCAATCGTGGAAGCCGTATTATTTTTTAGTGGCCGAACATTGGCCATCTCTTCGAGAAAAAGACTCATATCCTCTTCGCCCATAAGCACTCCCATCGGCTTCACGCCCCAAACTACCTTGAACAGCTATTATTGGCTAATTACAGGTCTAAAAGAATATTTCTACACATCTTGTAAAGATCTAATACTTTAGTTCACCTTAACCATCTATTATAGTGATAATTAATATGTTCTCGGTTAATCCTAATTAAATGCTCAAAAAAGTTGCTACAGCGCTTACATTGGTAAGCACATTATACTTCAGCTTCATTCAAGTCGCTTTCGCCAATGATAACGACGCGCTTAATGCCGTCTATAGCCATTTTAGCGCAGCCTTTAATGAGCTAGATGCCAATATCATGAAATCAATCTACTCGGAAGATGCCTGTTATATCCCCGAGGGGCAAGATGAAGAGATCACTTTAGGTCGCGACAATATTGTCGCCCTGTACGAGACTTTTTTTGGTAAAATTAAACATAAAAATGCCAAAATTGAGGTCGACTTTCGGGTAATTGAACGCAATATTGAAGGCAATAGCGCAACCGATATTGGCTATTACCTTATTCGTTTTCACCCTCCAATCGATGACGGTGAACCAAGTAGCGAATTTGCAGGAAAGTTTGTCGGTGTGTCCAAAAAGAAACGTGATGGCAAATGGTACTTAACGGTCGATACTAATAACCGAGCCGAAGCTTCGTTTTATTATAATGCCAAACCCAGCCCAAACCTTTATTATGGGCGTCAATTTCCAGCATTAAGCCAAAACGCATTACCTAATACCCATGACAAACCCTAACTTTGAAGCTGACTCTCCTTGCCCTTGTTGCTCGGGGAGTAGTTACCAACACTGCTGTCAACCACTTCATCTAAATCAACAGTTAGCACAGAGTCCTGAGCAGCTTATGCGCTCGAGATTCTGCGCTTTTTACCTAAAAAATTATCCCTATTTAATCGACACCCATCACAGTGATTATTTAGACGGTCTCAATGAGCAAACCTTAGCCCAAGAGCCTCTGCCACAATGGCTGAGTTTAGATGTCATATCGAGCAAGCAAGATGGTGATACGGGACAAGTGAGCTTTCAGGCTTGGTATAAGCTTGATAATGAGCTAGACGCTATCCATGAGAGATCAGACTTTACCAAACAAAATGGGCGGTGGTTCTACACTCAAGGTGAACAGAAGACACCAATATTGCCAAAACGCAACGACAAATGCGTTTGTCAAAGTGGTAAGAAGTTTAAGCAGTGCTGCGCCAAGTAGCGCATATAAAGAAGCCTAAGGAAATTTTAATGGATTAAGGTCGGTTTTTGTAAAAACTGACCAAATTCAGATACCCTTAAAGCTGGGCTGTAAAGGAAGCCTTGGGCCTGATGACACTGATGTTGTGCGAGAAATTGCTCCTGCTCTCGAGTCTCTACACCTTCGGCCGTTAAAGAGATATTTAATGCCGATGCCATCGCGATAATCGCACTGACAATTTCACGGCTTTCATGACTTACAGAGAGATCGGAGATAAATGAACGGTCTATTTTTAACTTACTAATTGGAAACTGCTTTAGATACCGCATCGAGCAGTAGCCCGTTCCAAAATCATCAATCGCCAGCCCGACTCCCAACTCTGACAACTCATGACATAAATTTGTAGCTGAACGGATATCTTCCATCAGTTCCGTTTCAGTGATTTCAAGAATTAAACTATGGGGCTTTAACCGATAACGGGTCACCAACTCCCAAACCTGCTCAAATAGAGTGCCACTAAAAAACTGCCTCGCAGAAACATTTACGTGCATAGAGATATCAATTTGATGCCGCTGCCATAAATTAAGCTGCTTACAAGCGGCCTCGAGTACCCAAGAGCCAATGTCACTAATCAATCCTGTCTGCTCTGCAATATCGATAAAGGCACCAGGGTAAAGAACCCCTTTCTTAGGGTGATGCCAACGAAGCAGCGCTTCCGCGCCTATATAGGACTGCTTTTTAAGATCTTTAAGGGGCTGGTAATAGAGCTCAAACTGTCGTCCCTTTACAGCAACTGCAAGATCCCTTTCTATCTGAGCATCTTCTTTAAAGGCATTGAGCAAAGCGGAATTAAACACCTGAATCGCTTGACCTTGCTTGCTCTTCGCATACTGCAGGGCAATATCGGCACAGGTTAGTCCGGAGAACTGTTTCTCGATGGAGGCGAGATCCACTCTTGCTATCGCGGGTTTCGGCTCTATCTGTTCAATACCAATAGTGATAGGCGCTTCAAGCTGACGATATAGGCGCTCTGTCGTCAGCTCAATTGTCGACTCTTCGTCTTCATTTTCAAGTAAAATACCGAATTCATCACTACCAATTCGTGCCACCTCGGACAGCTGATTGACCTCGGCAAAGTGGCGAATACGTCTCGCGATTTCAACCAACATCACATCCCCATTAGCATGGCCATAGGTGTCATTAAAACGTTTAAACCCTCTAAGATCGACTAGGACTAGATGACCCGATGTAGCACGTTCGAGTACTCGACTAAAATGGGTGCGATTATAAAGTCCTGTTAGGCTACAGCGCCACGCTAGGCGGACTAACTCACTTTGGTGATGATGCTCTTCGGTGCAATTTTTGGCGTTAACCAACGCGAAATGGTTACCTCGACTCGAGATAAAGCGCTTTACAGAAAAGCGCATCCAGTAGGAAGAACCATCATGACGGACTAGATTGACTTCCTCGGAAACGGCCTCTCCGGTTCGGGCCTTCACTAATACCGCCTCGGCTAACAAAGGGTGTTGCTTAAACAGATCTAAAACTTGAACTTTTCGCCCTAATATTCGCGCTTTGGGCACCTGAGTTAAATTGAAGTGTGCCCGATTGACGTACTCGATACAGTCTGATGCTAAATTCACTACCATCATAATGTGGTCAGACTGCTCTGCAGCAGACAAAAAGAGCGTTAAGCGTTCATCTTTATCATAGCCGTGTTGCGTTGCTAAGGTCAGTGCCAGTTGATCGGCGACTTGAGAACAGAGCTGAACCTCACTTTCGCTCCAAGGGGCTTGCACCATGGTTCGCTCTAGGCTGAGGATCCCCTCTAACTGACCATTTATTCGAATGGCCACTTCCAAGACTGACAATACGCCATGCTCTTGGTAATAGGGTTTGAGCTCAAGCAAACGATTATCATCACAGCAACTCTGTGCGGTAATATAGAGTTCGTCCTTAAGCTGACGAATAAATATGGGACATGTAGATGGATTTGGACGGGATATAGCGCCTGATGAAGTCGAGTCAACAGATAGAGAAACGACTTGCTCAAGCGTATCTGTTTCTGACGATAATGCAGAAACGACAATTCGAGACACACTAAACAGCTTAGAGAGTAACTCTGACGCAATTTGTGCAGTGCCTCTAAAGTCACCTTGCTGTTTTGCTTCAGAATTAACAATATACTCTAACAGTTGCTGAGATTTATGCTTCTTCACGCGCTATCCTAGAATAAGGTAAACAAAAGCGTCTACCAATGGCTTTATCAATTAAAGCAAAAAACTATATTTTTATAGGGTACAAGACTACACGAGTTAATCTATTTTCAGCAAGATGTTCTTGGTTGTTTTATAGACCATTTTCCAGTTGGAATATCATTTTTTCAGCGCTAAATGAAAAAGTTAGATAAACCTTTGCACTTTGGCCTTCAAACTGAGTCTGTGCAGTCACACCATCGAAACGCTGCTGCGCCTTTTCAATCACTTCAGTTGCCAATTGCTCACAGTTCTCGCCATTTAATTCCAGCTCTAGTACCGTATCGTGTTCATCGATAATTGCACCAACATCGACGAAGCTACCACAGTCATTACAGGTATCATTAACTAAATCAGATTGTGCCTTTTGAATATTTTTCATCTTAAACGTGTCTCACTATGGATCATTTGAATGTTTGATTATATATCAGCAATTCAAAATAAAGCAGGCTCATCTTCAAGCTTGGGCTATTAATTCACCCATTTGACGTTGGATGACCAATTGATCGACAAAGTGGGTGAGTTCCACTTTAGGTGCTACAGCGACTTGGTTATAACGCCGACGAACAGACAGCGCACAGTTAGCCAACACCTCTTGCATCTCTAACGATTCTTTACTGCGAATGACCAAAGCCTCTTCATTGAGTACGTTCGCTAACCGAAAAGCGGTGGTGCCACTTTGTTGGTGAACTTGGCTATTGTCCGTCACCATGATGTCTCCATCGAGTTGCCCAATTAACGCCTGCGCCGTTGGAAGTTCGAATTTGGCACGTAAATCATGATTAAGGTGAGCTTCAGTCTGAAATTGCGCCATATCCCGCGCATCTTCCGATAGCATAGAAAGCAATAGACCAAACTCACCCCGTCGGTTTGCACCAACGGCATGATTGAGTCTCGAACCTAACTGAGATTCGTTGATTAATGTACTTTCTACCTGCGTAACATTCATTCTGAACAAAAATAAACCAATAAAACAACTCGTTAGTAGGTAATCGACCGCGCAAACGAATTCTTTAGGCTTTATTTCATATTTAAGCCTAAATAAGCTTATAACGCTCAGTTGCCAAAATCCCCTCCCGTAGCCATTAACTCGCTATTATTAGGTGAGTTAGCCATATACTTGAGCAGCACACTAAGGTTCCACTATTGGAGTTAAACGGTAATTAATCGTCATATTGAACAAGAATAAAGCGCCAAAACAAGCCGTTGTAAGTTAATTGACCAAACAGTCAAAGACTTTGGGGTTTATTTCATATTTAAGCTTTACAGCAGAAAAAATTCTGACTACTATTGCCGCCGCAATTGAGGAGGGGTTCCCGAGTGGTCAAAGGGATCAGACTGTAAATCTGACGGCTCAGCCTTCGAAGGTTCGAATCCTTCTCCCTCCACCATTTGCACACAATTTGTAGAAAGATATTCGTGGAGGGGTTCCCGAGTGGCCAAAGGGATCAGACTGTAAATCTGACGGCTCAGCCTTCGAAGGTTCGAATCCTTCTCCCTCCACCATTTCTATCAAGTTGAACAAGATGTAAAGCGGTAAACACAATAGGCCAATATTGTGCGCAAGATGAAGTAAGACAATGTGGAGGGGTTCCCGAGTGGCCAAAGGGATCAGACTGTAAATCTGACGGCTCAGCCTTCGAAGGTTCGAATCCTTCTCCCTCCACCACTTCTTAACTTACTAGTACTAATTTATTAGTGATTAAGACGTAAAAGCAGTAAACACAATAGGCCAATATTGTGTGTAAGACGAAGTAAGACAATGTGGAGGGGTTCCCGAGTGGCCAAAGGGATCAGACTGTAAATCTGACGGCTCAGCCTTCGAAGGTTCGAATCCTTCTCCCTCCACCACTTCTTCGCCCATTTCAGCTCTGCCGATAAATGCCTCCACCACGATTAAACTTCGTTCTAATTACCTACCAGTCGAATAGCACCCAAAAACATTAGCAATGTTAATCAAGCAGTTATAACTTTCAGCAAGTTTAAACTCGTCACTTTTGCACTATCATTCCCAACGCCTTTTCACTATGATTTAGCTTCAATGTTTTTACTGAGGCGACATCGTGACTAACTCTTGGGTAAATCAAGCAATCGAAAAAATTGAAGCCGATTTTCAACGAAGCGCTGACACGCATTTAATCAAACTAGATACTCCGTATTTGCAGGGTATTGATATTTACCTGAAAGATGAAAGCACTCACCCGACGGGAAGTTTAAAGCACCGCCTCGCCCGCTCTCTATTTCTCTATGCGCTGTGTAATGGTTGGATAAAAGAAGGCACAACGGTCATCGAGTCCTCTTCTGGCAGTACCGCAGTATCGGAAGCTTACTTTGCACGCTTACTCGGTTTACCCTTTATCGCCGTTATGCCAAGCACTACGGCTAAGAGGAAAATTCAACAAATCGAATTTTATGGCGGTCAATGCCACTTCGTCGATCACTCTAGCAAAATTTACGCGGAATCTGAGCGATTAGCTCAGCAATTAGGTGGTCATTATATGGACCAGTTTACCTATGCAGAGCGTGCAACCGACTGGCGAGGAAACAACAACATCGCCAACTCTATCTTTAACCAGATGGAGAAAGAGCAACACCCAATCCCAACCTGGATAGTCATGAGCCCGGGCACTGGCGGTACTTCTGCCACCATAGGTCGCTACATTCGTTATCAAAGATTAAATACAAAACTCTGCGTCGTCGATCCTGAAAACTCAGTATTCTTTGATTACTTCCATAGCGGTGATAACACTATCAGCTGCTGTAACGGCAGTAAGATTGAGGGCATTGGTCGCCCCCGCGCGGAACCCTCATTTATTCCTGGCGTAGTGGATGAGATGCGCAAGATCCCCGATCCGGCTTCAGTGGCTACAATCAATTGGCTTGAAAAAATTATTGGCCGCAAAACTGGCGCCTCTACTGGTACAAATCTCTATGGTGCACTACAACTAGCCAGCGAGATGGCAGCCAAAGGTGAGACTGGCTCTATCGTCACCCTTATTTGTGACTCGGGTGAGCGCTATTTAGATACCTATTACAATTACGAGTGGATAGCACAAAATATCGGTGACCTTACCCCCTACCAAAAAGCTCTAGAGCAATTCAGCTCTACATCGGTATTAAACTGTCCGAATGCAGGATAACCTCGACAGCTAAAATAGACCTGATAAAAGTAAAAAAGCCCTTGCGATGCTAACATCCAAGGGCTTTTTTATTAAAATATTACCGATAAGCGTTTAATCAATATCGAGATATTTATGGGTTTGAATCGATAAACGCCAGTTACGCTCGATACAGGTCTTCATCGCCAACTCAGTTGCTCTAGGCTTTTGGCTAATAGGCTGTAAGCAGACTGTTTTTCCAGTTACATCAATTTCTGCTAATAACTCATCTAGCTCATCAACATGTTTTTGCGTCGCAATAGGATGCTTGATCTCATTGGCTCGATTTAGCGCTTGGGCTAAAACAGGGTAACCCCCCTTCATATTGACCTTTGGTGATACTGTGACCCAAGTTTCTTTAGCACACAAAACCTCGAAGGTACCACTGGTTTCAATTTGCGTTTGATAACCTTGGCTATGCAGGTACTCAGTTAGCTCGCTCAAGTCATATAAACACGGCTCACCACCTGTGACCACCACGTGTTTAGCATTAAAACCTTTATCTTTAAAAGACTTAACTAACTGCTCTGCTGTTAACTCAGCCCAACGCCCTACAGTACCATCAACCTGAATAACAAGCTCCGGTGCAACTCGATTATCCTCTAACAACTCCCAAGTTTGCTTGGTATCACACCAAGAGCAACCAACAGGACAGCCCTGAAGTCTAACAAAAAGCGCTGGTACTCCAGTATAGGTCCCCTCGCCTTGTATTGTTTCAAACACTTCATTAACTGGATATTTCATTATCTGACCTCTTGATTAGCTGGGCCGCATTTATAGTGGATTTTTCACATGGTCGCAAGTAGTTTAAAAGCATTCACAGCTGCGCTAAACTACTCAATCTTATTTATTGAAAGATTAAAGCTTAATTATGTCAAAAGCCGTTGTAGTTTTTAGTGGTGGTCAAGATTCGACAACCTGCCTCATTCAAGCCCTTCAACAATTTGATGAAGTTCACGGGATCACCTTCGATTATGGTCAAAGACATAGAGAAGAGATTGAAATTGCCAAGAGTCTAGGCAAAAAACTCAAACTTGCCAGCCACAAGGTCATGGACGTCACCTTATTGAATGAATTGGCCATCTCAGCCCTGACTCGTGATGCAATCCCTGTGTCCAACGAACTGATGGATAACGGCTTACCGAACACCTTCGTACCGGGAAGAAATATCCTATTTCTAACACTCGCTGGGATCTATGCCTATCAGCTGGGCGCTGATGTGGTGATTACGGGTGTGTGCGAGACTGACTTTTCAGGCTACCCAGATTGTCGTAATGATTTTGTCAAAGCGATGCAGGCAGCCCTTGAACAAGGCATGGATAAGCAGCTCACGATTCAGACTCCATTAATGTGGTTAGATAAAGCAGAGACCTGGGCCTTAGCAGATAAATACCAAAGTCTTGAGCTAATTCGCGATGAAACTTTAACCTGCTATAACGGGATTAAGGGCGATGGCTGTGGTACTTGCCCTGCGTGTCTATTAAGAAAGCGTGGCTTAGAAGAATACCTCGCCGATAAAGATGCAATACAAGCAAGACTTGCGACTAAATGCTAAAACTCAAATTAGGGGCTAATAGCCCCTATACATTTGCGTTTGTAATTACGCTCGTTTGTATCAGCCTATTTTACTTTAAGCTTGATGAGCTGCTGGCCTATCAGAGACCACTCATCATCGATGGTCAATGGTGGCGCCTACTGAGCGGTAACCTCTTACATACCAATGCTTGGCACCTGTACATGAACCTCGCAGGTTTTTGGGTCATTATCTCACTGCATGAACCACACTATCGCGCTCAAGGACTTGCCATACTCTTTTTTGTGTTATGCCTCATGCAGGGCATAGGATTACTGCTGTTTTACCCAAGCCTTATGGGTTATGTTGGCTTAAGCGGTATGCTTCACGGCCTCTTTACGTATGGCGCAATTATGGATATTCGCCGTGGATTAAAGTCTGGGTATTTACTGCTGCTAGGTGTGATCTTAAAAGTTGGCTATGAGCAGTTTTTTGGTGCGAGTCGTGAGATGACTGAGCTTATCGGCGCCAGAGTGGCAACCGAAGCCCACTTAGTCGGTCTTTTAAGTGGGCTTATCTGTGCTGCAGGGCTATTGGCTTTCAAACACTTGGCTTATAAGCCGCACAGTTTATAAATCACATAAATAAAAACTCAGCCCCAGAAATAGTGTCATCGCATCAAGGGTTAATAGTAAAAAAGGAGAGCTAGCTTTGGCTGCTCTCCTTTTCTCGTCTAATGCTTTATTATCGTCTGGTCTTGGTTAACTATACATAAGTTAACTATGTATTGGTTAACCTATGTATTGGTTAACTATGCCTTGATAAACTGCTCTCTGAGTCGGCTGACTTTATCGCGAATTGCTGCCGCCTCTTCAAATTCGAGGTTTTTAGCGTGTTCATGCATCTGCTTTTCTAACCTATCGATGTCATGGCTGATATCAGCAGGTTTAGCCACATGATAGTCCGCCGCAGTTTCTGCCACGCCGCGTTCACTATCAACATATTCGTGATCGCCCACATCCATGACATCAGTAATGCGCTTAACCACCCCTTTTGGTGTGATCCCGTTATCCAAATTATACTGATGCTGCTTTTCTCGACGACGGTTGGTTTCGGTGATCGCTTTCTCCATCGACTTGGTAATACGATCCCCATAGAGGATCACCTTACCATTAACGTTACGGGCAGCGCGCCCAATCGTCTGGATCAGTGAACGCTCAGAGCGTAAAAAACCTTCCTTATCAGCATCGAGAATACAGACCAAAGAGACCTCTGGCATATCTAACCCCTCTCGGAGCAAGTTAATGCCAATAAGCACATCGAATACGCCTAATCTCAGGTCTCTGATGATCTCAACGCGCTCAACGGTGTCGATATCAGAATGTAAGTATCTCACTTTGACACCATGCTCATCGAGGTACTCGGTAAGATCTTCCGACATACGCTTAGTCAGTGTCGTCACTAACACACGTTCGTTAACGGCCACACGTTTGCCTATCTCTGATAACAGATCATCGACTTGAATCGATACCGGCCGCACTTCGATCTCAGGATCGAGTAGCCCTGTAGGCCTGACGACCTGCTCGGCAATTTCACCATCAGACTTATCGATTTCGTATTCACTAGGCGTTGCCGAGACAAAAATACTCTGAGGCATTAAGGCCTCAAACTCTTCAAACTTAAGCGGACGGTTATCTAGCGCCGAAGGCAGACGGAAGCCATACTCCACAAGATTCATCTTTCTTGAGCGATCACCTTTATACATAGCGCCGATTTGCGGAACCGTCACGTGGGACTCATCGATGATCAACAAGCCATCATCAGGCAAATAATCAAGCAAGGTAGGAGGTCCATCGCCAGGCGCTCTTCCTGACAGGTAGCGAGAATAGTTCTCGATACCTGAGCAATAGCCAAGTTCAGTCATCATCTCGACATCATATTGAACCCGCTCGGTAATGCGCTGTTCTTCAATAAGCTTATTAAGGTCAAGCAGCTGCTGTTTTCGCTCCCTTAACTCCTCTTTAATCTCTTCTGTCGCGGCTAAAATAGATTCCCTAGGTGTTACATAGTGACTCTTCGGATAGACAGTGATCCGAGCAATACGCTTAACCACGTGCCCGGTGAGTGGATCGAATAAACTTAATCTTTCAATCTCATCGTCAAACAGCTCGATGCGAATGGCATGCTTATCGGAGTCGGCAGGAAAGATATCGATCACTTCGCCTCTTACCCGATAAGTACCACGCTGCAGTTCAATATCGTTACGGGTATATTGCAACTCACTGAGGCGTTTTAATATATCACGCTGCTCCATGATCCCACCTTCACGCAGGTGTAATAGCATCTTCATATAAGACTTAGGATCACCCAAGCCATAAATCGCCGACACCGACGCAATCAACACCACATCTTTTCTTTCTAATAGCGCCTTAGTGGCAGATAAGCGCATCTGCTCGATATGGGCGTTGACCGATGCGTCCTTTTCAATGAAAGTACCCGTTGAAGGTACATAAGCCTCCGGTTGGTAATAATCATAGTAAGATACGAAATACTCGACCGCATTGTGGGGAAAGAACTCTTTCATCTCCCCGTAAAGCTGGGCTGCTAGCGTCTTATTGGGCGCCATGATAATGGTTGGGCGAGACATTTTTGCAATAACATTAGCGACAGTAAAGGTTTTACCAGATCCTGTCACCCCCAGTAATGTCTGGCACGCTACGCCCGACTCTAGTCCATCGACTAACTGTTGAATAGCCGTAGGCTGATCGCCTGCGGGTTTATACATGGACTCTAATTGAAATACAGATTCTGACACTCAGATACTTCCCTCGAAAGATGAGCCATTATTTTACCCTAATTTGCTCAAAAATGGCGCGTAATCGTTAATTTAACAGTCGGTATATAAACAGAGCCTTAGCTCAGCGCGATTAGTGCTGATATGGGTTTAGGCTAGCGACACGCTATATCTATACTCTGCAACGCTATCAACGCAAAAGCGTTCCCGAACTCAATCATGGCTTGGCGCCTTTCTAAGGCGAGATATTTAACAACCATACCCGCTGTAACCCATAGAACTAAGATTTATTCCATATGAAACTTTATAACGTCGAGTAAAATTGCGATTTTTAGAGTTTGCTATTGCCAAAGCCTGTATATTCGGCCTTTTAATTCACAATAATCACCGATAATTCAGTTACACTTTAGCAACACTTTTGAAAACACCACAATAAAGTGTTGCTTTTTCCATCACGTTGTTTTTACTGAGTAAAAAAAACAATCAAGAAATTCGCTCAATTTAAGTTCAACGCCCATTTCATCGGCATTTGCCGATGATTTTCCGGTGTAACCCACAGGCTTATCCACAGATTCAGTGGATAACTCTTACAGAGCTTATCTACTGGGGCTTGTAGCACTTGCTACAACTAAAGTATGAAGTCTGGAATATCTGAAAGTTTCCTACATTTGTAATTCTCACAGCATAACTTGAGAACAGATAAATCATTTAATGATAGAAAATAGTGATTAACTCATATACTTGCATTTATAACTGTTCATATTTTAACAAAAACGCTGCATCCATCAGCATTATGTGCACTAGGTGAGCACTTAAGCGTATAATTTCATTTTTTTTCCCTTGTCGAGTTGACTCAATTGTAAGAGCGATTTAATATGCGCTCCGTCTTCAACGAGACGTAACTTAAACGATTCCCCTGTAGTTCAGTCGGTAGAACGGCGGACTGTTAATCCGTATGTCACTGGTTCAAGTCCAGTCTGGGGAGCCACTTTAATTTAGTTAGAATGTTTGAAAGGTTTTTACGACTCCCCTGTAGTTCAGTCGGTAGAACGGCGGACTGTTAATCCGTATGTCACTGGTTCAAGTCCAGTCTGGGGAGCCAACCTTTTCCTAACACCTCACCTGCTTTCCATTTCAATTCTGTATCACGTAATAAATCCACTGCAATTCAAGATCAAACCTGTTTATAATACATCCCACTAAACCAGTATTACTCTCCCTAAGAGTTTTTTGATCGTGTTGAACGGATTCTTTATGACAACCTCAAAATATTTCCAGTTGTTTCTTTTTTTGCTGTTTATAGGACTCTCCTATTTAAGCTACCAATACGCACACCAAAACCTCACTAAACAATCTGCTCAGCAACTTGATCAATACTCGACAGCGATCGCGCAGGAAAATGCATGGCAAGGTACAGGCCAAGCACTTTACGAAATGCTTAAGCCCAAATTTAGCTTTCAGTTTTTCCAATATATCGATGCGTTTGATAGCGGTAATAACTTCACTAGGGGTAAGTTAATCGCTGCAAGCGATTCTATGTTAGCGAAATTATTTATCATCGAATCACCCCATACTCAAGTTTTGGAGGCGGGCCGGCTACAGATCAAACTTTCCAGCCAGTTATTACAGAAACAAACTATCCGCCAATTCCAAAATCATCTGCTCATTATCTGGGGTTGCTTTGTTGTCATTGCCTTTTTCCACCTTCTGCTCAGCCTAAAACAGAGAAAAAGCATTCGTTCCATCACGGCAAATATCGAAAAGCTCAGTCAGCTCTCTTTTGAAGCTATCGACCAATCTCAGTTTAGAGGGGAATTTCGAAATATCGGCTTAACCTTAGAGAAAGCCAAACAGACGCTAAAGGCGAAAGTCGGTGAACTAAAAGAGCTCAATAACCAACTGAGTAAAACCGTGTTTCAAGACCCGATTACAGGTTTCGCGACAAAAGCACGTTTTACCGAGAAACTCGATGAGATCTGTAAAGCTGAGTCTAAAGAGTTCGGGATCTTGGTAATAGTCAAAGCCACGGAGCTTGCCAATATCAACCAACTACATGGTAGAGAGGCCGGTGATGATTATCTTTGCCGAATTGCTAACGAGATTAGGCTTGCTATAAATGAACCCACACGCTCGCAATTCTTTAGGATCTCCACAGCTGATTTTGCCGTTGTTATCCCAGATATAACAATTAAACAATGTTCAACCATCGCCAACCAATTGAAATCGTCTTTTCGCGAATATCAACACCAGATTGGCACGCCATCTATCGCCCATATCGGTATAGTGCCTTACCTTGAAGACAGCGATCCAGCATCCTTGATGACACTTGCGGACACGGCCGTCAGTATCGCTCAAACTCTCGGCCCCAATTGCTATCATATTCAGGAGAAACTCACTGGTGGAGAACTGTTTGGCGAAAGTCGCTGGAAGGTAGCCATCAACGATCTACTGAGACGTAAAGCCATCAAGTTTTATATTCAACCGATCCGCCCATGTCGTAATGATGTTGAATCTTATCGTGAGCTATTATCCCGATTTTATAATAGCGAAGGAAAACTATTACCCACGACAACAGTCATTTCCATGGCTGAACGTCACGGCATGAGTGAAGAACTAGATAAGCTAGTCGTACTCAATACCCTAAGGTTGTTGCTGCAAAGCCCGAATCTTACTGGCTTGATTGGCATCAATATCAGCGCGGCCTCAGCAACTAACAAGCCTTTTGTCTCTTGGTTAAAAAATATATTAACCAAACAAAGGCAGATAGCTGCAAGGCTCGTGTTTGAGGTGAGTGAGTCCGGTATGCAGACAAATCTCAGTGCCACCTATCACTTTATTAATGAACTCCATAGCGTAGGTTCACGGATCTCTATAGAGCGCTTTGGGCTCGGCTTTACCTCATTTAAGTTCTTTAAAGAGGTTCGTCCCGATTATATTAAGTTAGACCATAGCTATACCCAAGAGATCACCCTAGATCCACACAATAAGTTTTTCGTTAAAATGATTATCGATATAGCTCGCAAGCTTGGGATCAGAGTCATCGCCACAGGTGTTGAAAAACAAGAAGATAAGCTTGCGATGGAACAACTGCTTATCGATGGTTTGCAAGGTTACTATATCGCCGAACCTAGTCCATTGAAGCAGGAGGAAAAGACAGCAAATACCGTTTAATTCTGACTATTTATAAAGCAAACTTTTTATCCTTGCTTTCTATGTGTTGTTAATAGCTTAGGAAAAGCCGATAATAGCGGTAATTCTGTCTAACAAATTGATTAGAGATGAGCGAATATCTCCTGTTATTGATCGGCACAGTGCTGGTCAACAACTTCGTATTAGTAAAATTTCTTGGCCTTTGCCCCTTCATGGGGGTATCTAGCAAACTGGAGTCAGCCATCGGCATGTCGATGGCGACAACGTTTGTATTAACACTGGCCTCTATCTTAAGCTACCTAGTTAATCAGTATTTATTACTGCCGTTTGACCTAGGTTATCTGCGAACGATGAGCTTTATTCTCGTGATTGCCGTTGTCGTGCAGTTTACTGAGATGCTAGTTCAAAAAACCAGTGCTTCCTTGCATCGTGCGCTAGGCATTTACTTGCCTTTAATCACCACTAACTGTGCCGTACTCGGTGTCGCGCTTCTTAATATCAATGAAAAACATGGTTTTATTGAATCCGCTATCTTTGGATTTGGCGCTGCTGTTGGCTTCTCGTTGGTCCTGATTCTATTCTCCGCCATGCGAGAGCGCCTTGCCGCAGCCGATGTTCCTACGCCATTTAAAGGTGGGGCTATTGCAATGGTAACTGCGGGACTGATGTCACTTGCGTTTATGGGATTCACGGGGTTAGTTAAATAAACATGTCTGCTATTGTCATCGCTATTGTTGTACTTACAATACTCGCGCTCGTCTTTGGTGTCTTACTTGGATTTGCCGCAGAGAAATTTAAAGTTGAAGGCAACCCCCTTACCGATCAAATCGAAGCGCTACTGCCACAGACCCAATGTGGCCAGTGTGGTTACCCTGGTTGTCGTCCTTATGCAGAAGCCATTGCTAACGGCGACAAGGTCAACAAATGTCCGCCGGGCGGCACCGCAACCATGGAAAAGCTAGCCGATCTGATGGGGGTCGAACCCGAGCCACTTAACGCCACTGAAGCCGTTCAAGTAAAGAAAGTTGCCTTTATTCGTGAAGAAGAATGTATTGGCTGCACCAAGTGTATTCAAGCCTGCCCTGTCGATGCGATTTTGGGTTCAGGCAAGTTAATGCATACCGTTATTACCGACTACTGCACAGGTTGTGACCTCTGCGTTGCGCCCTGCCCGGTAGACTGTATTGACATGCTACCCGTAGAACAAACCACCAAAACCTGGAACTGGCGACTCAATGCCATTCCTGTTAAGCAGTTGCAAGAGGATAAGCCGTGTTAACTTTATTAGAGCAAATTGATAAAGGGACGCTTTGGCGCTCACATGGTGGTGTTCATCCTCCAGAATTAAAAACGCTTTCTAACAAAACCACTATCAGCGAACTGCCACTTGCCGTTGAGTATATTTTGCCACTGACACAAGTTGGCGATAGTGCCCTGCTCACGGTTAAGGTTGGCGATCGCGTCCTAAAGGGTCAGAGCCTAACTAAAGGAACAAGCTTCACGTACAGCCCTGTACACGCCCCAACCTCAGGTGTCATCAGCAAGATACAGCCAATGCCAAGCAATCATGCATCAGGTATTGCTGTACTGAGCTGCGTTATCGATGCAGATGGTCTAGATGAATCAGTCGAGGTTGTTGCTGCCGATGTAGCTGCTTTAAGCAATCAAGAGATCCTGAGCAAGATTCAGCACGCCGGTATTGCAGGCCTCGGGGGAGCGGCTTTTCCAACCCACATCAAGCTCAGCCCCGCCAGTGATATTGAGCTGGTTATAATTAACGGTATCGAGTGCGAGCCCTATATCACCTCAGATGATCGTCTGATGCGCGAGCATAGTGATGAGATCCTCTCTGGAATTGCTATTATTCAGAAACTGCTCAAGCCAAAGCGCATCATTATCGCTATCGAAGATAACAAACCCGAGGCGATTGAAGCAATGCAACATGCGCTTAATCGTAGCGAGTTAGCGACAGATAGCGCCAGAATCACAGCCGTTCCAACCAAGTACCCATCAGGTGGTGAGAAACAGTTAATTCAAATCTTAACTGGTCAAGAGGTGCCATCGGGCTCTATCCCTGCTCAATTAGGCATGTTAGTACAAAACGTCGGTACCGCTTACGCTATCCACGATGCAGTGGTCAACGGCCAAGCATTGACCCGCCGTGTAGTAACGGTAACTGGCTTAAACAGCCAAACGCCAGGAAACTACTGGGTTCCGATAGGCACGCCTGTCAGTCATCTGCTACAACAGCTTGGCTTTAACGGCAATCTAACCCAAGACAAAGTGATAATTGGCGGCCCAATGATGGGTTACTCTCTGCCAGATATCTCAGCGCCCGTGCTCAAGGGTACAAACTGCGTGCTACTGCCAAGCAGTGAAGAGATCGCGCCAGAACAGGCTGAAAAACCCTGCATTCGCTGCGGTGAATGCGCTGCCGTCTGCCCGACTCTCCTGTTACCACAGCAACTATTTTGGCATGCAAAAGCCGAAGAGTACGATAAGGCCACAAGCTTTAACCTACATGATTGTATTGAATGTGGTTGCTGTAGCTATGTTTGTCCAAGTGATATTCCCCTAGTGGAATATTACCGTATCGCTAAATCTGCAATACGCACCCAAACAGAAGAGAAGAAACAGGCAGACTTTGCCAAGCAACGTTTTGAAGCAAGAGCGCAGCGCTTAGAAGAGGAAAAGCTTGCTCGAGAGGCCAAAGCCAAAGAAGCTGCTGAACGACGCAAGACGACCATGTCTAGCGGCGATAGAGACGCAGTCGCCGAAGCGATGGCGCGTATTAAGGCTAAGAAAGCAGCTGAAAGCCAGCAAAGTGATACAGCACCTTCAGTAGAGGATAAAAAAGCCCAAGTTGCAGCAGCGATTGCCCGAGCTAAAGCTAAGAAAGGCAATACAAACCCTCAACTTGATAACAGTCAAACAACCGATGCGGCACCGGTAACCGATAAGAAAGCGCAAGTAGCAGCGGCTATTGCTCGTGCCAAGGCTAAGAAAGCAGCGCAAGCTGAGTCACCAGAGGTCGATGGTAAAGCTGAGGTTAATACTGAGGCTAATACTGGGCCTGTCGATACTGCTGTCACCGATAAGAAAGCGCAAGTTGCGGCAGCCATTGCCCGTGCAAAGGCTAAGAAAGCAGCGCAAGCTGCCAAAACTGATGGCACAGAGCAGCAGCTTAACCGCGAGGAAAACAAGTCCTCGGCCGATGATGCAAAAAAAGCACGTATCGCCGCGGCAGTTGCTAAAGCCAAGGCCAAAAAGCAATCTCAAGTTTGCGAGGCTCAACCGAGCGAAACACTAGACACGCAAAACACTGAGGCCTCAACCCCAGACAGCAGTGCAGCTGATGCGCCTGTAATTGAAACAGCAGCCACATTGTCTGCCGAAGACGCTAAAAAAGCACGTATCGCCGCGGCAGTTGCTAAAGCCAAGGCTAAAAAGCAATCTCAAGCTTGCGAGCCTCAACCGAGCGAAACACTAGACACGGAAAACACAGAGGCATCAGCCCCAGAAAGTAGTGCAGCTGAGACGTCAGTAATTGAAACAGCAACCACATTGTCTGCCGAAGACGCAAAGAAAGCGCGTATTGCTGCAGCGGTTGCTAAAGCCAAGGCCAAAAAGCAATCTCAAGCTTGCGAGCCTCAACCTAGCGAAACACTAGACACGGAAAACACTGAGGCATCAGCCCCTGAAAGCAGTGCTGCTGAGACACCAGTAATAGCACCAGCTGTCACAGAATCCGCCGAAGATGCAAAAAAAGCACGTATTGCTGCAGCGGTAGCCAAGGCAAAAGCTAAAAAGTTGCAACAAAAATTGCAGGAGAAGGAATAAACCATGGCGTTTAAGTTAGCCTCATCACCTCATTTGAAGGTGAAACTACAAACCCAAAGTGTGATGCGCCGGGTTATTTTATGTGCCCTGCCGGGTATTGCAGCCCAATGCTATTTCTTCGGCTGGGGCGTGCTCATACAAGTCATGCTAGCCATTGCTGTCGCATTGGCAGCAGAAGCTGCGGTGCTCGCCCTTAGAAAGCGAGCCGTACTTGCAACGATTAGCGATAACAGCGCCGTATTAACGGCAATATTGATTGGTGTCGCCATTCCGCCCATCGCGCCTTGGTGGTTGGTGGTGATAGGCACCCTGTTCGCCATCGTTCTAGTTAAGCAGCTCTATGGCGGCCTAGGCCAAAATATCTTCAATCCTGCAATGGCAGCATATGTCATGCTGCTAATCTCGTTTCCAGTGCAGATGACGAGCTGGTCGATTCCAACGGCTATTGCTCAAAATCCAATGGATATTGGCTTAACGCTTCAGGCCATTTTCGGCTCCATGAGTGCCGAGCAACTAAACCTTTATAAACTCGGTTTTGATGGCATCGCAATGGCAACCCCACTCGATACCGTTAAGACGGATCTCTCTTTAGGATTAACGACTTCTGAAAGCCTAAGCAAAGCGATATTTAGTGATGGCTACGGAATCGGTTGGTTTTGGGTCAACTTGGCCTACCTTGCGGGCGGTCTTGTTATGTTAAAGCTCAAGGTTATCCGCTGGCATATCAGTTTTGCGATTCTAGCTTCACTATTTATCTGTAGCAGTTTTGGTTATCTATTAAGTCCAGATACCCACGTTGGGCCATTGCTACAGCTGTTTTCCGGTGCAACCATGCTTGCGGCCTTCTTTATCGCAACCGATCCCGTTACCGCAGCAACTAGTGTTCGAGGACGTTTACTGTTCGGTACCCTTATCGGTGTATTGGTCTATGTTATTCGTACCTATGGCGGCTACCCAGACGCCTTTGCATTTGCCGTCCTATTGGCGAACCTCTGTGCACCGTTTATCGATTATTACGTCAAGCCTCGCACTTATGGCCACCGTACGGGCAACTGAGCATAAAGAGAATTTATTTTGAAAAAATCAATGTTAAAGAATGGTTTGCTTCTCGGTCTATTTGCGCTCTTGTGCACAGGCCTAGTCGCTGCAGTGAACCAATTTACTTACGATAAAATTAAGCAACAAGAACAGATTGAGCTAGCCCGTGTACTCCATCAAATCATTCCTGATGAGATCCACGACAACGAACTCACCGCTCACTGTATCTTGCTCAACTCGGTGGAATTTTTAGGCACTGACAACGCCCTGCCCGCTTATATTGCGACAAAGAATAATAAAGGCGTTGCTATCGCCATTGAAACCATCGCTCCCGACGGTTACAACGGTAATATCCGCATCATTGTCGGCATAAGCGATAAAGGAGAGGTGTTAGGCGTTCGCACCCTGTCCCACCAAGAAACACCTGGTCTTGGTGATAAGATTGAACTTAGAAAGTCTGACTGGGTGCGCTCATTTGACGGACTGTTTTTACTGTCAGATAAAGACAAGCGCTGGAACGTTAAAAAAGACGGCGGTGATATCGATCAGTTTACTGGTGCAACGATAACACCACGGGCCTATGTCAGGGCGGTTAGAAATGCCGTTAGCTATTTTAATGCTAATAAGTCACAGCTGTTATCGGCACCTGCCAATTGCGAGGTTGGAAAATGAGTGATTATAAAGAGCTAGCCAAACAAGGTCTTTGGAGAAATAACCCAGGACTGGTACAGCTTCTCGGGCTATGCCCTCTTCTCGCGGTTACCGCAACCTTAACCAACGCTTTAGGTTTAGGACTCGCGACCATGTTGGTGTTGATTGGCTCCAACATCCTAGTGTCTTTGGTGCGAGATTTTGTTCCTAAAGAGATCCGTATTCCTGTGTTTGTGATGATCATTGCCGCGCTTGTGACAACGGTGCAGCTACTCATCAACGCTTACGCTTATGGCCTCTACCTATCCCTAGGTATTTTCTTGCCGCTTATTGTCACCAACTGTGTGATTATCGGTCGTGCTGAAGCCTTTGCCTCTCGTAATAATGTCGCCAAATCAGCCTTTGACGGGCTGATGATGGGCTTAGGTTTCACCTTAGTCCTATCTATTTTAGGCGCGGCTAGAGAAATATTAGGTCAAGGTACGCTTTTTTATGGCGCCGATCAGTTACTCGGCGAGTGGGCTAAGTCATTAACCATCCATATTTGGCAGGTCGATACTAGCTTCCTATTAGCTATGCTACCTCCAGGCGCCTTTATCGGCATGGGCTTATTAATCGCACTTAAAAACGTTATCGACCAATACATGGCGTCTAGGCAGCCTAAAGTGGAACAAGAAGCGCCAACACGTGCACGTATTACCAAAGTGAATTAACCCATTTAGTGCGCAAGCGCGATGAGAGAAACACAAAGCATAACAATTACAAACGAGACGGATACGAGATAATGAACGCAGAGAAACGTCGCCTGATCCTTGAAAGGCTTAGAGAACATAACCCTCATCCAGAAACTGAACTAAATTTCTCAAGTCCGTTTGAGCTGCTCGTTGCTGTCACATTATCAGCTCAAGCAACCGATGTTAGTGTCAACAAGGCCACCGACAAACTCTTTCCGGTAGCTAATACGGCTCAGGCCATTGCAGACTTAGGTGTTGAGGGGTTAAAGCCTTACATCAAAACCATTGGCCTGTATAACAACAAGGCCATCAATGTAGTTAAAGCCTGTGAGATCTTAGTCGAGAAGTATAATGGTGAGGTACCAGAAGACAGAGAAGCCCTTGAATCGCTGCCTGGCGTTGGTAGAAAGACGGCTAATGTGGTGTTAAACACCGCTTTTGGCTGGCCAACAATTGCTGTCGACACCCATATAGACAGAGTTTCAAACAGAACCAAGTTCGCCATAGGTAAAAATGTTGTCGAAGTGGAAAAGAAACTACTGAAAGTGGTTCCAGCCGAGTTTAAGGTCGATGTACACCACTGGTTGATTCTGCACGGTCGTTATACCTGTATCGCCCGTAAGCCTCGCTGCGGAAGCTGTATTATTGAAGACTTGTGTGAGTTTAAAGATAAAGTTTACCCTGAAGAGTAAATAGTGACACTCTTAGAAAGAGTTAACAAAATACAAAAAAAGCCGCTATTAGCGGCTTTTTTGTATCCGTACGTCTATACCAATTGGTATTAGTACATACAGATAAAGAAAATAGTTAAAAACGCAGCAATAATTGCAGTAAGCCCCAGTGACATCTTTAATTCGGTTTGCATAGTGTTCTCCTTAAAATACTCTACTAATAGTATAAGATATATGAGAGTTTCCCAGACTATTTTAGGTATTTTGTGATCCATCCCAGACTAAAGAAATTGATCTCGCTCAATTTTTACAAAGTGTATCTATCATCCTAAATTTCGATATACTTCGGCTCACTACTCTATTACTTGGATATTTATCATGGCACAATTACTACATACCATGCTCCGCGTTGGTAACCTTGAACGCAGTATCGAGTTTTACACCAAAATCTTAGGCATGAAGCTACTTAGACAGAGTGAAAATAGCGAATATAAATACACATTGGCTTTTGTTGGCTTTGATGAAGAGTCAACAGGAAGCGCAGTGATTGAGCTGACCTATAACTGGGGAACTGAGTCTTACGACCACGGTAATGCCTTTGGTCACATCGCTATCGGTGAAGAGGATATCTATGCCCGCTGTGAAGCTATCGCAGCAGCAGGTGGCAAAGTCATTCGTCCTGCAGGCCCTGTGGCTGGCGGCGCAACTGAAATTGCCTTTGTTGAAGATCCAGATGGCTACAAAATCGAGTTTATTCAGATGAGCTCAGCTGAAAAAGGTTTAGGTTAAGCCTTAAAGCAAACAAAAAAGCGCCCTAAGGCGCTTTTTTAAGTTAATAGCATCGCTATTTAGAACTTCATGGTTACACCAGCAAAGTAGGTGCGACCAACAGTGTCATATACTTCTGGTACTGTACCACCGTCGCTACCGTTAGATACTTTTGATGGCTCTTCATCGGTAAAGTTCTTAACACCAGCACTTAGCATCCAAGCATCGTTGATGAAGTAAGAAGCAGAGATGTTGTGGTAAAGAACTGAATCTACCGTATCACCTGTACCTAAGTCATCCATTTCACCGATGTAACGGTTGAAGTACATTACGCTCCAATCGTCCTGTCCGGCTTTAATGCTAAAGTTATTACGAACTTCTGCATACGCTCCGAAGTTACCATCGATGGTACCCGTATAATCTTTACCGTCTTGCTCAAAGTTCAGCAAGTAAGTGGTATCGTTGCTCACAACCCAGTCTAGGTTCAACGCTTCAAAGCTATACGCTAAGTTAAAGTCGATACCGCTCGTGTCTTGGAAACCAACGTTAGTCAACGAGTTAGTCAGGTTAGACAAGTCACCATTTGGTCCAATGTTGAACGTTTCACATGCTGATGCGTCACCTGCATAACAAGCATCTAGACCTGCTTGAGTGTCAAGACGCGTAATCGCGTTCTTCACTTTAAAGCGCCAGTAATCAACTGTTAATGATAAACCGTCTATATAGCTTGGAGAGTAAACAAGACCTGCTGTATAAGACTCTGATTCTTCAGGCTTAAGATCTTCATCCGATGTACGGTTTACTAAGATCTGTGGATCTTGTTCATTGCCCCATGGATCTGTCAGGTAATCATAAGAGCCTGAGTCACCACCATATAGCTCACTCACGCTTGGTGCACGGAAACCTGTTGCGGCAACGGTACGAAGCATTAAGTCATCAGTCGCTTCATAAGTTAGACCAATCTTCCAAGTTGATGCATTACCAAATGTAGAGTAATCATCAAAACGCAATGCGAACTCACCGGTTAACTTATCGGTAAATGGTACACTCACTTCTTGGAATACAGAGATAACATTGTAGCTACCATCTGTTGGATCTTGCTGCGCTGCAGTACTTTCACCTGCTACGACAACTGGATCTGGATTGTAATAGCCACTTTCGTAGCGATATTCCGCACCAATTGCGAAAGCGACAGCACCTGCGTCTAAGTCAAACAACTCACCGTTTAAGCCAGCAGAGAATACGTGCTGTTCGTTACCACCATCAGCATTTTCAGTATATGCAACGCTGTTTAGTAGCTCTTGATCCGTCATTGGCTGACCTGTTAACCAAGGATCTTGATCCGCATAAATAGCATCTGCCATCAGGTTAGCATTGATAGAGTTCTCTACCTTGGTCTTAGCCTTGTTGTTACCATAGGTGTAAGACGCATCCCAGTTCATACCGGTATTGATATCTAATGAACCTTCTAGGCCAGCAGAGATCCTCCAAGTATCCGTATCTTGACTATAGATACGAGGACCGACGTCATTCATACGTTTTCTGTAGTTAACTTGACCTTTATCATCTGGCTTGATACCTGCATCAATCATGTCTTGGTCAAGCTCTAAGCAAGTCATAGGATCATCACCCGCTTCACACACATCTAGCATGATGTTGGCAGGCTGCGGTGCTAACTGCTGGTTAGACTTACGCTTAGTGTAAAGTACGTCACCCGTTAACACGATGTCATCGCCTAGCTCTTGAGTCATGTTAGCGAACAAACTGTAACGCTTGTTTGGTGTTTGATAGAAACTATCTTGGGTGTAGTCATAACCTTCTTCGCGGTCAACCCAGTTGCCGTTCTCATCTTTAACCTTACCGCCCAAAGAGCCGTTTGGAATGAATGAGCTTGAACCTGGATCTGTCCAATCACGGTCAGACTGTACTACGCCTTTACGCTCTGAGTATGCAGCACCAAAGGTGTAGTTACCCGTGTCGGTATTGAAACCATAAAGTGCACTGATCTCGCCGTTCTCGCCGTCACTCTTGTCGGTCATGCCACCGGTAACATCAACTTGAAAACCTTCAAAGTCTTTCTTAGTGATAATGTTAACAACACCAGCGATAGCATCTGAACCATATACTGCAGATGCGCCGTCCTTCAAGATTTCAACACGTGCAATCATAGCTACCGGGATAGCGTTAAGATCGACTGAACTATCCGCACCTGAACCAGAGTTCACCATACGACGGCCGTTCAATAGTACTAGTGTACGCTGTGAGCCCATACCACGAAGGTCAACCTGAGCAACACCGTCTGCACCATTGTTTGTACTTGAACCAACAGCGGCACCCGCCATTGATGTTTGAGCCTGTAGAAGTTCATCAACAGATGTAAAACCTTCTGCACGAATTTCTGCAGCACCAATAACTGTTACTGGCGAAGCGGTTTCCATATCTTGACGTTGAATACGGGAGCCAGTAACGGCAATGCGTTCTACATCGGCACCGACTTCTTCAGCGAAGGCTGTATTTGACACGGTATAAGCGCTGGTAGAAACCGAGGCGATTAAACCAAACTTAATCGCAGAGGCCAATTTAGATGGTCTGTTCATTATGTAGTACTCCCTAACCTATTTATTTTTATATACACGCCATTTGTTATTTTTGACGTTGATATGGATACTGCAATTTCACGTTTATGGCGTCAATCAAGCAATTTATTAACCATCAGGCTGGGTTTGTTAATTAAAATAACGATAAAAGTAACGAGATTTATCTCAACCTCCACCTAACAATGAGACACACGTCACAGTCCAGTTAAAACCTCTTCAAAAATGGGATTTGACAGTTTTTTACCCCAAACGAGTGACAACTTTTTGTTAACCTTCCAAAAACACAAAAATGTGATCGCGATCACAAAAAAATGCGTACGAATTTAGTAAACGGACCGTTTTTAGTTGTATTTCTTAGATATTGCTCAAGTTTTTTAAATACTATTTAGGTTAGTAGTCAGCCTTTATTCAGCTTTATAAACCGTAAAAGGGGGCAATTGTGAACAGTTGTAACAAAGGTTGGTGTTGGTTTTTTGACAAATTGATAGACAGGATAAAACTCAGAAATTTCGATTACGCTCATCTATAAGCATCACAGAACAATAGCAGTGAATATGGCGCAACCGAAAGAGCGCGAGCCTAAAGCATTATCTTGAGCAAGGGAAATAAAGAGAGGTTAAATCAAAGTGCTGATGGAATTCGGGACCCCAGGCCCCGAATTCATAAAGGGCAAAACATTATAAAAGAATAGAAGTCATAGCCACTGGATCAAATATTCGGCTGAATAATATTGAAGTGGTCATAGGCTCGAGGTGTGGCAATCCGCCCTCTTGGCGTTCTTTGGATAAAGCCTTGCTGAATTAAAAAAGGCTCTAACACATCTTCAATCGTTTCTCGCTCCTCGCCAATCGCTGCCGCAAGGTTATCTAACCCAACAGGACCGCCCATAAACTTATCTATGATGGCGAGTAACAGCTTCCTGTCCATATAATCGAAACCTTCAGCATCAACATCTAACATGTCTAATGCTTGTTCGGCGACAACTTTGGAAACCGATCCGCTATGTTTGACCTCCGCAAAGTCTCGTACCCGCCTAAGTAAACGGTTAGCAATACGCGGCGTACCACGTGAGCGGCGGGCGATCTCAATAGCGCCTTCATCATCTATCTCAAGCTCCATCACCTTAGCAGAGCGGGTCACAATGCTTGATAAGTCTTTAACGTTATAAAACTCAAGTCTTAGTGGAATACCGAAACGCGCTCTTAATGGCGATGTCAGTGCGCCTGCACGGGTTGTCGCGCCAACTAGGGTAAATGGTGGCAGATCCAGCTTGATAGAGCGAGCGGCAGGTCCCTCTCCAATCATGATATCCAGCTGATAATCCTCCATCGCTGGGTATAAGATCTCCTCAACCACAGGGCTTAAGCGATGAATTTCATCGATAAACAACACATCATTTGGCTCAAGGTTCGTTAGCAATGCCGCTAAGTCTCCTGCCTTTTCAAGCACTGGACCCGATGTCGACTTGATATTCACGCCCATCTCATTGGCAACGATCATCGCCAATGTAGTTTTACCGAGACCTGGCGGGCCATAAATCAACATATGGTCCAGCGCTTCGCCACGCTTCTGCGCCGCTTCGATAAAGATTTTTAACTGTGCACGAGTATCATCTTGACCAGTATACTCATCCAGCAGTTTAGGTCGCATGGCGCGATCGACAGCTTCTATTTCATCTCTATCTAAAATATTGGGCTGGATCAGTCGGTCAGCTTCAATCATCTATTTTCCTTAAAGCATCGACTTCAGTGCTGATTTAATCAGCTCTTCTGAACTCATGCCATCTGTATAAGCCGCCGAAACAGCTTTGCTTGCTTGTGCAGGTTTGTAACCTAAAGAGAGTAGCGCAGCGATTGCGTCTTCTTCTGCGGTATTAACCGCTTCAGGGATCTTATAATTGGATTGCAGCATAAACTCACGCTCAGATCCAACTGAAGCTTCCATCAGGCTCTTAAGTTTATCGCGCATCTCTACTAACAGTCTCTCAGCCGTCTTCTTACCAACACCTGGTAACTTGACTAATGTCGCGATATCGTCACGTTCCACGCACGCCACAAATTCGCCGGCAGTCATACCCGATAAAATCGTTAACGCAAGCTTAGGACCAACGCCATTGGCCTTAATGAGTAGTCTAAAGAGACTTCGCTCTTGTTTAGAGACAAAACCATATAGCAACTGTGCATCTTCACGTACAACAAAATGCGTATAAATAATCGCTTCTTGACCTAACTCAGGTAGTTCATAAAAGCTGGTAAGGGGCATCTGAATTTCATAACCCACTCCAGAAACATCCACTAGCACTTCGGGTGCCTGCTTCTCTATTAATAATCCGCGAATACGACCTATCATTTATATCGTCCATATGTTCTTACATTGGCTCTGCCACCAAGGGCGACCAAACTCTGGCAAGTATGATAATGACACACCGCTACACCTAGGGCATCGGCGGCATCGGCTTGCGGGGCGCTAGGTAATTTAAGTAGCTGCTGGATCATATGCTGTACTTGAGTTTTCTGTGCACGGCCCGTCCCCACCACCGCACTTTTAATCTGCGTCGCGCTATACTCAGCGACGGGCAGGTCTGCCGCGGTTGCCGCTACGATTGCTGCGCCGCGTGCCTGTCCGAGTTTAAGGGCTGAGTCGGCATTTTTTGCCATAAATACACGCTCAATTGCAAACTCATCGGGTTGGTATTGCCTGATGATCTCAGAAAGGCCATCAAAAATTTGCTTTAAGCGTATGGGGAGCTCGTCAGAGGTTGTACGAATACAACCACTGCCGACATAGATCTGCTGACGACCGACGCAATTAATTACGCCATATCCAGTGATCCTAGAGCCAGGGTCGACTCCTAAAATTATTGCCATATAAGCTTTATTCCAGACCTTCCATCACTTCGTCAGAAATCTCTGCATTATGATAAACCTCTTGAACATCATCATGATCTTCAAGGTTATCAATTAGACGTAGGAATTTAGGCGCAGTGTCGGCATCTAACTCGGCTTTAGTCGATGGGATCATCGTTACCTCCGCATTGACAGACTCGAGTCCTGCTGCATCTAATGCATCTTTCACACTACCAAAATCTTCAGGGGATGTGAGTACGTCGATAGAGCCATCTTCATTGGTCACCACATCTTCGGCTCCCGCTTCCAATGCCGCATCCATCACAGTGTCTTCATCAACACCTTCATAAGAGATGATGCCTTTCTTATCGAACAGGTAAGCCACCGAGCCATCGGTACCTAGGTTACCGCCAGACTTACTAAATGCATTACGTACGCCTGATACGGTACGGTTTTTATTATCGGTCATGGTTTCAACTAACACCGCGGTGCCACCTGGGCCATAGCCTTCATAAATAATGGTTTCCAATACTTGGCCATCTAACTCACCAGCACCGCGCTTAATTGCGCGCTCAACCGTATCTCGGGTCATGTTATTTGAAAGAGACTTGTCGATAGCTGCACGTAACCGTGGGTTTGAGTCAGGGTCAGAGCCACCTTCACGAGCGGCGACTGTCAGCTCACGAATGAACTTGGTAAAAAGTTTGCCACGCTTTGCATCTTGAGCCGCTTTGCGATGCTTGATGTTGGCCCATTTACTGTGTCCTGCCATATCTTTCTCCTAAATGCCTTTTATACCAAAACTACCTGAAAAATCGTAAGAAATAACTAAATTAATATGCAAGTGACTTGGGTATAGGGCTAATTCTAATACTGGGTTGGTGCTAAATTGGTACTAATTAAGTCGAAAAAAAAGCCGAGTCTTAACTCGGCTCTTAATGCGTTTTATTTATTCAGCGTCTTTTGCTTCAGCATCTTTCGTTTCGGCTTCAACAATGCTGACGCCAAGCTCGGCTAACTGCTCAGGATTAGCAAAACCTGGTGCATTGGTTAACGGACAAGCTGCAGTCGTTGTCTTAGGGAACGCCATCACGTCACGGATTGAACTCGCGCCAGTCATTAACATGATGATACGGTCTAAACCGAATGCAAGACCAGCATGAGGTGGTGTACCGTAGCGTAATGCTTCTAATAAGAAGCCGAACTTCTCGCTCGCTTCTTCATCGTTAATACCCAAAATTCTGAATACCGCAGACTGCATTTTGCTATCGTGGATACGTACAGAACCACCGCCTAATTCACAACCATTCAATACCATGTCGTAAGCGTCAGAAATCGCACCCGTTGGGTTAGCTTCTAACTCTTCAGGTGTCATGTTGCTTGGCGCGGTGAATGGGTGGTGCATTGCATGTAATCCACCGTCAGACGTGCGTTCAAACATTGGGAAGTCTACAACCCAAAGTGGTTTCCACTCGCCTTGTAATAGGTCGAAGTCTTCTCCCGCTTTAAGACGAAGTGCGCCCATAGCTTCGGCAACGATATTAGCTTTATCTGCACCGAATAGAATCAGGTCGCCAGTTTGTGCGCCAGTGCGCTCAAGTAGTGCCTTAACGACATCTTCGCTTAGGAATTTAAGCACCGGAGACTGGATACCTTCCATACCTTGGTCTAGGTCATTAACCTTCATCCAAGCTAGGCCTTTGGCACCGTAAATAGTGACATACTTAGCGTATTCATCTAGCTGCTTACGTGAAAGCTTAGCGCCACCTGGAATGCTCAGTACCGCAACGCGGCCTTCAGGATCGTTAGCCGGGCCATTAAATACTGCAAACTCAACATCTTTAACGATATCGGCAACGTCAATCAGCTCAAGCGGGTTACGTAAGTCTGGCTTATCAGAGCCAAAACGACGCATCGCTTCTTCGAATGTCATCTTAGGGAACTGGCCTAAATCAACATTCAATAACTCTTTAAATAGACCGCGAACCATCTCTTCAGTCTTATCCATGACTTGATCAGAGGTCATGAATGAAGTTTCGATATCGATCTGAGTAAATTCTGGCTGACGATCGGCACGTAAGTCTTCATCACGGAAACACTTCACGATCTGGTAGTAACGGTCAAAACCAGACATCATCAACAACTGCTTAAATAACTGTGGTGATTGTGGCAATGCGAAGAACTGACCTTTGTAAGTACGGCTTGGTACTAAGTAGTCACGCGCACCTTCTGGTGTCGCCTTAGTCAGAATTGGCGTTTCAATATCTAAGAAGCCGTTACCATCTAGGAAACGTCTTACTGCACTCGTCACTTTAGAGCGGAAGATAATGCGGTCTGCCATTTCTGGACGACGTAGATCTAAGTAACGATACTTTAGACGTTGCTCTTCAGTGTTGTGCTGATTTTTGTCCATATTGATCGGTAATGGCGCAGAACTGTTCAAAATGGTTAGTTCTAGACCTAAGATCTCAACCTCACCAGTACGCATATCAGCGTTAACTTGGCTATCAGGTCTTGCTCTTACAAGGCCCTTAATCTGAACACAAAATTCGCTGCGTAGTGTGCTTGCAACATCAAAAACTTCCGGAAGGTCTGGATCATAAACAACCTGAACGATACCTTCTCTATCACGAAGATCGAGAAAAACAACGCCGCCTAAATCTCGGCTGCGATTAACCCAACCCACTAGGGTCACTTCTTGACCTACGTGAGACTTGTTGACGTCTCCACAATAATGACTGCGCATTTAACTCTTTCCTTTATTCCGCAAAGCGATGCTTGAGGATCTGGTTCAAAATAAGACAAAAGCGGCATTATAGAGAAATATTGCCGTTTTCCAAATAACTTCTCGATTAGTCGGCTAACTATCAATCAATTTAGATTAAAAATTATATAGTTTGGCTTATCTTAGCAAAACTAGGTGCTTCGATATGCCCTGCCACCCGCATTTTTTGCACGATACATCTGTTTATCTGCTGTTTTCAATAGTGCATCGATACAATCACCATCTTTCGGATAAACGGCAATGCCGATACTCGCCGATGCGCTAACACTCTGTTCATTAATCACAAAGGGCGTTGATAGGTTGCTTAGTAGGTTTTCGGTCACATCATAAACCGATTTAACATCTTTAATATCATTTAAAATTACGACGAACTCATCCCCACCAAAGCGCCCTACGGTATCTGAACGACGAATGCTGTTAGCGAGCACCTCGCTCACATGCACCAAAAACTTATCGCCAACTTGATGGCCATACTTATCATTGATCAATTTAAAACCATCTAAGTCAATAAAGATCACCGCAAACTGAGCTGTATCGCGGGCATGCAATAATATTGCCTGCTCTAGCCTGTCTTCGATTAACATTCGATTAGGTAGCTGTGTCAACCCATCGTGCTTGGCAAAGTGTGCCATCTTATTCTCGGCTTCAATACGCAGCGCGACCTCTTTACGTAAACGCCGAATAGCCAGTAAGGAAACGATAATAACTAAGGTCAGAATTGAAAATGTCGCTATCCCTATTTTGAGTTTGTTCTCATATTCATCACGCCCAAACTCAACTGTCTGCGACACCCACTTCTGATGGATCTGTTGCTGCCGAGTGGAGTCGATATTAGCCAAAACTGCGTTGATTAACGGCAGCAGTTCTTTTTTACTATGATGGACTCCAAAGTGACTACGCTGCTGGGCAAAACCAACCAACATCGACATCTTTAAGTTGGCATATTTATCATTGCGCAAGTTACTGCTTAAGTTCACCACCTTATCGATAAACACATCCGCCTTGCCCTGCTCTACCGCTTTTAATCCAGCTTGACTGTCGGGTACTAAAATCAGCTTTAACCTTGGATGTTCACGCATTAACTGACTAATAATATGATAGCCCTCAACCACGGCGACTCTCTGTCCTTTGAGATCATCTAGGCTAAAAACGTTAACGTGATTAAATGATGTCACTAACCCCCATGGCGCAGGCCAGTATGAATCGGTGAAGCTTAATTGAAATTCTCGCTCCGGCGTCTTAGCCACCGAGCCCGCCATGTCGACCTCACCACTTATTAGTGCATCAAGTAAATCTTGCCATTCATCGAACACCTGCGTTTGAATATTAAGGCCTAACTCTTCAGCAATAATATTGACAATATCACTGTTTATTCCCCCATACTGGCCTTCTTGCTGATACTCCATCGGTCGCCAGTTACGCAAATATCCCACCTTTACAGTACCAACGTCTTCGATTAGTCGCTGCTGAACAGGCGTTAAATCAATTAAGCCCCGTTTATTCTTATAGATCCTATCCTCAGGGTTTAACATCCACTTGCGTTCAATGCTCGCCAATTCCCCCTGAGTGATAAGGTTAAATCCCGCCGCAACCCGCTGGGCGAAGCCCTGCTCACTGCCGCGATTGAGCACAAACAGATCCGTCTTAAATTCCAAGTCAATATACTGATGAAATTGATCCCAACTATGATTTAAAAGCAGATAATGTTGAGTCCAAGCTGCTGCAGCAACGAACGCGCTGATCTCGCCGCTCTTAGCGGCTTCAATCATGCTATCGACAGAGTGATAGTAACGAATATCCGAATCTGGCAAGGCATCGACTAATTCAGGTAAGTAAGGTGCCGTTGGAGCAACCGCCACGACTTTTCCCTTAAGATCGTCCAAACTTTGCAGCGGTTTTTCAAATGAAAATAGACGGCTGGCCACACGATATATCGTGTGAGTGCGGTTAAGACCCGTCTGCATTGCAACCGATTCTGGATAGCCTAAGTGAACATCGGCAATACCGCGCTTAATATTATCGATACTCTGTTTCATGCTACCGGCTACAAATCGTATCGGCAGCCCTGTTTTTTCAGACCAAAGCTTCCAGATATCGACTAATAATCCGTGGGGTAAACCATCAGAGCCAATATCAGCAAAAGGCTCAACGCCTGTTTGCATTGCTATCACGATATCATTTTGATAGCGCAAATTACCAAGCCACCTACGCTGGTGCCCCTCAATCACCCCGGGGTCAATATCACTAAACCCTTTGGCAATCATGGCTGCTTGGTGATGATTTCCTTTTTTTAGTGCGGGTGAAATTGACAATGCCGAGATAAGTTTACGATTCTCAACGGGAAAATTAACTGAGATGATATTGTTAATCTGGCTTTGACGTAAAAAGCCCTCTAAGCCCACAAATACAAAAACCTCCTCATTAATCAATGCTTTAATGAGCTCACTGCGATTATCAAAGTAAGTGAATGTCAGCTTAGGCTGCAGCTTTTTTAAAATGGCTATTTGCGCCGCACCTTTAACGACACCAACTTTATAAGGAATGATATCGGCAAAACTGTTCGCCACAGGTAATTGGTAATTAATGTAGAGGTAACTGCTTACACTGGCAATCTCTTCAGAGAACTCATAGTCGTCTTCTCTCGCGGCAGTATTGGCCATACCGATATGAACATCTGCTACGCCCATATCTACATCTTTTAATGATATATCCCAGTTAGATGGCTTAAAGACAACTTGCCTATTGGTCTGCTTCGACCATTCCAGCCAGATATCAACCAAAAGACCGCTTGGCTGATTATTTTCATCAACAAATTGAAAGGGGTAACTGTCGTTGCTCATTGCAATGGTTAAGGGTGTTTCTTTTCTCTCGGCATCCGAAAAGGCTGGAAACGCGATAAACATCAGTGCAAAAAGTCGCAATAAACAAGTGATAGTTTTCAATTACATCTTCCACTAAGTTAACAAACTGAATTGATTTTGTTTCATTATTGCTATTAGACAAAATTTTATGAGGAAATTCTAGTGCTAGTCTTGCTGGTTATAGACATGTTTAGCTAGAATGAAGAGTTGAACTCTCACTATTTGATCACATGAACTCTTCTCAAGACAATCTCTTTGCCAAACCATACGAACGCGTCAGCGACTTTCAATTCGATGACAAAGTAGCAGGTGTATTTAATGATATGATCAGGCGCTCCGTTCCTGGTTATGGTCAAATAATCAATACTATTGGCGATTTAGCCCAAAAGTACGCTACGCCTAACAGTAAAATTTATGATTTAGGCTGCTCACTAGGCGCAGCAACATTAAGTATTCGCCGTCGCGTAGAAGGCCGAAACTGTCAGATCATCGCCATAGATAATAGCGAATCGATGATCGAACGCTGCAGTGAGAACCTATCGGCTTATGTGAGTGAAACCCCTGTTGAGCTGGTCTGTGGTGATATTCGTGATATTAAGATAGAAAACGCCTCTTTAGTCGTGCTTAATTTCACGATGCAATTTCTTGCGCCAAGCGATCGTGAAAGCCTGCTCAACAATATCTACCAAGGCTTACTACCCGGTGGTTTATTAGTGCTCTCTGAAAAACTTTACTTTAAAGAGGACAAAATCCAATCGACATTAGATGATTTACACCTCGATTTCAAAAGAGCAAATGGTTACAGTGAGTTAGAGATCAGTCAAAAACGTAGTTCGTTAGAAAATGTGATGAAACCTGATACACTCATCGAACATGAGAATCGCATCAGAGCACAAGGATTTAGTCAGTTCAGCGTTTGGTTCCAATGTTTTAACTTCGCATCAATGGTGGCAATTAAGTGATTAGCTTTAGCTCATTTTACAAACAGATTTCTGACTCTAGTCTTCAACACTGGCTGGAGACCCTTCCTGCTATTCTCGGTCAATGGCAACGTGAGCATAAACATGGCTCACTACCAAAGTGGGAAAAAGTACTCAATAAACTGCATTACCCTGAAGCCGATATCATCGATTTTAAGACCAGCGTAAAGATTGGATCAGGTGAACAGCTAAGCGATGGTGAAAGACAAAAGCTTGAAAATCTTTTAGGAATTTTCAAGCCTTGGCGTAAAGGGCCCTACTCTCTACACGGAATCGAAATCGATACAGAGTGGCGTTCCGATTGGAAGTGGGAACGGGTTGTTCCCCATATTTCTCCATTACAAAATCGTACCGTACTCGATGTTGGGTGCGGCAGCGGCTACCATATGTGGCGTATGCTGGGTGAAGGCGCTAAACACGTTGTGGGCATCGATCCCTCACCATTATTTATGTGCCAATTCGAAGCGGTTAAACGCTTAGCTGGTAATGAACATCCTGTTCACTTCTTACCACTGGGAATTGAAGAGCTTCCAGCGTTAGATGCGTTTGATACTGTTTTCTCGATGGGCGTTTTATATCATCGCCGTTCCCCTATCGATCATATCTATCAATTAAGAGATCAGTTGCGCACAGGCGGCGAACTTGTACTCGAAACATTGGTCATAGACGGTGATGAAAACACCGTACTTGTGCCTAAGGATAGATATGGCAAGATGAATAATGTTTGGTTCTTGCCCTCTGTTGATGCACTGATGCTTTGGCTTAAGAAATGCGATTTCACTGACATACGTTGTGTTGATGTCGATGTCACCTCTTTAGCAGAGCAAAGAAGCACCCCTTGGATGCCAAATGAATCACTAGTCGATTATTTAGACCCTAATGATGTTAGCTTAACCGTGGAAGGTTACCCGGCACCAAAGAGAGCTACCATCATTGCCACCAAGAATCAGCCTAACAAAGATTTGATCTAGCCAAATAGTAAATGGGAAGCACTATGTTCAAGCAGATAATTTGTATCGCCGCAATTTCAGCCTTTATTTCAGGTTGTGCAACGACCAAAGACACTAACGCACCGATCCCTGTTGATGCGGCAGCGCTCGAAGCCAGTCTAACGAAACAAGAAACAAATATTCTTGGAGCAATTGATAGTTGTAACCAAGCTCAGTCTGCAGGATATGCCCAACTAAGCAGTCAAATAGAATCTCTCAATGCCAAAGTGGCTCAGTTAGAAGTGAAAAAAGAAGCCGCAGTAGTGCCTGTTGTCGCGCCAGTGCAGTGCCCCCCCTCGCCTATCGGTGACAAGTTTATGCTAGGTGCTGTCGAACATGTTTACGTTGATGAAGTTAAGGCCAGCTTTGATACCCGAATCGATACTGGCGCAGAATCTTCATCATTGGATGCACGCAACATCATCCTATTTGAGAGAGACGGCAGTCAGTGGGTACGATTTGACGTCTTTACCCAAGGCGAGAAACAGCCAGCTAAAACCTTCGAGTCAAAAGTTGAACGTTTCGTACGCATCAAACAAGACGCAGACAATAAAAGCGATCGTCGCCCAGTTATTCACGCTCACTTAGAGATTGGCCAATATAAAGCCGAGACCGATCTTAATTTAAGCGATCGCAGCCATTTGGAGTATCCGTTACTACTTGGTCGCAAGTTTATGCAAGACATCGCGGTTGTCGATGTAGGGCAAACCTATGTCCACGGAAAAAAACAAGACGCTAAAGCGTCTAAAACGAAATAATAGGATAATTGCAAATGCATTCTAGAAAGCCTTTTTATATTTTAGTCGCTTTACTGTTTATCGCCGGGATAGCGGCCAGCGTTTACCGTGGCATTGAGCATAATGTTCCATTCCTACCGGGTAAACAGGTTCAAAGCTGGACTGTGGATGCTAAAGTCAGCTTTCAAGGTACAGGCGAGCCAGCAGAAGTTTCTTTTTCACTGCCTGAAGATCCTGCATATGAAATCCTAGTCGAAAACGCAACATCTCCAGGTTACGGATTAACCATTACCAATAACGAGATCGACCGTCGCGCAATTTGGTCGATAAGAAGAGCCACTGGCACTCAAGATCTCTATTACAAGGTCACCTTGATCCCAACTGGCCAAAGTATACTTAAGGCCGATGGTATCCCAGCCACACCAAGCACCTATACTTGGCCTGCAACAGAGGAAGCCGCCGCACAGCAAGCGATTGAAGAGGTGTGGTCTCGAAGTGCAACCAGCCTTTCATTTGCACAGCAACTCAACAAGGCGTTAAACGCCAACGAGCGCAGCCAAAATATTGAGCTACTACTAACAAGCAACTCCCCAAGCAAGCTGTTTATCAGAATGCTGCACAGCAAAGGGATCCCTGCAAAAGAGGTCAGTGGCCTCTATCTAGAAGACCAGCGCCGCAGACAGCAACTAGCCAACTTCGTTGAAGTTTACCATGACGGTCAATGGCACCTATTCAATGCCGAAGATGGCAGCCAAGGCCGCCCAGATAACTTGCTATTATGGGATCGCTCTGGCACCTCTGTGCTTGATGTGATCGGGGGCGTCAATTCACAAGTTAACTTCTCCATGCTGCAAGATACGCGTTCGGCCCTAGCCACCGCTATCGATGTCATGAAGAATGACAACGCACTAGACTTCTCCTTGTATCAACTACCATTAGAAGAGCAAAGCCTATTTAAAGGTATCCTACTTATCCCTATCGGCGTATTGATGGTGGTGTTCCTGCGAGTGATTATCGGTATCAAGACATCGGGCACTTTTATGCCTGTATTGATTGCCTTAGCCTTTATTCAGACCACACTACTCACAGGTTTGATTGGCTTCCTACTGATTGTTGCGTTCGGTTTGATGATCCGCTCTTATTTATCGGAGCTCAACCTCTTGCTGATCTCCCGGATCTCCGCGGTGATTATCGTGGTGATCGGCATCATCGGCTTATTTACCCTGCTCTCTTACAAGTTTGGTCTCAGCGAAGGGTTAACAATCACCTTCTTCCCAATGATTATCCTGGCATGGACCATCGAAAGAATGTCTATCCTATGGGAAGAGGAAGGTCCAAAAGAGGTGTTTGTTCAAGGTGGTGGTAGCTTGTTTGTTGCAACCCTCGCCTACCTAGCTATGAGTGCATCATGGGTACAGCATTGGGTATTTAACTTCTTAGGTATTCACTTAGTGATTTTGGCTCTTGTGTTATTAATGGGCCAATACACAGGCTATCGCTTACTAGAGCTTAAGCGCTTTAAGCCGCTAGCTGGAGATAAATAATGTTCCTAGCTAATCCTTCAGACTTAAGGCGTAACGGCGTCCTTTGTATGAACAAGCGAAATATCGACTACATAGGTCGATATAATCCGCGTAAGTATTACAAACGAGTCGATGATAAGTTAACCACCAAACAGTTGGCACTGGCAAATAATATCGCGGTGCCAGATCTGATCGGAACGGTCTGCGAACAGCATGATATCGCGAGCATTCCCGCTATGGTCAATGACACAGAGGGCTTCGTCATTAAGCCCTCTAAAGGCTCTGGAGGGAAAGGCATTCTAGTGGTCACCAAGGTCGAACATGGGCGTTACTATAAGCCTAATGGCCAAGAGGTTACGCCATCTGAAGTCGATCGACATGTTTCTAACATTCTCAGTGGTCTGTTTTCCCTAGGCGGCAAGCCAGATGTGGCGATTGTTGAAGGTCTTATTCAATTTGATCCCGTGTTCGATGGTTATTCCTATGAAGGTGTACCGGATATTCGTCTGATTATCTTTAAAGGTTTCCCGATCATGGGCATGCTGCGATTATCAACGGCAGCATCTGATGGTAAAGCTAACCTTCACCAAGGCGCTGTCGGAGTGGGCATCGATATCGCGACCGGTAAAGGCTTGCATGCGGTGCAGTTCGATCAACCGATTGATCTGCATCCTGATACCCAAAAAGAGCTGATCTCTATTGCTGTGCCGCAGTGGGATACTTTGCTACATACAGCCTCTATGGCCTATGAGATGTCGGAGCTAGGTTATCTAGGTACTGATATGGTGCTAGATAAGAATAAGGGCCCGCTTTTACTTGAGCTTAACGCACGTCCGGGATTGGCGATTCAAATCGCCAACGGCCGTGGTATTTTGCCTAATCTGCGCCATGTTGAAAAAATGGGTAATCACAACATGTCAGTGGAAGAACGCGTGGCCTATGCAAAAATACACTTCAGTGCCAGCAACTCGTAAACTCACCAGCCTATTAACTGTAATTATAGTTATTACTTGTTGGTTTAATACGGCAGCTCATGCTGCCGTATCACCAATCCCACTCTTGGTAGAACAGTGTTTAAGCTACCAGTTGCCAACACTCTCAACCGCATCAGTCCAACACAGAGAAAGCCAAAGTAGCGACATTCAAGCCATTGAACTTGAGCGCGATTTAATCGGTTTTTTCAACATTAACGACAGAATTAAATATTATCGCCAATTCCCGCTTAACTATGGCGACCGTGAGCTATTGCTACAATGCCAACTTTACTTAGCCGATGAGTTAGCGCTATTTTTTAGTTCGGCTAAGTTCCAATCGATTCAATTCAGCTTAGCAGGAAGTGATGATCCATCAGTCAATGCCCTAGCAATGCGCCTTAGGCGCCTCGCTAAAAATAGCGACTCTCCCAAGTACAAGGCGCAGTTGCACACCGCGCAGGCTGCATTCAAGCAAGGGATCAGCAGCCAATCCTTGAGCCTTAATTTTCTTAATGAACAGTGTAAGCTTACCGATAATGACAGTGATAAAGCCGCTATAATCGACTTCAATGGCTCACTCGCTAGCTATTTAATTAAGCAGCCGAATGAGACCTGCCGCCAGCAAGTATGGCAGGCATACCAAGCTAGGGCATCAAGTCGCAACAAAGCCCCATTAACAAGGATCCTCACTCTACGCCAGCAACAGGCAAGGCAATCAGGTTTTCTCGACTACAGCCACCAGCAACTCCATGAACAATGGTTATCAACACCAGAGTCTGTTGCTCAATTTCTTAATGGCCAAACCCAAGCAATTAATATCGCACCTTGGAACTTAGGTCCTACCCTAGCTGAGGCTCTGCCGACTAAGGTGAAAGCTATTTCAGCTAAACTGTGGCTACAAGAGATAGCGACTGAACTGGATACCTTTGCCATTACGATCACGCCAGTTAACGACAAGCTTTATCGGATGTGGTTAGCGGGGCGCTTACTTGGTGATATCTACATAACGCCAAGTACTAAAACCCAAGTAAAACCTATTCGCCAACAAGTTGTGGGTCAGCAATTTGGGCAGATTGAGTTGGAGCTCAAAGCCGAGTTAAAAAGCTATCAGCAGCAAAGCGAAGTGATTGATGCGATGGCAAGGATCATCAAACAACTTGCAAGTGGTCAGAAATATTACTTAGCAAACACCATAGGCGAAACGCAAGATACCGCCCAAATCGATATCTTCTGGTTACAGCAATACCTTAAAGGCAAACTTCTGCCAGTATTAAAGCAAGACAGCAGAGAAGCGCTATTGCAGCAATATGCACGTCAATTACAGGTATTTAGAGCTAAAGTCGCCCTCAATACTTACTTGGCAAGTGATAGCCCGCTAAAGTTCAACCTTGAAAGTGCCTTTACAGAGGCGTTTGGTGCAAGTTGGGACAATATAAATGATGCCCCTTATACCTATAGTGCCATAGCCTATGAAGGGCCTGTTTATTACCAAAGCTTGTGGCAAAAAGCCTTAGCAAACTATATTTACCAATCGACAAAAGACTGTCAGAATCAAAAACTTGTTTTCGATTATTTAGTGGTTAATGAATCATCTAACAAGCTTGCAGATAGATTGCAGCTGTTATTAGGTGAGCCGATAACTAATGACTCACTCATCAAAAGGACTCAACATGCCTTCAATCATCAAGATCAGCACCCTCGCCGCTGTACTCTTTTGCGCAAATAGCTTTGCCGCGGACCTTGCTGTCACAGAGTCATCAAAAGCCCAAGTGTATCAAGGGATCAAAAACAATCTAGAAGAACATCTATTTGAACTTCCCCCTCGCGTACAAGGGCATTACGGCATACGCCAATACCGTATGACTGGTGATAGTAAGTATGCCAACGCAGCACTTGTCGATCTTTATGCGGTTACCGAATCGCAAGCTTTCTACGCCTGTAATCTCGATAAGCCCGGCTTTATTAGCGACCAAGCCGAACAAGCGATCTCAGTACTTGGCAAAGGCCCCCGCGCTAAAGCACGTAAGAAGGCACTACAGCCCTTTCCTGAGTTTATCTTCTACACAGATGTACTACTACGATTCTCTAGCCGAATCAATGAGTTCGGATTTAAAGGGCCCTGTCACGACAAGCTAACCGCCGCACTGAAGAGTGCCGACTTAAAAACCGGGCTAACCGATAAAGCCATGATAGAGACTTGGGCGGCTCAACTAGTGAACTACGTATACTGGGCAAAGCAGATTGGCGTAGGGGATTACCTCGCAGATTACAAGCAAGCCTTTATCGAAGTCTACCCAGACAGTAAAGATAATAAACTCAATAAAAAACAGTACCGCAACAAGCTATACGGCATGACTCACTTTATCTTCGCTGCCAGCGAATACTACCAGCATAATGTCGATGCCAAAGAGTTTGCTTGGATTTTGGATCATTTCGAGCACAACATTGACCGCATTCTAGAAGACGCTACAGACGATATTATTGCCGAAGTGGGAATAAGCTTCTTGCTTGCGGGCAAAGCTGATCACCCTGTGGTGAAAAAAACACAGCAACACATAATTAATGCCTTCGACACCAAAGAGCAGATAATTCCGTCTCCGCGAGGTAACCCTGACTTAGTTATCGGTGAGCACCGTAATGTATTGGCTATGATGTTATTAGATTGGCCAGATAAGCTACACAAAGGCCCTTACCTATCAGAGCTTAAGGCAACGAAAAAATACTTGCCTAAGCAGGTCACGCCAATCAAAAACTAACCCATCTTGAAGAGGCCTTAAAATAGGCCTCTTGTTTGCTTATCCATTAAATAGCTAGAGACTTAATACTTAGATTACTTATAGTAAACCAGTAAGTTTTAACGATTCATTGACTAATATTTTTACGTAAATAATCAGATATTTCCCCTTCGTCACAACAGTCAATAGATACCGCTATAAATAGGTACAGCTGCTCTAAATAGAATGTCGCAAAAGCTTACTCGCTCAAAGCCCTTACTGATGGGTAATTATTGCTTGATTGCTCGTGGAAAATATCATCAAGATAAACAGCAAGTTCATCATGTTTTAGTTCAGATGGAATGACAACGTCATAGACTCTGGAACGCATACCACTGACGGAAACATGAAAGAGCAACCATTCATTATTTATACGCTCAACAAACATTAGTTTTCCAAAAACATCAAATTTGAAACTCATCTGCGACTATACTCCTCACAGAGCTCAGCTCATCATGTTCCGAAACTGTGACTCGGTTTCGACCGCAACCTTTAGATTGGTACAAGGCCTTATCAGCACGCATAATTAACGTATCGAGTGCCTTTTCATCCTTTTTTAACTGGGCTACACCTAGGCTAATTGTTATCGAGTGACCATCAAGCACATTAAATACCATAGACTCGACAGTCTTTCTTAAGTCCTCCGCCATCATAACTGCACTTTCAAGTGAGGTGTATGGCAAGAGGATGAGAAATTCCTCTCCGCCATAGCGAATCCCCAAGTCTGACGAGCGTATATTATCTCTAACATAGTGTCCTAAGATCCTTAAAACCTCATCACCAGAAGCGTGTCCATAGTTATCGTTAATACGCTTAAAATGATCGACATCAAGCATAATAATACTTAGGTCATGTTTATAACGTTGGCAAGCTGCTATTTGCAGCTTAGCTTCTTCAAGCAAAAATCGACGATTTTTCAATCCCGTTAGAGTGTCCGTCGTCGCCTCATAAAGCGCATCGTCAAGCTTAGTAAGAGTTTTCTGATTATCATCCACTAGCGCATCTCTTGATTGAGTGACTCTCTCTCCCATTAGATTAAAAGCAGCTCCAAGCTCACTAATCTCATCTTCACCGGATATATGAACAGGGTTAAAGTCCTCATTAAAGCGATAACTTCTGGCCGACTCTGTCAATTTTGAAAGTGGGGCTAGCATGCTTCTGTTTACATACCAGAGGATAATAATAAGCGAGAGAATAAAAACGAGTGACTCCAGCATAAATGTATAATGAATCGCAACTCGCCTATCGGAGTATATTTTTCTGCGCTTTTGCAGAAGACTTTGCTCTTCATTTTGAAAGTCGCTCATCTCAATTCGGATCTCATCCATGAGAGTCTTGCCATAGTTACTGGTAACCAATTTTATCGATTTATCTATTTTACCGAGCTTATAAAGCTCGATAGTGCTATTCAGCTCCAAGATCTTTTCTTTTACTAGCTTATCTATTCTTAATAGCCGTTGTTGCTGACTTTGATTATCCATTGTCAGATACATGAGTGTACTTAATTCATTCTCGCTGTTTTTTACACCAGAAAAAAAAGGATCTAGGTATTTTTGGTCGCCTGTTAACAGATAGCCTCTCTGTCCAGTTTCAGCATCGCGCACCTGACCCAATAACTCTTCACCATGTCTAATAACAGTGTGTGTATGAAGGACTAATTCATAATCTTGTTCAGAAATTTTTTCTACTTCTGTGAGTAAAAAAAAATTCAAAATTCCTATAAGCATAAGGCTGGCAAACAGTAAATATACTTTTGTCTTTATTTTGACAACCATGATTCACCATCTAATCTTCTCAAATATTCCATTTTAAGGTTACTCATGTTAGTAACGTCCAAGCTTATATATAAACTGCTTGCATAGAGAATAAAGCTAACAGGTTTAGAAATCATACCTAGTTTACGATAAATGAATACTTAGGCTCTTGCTTAAATTTAAGAGTATAAACAACAAGAAAGTTTAAACGCCAGATAGTAAAAACGCTCAAGTAGAGCGTTTTTACAACAAGATAAATCCAAGCTCAAGCTTGAAGGCTTTAAACCTTTATGTTGATCAGGGTTCCAAGCGTATCTGAGGAGGTTTGTATCACCTCTGCAGAGGCCTGAGCATGCAAGCCTGCTTGACTTGCATCAACTAATGGCTCTGTGGTGCTACCACTTGAAACCATCGTTGTACCAGATGCTGATTGGCTTGATCCAGCAACATCAACCGTGGCTTGAGTTAAGTCTGACTGGGCAGACTGAAAACCATTTTGGCCAGAGATAATACTCGGTGGGATCTGCATAGTAGCGCTCTTATAAATGGGAACTTATTCACTCAATTATTATCTAAAAATTATACAAAGTACAGCCACGCTGCCCCATCTTTCCGCTCTTTAAAGTGTGGTAATTTTGAGCAACCCTCGTATGTACAAGAATGTTAAAATTAGCCAATACCCGAGCATAATGATAGACTTGTTGAATAAACGTGAGATCCTAGTTATAGGTGAGCATAAGAGGATAATTTGAATGGAAAAAGCAAAAATACTGGTCGTAGATGATGACCCTATCTGTTCAAGTCTCTTACTATCAATTTTAGGCGATGACTACCAAGTTACCACGGTTAACTCCGGTGATGATGTGATTGATATTGCCAACATCCAGCGCCCAAACGTTATCTTCTTAGATATCATGATGCCTGGGAAAAACGGCTATCAGGTCCTTAAAGATCTGAAACAAGATCCACAAACCGCCAAGCTGCCTGTCATTATCGTCAGCGCACTTGCAGAGGAGTCCGATGAAAGTCTTGGACTCAGGCTGGGCGCCGATGGCTACTTGAGTAAACCTATCAGCCCAACGGAAGTCTTTGCGATACTGAAAAAGTACCTGTAATAGGTGTTTCACGCCAGTTAAGGGGAGAGAGTTGCTGCAAACGAGTCAAATTAATTTGGGCTTGCTTTGTGCTAAACGCATTCGTCCTTGCGTGCTATTTACTACCCATTTTTAATGATACAAGCATTAGATTTACGCTCGCACATGGCAAGCGTAAATTCACACCTATAAAGCACGTCTCGCACGCTTACTTCCCTCACTACCAACCCGTTTCCCAGTCTTTCCATACAGGATTTAAACCCCGATTAAGCAAGGCTTGGGCGACCACCTGCGGCGCACGCTCATCACTTATCTCAAACTGATCCAGCTCAGTCTTAGGTTCAACATAGCCACCAGGCTGTGTCGAGCTGCCAGCGCTAACATTTGTCACCCCTAGCGCAAACAGGTTATCCCTCAGCTTTGGGCTTTCTCGCGTCGATAGACTAATATCCAGTTGTTGATTAAACAGCCTAAATGCGCAAATCATCTGCACTAAACCTTTATCGGTAAGCTCAACTTTCGGGCTTACACCACCCGTACAAGGCCTAAGTCTTGGCAGTGAAATGCTATAGCGGCTGCGCCAATAGGTTTTTTCTAAATAATCTAAATGGTGCCCCATTAACAGCGCATCTAAACGCCAATCATCTAGACCGAGTAACACCCCTAAACCTATTTTATCAACGCCAGCTCTGGCGACTCTGTCGGGAGACTCAAGTCGAAAGCTAAAATCTCTCTTCTTGCCGCGAGTATGGTGCTCGCTATATGTAATGGGGTTATAGGTTTCTTGATACAGCATCACCGCATCGAGACCTGCGTCCACTAACTCTCGATAATCCTGCTCCTCAAGAGGCTGAACTTCCATGGCCACGTGACTAAACTGCTCAGTGACTAATGGTAAGATCTGCTTAAAGTACGGAACACCCACTTTAGACTCATGCTCACCAGAAACCAGTAGAATTGAATCGTAGCCCATCGCCTTAATTTGACGCATCTCATTAGAAACATCGTCACAAGACAAGGTTTTACGCTTAATTTTATTACTCATGGTAAAGCCGCAATAATCACACTCATTGGCGCAGAGATTCGACAGGTATAAAGGGATATACATGCCTATGCTCGCCCCAAAACGCTGACGAGTTAATGCAACCGCTTGTTGCGCCATCTTTTCAAGATACGGCTCTGCAGCTGGTGACAGTAGCGAGAGCAAACTCTCTAAGTTACCCGAGGGGTGCTGTAATGCCCGATCCACATCTGCTGCAGTAGTAGAATACAGCTTTAGCTTAAGCTCAGAGCGTGACAGCTTTTGAAAAACATCGACAAAGCTCATAACCACTCCTTCAAGGCTAAATAACTACGCATCATTTAAAAAACCCGTAAGAGGACTAGTATTGTGAGCTTGATGACTCACAGCCCCCAATCCTGCAATATATGCCTGTCGTCCTGTGCTAACGGCTTGCGCAAAACAGCGCCCCATTGCCACGGGATCGCGACTGCTAGCGATAGCAGTATTAACCAGCACGGCATCGGCACCGAGTTCCATGGCATGGGTTGCCTGAGATGGCGCGCCAATACCCGCATCGACAATCACAGGCACCTTGGCCTGCTCAATGATAATCTTTAAGAAAGGTTCACTCGCTAGCCCCTGATTAGACCCAATAGGACTGCCTAATGGCATCACAGCTGCGCAGCCAACCTCTTCGAGTCTGCGGCACAGCACAGGGTCGGCATGAACATAGGGCAAGACCACATAGCCTTGCTCACATAAAATGCGCGCCGCTTCTAAGGTTTCGATGGGATCGGGCATCAGGTACTTAGGATCGGGGTGGATCTCGAGTTTAACCCAGTTAGTACCTAACATTTCTCGTGAAAGATGAGCCGCGAATAACGCCTCCTTGACGTTACGCGCTCCCGCAGTGTTAGGCAGCAATTTAACCCCGCTCTCAAGCAAAGGCTTAAGAATATTGTCACTGCCGGTATTCAGATCCAGCCTTTTTACCGCCAAGGTCACTAATTGAGACTCTGAAGCGGCCACCGCAGCTAACATATTCTGAGCCGTTGCAAATTTGCCTGTGCCAGTGAATAACCTTGATTGAAATTGATGATCGGCAATCGTTAACATATTAGCCTCCCGCAACAACTGAGAAGAGTTCTAGTTTATCGTTAGCTTGACAAACTTGGCTCTGCCATCGACTGCGTGTGATAACATCACCATTTAGCGCTGCCGCAATAGCACTCATATCGACGCCACGGATCTCGCAATATACTTCAATCACGCTTTGCAGCGTCACGTTGACCGCAACCTGTTTTACCTCATCATTTACAATGATTGAGATACTGTCATTTCCTTTATACATAATCTTTCTCCGCAGACTGAAAGCCTGTTTTCACGCGCTCAGAACCTATGACTGAAGCTTGCTTTAAATTTAAATCTAGCTCCGTCACCAACTTGTCACCTAACTCTGAGGAATTATCGCCTTCAGCAACGCCGCAGACGCTACAGGCCTGATTGCGTGGTAAGTTAACCTCGCGCCAACTAAAATGTTTACCATCAAACCTAAACAGCTTACCCACGGCCTGTTTATGGCCAATCAACTGCTGCAGCGCAACTAGGGCCTGCATAGAAGCTAGCGCCCCCACCATAGGCCCAAGAATACCGACGGTTTGACAGCTTTGGCTTACCGACATATCAGCGGGAAACAAGCAGTGGTAACAGCCTGTATTTGGCTTGTGGCGCTGGTCAATACTGAGTAACTGCCCATTAAAATGTGCAACTGAAGCCGAAACTAATGGGATCTGGTTTTCTATCGCAAACCGATTAACTCGCTGGCGGGTAGCAAAGTTGTCGCTGCAATCGAGTAGCAGATCATAATGCTTATCACCATCCCCCAGTACTGCCACAATATTATCGTCTGTAAGAAATTGCCCAACCCAATTCACTTGGGTCTGAGGGTAGGACTGATTCAACTTTCGTCCGGCAACGTCAGCCTTGTTGTGTCCTAAGTCGGCATCATCAAATAACAGTTGTCTCGGTAAGTTAGACAGCTCTACCCTGTCTCCATCTACAAGGGTAAGCCTACCTATGCCCGCTGCGGCAAGCTGCTGTGCTGCTAAGTTACCTAACCCACCGACACCGATAATCACGACATGAGAATTGGCAAAGGTCAGCTGGCCAGACTCGCCAACTTCAGGCAACAGCACTTGACGCGAATAACGGATAAAATCGCTATCACTGAGTGACATAACTATTATCCTCGAGCCATGCGCTATTTAGCGTTTTAAAAGCAGTTGCGGGATCCTCGGCCTCGGTCAACGCCCGCACCACGGCAATATCATCCACGCCAGTGGCTTTAACGCTTTTAATGCGCTCCGCATCAATACCACCGATAGCCACTATTGGTAGCTCGCCTTTCATCAACGAGACATAATGCCCTAGCTTTACAAGCCCCTGAGGCTGAGATGGCATCTGCTTGGTGGTTGTCGGGAAGATATGTCCAAAGGCTATATAAGACGGCTGGTGTTGTTTTGCCAATAAAATCTCAAAGTAGCTATGGCTAGATAACCCAAGCGCTATGCCAGCTTCAGCAAGCTGCTTTAGACTGCTATCAAACAAGTCTTCTTGGCCTAGATGCACGCCGTAAGCCTGATGTTTGATGGCGAGCTGCCAGTGATCGTTAATAAACACTCGCGCTCGATAATCTCGCCCCAGAGCCACCGCTTTGATGATCTGCTCTTCAAGCGTTGGCTCATTCGTGTTTTTTATCCGCAGCTGAATGGTTTTAGCGCCCGCTTTGAGTAAGACTTCAAGCAGCGCGACATCGGCTACTACTGGATACAAGCCCAAAGGTTCATCTATCTTCGTAAAGCCTGCCATTTTAGCAGTCACCTTTTGCTCGCTTTCAATCGCAGAGCTCGGCAGTGAGCATTGAGCTGTGACTTGTTTGATATATGGAAACAGGTGTAATTCTCTTGGCCAAGCCGTTCTGCCTAAACAACCCGCTCCACTGCCCGGCTGATAGCTCGCCAATAGCCCCGCACTGACGTAGGCTTTGGCCACCACAACAGCATCGTTAAGCACAAAGCCATGAGCCAACACGGCGGCAATCGCCGATGACAAAGTACAACCTGTACCATGGCTATTGTTGCTATCGATTCGCGGGCTAGATAACCAAAAACTTTGGTGCTGATGTTGACTTGATATACCTTCGACTTCGCAGCAAACGAGCAAGTCATTAGCCTGAGCACGACTCCAGCTCGGGCCTTTATCACCGCCCTTAGCTAACACTGAGGTCGCAAGTTGTACAGAGAGTTGCTTTGCTGCGCTAATGCAGTCCTCAAGCTTGTCGAGTGTTTTGCCAGACATTATTTGCAACTCGCTGACATTAGGGGTCACTAATGTCAGCAAACCTTTAAAGGGGCTAAAATCCAGCGCAGTCCCCATGGCCAAAGGATCGCCGCAGGTTGCCACCATAACTGGATCTAAGATAACAGGTACAGATGTCCCCTTCTGCATCCAAATTTGTTGCTGCCGCTTAAGCCACTTAGCTAAGCAACAAATTTGTGACTGCTGTGCAAGCAATCCAATTTTAATTGCAGCAGGTTTTAGATCCGCGGCCAGAGTATCGAGCTGAGATAGCAGCATCTTCTCAGAAACGGACTCAACTAACGACACTGTGATAGAACTTTGCGCCGTGACTGCGGTGATCACGCTGCAGCCATGACACTCAAGATCAGACATGGTCGCGAGATCGGCCTGTATGCCTGCGCCGCCACCACTGTCTGAACCAGCAATCGTCCACACGATAGGACGGCTATCTATACTAGTTTGATTAGCATCTATCATGACTAATCCTCTAATACGGCATCGGGGTGCTTATCGGTCGCTTCATGGTAAAGCTCAGCGCCCTTGGCTTTGAATTCGGCCGACATCTGCGCCATCCCCTGCGCTTGTTGAGCGGCTAGACTTTGTCTAGGCTCTACACCATAAGATTCATAGGCTGAGGCGGGTTCAACTTCAATAGCGTTAGCTTGCTCGTTACGCTCTTTGGCTGCGGCGTAATCTCGCACCTCTTGGGTGATCTTCATCGAGCAGAATTTGGGGCCACACATGGAGCAGAAATGAGCAACCTTAGCGGACTCTTGAGGCAGAGACTCATCATGAAAAGCACGCGCGGTTTCAGGATCTAAGCCTAAGTTATATTGATCTTCCCAGCGAAACTCGAAACGCGCCTTAGACAGTGCATTATCGCGGATCTGCGCGCTCGGGTGGCCTTTAGCCACATCGCCGGCGTGGGCAGCAATCTTATAAGCGATTAGCCCTTGTTTTACATCTTCTTTGTTTGGCAGGCCGAGATGCTCTTTTGGTGTAACATAACAAAGCATTGCACAGCCATACCAAGCAATCATCGCCGCACCTATGCCCGAAGTAAAGTGGTCGTAACCCGGTGCAATATCGGTCGTTTGCGGCCCTAAGGTATAAAACGGCGCCTCATCGCAAAGCTCAAGCTGCTTATCCATATTCTCTTTGATAAGGTTCATTGGAATATGACCGGGACCTTCGATGATGGTTTGCACGTCATATTCCCAAGCAATCTTCACTAACTCACCTAAGGTTTCCAGCTCTGCAAATTGCGCTTCATCGTTAGCATCAGCAATCGAACCTGGGCGCATGCCATCGCCTAATGAAAGTGATACATCATAGGCAGCGCAGATCTCACAGATCTCTCTGAAATGTTCGTAAAGGAAGTTCTCTTTATGGTGCGACAGGCACCACTTGGCCATGATAGAGCCACCACGAGAGACGATTCCGGTCAAGCGTTTTGCCGTCATCGGCACGTAACGCAGCAATACACCAGCATGAATGGTAAAGTAATCGACCCCCTGCTCAGCTTGCTCTATCAAGGTATCACGGAAGGTTTCCCAGTTAAGTTCTTCTGCAACACCGTTCACTTTTTCAAGAGCTTGGTAGATTGGAACCGTACCGATAGGCACTGGCGAGTTACGAATAATCCATTCACGAGTCTCGTGAATATAGCGACCTGTCGACAAGTCCATTACGGTGTCGGCGCCCCAGCGAGTGGACCAAACCAGCTTCTCAACCTCCTCTTCAATGGATGAAGTCACCGCCGAATTACCAATATTGGCATTCACTTTGACTAGGAAGTTACGCCCGATAATCATAGGCTCGGCTTCAGGGTGGTTGATATTGAGTGGGATAATCGCGCGGCCGCGGGCGACCTCTTGTCTAACAAACTCTGGTGTGATCGGTTCTCCAATAACCGCACCAAAGCTTTCACCGCTATCTTTTTGGGTCAAAAGCGGATCTTGTACCTCAGCCATCGCCATATTTTCACGGATGGCGATATACTCCATCTCTGGGGTGATGATCCCCTGACGAGCATAATGGAGTTGGGTCACTCGTTTACCGACTTTAGCGCGGCGCGGCGGTAATAGAGACTCAAACCTTAGATGATCTAAACCATCATCGGCCAAACGCTGCTGAGTAAAACCCGAACTTGCACCTGCAAGTTGCAGGGTATCATCTCGCTCTGCAATCCAGTTATCACGCAGCTTATCTAGGCCTCTGCGTACATCGATATTTGCATCGGGATCTGAGTATGCTCCAGCGCAGTCATAGACTTTTAGGGGAGGATTAGCTTCAAAAACAGGAGCGTCTTCAGTACCACCCACCAAGGTATCTGTTTGGTAAATTTGACGCATGCCCACTCTAAGATCTGCTCGACTGCCTTCAAGGTAAACCTTCTCAGAATTTGGGTGCTGTAACGGCTTTAGGTTATCAATAAATTGTTGAGCTTGTGCTCGGGTTTCGCGACGATTTGACATTAGCAAACTCACTTTTTATAAGAAATGAAGTTGCTTGTCAGGAGAAATGAGAATGTGAAAAGTTGAACGGATCCCTTAGCGAATAAACGCCAGTGATACGTAACTACCGAAAACTGCAAAAGCGTCTTTAAAATAGGCTTTTTGTGCAGTATTTCGCTTGTTTCCTTCGCAGGTTCTAGCCTGATCAGGTTCAACGGATCCCGAATTAACGGTCTCAGCCATATGGCACTCCGACAAGATGAGCAGGCAGTATAGACCGTTCAGCTTGCAGGATACAAGACTCAAATCACCAAGGCGGACCAGCGGATCATTCAAAAACTATGAGCCATAACCATATGTATTTAAAGAAAATTAAAATATAAATCTATTATACGTAAAATTTAGATGAATATTTATCAACTGAATTTTATTTTTTTATTGGCAACATTCGCTTTTCCAACCGCGCAGATATCGCATCATTAATCGCTTTTTTTATCTTATCGCCACCGCAATTAAATGGATAACCTATGTTTTCTGCATAGGGGTTGAGTTGAGTGGGCACCTTTACGATCCGATAGCAGGTATCACCGTGCCTCACGATGCGGTTAGGGTCTAACCTGTGATCTGTGGTGATCACCTTGCTGTACTTCTCCACCTCAGGAAAAATTAGCTCCTGCATATCAGCGTCCATCTCACTGAGAGAACGCTTTTGGGTATATTGCTCAGCTTTGTCGATGATCAATGCATCGAGTTGACTGGCTTTTTGTTTCTCTAAATAAGATTGAGTAAATTGGCTCACACTCGTTCTAGGGTGTTTACGCTCTTCAGTGCTAACCCGAGGCAGGGTTGAAACATTCGATGGGGCTTGTAGATTAAGCTCTGATAAAGACTTATATTTCTCTGATGGCTCAAGTTTCGCTAAAGGCTTAGATTTCTCTGATGGCTCAAGTTTCGCTAAAGGCTTTATCGCCCCTTCCCGCTCAGCCTCAACCTCTTTCAAGGGCTTTGCCTGTAACTCTGGTGGCATGTCTAAGTTTGTGCGAGACGTTACCTCTCGCGTAGCCGCGGCGTCTGCGCCAGTTTCTAATTCGCTAACGGTTTGTGGCGGCTGATAGAGGTAAGAGTGAATTTTTACAGGCGATACCTCTTTTGTCATCAACACCGCACCAGTCCAAAACTCATTCAGCAGCAAAATTGCAAGCAAATGCAGTAGCAACACAAATATGATCACAGCGAGGCTATTACTCAAGCCCGAGGAGTTATTATCTAAAGGTAAGTTTTTGAATGAATGAGCTACTTGATTATTATCTTCAAACTCAGCCTCTACTTTACCTTCTAATAGCCTGTTGAATAGAGTGATGGTTTCATTAACCTCGATTACTTGAGCCCCGTAACCGACCGTAATCACATCACCTTCTATCAAGTTCGACCTTTGAGCGACAAAATTATTCGCGATTGGCATAGCGACAGGAAGGCTGATGTCGTCATCACTCTTCTTTTCAAGCTGTTTTGCTTCCCGCCTAGCTAATTTCAATCGCTCATCCCTTCTCTTGTCCCTATAGCGCAATAACTTAGAACAAAAGGTCTTCACATTGGTTCAACATTATTTTCAAGCGAGTTTAGTTCCTATTTTCTTATACCTTTTAACTTATGCCTTAATTAGCAACAAGGCTCTACAAAAAGGGGCTTAAAGTCCCCTCAATATAAGGCGACTCCACACTTTAAAAATGCTCGCTACCTCAGGGTTCCTAAACCTTCTAAAGAAAAAGTAAAATTAAGCGTACACGTGTTAGCTTAACCTGTAGCTTTTCAAATCAAAACTGTTAAACTGCTTTTAATTGTGGTCAAACCAGAAGTCTTTTATACGATGTCAGTAGAACAAGCGACAGTTTCAAACAAGCAAACTCCTCAACAAGGAGCTAAGCAGTTCACGACTGCAAGTTACTGTGTCAATGAAGAGCGGGCTAATAGCATTAGTCATGGTATTGGTGTCGTTGCGGGGATCATTGGACTGATTTTGTGCCTGTTAAAAGGTTATGATCACTTGAGTTTTATTCAGTTAACAGGTGTGGTTGTTTATTGCTGCAGCATCATTTTACTGTTTCTCTGCTCGACCCTTTATCATAGCGCCACCTCTCCCTTGCTAAAGCACCGACTTAAGATTGCCGATCACTGCGCTATCTATCTGCTCATTGCTGGTACTTATACCCCCCTGATGCTGATCACCCTAAACAGCAGTGATGCCGATCTGGTGTTAATGGCGATTTGGTCACTGGCAATTGGCGGGATCTTATTTAAAACACTATTTATTGGTCGCTTTAAGGCATTTAGTTTAGTGCTGTATTTGGTGATGGGCTGGTTATGCGTAACGGTTATGCAAGAGCTGATCGCTAATATGTCTGACTTGGGCTTTAATCTCTTGCTTGCCGGCGGTCTGTTTTACAGCCTAGGGGTAATTTTTTACGTGGCTAAACGTATTCCCTTTAATCACGCTATCTGGCACCTGTTCGTTTTAGGGGGAGCGTTCTGTCATTTCCTATGTGTCTACTTAACGGTGATTTGAGCTATTTTGCGTTAGGACATAGGCGAGCGCGAAAAATACTCCAATAAAAAAATGCACATTAAGTGCATTTTTTTATATTGGCTATTCATTTTTGTGTACACAGCGCTGCCTATTAAGCAAAATCACTGACAGAAATCTTGAAACGCTTTTGTTAATCGTGCCGCCTCATCAAACATATCTGCTTGTTTAAACAGCTCAATAATACACTCGAGGGTGCATAATCCCCCCTCTATTTGATTGCGCCGTAAGCTAAACTGAGACTTAGGAGTTTCCGCTAGGGAAAACCTTTTTGCTGTTTTCAAGTAGGGGCTTTGGCGTAACATCTTACGCGCCTCTTGCCAGGTCGCATCTAAGATAATTAACGTCTTGGGCAGCGGTGGCGGTACTAAATCGCCATGACTCTCTCGAGTTAATTCATTACCACATATACTGCCACTTTCTGCGCCCTGTTCGGCTTCATCGTTGGGAAGCTCCTTTGGAAACAACAGCGCACTCCCGCTTTCACTTAACTTGGCGAGCAATAATTCAGATGGCGCAACCCGTGACCAGATAATTCTTTGACAAAACTCGGGAAAATACTCAAGAGCGATATTACCGGTATTGGTTGCTCGAGTGGCTTCCCGCTCATGGGTTAACAATATAACTTGCAATAGATAGACTCAAAAGTTAACAAGGCAAAGATTATATACTCAATTCAGATAAAGATGCAGAGCACTAGTGAAAATCCCTTGAATGCACACTGAGCTTGGCGAGTTCATCTGAGATATCATACAGCTTCCCCGCAACCACATGGATAACATCAGACTTTCGCTCTAATATTCCCGTCACTTTCATAATAGTGGATACCAAATAGGCTTGACGCTGCGCCCTAGCGGTGGCGCTCCACACCACAAGGTTAACATTGCCAGTCTCATCTTCTAAGGTGATAAAAGTCACCCCCGATGCAGTGCCCGGCCTTTGCCTCCCCACAACAAGACCAGCCACGGTCACCAGTTGCCCACTACGGCAACACTCAAGTTGCTCAGCCGTTAGGCAATGACGTAAATGAGGCTTCCCCCTTAGTAAGGCCATCGGATGCAAACCTAATGTCACACCTGTATAGCTATAATCGGCTAACATCGACTCGGCGATGCTGGGCACAGGCAGCTGCACCTGTGTATATTGACGATTTCGACTATTACTCAGGCTGCCTGTTTGAGACTGATGCTGTTTTTTTTCATTCTGGTTTGTATCAATTATGCCCGTATCGAAAAGCTGCTTATCAAAGCTAAGCTGCTCAGCCTCCCTCTCAGCCTGAGCAAACAGAGGTAAACTCGGCTCACAAGCAGATAGTTGCCAGCGCGCTTGGTGCCGGTGACCAGCTACAGATGCAAAGGCGTTAGCACTGGCTAAAGTCTCTAATTCATGACGGGCAATGCCTAGATGATAGAGCTGTGCTAATTGGCTAAACCCTGTCGCAGGCCTCAGTTCAATGAGACGGTTTATCTCTTTGGCATGTAAACCTTTAACTAACCTAAAACCTAGACGAATTTGAGCCACACCCTCAGCTGTCGGCTCAAGTGTATGTTGCCATTGACTGTGATTAACACACACAGTTAAAACAGTGACACCATGTCGCCTCACATCTTGCAACAGCTGCGAAGGACTATAAAATCCCATAGGCTGGCTATTGAGTAACGCGCAGCAAAAGGCCGCAGGATAGTGATACTTTAAATAGGCCGATACATAAGCCAGCAAAGCGAAGCTGGCCGAGTGAGACTCTGGAAAACCATACTCCCCAAAGCCTTTTATCTGCCTGTAGATCTGCTCGGCAAACTCCGTTGAGTAACCACGGCTTTGCATCCCACGAAGCAGTTTATCTTCAAACTGCTGCAACTCACCTGAACGCTTCCAACTGGCCATCGCTCGACGAAGCTGATCGGCTTCTCCCCCCGAAAAGCCCGCTGCAACCATAGCTAACTGAATCACCTGTTCCTGAAAAATAGGGACTCCCATGGTACGTGAAAGTACCGACTCCACCTCAGCGCTGGGGTAACTGATCTTTTCCAGTCCATCACGGCGCTTTAAATAGGGATGCACCATATCACCTTGAATAGGGCCTGGCCTTACAATGGCGATTTGTACTACAAGATCGTAATAACAACGGGGTTTGAGCCTAGGCAACATCGAAGTTTGTGCACGAGACTCAACCTGAAAGACTCCCATGCTATCGCCCCGTTGCAGCATCTGATACACCTCGGCTTGCTCCCAGTGCACATCGGCCATAGAAAATGCCCGCTCTGAAGTGCTGAGCAATTCAAAGCACTTTCTAATTGCGCTCAACATACCTAATGCCAGTACATCCACTTTAAGTAAGCCTAAGCTCTCCAAGTCGTCCTTGTCCCACTGGATCACAGTTCTATCTGCCATGGCCGCATTCTCCACCGGTACTAGCTCACTCAAAGGCCCTGCAGAGATAATAAAGCCACCCACATGCTGCGACAGGTGCCGTGGAAAACCCAAGATCTCCTGCACTAAGGGCAATAAATAACGTGCAACGCCCTCTTGAGGCACTAAAGACTTAGCTTCTAACTGGGCTAACCAATCAAATTTTGTGTCTCGCCTGTCGATACTGTGCAGCAGATGCTCAATATGTTGCTTATCGATGCCCAGCGCCTTACCTACATCGGCCATGGCACTTTTAAATCGATAACTGATCACGGTTGCGGCTAGTGCTGCACGGTCACGGCCATATTTAGCGTAAATATACTGGATCACCTCTTCACGTCGTTCGTGCTCAAAGTCCACATCGATATCTGGTGGCTCATTACGTTCCTTCGACACAAAGCGCTCAAACAACATATTCACCTTAGTCGGATCCACCTCGGTGATCCCCAAGCAGTAACACACCACAGAGTTCGCGGCAGAGCCCCGCCCTTGGTGCAGAATCGCCTTAGACTTCGCGAACTGGACAATGTCATAGATGGTTAAAAAGAAATACTCGTACTGCATCTCTTTGATGATCTGCAGCTCTTTCTCATATTGCGCCTTGACCTTAGTTGGGATCTCTTTCCCAAAGCGCCACAAGGCTCCCCTATAAACCTCCTCAGCCAAATATTCACTGGCGCTGAGATGGCTAGGCACCACTTCACTAGGATATTCATACTTAAGTTCATCTAAGCTAAAGCTGCAGCGGTTGGCTATGGTCAACGTGTTATCAATCCAAGATTTTGGATAACGTTTAATGGTGGCTTCAATGGGTTTTAGCGCTGTTTCGGCATTTGCCAACAGCCGCGAGCCCGCCTGCTGTAGCTCTGTGCCATAACGAATGCAACTCAGCACGTCTAGCAGTTTCTGCCGCGACTGGGTATGCATACGCACATTCCCCGCAGCAACACACTCAATATTCAGCTGCTTAGCAAGATGACGCCAGATCTCAATTTTTAACGCTTCGCCTGCCAGCAGGTTTCGCTCCATAAGCAAGTAGCAACGCTCCTGAAACACATCGCTTATCTTGCGCCCAATCACTAAGTTTTGACTTTGATATTGCTGCAACTGCTCAGAGAGTTCACCACTGGAGATATCAATCGCTTCTGGAGAAGAGGGTTGCCAGAGTAAAATCGACTGCTCCAACCCCAGTAACAAATCGGTAAACTCCAGCTTATACTCGCCCTTTTCTGCTCTGCAGCGCGCCGTACTGATAAGCTGGCTAATTTGGCCATAGCCCTTACGGTTCATCGCCAATAACACGAAGAGGCCTTCAGCAAGCCTAAACTCGGCGCCAACTAGCAGCTTGATCTCGTGCTCTTTTGCCGCCTCATAGGCTTTAACAACCCCGGCCAAGGAGCACTCATCGGTAATGGCGATAGCCTGATAGCCCAGTTTTGCCGCCTGCTCTACCAGCTCATGGGGATGGGAGGCGCCACGCAGAAAACTGTAATTGGAAATTGCATGCAGCTCAGCGTACATCAGGCAAACCAACCATGCAGATAGAAACCTTGTTGATCACGATATACCCAACACAACCCACCATCGATATAACTGGCAATATAGTAATCTCGACAAGTACTCTCATCTTGCCACCAATGGGATTGAAGTCGCTCTGGTCCTTTAATTAACTCAAACTCTGCCAATGAAAGCGCTTGAGGCTGTTCGAGTAACCAAAGCGGTCGGCACGCACCAATGATCATCTCGGCTGTCGCAGTCGCTTTAGCTTGAATGGATGGATAACAAGTTAACTCAACACTTTGCCAACTTTGCTCTGGCAGCTGACTCGGTACGCTACGTAGCCCCTTGATCTTATCACTGCCTAGCCTTGCCTGTAGCTGTGACAATAAACGCTGGCGTGCCCCCGACTGGGCACCTTCACTAAGCCAAGCCTCTTGCCCGAGCGTGAGTGGCACAAACTTATCGGCGCTAATGATGATCTCAACAATAGGTTGATATAAGGTCATGCGGGCTAACTGCATATGACACAGGCTTAGTAAAGCTTCGGCTCTGTGTTCGGCAAAAGGGTAATGGATCACTATCTGCAGTGGCGCAAGTTCTAAATCTCTATAACGAAATGTTAGGTTTAGGGTTTGCACTGCCAACTGCCGCAGTAGTAAATAATCAGCCATCTCGTTGATCATCCGCCTTAAAGGAAAAATGATCCCAGGCATAGACTCGACTTCGTATAGTAGGCTCAACTTCTGCCTGTAATGCTCCGCTGGTTCAAAGTACACCATAGGTTGCGGCAACTTGCCCGTGATCTTAGCTAACATCTGCAGCAAGGCTTGACCAAAGCGCTGCCCCAACTCCTTATCGGGTAGAGCCATGATATCTTCAAGCGTAACTAGGCCAATATTGGTAAAAGTTTCAATTAAATAAGCCGAAATGGGTAAACGACTTATAGGTAAACTTGCGAGTAAATGCCTGCTTTGCTCATGTTGCAGATAACGAGACTGCATCCCTAACGTCTGGGTAAAGGATGTTTGAGCAATAACAGTATTGCTAAGCTTTTCTTGGTTAAGAGGAGCTGGGTTAACGACTGGATCTCTAACTAATATTCCTTCCTTCTTACCACATAAAACAGCAGGATCTTGTTCATTTCGCTCATCTAGTGCTTCTGTCTTCAAGGGGCTGTACTTAGGTGCCTGCAATGCAAGTAGCTGTGCCCCAAGTGGAGTATTGGCTATCGCAAGCTGCAACTCTAACCCTAAACTCTGGGCTTTTTGTGCATATTGAGCCACAAGACTGTCGAGCCCCCCAAATATCCGCGCCATTGAGCTCACCTCAAGTAACAAACAATCACTGACAGAGTCAGTCACTGCGAACTTGCTATTTGAGGTTGTATAAGGTGGCGGCATTAAAGCGCAATGCAGCGGCACAACACGGGCACTAAAGGCATAACTCCACTGGCATAACCAGTCTGATGCTTGCTGACATAAACCGGGCTCAAACTCTATCAACACCACATCTGGCAGTAAGCTTTGAGCCGTACTAATGCTCATTCCCTTACCGATCCCAACTTGCTCTGCAATCTCATCTTGGGCTAGCACCCGCAAGCTGTCAGGCTCAAATAACAAACAGCCTTGAACCGACTGCAGATCATGGTGATACCTTAAGTATTGAAATACCCATTGGGGATAATAGGCTGCAAGCCATAACATTTTTATATACCTAGAATAAAACTTAATTAAAATTAAGTTGATGACGTGGTCGCAACGCTAAAGTCGCCTCTTCATCTGCAGAAATAGAACACTTAGTCACAAGAGTTAATACCGCTTTCGAGCTGCCACTTTTATCATGAGCCCCCTCTAGGTTAGGCTTAGAACCTAAACCACTTACAGACTCCTTATCCGAATCATAGCCTGAGCTATTAGCCAAGAAAGACTCTACGCCCAGTAAGCTCTGTTTTAGGTGAGCTGGCAGTAATGACAAACTAAACTCCGCACTAGGCCAACCGCCACGGCGTTTAATGATATCCACTCTCGTGTCCCCCACAGAGGTAACGGCTCGAAGCGGCTGATTTTGAGCCTTGTGTGCACTGTAATGCTCTCGTCTAAGTGATAGCCGCAGTGTCACTGGGTGAGAGTCATTAGCCACCTTTGACGGCAGGTATAAGATACATAAGGCTTTGCCTTTTTCTGCCGCCAGCTGTAGCCGCCTCGACTCAGTGATCGACAAATGATCTAACCAAGCTAATACTAAGGGGACGGTACCACTACCAAGAGCTTGCTCTATCGCCCACAGCTGCTCTTTTCTGTCATGACTATCGACCCAAACTAAGCGCTCAACATCGATACCTTGTAACTCAAATGCTCGAGGATAGGGAACAAAAGGCGGTGCTACCATGAGTACCAGAGGGTCGGCAAGCTCGCTGCTATCAATCATGTTAGCTTGAGTACGGTTTATTAGACGCTTTAACAACGGCAAGATAATGCTCAGCTCCCCCTGACCTGTACCATGACATAAGAATTCACAAACTCCCTGCTGTGGCCAGCCACTATCGGCTAAATGCCTATCTAGTTCAGCAAAACCACTCGGATAACCCACTTGCTTAGCTTGATGCTCTCCTTGCCACAGGCCAGCTCGCCACAAATCTTTACGCTCGAGCAGCGACTTAAGTGGATCTGCAGCTGTCGCATTTGGCTCCACAGCAACAGAGTTTGGCTGGCTCTCTAAACCACCAGCTAACTCGAACTCTCCCCCAATGCCAGCGAGCGAATCATTGGCTACTTTAGCGTAACTCATCATCTTGCCTCTTTTATCCACCTACTGAGGGTGGAGCCAAACCGATAGAAATATAGTGCTGTAAAATAAGAACTGCGAACAGGTACTTCACAACTTAACTGTATATTTATACAGTATAGATATCTTTCTTTAGATCGCAAGCGATCTAGCTCAAAGAGCTCCCTCTTAGATTGATAAACTCTTAAAATTTAGGCAAAAAAAAGCGCCCCACAATTGCGGGGCGCTTAATCGAATCTCTATCGAAGCTCAGAATACAAGCTTACTGGTTACAGCCTGATTACCAAAGCCTAGCCATATCGCTTTTGGCTATCGGTATTTTTTAACTTTCTTCAACGCTATCTGCTGCTTCAACATCGAAAGGTGATCGGTAAAAACAATACCATTAAGGTGATCCATTTCATGCTGTAACACGATCGCTAGGAACTCATCGGTGTCGATTTCAAATGCTTTACCATGGCGATCCAGTGCCGTCACCTTCACACCTTCGTGACGATTCACTTTGGCGCGATAACCAGGAATAGATAAACAGCCCTCTTCGCCTTGGTATTCACCACGAGACTCAAGGATCTCAGGGTTAATCAGTACCATTGGCTGATCGCGCTCATCTGACAGATCGATAACTAAGATAGCGTGCAAGCTACCAACCTGAGTTGCTGCTAGGCCGATACCGTCTTCGGTGTCATACATAGTCTCAATCAGATCATCGATAAAACCTTGAACAGACTCAATATCTGTTACAGGAACCGCTTTGCGTTTTAGACGCTCATCGGGGATCGTTAAAATGTCTAACACTGCCATATTATTATCACACTAAAAGTAAACTAAAAATTTTCGCGCTATTATGACCGAATCAAGCACAAAGGCAACTCTAACAGGAATTTAACCTTCATCTCTGTGCGACATATTTCCACTGACTCCCCTTGCTGCGGGCTATTTGCCAATATTTCAGCTCTATTTACTGCGCCAACCAGCTGCTATTTTGCACAATAAGCTCCACTTTTTCATAACATGTGTTAGCATAGCTCAAAATGTATAAAATATACGGATTATAATATGACTCGAGCAGGACGCACTGCGCTGCCCCCTACATTCTTCGTTGCCAATACCATGGAGATTTTTGAACGCCTTGCCTGGTATGGTTTTTTTGCCCTCTCTTCCCTCTATATGACCTCCCCACAGAATCAAGGTGGTCTAGGTTTCTCTGAGCAAGAGCGTGGGTTACTTCAGGGGATGATCCCCTTCTTTCTCTACCTATTCCCCGTATTAACAGGCGCCCTTGCCGACCGCTATGGCTATCGGAAGATGTTCCTGGTTGCTTACGCCATTATGTGTCCAAGTTATTATCTACTCGGTCAAGTTGATAGCTTTATGGGATTTTTTGTCGCCTTTATGGGGGTTGCGGTAGGTGCAGCCTGCTTTAAGCCCGTCGTAACTGGCACCGTGGCGCGTACCACAGATGAGACCAACCGCGGTTTAGGCTTTGGGATCTTCTATATGATGGTCAATATCGGCGGCTTCTTAGGCCCCTTTATCGCAGGTTATGTCAGGGCTATTAGCTGGGACTGGGTATTTATCATGTCAGCTTTTTGGATTGCGGTTAACTTCATACCCGCTTACTTCTTCTATGAAGAGCCTACAGATCAGAATCAACAAAAAGGTAAGCCTCTTAAAGCGGTATTTCAAGATATCCAAGAAGTATTAGGCAATGCCCGCTTTGCCATCTTATTCTTCGGTACCTTAATCATCTTGATGTCTTACGGCGCAAAATGGATCTCAGGAGAAACCACATTAATTATCTATGCCGTTTGGTTCAGTGCTCATATCATCTGGAACAAGCTCGCCTCTTCTAAGAAACAAGCGCCTTGGTATGCACAAAAGATCAGCCTAGGTAATAAACCCTTCGTGATCTATCTACTCATTCTGTCTGGCATGTGGATGGTCTACCAACAGATCTTTATTACCTTGCCTATCTATATACGTGACTTTGTCGATACCTCAGATCTGGTCTTGATGCTAGCAGGCTACCCTGACTTATTGCAGTTCTTTGCACCTGTCGATTTAGGCCTGTTGCAGGCAGAGTTAACCCGCTTAAGCCTAGAGGTCAGCGCCGGCACAATCGATGTGAAACAAGCTTATTTTGAATTGGTGCATACTAAGGTGATGGTACCGACTGCAGAATTAAGCCAAGCCTTTGCCGCTATTGCACAAACGCCGGCGGTTGCGGCTCAATACGCACAGACTTGGGCTAGCGAATATCGCCAAATTAACCCTGAGTACCTCATTGGCCTTAACTTCTTATCGATTGTGGTGATGCAGTTGATGATCAGCCGTTTTGTTGAGCGTTTCCAAGCCCTGCCAGTCCTCGTGGGTGGCACCATCATTCTCGCACTAGGCACCGCCATTGGCGGTATTGCCCACGGTGCTATCATGGGCGGTGCTATGGTCTTGACCTCAATTTTGGTTTTCTCTATCGGAGAGATGGTCGCCTCACCTAAGAGTCAAGAGTATGTCGCAAGCTTTGCACCACATGACAAGAAGGCCATGTTTATGGGTTACTACTTCGTCTCTTCGGCAATTGGCTTTTTGCTCGCAGGTCCGCTATCGGGTTACCTATACGCTGAGGTGGCCAAGGGTGCAGAGCGTCCAGATATGATGTGGTACATCATTGGCGGATTCGGTCTACTCACCGCGTTGGGCTTAGTGATGTTCCATAAATTTGGAACCACGCCACAAGCAGATGATGAAGCTGAAGCAACGCTTGTTCAGGCAAGCTAACCCCGTTTTAAAGCGGTAACAATAAAAATGCCCGTGTACTAAGTTACACGGGCATTGTCTTTAGATACCAAGCTAAGGCTTAGAGTCGAGAATTTAAAATTGCGAGCGCACTGCAAATACCCATTGTGTGTCTTCACTTTCAAAACGCTCAAGCTTTTCCCAATCATACTGATAACGTACAACCCAAGACCACTGCGGATTGATCTGATACCCCAGTGCTAGCCAACTTCTCGCTTCATAGCGCTCTACACCATCGATCCCCATATTGCCCTGCGCATAAAACTCACTATACCAATGTTCAGTCATCGGCTTAAGTAGTGTCATATTCACATTCGCAGCAGTGCTATCTTTATAGGATTTAACCGCCAAGTGATTTACTGCCAGCTCAGTAAAGACCTGAGTCGAAAACCAACCTTGGTGCTCTGTCATTAAACCTAGCTGATACTGATAATGGCTGGCTTTGCCCTGCGGCGTATCTGTTTTACCATGTTGAACCGATGCTCTCACATTCACCTGATCCGTTGAATACAAGTAGCCCAAATGCCATTTATCGCCGCCTAGGTTAGTATTAGCAGAAAACTTTTGATGACTCGTGGCAAAACTACCACCGAGTTTAAAAACATCACCATCGAAACCTAAATAGAGCGAATCATTTAAATTCAGTGGATCGGCAATATGCCTGAAATCATTGGCATAAGTAGGCGTAGAGATAGCTGAGAGTAATAATAGAGAGCCTACAAAAGGAGTGAACGCCTTTACTGACATTATATATACCGGTAAAAAAGCGCTATTATTACTTTAGCGTCAAGACTCAGCAAGGTTTTTTACTTTATATTACAACGCATTAACCTTGAACCGCATTTCAACCATCAAATTAACAGATGCTACTGACATATACAGGCTAGTTAATACAAACGGGTCGATGAGTTGATCTTAATGGCGTTAAAATTTACGGTAACAAAAGGAAGCAAACTGGATGCAAACCAGCAATAAACTTTCACCTATGGCGCAAATTTGGCACATAGTGTCTATGATCCCTGAAGGTAAGGTCTATTCTTACGGTAAGGTAGCTGATTTGGCAGGCCTGCCCGGTCGAGCGCGTTTGGTCTCAAAAGCATTACGCGCAGCGCCCCCCGAGATGGCGCTTCCTTGGCATAGAGTTATCAATAGTCAGGGAAAAATATCCTTTGCTGAGCATACGCAGCCATTTATAGAGCAGATGCAGAGTCTACGTGCAGAGGGAATTATAGTGAACCGTGGCAAAATTAAGTTGTCTGACTATGAGTGGCAACCCGATATCGCAACGTTAGTGCTTTCATTGCCATATTAGAAAGCGAGTAAGGAGTTATATTTGCCTAAAAATTTACCGACTCTATTCGCCGTGAGCCTGTTATTTGCAAGCGGTTCAACACTTGCAGAGACCACGGCACTAACGCCTCATACTGCCGAATATCAAGTCTATTACGGCAGCATAGAGCTCGGCCGAGCCCGCTATATTCTCGATGCCCCCCAAGGAAACTTCTTTCGGTATCGTTTCGACAGCGATGTCGGTCTGCTAATGCTGTCCGATAGACGCCATATCCGTAGTGATTTTACCTTAGAAGCTGACAATCAGCTGGCACCTATGCGCTACTCTGTCGAGCGAACCGGAACGGGCCCAAGCTTTAGAGAGCAAGCGGCCTTCGCTAAAGGGCAAAATGTGGTTCATAGTCGCTATAGAGAGGAGCGTGCTCAGTTTCCCTACGATAGCGAGCTATTTGACCCATTGATGGTGCAACTTCAGTTTAGGCTAGACATGCAGGCCGATAAAGATGAGCTGCATTACACCATGGTCAAAGAGGGCGAAGTCGATGATTATGCCTTTAAGGTTGTGGGGAAAGAACGGGTTAATATCGAGAGTGGTAGTTATCAAACCGTCAAGATTGAGGTCGTACGCGATAGCAAAAAACGCCAGACATTCTTCTGGATGGCGCCGGATTTAAGTTACCTGCCAATACGGTTAACCCATTTCGAAAAAGGCAGTAAGCAGCTAGATATTAAGCTGCTCAATTATCATTTTGAACCAGCCGCGCCAACCAAGGTACCCACCACAGAGCAAGCACAAGTGATCGATGATGCCAGTAATGAAGAAGGTTAGCGTTTAGCCTGCATCAAAGCTGTTAGGGTAAGACAAACATAAAGCTCGCTAAGGCATACTTAGCGAGCTTTTTGATTCTGCAGTAGATTAGCTGACAGATGAACTGATAAGCTCACCCTTTTTAAATAACTTCCATTCGCCAGGGGTCAACACATTCCACTGCTCATTATTAGTCAATGGACGTGTGGCGATAACCGTTACCACATCGTTCGGGGTGGTCTCTTTATCGAAATCAATCACCACATCGGTGTCGATAAGCTTAGCTTTACCAAAGGGCGCGCGGCGAGTGATATAGCAAAGATTGTTACTGCAATAACTCATGAGGTGTTCGCCATCACTTAAGATCATGTTGAACACACCTAAGGCACGAATTTCATCGGCCAGAGTTGAAATGTAGTGATACACAGCCAACCTATCATCGGGAGCCTTATCGCCGAACTTCTCTACCACTTTGTCCATGATCCAGCAGAAAGCCATCTCGCTATCGGTATCCCCAACGGCAGTAAAGCGTGTCGAAACAAACTTTTGCTCATAGTCGCTCAACTGGCCATTATGAGCGTAGGTCCAATATTGCCCCCAAAGCTCCCGAGTAAAAGGATGGGTGTTTTCTAATGACACACAGCCACGGTTAGCTTGGCGGATATGGCTCACGACCACTTCGCTCTTTATCGGATAGGACTTAATGAGCTGTGCAACATGGGACTCACTGCTAGGGCGTGCATCTTTAAAGGTACGGTTACCCTTACCTTCATAAAACGTGATCCCCCAGCCATCGACGTGAGGCCCTGTGACACCACCTCTTTGTGCTAATCCTGTAAAACTAAATACAATATCTGTCGGAACATTGGCACTCATGGCCAGCAACTCGCACATTAATCTCAATCCCGTTCAATCAACGACTTCTATATCATTATATTCTAACCACTTGGACGCTGCAGTGGAATGTTTAGCGAATGAGAAATAAATTTAAACATTTGTTTAAAAAAATCTTGTATTAAAATTAACTAAGGTTTAGATTTTATGAGACACAGGTCTGACCACACACTATAATTGTGATGTGAACCCTAAAATAAGTGCCTTTAGGTTAACTATAGGTCACACATAAAAGGAGAATTACAGTGACTACCCTACTATGGATCTTGGCGTTGATTTTTACGATAGGCGCCTTCGCTTATCTAAGAGTCGCTCTGCTTACCGCCACCTTAGGCACCGCGATTGTATTGGCAATCGGAACCGGCGCCGCTAGCCTAAGCCCATTACTATGGGTAGTTTTTCTTGCCATTGCTCTCCCCCTTAATATCAGCTCGTTCAGACAAAATGTCATCACCCGTCCATTACTGAAAATGTATCGTGGGATCATGCCTGAAATGTCTTCGACAGAAAAAGAAGCTATCGAAGCGGGTACCACATGGTGGGAAGCGGACCTATTTGCTGGCAAGCCAGATTGGAGCAAATTGCACAACTATCCCAAAGCCAGCCTAAGTGCCGAAGAGCAAGCCTTCCTCGATGGTCCAGTGGAAGAAGTTTGCCGCATGGTAAACCAACACCAAGTTTCTCATGAGCTAGCCGATCTGCCTGAAGATGTGTGGCAATACCTCAAAGATAATGGCTTCTTTGCGATGATCATCAAAAAGAAATTTGGTGGACTAGAATTTTCAGCCTACGCACAGTCACGAGTACTACAGAAGCTTGCAGGCTTGAGTAGCGAGCTGGCTTCAACCGTTGGTGTGCCTAACTCATTAGGCCCAGGCGAATTGCTACAGCATTATGGTACTCAGGCTCAGCAGGACCATTATCTACCACGCCTTGCAAAGGGGTTAGAAGTTCCCTGTTTCGCCCTCACTAGCCCAGAAGCAGGCAGTGACGCAGGTGCCATTCCCGATTACGGCATTGTCTGTAAAGGAGAGTGGGAAGGTGAAGAAGTATTGGGTATGAAGCTCACTTGGAACAAACGTTATATTACCCTTGCACCGACAGCCACAGTATTGGGTCTAGCGTTTAAACTGCGCGATCCTGACCAGCTACTTGGTAATCAAGAAGAGCTAGGGATCACCTGTGCACTTATTCCTACAGACATCGAAGGCGTTGAAACAGGCCGTCGACACTTCCCACTCAACTGCATGTTCCAAAATGGTCCAACCCGCGGAAAGGATGTGTTTGTACCACTAAGCTTCATCATTGGCGGCGCGGAGATGGCGGGCCAAGGCTGGAGAATGTTAGTTGAATGTCTATCGGTTGGTCGTGGTATCACCCTGCCTTCAAACTCGGCTGGGGGCATTAAGACTGCAGCAGTTGCAACGGGGGCCTATGCTCGCATTCGTCGCCAATTTAAGCTGCCTATCGGTAAGCTAGAGGGGATCGAGGAGCCAATGGCGCGCATAGGTGGTAACGCCTACCTAATGGATGCCGTCACCACGCTCACCACAACTGGTATCGATCTTGGCGAAAAGCCATCGGTGATCTCAGCCATAGTGAAATACCATCTGACAGACAGGATGCAAAAGTGCGTTATCGATGCAATGGACATTCACGGCGGCAAAGGGGTGTGTTTAGGCCCAAATAACTACCTAGGTCGTGGTTATCAAGCAGCACCTATTGCCATTACGGTAGAGGGTGCCAACATTCTTACTCGCTCGATGATCATCTATGGTCAAGGGGCGATTCGTTGCCACCCCTATGTATTAGCCGAGATGGAGTCGGCATTTGATCCAGATGCAACCAAGGGTCTACGTGACTTTGATGCCGCGATTTTTGGTCATATCGGCTTTACCACCAGCAATCTAGTGCGCAGCTTATGGATGGGCTTAACTTCTAGCTACTTCTCTAACGCGCCCTATTCCGATAAGACCAAGCGTTACTATCAGCAAATGAACCGCTTTAGTGCAAACTTGGCCCTATTATCTGATTTAGCAATGGCAACACTTGGCGGTAACCTGAAGCGTAAAGAGCGTATCTCTGCGCGCCTAGGCGACCTGCTCAGCCAGCTTTATTTGGCATCTGCGACACTAAAGCGTTATGAAGATGAAGGCCGCCTCACCGAAGATCTGCCGTTAGTACAGTGGGCCGTTGAAGATTCACTGTATAAGCTACAGTCTTCACTCGATGAGCTGTTAGATAACTTCCCTATGGGACTGGGTATTGCTCTTCGCGCAGTTATCTTCCCATTTGGTCGCCCACTTAAGCGCCCAAGTGATATGCTTGACCACAAGGTCGCCAAAATCATGCAAACGCCATGCGCAAGCCGTGAGCGCTTAGGTCAAGGCCAATTTTGGACACCAAGTGAACATAATGCCGTGGGTATTCAAGAGCAAACCTTTAAGGATATCTTGGCATCAGAGCCTATCTACGACAAAGTCTGCAAGGCTGCAGGTAAACGCCTCCCCTTTATGTGGCTAGATAAAGTCGCAGCGGAAGGTAAAGCCTTAGGGGTACTAAGCGAAGAAGAGGTCGCGCTACTCGAACGCGCCGAGATCGGCCGTATGAAGTCTATCAACGTCGATGATTTTGACCCTGAAGAGTTAAAGGCACGCACGCTCGAATACACAAAAGAGGTGCAAGCGGCGTAATCGCTAGCTGACTGACATAAACGCTAGATAGGAGGCCTAAGCTGATAACTTAGGCCTCTTTTTTTAATTGAAAAACCTGCGAACAGACGCCATATACTCGCGCTCAACACCAATACTCATTCGTACAATTCACTGCCAATTTTATTATTTGCTGTCAGCTGTTGCTCATGACTTGCAGTTAAATAGTAACGCTCAAGGTGCAAAATCTTAGTAACCTTCGACGGCGATAAACTGTTCTATGGAAGAACACCTGCTTGTACCAGCCAGAGCTGAAGAAAATTAATCGCTCTTCTACTGCTATCGCCTCTAGCGCTTGCTTATCGATACAAAGATGACGAATACCCCGGATAACTTCATCACCTTCATCTTATTTATAAGTTTTAGGTCGCTGATTTTTCTATCTAAGCTAATGTTTTAATACTTGTTTTGATTTTATCGACTCGGCTTGTGCTTTACCTTGATGCACAGTGCAGACAAAAAAAATCATCATAGCGAGAAACAATATACCTAAGTCCCATAGAGTGATATGAGATCATCTCCCCCAACAACACTTATCCTTGCTGATATCTAGCAAAACATACAAAGCTCACAGATAAACCTATCTATCGTTTGCTTATTTACGGGTTTTTGCTGAGTACATTTGCTAGAATCCCCCATTATTTTTGGCAGCAATCCAGACATAGAGGCTTGCTGCCACGCTCTGTTATCAATAACGGTTTATTCGCTAATGGTTTCGCAATGTTAAGTTTGCGCCCCGTTTATTCTCAGGCAGAGCATTTTGGTATTACTATTTAAAGGCAGGCTATGACCGTTCTTCTAATGACCCCACCTATGACCCAGCTGAATACGCCCTACCCGGCGACAGCGTATTTAACGGGTTTTTTACGCTCTCAAGGTTATGAGGCGGTTCAGCGAGATCCTGCTATTGAGCTTTTCCTAGAGATGATGACAGCCCCAGCGCTGGAGATCATTCGTCAACATGTAGAACAAAACTTCGAACACTTTGAAGATGATGAACTGCCTGATGTTATCTTTAACTTTCTTGCAGAGTTTGACCGTTACCACCTAGCCGTAGAACCTGCTATTCGCTTTTTGCAGGGCAAAGATCCAAGCCTAGCACTGCGTATTAACTCCCGCCGCTTTTTACCTGAAGGCCCAGCATTTGATGCGATTGCCCAGATGGAAGCAGTATCTGGCGATGTACTGCAAGCAGCCTTTGGTAACCTAGGGGTGCAAGATAAGGCCAAATACCTAGCGACCCTGTTCATCAACGATCTGTCGAGTGTCATTACTCAGGGGGTCGATCCCTACTTTGAAGTGAGTCGTTATGGCGAACAATTAGCGGCGGCCAACCCGAGCTTTGACAACCTCTACGACACCTTGATGGATGAACCCAGTTTCAGCTCTGAGATCTTAGAACAGCTAGTCGAACAGTACCTGGAAGAGACACAACCGAGTGTGGTTGCGCTAACCGTGCCCTTCCCGGGCAATATGTTAGGCGCCCTGCGTATTGCGCAAACCTGTAAAGCAATAAACCCTGAACTCCCTATCGTAATGGGCGGCGGATTTATTAACACCGAGCTACGTGCGCTTAAAGACCCTAGAGTGTTTGAGTTTGTCGATTTTATCTGTCTCGATGATGGCGAGCGCCCTTTTATCACCTTGCTGGAATACTTCGAAGGTAAACGTGGGGTCGATGAGCTAGTACGCACCTATTTCCTCGCCCAAAACGACAGTGACAGTAACAGTGAAGATGGTGAGATCTACGTCCATTTCAATGAAAATACAGCGCTGCAGGATATTCCACAAACCGATGTTGGAGCCCCAGTATATGACGGCCTGCCATTGGGAGAATACCTGTCGTTATGTGAAATGCTCAACCCGATGCACCGCATCTGGAGTGATGGACGCTGGAACAAACTGACCATAGCCCATGGCTGTTATTGGCGTAAGTGCAGTTTTTGCGATGTGAGTCTGGATTATATTGGCCGTTTTGACGCCGCAAGCGCTGATGCGCTAGTGGATAGAATCGAGCAACTCATCGAAGAAACTGGCGAGACTGGCTTCCACTTTGTCGATGAAGCGCTGCCGCCAAAGCTTCTGTTTGCGCTTGCCAAACGACTCATTGAACGCAACGTGGTGATCAGTTGGTGGGGCAATATTCGTTTCGAGAGAACCTTTAGCCAAGCGCGCTGCCAATTACTAGCGGATTCAGGTTGTATCGCTGTTAGCGGTGGCCTTGAAGTGGCATCGGATCGTCTATTAAAACTGATGAAGAAAGGCGTCAGTGTTGAGCGAGTCGCTCAAGTAACCAAGGCATTTAGTGATGCAGGAATATTGGTTCACGCCTATTTGATGTATGGTTTCCCAACCCAGACAGAGCAAGAAACTGTCGATTCGCTGGAGATGGTGCGTCAGATGATGCAGCAAGGTTGTTTCCAGTCAGCCTACTGGCACCGTTTTGTAGCCACGGTTCACAGCCCTGTTGGCATGAACCCTGAAAAATTTGGTATCACGCTTACCGAGCGCCCTGAGATCTTATTCGCTGAAAACGATGTGGAGTTCACCGACCCAACCGATACTGATCATGAGATGCTTGGCGAGGGGCTACGAAAGGCAATCTACAACTATATGCATGGCATCGGCTTTGACCAGCCAATGAGCTTCTGGTTTAACCAGAAAGTTGCCCCCACGCAGATGAAAAAAGACCTGATCTCAAGAGCGATTAACAACCTCATCGACAGCAATGAAGAGTAGTTAGTGGTTAGGAGCCTTCAGCAGTTAAGAGCCTTCAGCAATGCGGAGCCCTAAGCTGTAAATCGCCTGCTTAGTAGCAATAACGTTAGCCTATCAACAAGGCCACTTTCCTATTAAAAAGAAAGTGGTCTTAAACCCTATAGAGTCAAACTCGCTGCATAGATAGCGTTGTATACCCCATTTCACTCTCGAAAACAGCAATCACCCAAAATAATCCAACTCGCTTTTGGACAGAAATGCGTTAGCGCTAAAGCTCTTGAAATGACTATCGGCATTAGCGAAAGTATTGCAACCCGATATGCTGGAACGCCTTCACTTGTTATGACTTCCCTCCAGCGTTAGGATGCTGAACATTGTTAATATCAACCAAGTCCCAACTTTCGCCTTTGTTACGGTAAAGTCGTTTATTTAAATTAGGATAATCTGCTACATCATGAGCTAGACGCTCACCAACTACAATGCAGCGTAACATTTCACTACCTGTATTTAAAATAGTATGAGCTAAACCGTTTGCTCGGTAACCAAGGAAGTCTCCTTCTGATATTTCGAACTCTTCAGAACCAATTTTTGCAGTGGCGTTACCGCTTAATACGTAAACACATTCATCTTCAAATTTATGGGAGTGAAACTCTGTTGATTCTTTATTGGGTGGAACTTCAATGATGTGGAAGCCAAAACCTTTAAGGCCAGTTAAATCACCAAGAGATTTGTTCAGCCGAACAGCATTGCCATTGAGATAATGTGTTTTACTTAAGCCTTCCATTTCTGCAATTTCAGACTTCTTAACAATGTATCTATCCATGTGATCTCTCATTGTCATAAGGCACTATTAAGGTATGAGCAACGCCCCCCTACCTAAACCATTGTGCCGTACATACCAAAGCCAATTCAAAGCAAAAATGCCAAGCGTAGCGAATCTACTTGAATGATTTGCACTTTTCGGTTGCCTCTTATCTAAAATCTACACCATTAAGGGCCACTGCAAGAAATAGTAGAAGAGCACCTAAACTAATTGGTAGGAGTGCAATAAGCCACAATGCGACATTACCCAACTTTACCAAAAACGTTTTTGTACTTTGTGATCTAGTTGCTTTTCGAAACTGATAAGCAGCAATCAATGAGCCAATGCACCACAATATGATTAGCGCTATGATTTGAAAATCGCTTCCTCTAGAAAACGTATGTTCTACAGCGATAAACAGCATTACATGCATCAACAAAGTAGCGATTAAAATTGCTTTGATTCTATTCATATTCCCCGAAAACCTATACACAAAAATATCGAATCAAATTCGCTGTCAGAGAAAGGCAAAATCTCAGTTGATACGTGTCGTAAATCAAGCACTTGCCATTCACTCATGACATCCTCCTTATGTCATATAACGCCCTAAGCAGGTCAAATAGTTTGCTTGGCTACAATTGAAACGTAGTGACAAAGCCAAGCAGTATTTGTCTTGTTGATTTATCTTGTTAGTTGTTTTTACGACTGATGACATTGACAATTAGCGTTTTATTGTTGAGCAGTAATTCAACAGATTCGGCCGATTGTAAACTATTTTTTTCTTCCGAAGACTTTTGCGTTAATTGACCATCAGCCAAATATGTAATTTTATTAACTGCTTGAGGTGTTAACTTATTTTCATTGAAATAATTTACAAGAAGATCACTCATTGAATCCAGTTTTAGCTCTTTTATAGAACTTTCACTGTATTTCGTAACTCCGTTTATTAATTCCTTTGCATTTAAATTTATACAGATTCCTATTAAAAATATCGATAAAATTAATTTTTTCATTTCGAGCTCCTTTCGTGTTTATTGTAAATCGAATTATTAAGTAAACCTTTAACACATAACGCCCCATTCAGGGGCTTTTAATTGTTGGCTAAAATAACGAACGCAGTGAGGAAGGCCAACTGTTAAAAGTCCCGCACCGTAATGGCTTGTTAGGAAATACCCTACGCAAAAGCCTCAATTTGTTTGATTAATGACTCTACAGTTAAATCAATGCCAGTAATATTTTGACCACTGAAATTTACGCCAATCAATCGATTATTCTCTATTAACATAGGAGATAAAACGTCCTTAAAGAATTGCCAAGAAATTACTCTCGGCGAGTACTCGCCTAATAATTCAGGGTTAAGCTTTTTAAGTCTGATAATTCTTGATTTAGAAGACCAAAGAGGAAAAGACACTTTATCACCATCGACATCAAATTCTAAAACATCACCATCGACATCAAATTCTAAAACATCACCATCATCAGTTTCGGCGAACCACAGCCTTTGACTTTCTGAAACTTCTTCATAGAATTTATTTGCTTGCGAGCTTCCACTACTCATTTGGTATTCCTAACAGCTTATTAGTACGTATGCGCGTTTACCTCATTAAACCAGAGAAAACGCGCATTGTTAACAGATTGTATTACAACGAAGTTAACACCTTTACTTTAAATACACCACCCAGAGTGTCAGAAGCATTTGCACCATGAGCTTGGGGATTTAGATTTTTGCCATGCAACTAAACAACTACATTTGCCCACAGTATTAACACCATTAGAAATCTCATCGATATTAAATCAACTTGATGGCCGCGATAGGCTAATCATAGAGTTACTCTATGCTAGCGGATTGAGAGTTTCAGAATGTCTTCGGTTATGCGTCGAAGACATTGATATTGAGAGAACTACACTGACCGTTATAGACGGTAAAGGACGTAAAGATAGGCAAACCATCCTCAGCCATAAATGCGCCGAAAAGCTCATAGTATATATTGATAAAGCTATTAAGATTCAACAGCATAACAACCAACTAGGGATAGGCCCTTCACTGCCAAGAGCTGTAGAACGTACATACCAAAGCCAATTCAAAGCAAAAATGCCAAGCGTAGCAAATCTACTTGAATGATTTGCACTTTTCGGTTGCCTCTTATCTAAAATCTACACCATTAAGGGCCACTGCAAGAAATAGTAGAAGAGCACCTAAACTAATTGGTAGGAGTGCAATAAGCCACAATGCGACATTACCCAACTTTACCAAAAACGTTTTTGTACTTTGTGATCTAGTTGCTTTTCGAAACTGATAAGCAGCAATCAATGAGCCAATGCACCACAGTATGATTAGCGCTATGATTTGAAAATCGCTTCCTCTAGAAAACGTATGTTCTACAGCGATAAACAGCATTGCATGCATCAACAGAGTAGCGATTAAAATTGCTTTGATTCTATTCATATTCCCCGAAAAACCTAACGCCCCAAAAAGTGGCTAATAATGCTTGGCTAAACTATGGTAGCGAAGCGGGAACTGAGCCAAGTTTTGGCAGTCCCGCACTTAATTAACTTATTATGTGAGCTCTCGATTGAAGCGCCGAACTTTTGTGCGCATATTTTTCATAGGGGATGACGTATTAAACTGAATCATGCGCCCCAAAGTCCATTGTTCATACCACTCGACACCATACAACTCATGGTCACTTAAGCTTGAAATAAGTAGAAGTATCTCGTTAACCGTAGACTCAAGTTCAATGAGTAAATCATCGTATTTCCAGTCACGATACTCTTCGTGGAAGCTTTCGGCGAGTGAGCCTAATTGGTTCCATTTATAGCCAGTTTCCGGGAAATCTACATGTTGATTTTGAGATCTTAGGTGATGCCACTTAAGAACGAGTTTCCCCCAACCAATCAAGTAAGCCACTGTATCACTTACACTAATGACTGTACCTTTTACATTCCCTTCTACGCCAGGTTTACAAGCTTTACACTCTGGAATTAAACGGTAATCAGCCATCAATTTTGGGAAAATTGAGTTTATTGCTAACTCCAATTCATCCTTATTTCTTGGTACAGAAGACATTTTGACCTCCATTCACATAACGCCGTTTTAAGCGGTTATAAATAGCTTGCTAAAATGTGAAACGAAGTAGAACCAAGCAGCTGTTACGAGTCCGACTTTAAAGCCTTGTTATGCGTATTTTCCTATGATGTCAAAAAGGTCATTGACGGTGTGTGCTGTATAGTCCGGCTTACACTCCCAAGACTCTGGTGCCGAGCGACTGTAAGCTGCAGACACTGCAATTACCTGAGCTTCACCACCAAGGGCAGTTTGTAGATTACGTGCAAATTTCACGTCTGCTTCATGGTCTCCGATATACATTAAACACTTGCTGTTCGTATGACCGAAAATTGAATCAATACACTTAATACCACCAAGTGCATCAGGCTTTTGATTGCCATTAGAAACATCGTCATACCCTACAATAGCCTTAAATGGTGCGGCTACCGCATTACTCTCCAATAAACGGCGAATATTGTTTTGCGAGTTCTGCGAGCAAATACCGTGAGGAAGATAAGAAAACTTAGTGACTACGTCTTTGATCCCTTCAAACAGCATTACTTCAGTTGTATTCTGCTCTTGATGTTCCGCCCACATCCCCCCAGCAATCAGCATTTCCTCATGTGTTAACCCATAGTAGTCAACGTAAAGCTCCTGCCAGTTTTTAGCACTATGGTTTGCTTCATGGTACGACTCTTCATCGCGTAAATACTTAGGCAAAAACTCTCCAGTTAAATGTGGTGCAACAATGGATAAGATAGCTTTTGTAATATCAATATTCTTGGGAACTGAGTTTACAAGAGTTCCATCATAGTCCCACAACACCGCATCTAGTTTCATTTTTTACCTATATATTGAAACACTAAATCTGAACGTACAATTTAATCCAAAATGACGAATACGCATACCCCCTAAACACCAGAACCAACGCATAATAAAATGCCACGTGTTGCGAATCCCTCTTAACGCCGTTAGCAACGGCCGAAATGTAGCCGCGAAGCCGCCGGACGATGTTGCTTAGCTTTGTTAAAAGTGGCCATACTAGTACACCTTGCTCAATTTTCCGTTTTCAAACATGAAAGTAACTTTGTTGACCCTAATTTGATTGCCTTCTTCTACGATAAAGGCATCGGGGTACGACTGCCTAATAAAGTGCAATATATCTTTTTGTGAGTACTCTTGGCCACCTTTGACCACTAGCTCACCTAAGAACTTATGAGCATCGCCGAGGTCTTCAAGGCTCACTTGCTGATATGTGTAAGTGACTCCTGAATCTATTGCAGCGTAGAACCAGAATAGATTGCTCGCTAGCAATAGTGAGAGGGTTACAAAAAATGATATTTTCCATTTATTCATTTAGTGCTCGATTACTTTTAAACAGTTTCTTGAACGAAGTCGCTGTGCGGCAAAAGCGGTAACAAGCCTCTTTCCTTCCTCATCCTGAATACTATCTAGAGGCAGCGAGCCTTGGTCGCAAATCTAGGAGTATCCTCATGAACACATTCAAACAACAACGCTTTGATTCTCTTTATGAACAACATCTTACCAACTTACCACTGCAAGGCAAACGACCCGCCATCATCAATGCAGGTAACCGAGCTGTTAGACGTATTGCTGCCTATTTTGACTGTTGCCGCGACAACCTCACAAGCGATGATTTGAAGCGCTACGTCACTCAACTGATAGCGTCACACTCATGGGGCAAGGTTAAGCTTGAGCGTAATGGTTTACAGTTTTTCTACCGACATGTGCTAAACCAAAACTGGGAGTGGCTCAACATCGTGACGCCTCCACAAATGAAGCAACTGCCCAATATACTGTGAAAAATCAATAACCTGCCATTATTAATCCGAACATAAAGCTCAGCTCTAGGATGCTAATAAAAATTGAGTTTAAAACGAACAGAGTGGCCGATGAGCCAAAGAGTGACAACAGAGTGCGCGAATAAAGAATAAATAACAAAAGAGAGGTTAAAATCCGGTGAGGCTGTATCAGAGAGGTTGAGGGACAGTACTATTTATGAGGAGCACTGTCGAAAGGTGTACTTTCAATAAAGCGTATTGCCGATAAAGAGAGCAAAAACCATAGTTCTTGCCCTCTTTCTCATTTTACTGCACCAATGAATAGAAGATTGCAGAGATTGAGACTAATCCGATAATCACCACAAAAACATTGCTTATGGTGCCTGAGTATTGCTTCATCGAAGGCACTTTCAGGATGGCGTACATCGGCATGATAAACAGCAAAAGTGCGATGATTGGACCGCCAAGACTCTCAATCATTCCCAAAATATTCGGATTGATTGTGGCTACCGCCCAAGTAGTTAGCAGCATAAACACTGTGGTAATGCGGTTAAGAATGACAGGGTTAACCTCTTTGCCCTTGCCACGTGCAGCCTTAATGATTAAACCATTAAAACCTTCACTAGCACCGATATAATGACCAAAGAATGACTTAGTGATGGCGATTATCGCAACAATTGGCGCCACATAGGCGATGATAGGCGTATCAAAATGGTTGGCCAGATAGGTTAATATCGACACATTTTGCGCTTTCGCCTCCGCTAAATTGGCAGGAGAAAGGCTGAACACACAACTGAACACGAAAAACATCACAGTGACAACCATCAAAATATGGCTAAAAGCTAAGATCCGTGAACACTGCTTCTCGGCTTTTGCACCGTGAAGTTTCCTACGGTCTACTGCAAAAGAGGAAATAACCGGAGAGTGGTTAAACGAAAAAACCATCACCGGCAGTATTAACCACAATGCCATTAAGATGGTGCTGACACCACCTTCAGCTGGTATCACATTGCTAAATATTGACGTGTTCCAGTAAGGGATTAGGTAAAATGACAGCAGCAAAAGGACGGCAACGAATGGGAAAACCAGCAAACTCATCGCCTTGATAATTAACTGTTCTCCTAACCGAACCACTGCAATCAAGCCAATAATCAAGATCAGAGCCAATGTTGCACGGTTAGGCGGAGTAATACTTAGCTGATGTTGCATAAAACTTTCGACAGTATTGGTTAGTGCAACACTGTAAACCAGCAAAATTGGGTAGATAGCGAAGAAATAAAGTAAGGTGATCACCTTGCCCATACCTACGCCAAAATGCTCCTCTACCACTTCGGTGATCCCACCCTCAGGATTTGAACCCGAAAGCACAAAGCGTGTTAATCCACGGTGAGCGAAGAAAGTCATTGGCAGTGCTAGCAGTGCCATGGTGATGAGGGGGATTAAGCCACCTTGGGCTGCATTAATCGGCAGAAAAAGTGTACCAGCCCCAACGGCTGTACCATAGAGCCCTAATACCCACAGAGTATCACTCTTGCTCCAGCTTGATTTTACCTTCAGTTGTGCCGAGGTGTTTTCAGTTTTGTTAATTACAGAGTCCATTATGGACATCTCCTTAGACGGTTCTTATATGACCTTTTAAGGGTTCTGTTTTCATACCTAAGTCACACCACGCAGCCGCCGAAAATATCAACCTCAACTACACAAACGACATAAGATAGGGAGTTTACCCACAAAGAGTGAATGAAAAACTAGCAGAACCTAATAAAGGCCGCGCAGTATAGGGGAGAGATCTGGCGATAAATGTGATTTCGGACAAACTTATTTAGGTTTTACAAATAAACGAACCTGTTCGTTGGTTTTTCGACCATCCAAGGGCTGTGTAATGGCTAGGAGCACAACTCGTGGCGCAATGATGCTGGGAAGGCGAAATAAGGACTTTTGAATTTCAACCAGACTTAATAAACTAAGGAGGCCTGTCAACTGTGGGAGTAACAGGGATTCGAAGTTTCCCTGCCTAAATCAAAGGAGCAACTCTCCTACTAAGGTACACTTGAGCTCACCGCCATATTTCCCCTGCTACTTGGCAAACATGCCTCACGATTCTTGGGACGAATGTAGCAGTGCAATGCTTGTCTTCAACGCATCATTTAGTGCTTATATTTAGTGCTTATATTTAGTGCTTATATTTAGTGCTTATATTTAGTGCTTATATTTAGTGCTTAGTTAGCTAAGCGCCAGCATCCGCGACCGCTTGTTTTTGCTTGATACAGAGCAATGTCAGCTTTTTCTATCATCGAGTCTAGCGTGCAATCAGGCGATGACAGAGAAATACCAACACTGACCGAGACGCGTATGCTTTTTCCGTCTGAGGCTTTAAGATAAGTCTTGGACATCACTTCTTGCAATCGCTCTGCAACAATCCCTATCCCCTCCTCAGTAATACCGTTAAGGACTATCACAAATTCGTCCCCGCCGATCCGTCCCAGCAAATCACTCTCTCGTAACACTAGGCTCATCGATTTGGCGGAAGCTTGAAGTAAAAGATCGCCAAAGACGTGACCATAGGTATCATTTACTCCCTTAAAATAGTCAATATCAATCACCATAATAGCCATTTGTAACGCACTTCGATGAACCTGTTTTAACTGCGCTTGTGCGAGGTCGAGTAAGAATCGACGAGATAACACTCCCGTTAATTGGTCAGTGCGTGCTTGTTCGAAAAACTTATTCTTAAGAGATACAACCTCTGAGATGTCGGTAAAGATGTTAATTAAACCAGAAACTTTGTTATTGACTTTAAAGGGTGCCCTAGCAACCCAAAAATGAACTTTTTCGCCATGGGCTCCGGTGGCACTCTCTTCGCTTATCATCTTTTCTCCAGTTCGCAACACTTGGGAGTCGAGCCGGATGGTCTCATCTGAAATATATGAAAGTGTTATCTCTTTATCGCTTTTACCGACAATGTCGTCAGCGTTTATCCCCAGCAATGAAGCAGCATTGGAATTGATATATTGATACCTTCCTTGTGCGTCCTTCATATATACGCAGGAAGGGATATTTTCTAGCACAAGGCTAAGGAGTTCTTCTTTCTCTTCCATTTCCTTTCTCATCTGAACATTTTCAGTAATGTCAGAGGAGATCCCACATAAGGCCGTAATATCACCATTTTCATCATATATTGGTAATTTTACAGACCAGTAGGTGCGCTCTTCTTCAGAGCCTTCAATGACTGATTTTTCTTCACTTTCAATACGTTTACCAGTCTGTAAGACAATTAAATCATTTTGGCGTAACTCATCGCAGGCCTTAAGATCGAAGAACTTTTCATCAGTTTCTCCAATAACCTCTTCTGCTGGGTAACCAAAAACTTGGCATGTCTGATGATTTGCATAGGTATATCGCCCATCAGTATCATTCGTGTATACACAGGCTCCAATATGATCCAAAATAAAATTAAGACGTTTATTTTCATCTTTTAAACGTTCATTTTCTGCTATTAGCTTTTCGATTTCGGATTTTTCTTTAATCATTGTACCTACATTTGAATTCAACTATGTAGCTCGATGCCAACATTATTCAAAACAATTTGGCAACCATTGTAATCAACTGGAAACTATAATGTTATGCTCTATATCAATTGTAGATACGGTTTAGCTCATAGCAAGCTAATGCACTTTTACGGCCACTAAAACTCCATGTTGATTTAACATAACCTCCATCCATGGAGGTCAAATATCGCTACTTTGCTAGCAACCTCACGAGTCAATTAGCGCTTCGGCTACCGTATCACTGCTGTCACCCAATTTAATTGCATCGGCCGGAATTAAACTGATCAGCTCAACACCTACAGGTAACTCACTCTCCATTTGCCCCCTAATCACCCTCACCTTACCCTCTTGCAGGTAAATAAGCGGAATCGCTGCTTGAGAATACTGTTCCATAAACATGCCGTAATTGAAGCTTTCTGTCAGACGGGTGCTCTTTATCGTGGCACCTTTGGCCATTAAACTGGCGAGCTTTGAGTATGAGATCGCGTCACCAAATAGACACAAGCGCTTCATATAGGACTCAGAAAGTTGGTGGCGTGCGCTGGACGTATCGCCATTATTAAGGCCATAGACCTTTTCTTCACCAAAAACATCTTGAAAATAGAAGTTCACTAAGGGATTAAGTTGACGGTACGGAGACATCACTAGGACTCGGCCAATTCCCGCCATATCCATATGGTTTTCAGCATGTTCGGATGCTGGGTTACCAAAATACACGGGGATATTATCCATACGAGCGAGACGAATATTGTCCCAGTTATTGTCTGCCAGCAGCACTGTCACACCTTTGCTTTGCAGTGTTTTTGCCAGTGCGCGTGAAAACTTCGAGGCCCCGAAAATTAGCAGACCTTGGGAGGAGTCTGCGGTAACGCCGAGCACCTTAGCCCAACTGCCTGCTGTTAGGCTCTGGATCACCACGGTACCGATAATAATCAAAAATACCAAAGGCACGATAAGCTCGGCGCCTTTAATACCAAGCGCTTCAAGTTTTATGGCAAATAAGGATGACACAGCTGCGGCGACGATACCTCGGGGTGCGACCCAGCTTAAAAACCATTTATCGCCATTAGATAATGAGGTTCCGACACCACAGCACCAGATACTTAATGGCCTTGCGATCAGCATAACCACGGCTAACAGTGCTAAGCCTTCCCAGCCTAGACTTAACAAGGCGTCGGCATTGAGGCGCGCTGCCAGCAAGATGAACAGTGCAGAGATCAGCAGCACAGTAAGGGTTTCTTTAAATTCGAGAATATCGGCAATGTCGACGCCCTTCATATTCGCCAGCCAAATGCCCATCACGGTCACAGAGAGCAAACCCGCCTCTTCCTGTAATAGATTTGAGCCAACAAACACGGCTAGCATTATGGTCAGTACAGCGGTGTTACGAAGATAATGGGGCAGTAGGTTGTTGCGCAGAACGAGGCCTACTAAGTAGCCACTTATCACACCAAAACCTAGACCTACAGCCAGCATGGCACTCAGAGCATGCAAAACATGGGTAGTAGGATCCGCAGCCACCGCGATATACTCAAATACTAATACCGCAAGTAGCGCACCAATAGGGTCGATAACAATGCCCTCCCAGCGCAAAATACTGGCAAGCTCAGTTTTAGGCCTGACACTTCGAAGCATGGGCACGATTACCGTTGGCCCCGTCACAACCACCAGCGCACCAAATAGCAACGCCATAGACCATTCAAAGTCGAGTAGATAAAAGGTACCTACAGCAATACAGGCCCAGGTAATCACAGTGCCTAATGTCACCAATCGAGTTACCATGACACCATGCTCTTTAATCTCTTTGAAGTTAAGGGTTAACGCTCCTTCAAATAGAATAACCGCGACACCGAGTGAAATAATCGGAAACAGCAGATCACCAAAAATCACATCGGGCTTAAGGAAGCCAAGCCCTGGTCCGAGCAATAGACCACACAGGAGTAATGGTAAAATTGCAGGAAGTCGAAGTTTCCAGCCTATCCACTGACAAAACAATGATAAAACACCTAGCAAAGCAAGCATCGCAGTGATCTGCTCAAGCATACCTTTAATCCTTATCTAATCATTTCAATCGAAATCTTGGTTTGTTAAAAGAGACGGTCAAGTGTAAAAACTATAGCTAAACCTGAGTAAAATACGATAAGGCTAGGAAAAGTAAATCAATATTATCGTTAAATAATCCATATGGATAAGAATGCAGCAAGCAGCTAAGGAACTAACATAGGTGCTAGGTGCTAGGTGCTAGGTGCTAGGTGCTAGGTGCTAGGTGCTAGGTGCTAGGTGCTAGGTGCTAGGTGCTAGGTG